>DVJZ01000046.1 GCA_018716385.1 Candidatus Enterenecus merdae
CCAGGCCGTCCAGCTCGTCCCCCTGGCCCACGTCAGCGGATACCGCGATGACCTCAGGGTTATTGTAGTTCTCCTTCAGCCAGGGAATGATGATGGACGTGTCCAGCCCGCCGGAATAGGCGAGCACCACCTTTTTGACCTCAGCCATGGTTATCCTCCTCCAACAGGTTTTTCATGTGGAGACAGTATACTCCCTTCCCAGCCGGATTGCAATCCCCATTTTTACATAATCATTCATAATAGCCCTGGTCTATCTGGTGATTTTCCACAGTTTATTCATATTATCCCCGATGCTTATGAATATTCATTCAAACAAAGACGGCCCCGGGCGCTTTCCGCACCCGGGGCCGTCCCACCCGGCGCTCTGGCCGTCGGACTCATACCTGGCTCTTTTCCGCCCGAAGAATCAGCTGCTCCTGCTCCACCGCCAGGCACAGGGTGTCCCCCTCCTTCAGCCGCTGGGAGAGCAACATCTGGGCCGCCGGTTCCTCCACCTGGCGGCGCACCGCCCGGCGGATGGGGCGGGCCCCCTGCTCTCGCTCCAGATCGCCCTGGGGCTTGGCCAGCAGGGCCAGCGCACGCCCCTCCGTCTTCAGGCCCACGCCCAGCGCCCCAAGCCTTCCCTGCAAACCGGTGAGCAGCCGCCCTGCGATCCGCTCCAGGTCGCTCCCCTCCAGCCGGTGAAAGAGTACCACCTCGTCCAACCGATTGAGAAATTCCGGCCGGAACCGCTCCCGCAGCTCCGCCAGCACCTGCTCCCGCTGCCTGTCCTCCCGGCTGCCGCCGGCAAAGCCCATAGGGGGTGCATGGCCCATCATCCGCCGGGCCCCCACGTTGGAGGTCATGACGATGACAGTATTGCGGAAGTCCGCCCGGCGGCCCTGGCTGTCGGTGAGCACCCCGTCGTCCATCACTTGCAGCAGGATGTTTTGCAGCTCCCCGTGGGCCTTCTCGATCTCGTCAAAGAGCACCACCGACCAGGGCCGGCGGCGCACCCGCTCGGTGAGTTGGCCCCCATCCTCGTGTCCCACGTAACCCGGCGGGGCGCCGATGAGCCGGGAGACGGTGTGCTTTTCCATATACTCCGACATATCAAAGCGGATCAGGGCATCCTCGCTGCCAAACAGCGCCGCGGCCAGCGCCCGGCACAGCTCCGTCTTGCCCACCCCGGTAGGCCCCAGGAAGAGGAAGGCCCCCACGGGCCGCCCCGGCTCCTTCAGCCCCACCCGGCCCCTCCGGATGGCGGCAGACACCGCCCGCACCGCCTCCTCCTGGCCCACCACCCGGCGTTGCAGTTCCTCCTCCAACTCCAACAGCCGTCTGGCTTCCCCCTTGGTGATGGATTCCACGGGAATCCCCGTCCACTGGGACAGCACCGCCGCCACATGTCCCCGCTCCAGCCGTCGGTGGTGCTCTCCCCGGCTGCGGCTGCGCTTGCGTCCCAGCTCCCGGCGGAAGTCCTCCTCCGCGTCCCGCAGCAGAGCCGCCCGCTCATAGTCCTGGCGGGCGGCAGCCTGGGCCTTCTCCCGGGCCGCCCGCTCTACCCGGTCGACCAGGGCACGCAGCCCCGCCGGCGCATCCTCCTCCATCCGCAGCCGGGCCGCACCCTCGTCAATGAGGTCGATGGCCTTGTCGGGCAGGAAGCGGTCAGGCAGATACCGGCCAGAGAGCTCCACCGCCGCCTGCAGCGCCTCGTCGGAGATGGTCAGCCCGTGGTACTGCTCATACCGCCCACGCAGCCCCCGGAGGATCTCCAGGGCCTGCTCCGGGGTGGGCTCATCCACCCGCACGGGCTGGAACCGGCGCTCCAGCGCCGCATCCTTCTCAATGTGCTTGCGGTATTCCTCCAGCGTAGTGGCCCCCACCACCTGGATTTCCCCCCGGCTCAGGGCGGGCTTGAGGATGTTGGCCGCGTCGATGGCCCCCTCCGCCGAGCCCGCCCCCACGATGTTGTGCAGCTCGTCCAGGAACAGGATCACATTGCCCGCCCGGCGCACCTCCGCCAGGATCAGGTTGACCCTGTCCTCAAATTCTCCCCGGTACTTGGTGCCGGCCACCATGGACACCAGGTCCAACGCCAGCAGCCGCTTGCCCCGCAGCGGCTCCGGCACCGCGCCGGAGGCCAGGCGCAGGGCCAGCCCCTCCGCCACCGCTGTCTTGCCCACCCCCGGCTCGCCGATGAGGGCGGGATTGTTCTTGGTGCGCCGGGCCAGGATCTGCACCACCCGGCCCACCTCCCGGTCCCGCCCAATGAGCGGGTCCAGCCCTCCTTGGGCGGCCAGCTGGGTCAGATCCCGGGAATATCGGTCGGTCAGCCGGGTCTCGCCGCTCTCCCGCCTGGCGGGCCGCTCCCCTTCCCGCCAGGCGGCGGGCAGCTCTCCGCCCGGGCCAGGGCCGTTTCGGGCCGCACGCCGCCGCTGCGTCATCCACAGCCCCTTGATCCGGTTCCAGATTCTCATGCGCTCCATGCTGTTCCTCCTGTCCATCTCATCCTGGAAATGATGGGAATCTTTCAGGAATTTTATACCCGGAATCCCGGAAATTCTATCTTGCAATTTCAAAAATTTCTGCTACAATGGGGATGGTTCAATCAAACCACATTGGAGGTGTATATTACATGGCTCGTGTGATCAACGATACCTGCGTATCCTGCGGCGCTTGCGAGAGCTCTTGCCCGGTGGCCGCCATTTCCATGGGTGACGATCACATGGTGATCGACGCCGGCACCTGCATCGACTGCGGCGCTTGCGAAGGCACCTGCCCGGTGGGGGCCATCTTCCCCGAGGAGTAACTCCCAAACAAGAACGAACCCCCTGCTTCCCTTCGGAAGCGGGGGGTTCTCCTATTCTCAATTCCGGATTGCGTCCCAAAAGCAGGTCAAGCCTGACAATAGGCTGCCCGCCCCGCCTGGAACAGGTCGTTGCCCTGGCTGTCAATAGCCACGGTGAGGGGGAAGTCCTCCACCTCCATGCGCTTGATGGATTCGCAGCCCAGCTCGTCAAAGGCGATCACCTGGGCCGAGCGCACGCACTTGGCAATGAGCGCGCCCGCACCGCCCACAGCGGCAAAGTAGCAAGCCCCGTGGCGGGCGATGGCCTCCACCACCGCCGGGGACCGCTCCCCTTTGCCGATCATGGCCGCCAGGCCCAGCTCCAGCAGCCTGGGGGTGAAGGCGTCCATCCGGCCCGCCGTAGTGGGGCCGCAGGCCCCCACCGCCATCCCCTTCTGACCGGGGGTGGGGCCCGCGTAGTACACCACCGCCCCCTTCAGCGGGAAGGGCAGCGCCTGGCCCTGGTCCAGCAGCTGGAAGAGCCGCTTGTGCGCCGCGTCCCGGGCGGTGTAGATGGTGCCGGACAGCAACACCCGATCCCCCATGCGCAGCTGGGGGATGTGGCCGGGCAGCTGCTCGGCCCGCAGGCGGAGGGGAGCGCTCACGGCTGCTCCGCCTTCCCCCGCAAGCTGTCCGCCCGGTCCCCAGCCTGCCGGGCCCGCTCCTCCCACTGGACCACCGCCCGGGCCTTTTCAAACAGCCCCTCCAGATCCTGGCGCAGCCCGTCGTACTCCGCCAGCACCTGCTCCACCCATTTCTGGGTCCCCTCCCGCAGCTGGTCAGCCTGGCTCTGGGCCTCGTCCAGGGTGACCTGGGCCTTGCGGTGGGCGTCCAGTTCCACGGTGGCCACCCGGTCCTTCAGCTGCTCATACTGCTCAGCCATGGGGGCCAGCTCCGCCACCTTGGCCTGCATCCGCTCCAGCTCCGCCCGGGCCACACCCAGCTTGGTCTCCGTCTGGGTCAGCTCCCCTCGCAGCTTGGTCAGCCCCCTGGTGGACTCCTCCAGGCTGGAGCGCACCCGGGCCTCCTCCGCGGCCAAGCCCCCCCGCTCATCCCGCACTTCCTCCAGCTCCCGGCGCAGGCTGTCCCGCTCCTGCTCGGCCTGGGCCAGGCGCTTTTCCAGCCCCGCTACCTTCTCCCGGTGGGCGGCGGCGGACTGCTCGATATAGAGCGTCACATCCTGTCGGTTGAACCCGCCCAAGGCGCTGCGGAACTTCTGGACCACAGGTCCCATCCCGTCCTCCCCCTTTGCGTTTGGTTTTGGCTCTATTCTATCACACCTTCTCCCCCGAAACAATCCCCTTTCCACATCCGCTGGGACGGAAGGTCGAAAAGAGCCGTTGTATTTTCCGCTCAGATACGCTATACTGATCTCACCCATCATGTTTTTCCAGGAGGCATTTTCATGCTCAACATTTGGCACGACATTGACCCGGCCCGGGTCACCCCCGAGGACTTCATCGCCGTAGTGGAGATCCCCAAGGGCAGCAAGAAGAAATACGAGTTGGACAAGCAGACCGGCCTGATCATCCTGGACCGGGTGCTCTACACCTCCACCCACTACCCGGCCAACTACGGGTTCATCCCCCGCACCTACGGGGATGACGGCGACCCGCTGGACGTGCTGGTGCTGTGCTCCCAGGCCCTGGACCCCCTGACCCTGGTGCGCTGCTTTCCCGTGGGCTACATCTCTATGCTGGACGGGGGCAAGCGGGATGAGAAGATCATCGCCATCCCCTTCTCCGACCCCACTTACAGCGGCTTTCACGACCTGATGGACCTGCCCAGCCATATCTTTGACGAGATGGCCCACTTCTTCACCGTCTACAAGTCCTTGGAGGGCAAGCAGGCCACGGCTGGCGACGTCAATGACCGGCAGGCCGCCGTGGCCATCATCCAGGAGGCCATCGACCATTACCAGGCCTGCTTTGGCCAGGTGCAAGCGCCCCTCGAGGGGGAAAGGACGTGAGGAGTTGTCCCACTATGACGCACTGATCGTCGGCGCTGGCTTTGCAGGCGCCGTCACCGCCCGCCAACTGGCCCAGGCCGGGCGGCGGGTGCTGGTGCTGGAGCGGCGGGGCCACATCGCCGGCAATGCCTATGACCGGCCTGACCAGGCGGGCGTGCTCATCCACCAATACGGGCCCCACATCTTCCACACCGGCGATCCCAAGGTGTACGACTACCTATCCCGCTTCACCTCCTGGCGAGACTATGCCCACAAGGTCGTGGCCAACCTCCCCGACGGGCGGGGCGGGCGGATGGAGTTCCCCGTCCCCTTCAACCTGGATTCCCTGGAGATCGCCTTCGGCCCGGACGAGGGGGCCCGGCTGGGCCGGGCGCTGCTGGCCGCCTACGGGCCTGAACGGAAAGTGACCATCCTGGAGCTGCGCCAGCACCCCGACCCGGACATCTCCGCCCTGGCCGGCTATGTGTACGAGCACGTGTTTGTCCACTACACCCAGAAGCAGTGGGGCGCCGCTCCTGAGGGGGTGGACCCCGGCACCACCGCCCGGGTACCCGTCTTTCTCAGCCGGGACTGCCGGTATTTTCAGGACGCCTATCAGGGAATGCCCTTGGAGGGGTACACCAAACTGTTTGAGCGCCTGCTGGACCACCCCGGCATTGAGCTGCGGCTGAATACCGACGCCCGGAAGCTGCTGGACCTATCCGGGGATTCCATCCAGTTTGCGGGCCAGCCCTTTTCCGGCGACGTGGTATACACCGGGGCGGTGGATGAGCTGTTCTCCTGCCGCTTTGGCCGCCTGCCCTACCGCACCCTGGACTTCCAGTTTGAAACCCACCCGGTGGATGTCTGGCAGTCCCACGGCACGGTCAACTACACCGTGGATGAGCCCTATACCCGCATCACCGAGTTCAAGCACCTGACCGGCCAGGCGCTGCCCGGGGTCACCACCATCGTCAAGGAGTACGCCCGAGCCTATACCGGCCAGCCGGGTGAGACGCCCTACTATGCCGTGCCCAGCCCCGAGAACAACGACCTGTACCACCGGTATGCCGGCCTGGCCGCCCGCTTCCCCAAGCTCCATCTGCTGGGCCGGCTGGCCGAGTACAAATATTACAATATGGACGCCATCGTGGCCCGGGCCCTGGCCCTGGCTGACGAGCTGTTGAAGTGAGGTCCCCTATGGAAAAGCTCATTACCTTTGCCGTACCCTGTTACAACTCCGCCGCCTACATGGACCACTGTGTGGAAAGCCTGCTGGCCGCCGGGCCGGAGGCAGAGATCATCCTGGTGGACGACGGATCCACCCGGGACGACACCCCCGCCAAGTGTGACGCCTGGGCCCAGCGCCATCCCGACATCATCCGGGTCATCCACCAGGAGAACGGCGGCCACGGGGAGGGGGTCAACCAGGGCATCCGCCATGCCAGCGGGCTGTACTACAAGGTGGTAGACTCGGACGACTGGCTGGACGCGGGCGCGCTGGAGCAGGTCATGGAGCGCCTGCGCCGGTTTGCCAAGCTGCCCGCACCCGTGGACATGGTGGTGTCCAACTACGTCTATGAGCACACGGCGGAGGGCACCCAGAAGGTGGTGCGCTATCAGAACGTCTTCCCCGCCGAGCGCATCCTGTCTTGGAACGAGATCCACCACTTCCGCACCTCCCAGTACCTGCTCATGCACTCGGTGATCTACCGCACCCAGCTGCTGCGGGACTGCGGCCTGGAGCTGCCCAAACATACTTTTTATGTGGACAATCTCTTTGTCTACCAGCCCCTGCCCTATGTGAAGAGCCTGTACTACATCAACGCCGACCTGTACCGTTACTTCATCGGCCGGGCCGACCAATCGGTCAACGAGTCGGTCATGGCCGGGCGCATCGACCAGCAGGTGCGGGTGACCGAGCTGATGATCGCGGCCCACGACGTGCGCTCCATCAAGGCCAGCCAGCCTAAGCTGGGCCGGTACATGCTCAGCTACCTGTCCATGATGATGACCATCTCCTCCATCTTCGCCGTCCTGGCCAACACCCCCGAGTCGCTGGGGATGCGCACCCGGCTGTGGGAGCTGCTGCGCCAGAAGGACCCCGCCCTCTACCGGCGCTGCCGCTACCGGCTGACCAACCTGGGTACCAACATCCCCGGTTACCAGGGACGCAAGCTATCCGTCACCCTGTACCGGCTGGTGCGGAAGATCTACAAGTTCAACTGACCCTGTCCGCCCCCGCCCATGTCTGGGCGGGGGTTCTGAAATCTATTGCTTTTTCTCAAAAACCTGCTATACTATATGGTGATTAGGTCTATGCTGCTCCGGCTGCAAATTCCACAGGCCTATCTTTAGGAGGTTATTTGCTTGTCCGCTGACCCACTCTTATCTATTCTGATCCTGATCGTACTTACCGCGATCAACGCCTTTTTCGCCGCAGCGGAGATTGCCGTCATCTCCCTGTCTGAGACCAAGCTGAAAAAACAGGCCGAGGAGGGGGACCGGAAGTCCGCCAAACTGCTGGCCTTGATGCAGGCTCCCGACAATTTCCTGTCCGCCATCCAGATCGCAATCACCCTGGCCGGCTTTCTGAATGCGGCTTTCGCCGCCGACAGCTTTGCCGACCCCTTGGTGGAATGGCTGGTGTTGGACGTGGGCTTCACCGCCCTGCCCGTGAGGGTGCTCAACACCCTGATGGTGGTGCTGGTCACCATCCTGCTGTCCTACTTCACCCTGGTGCTGGGCGAGCTGGTGCCCAAGCGGGTGGCCATGAAGAAGACCGAGGGGGTGGCCCGGGCCACTGTGGGAGTCGTGACCGCCGTGGCCAAGGTATTCCGCCCGGTGATCTGGCTTTTGAGCAAATCCACCAACGGTGTGCTGCGCCTGATGCACATCGATCCCAAGGCCGACGAGGAGAACGTCAGCGAGGATGAGATCCGCATGATGGTGGACCTGGGCGAGGAACGGGGCGCCATCCAGTCCAATGAGAAGGAACTCATCGACAACATCTTTGAGTTTAACAATACCACTGCCGAGGACGTGATGGTCCACCGCACGGACATGGTCATGGTATGGGTGGACGATCCCCCTGAGGAGATCATCCGCACCATCCGGGACTCAGGCATCTCCCGCTTCCCCGTCTACGACGAGGACGCGGACGACATTGTTGGCATCCTCAACACCCGGGACTACCTGCTCAACGCCCAGTTGCCCAAGCCCAAGGCCTTGCGGGAGCTGCTGCGCTCGGCCTACTTCGTGCCCGAGTCGGTGCGCACCGACGTGCTCTTCCGGGATATGCAGAGCAAGAAGGTGCACCTCGCCATCGTGGTGGACGAATATGGCGGCACTTCCGGTCTGGTGACCATGGAGGACCTGCTGGAGGAGATCGTGGGCAACATCTACGACGAGTTCGACCCCCAGGAGGAAAAGGACATCGAGCAGGTGGATCAGAACCTGTGGCGTATCTCCGGCTCCTGCGACCTGGAGCAGGTGGCCGAGGCCCTGGAGATGGAGTTCCCCGACGATGTGGAGTCGGACACCCTGGGCGGGCTGGTCTTTGCCCAACTGTCGGCCATCCCTCAGGATGGCAGCCAGCTAGAAGTAGACGCCTGCGGGCTGCACATCAAGGTGCTGGAGCTGACCGACCGTCGGGTGGAGTGGGCGCTGGTGTCCAAACTCGCCCCCACGCCCGCCCCTGAGCAGGGCCCCTGATCCCCCAAGTCAAACACAGCCCCCGGCGCGAAAGGATTTCGCGCCGGGGGCATTTTGATTTGCCTGCCCTGCTCCCTTGGCCCGCACCGAAGGGATCAGCGGAAAAGCTGCCCGGAGATGACCAGCTTTTGGATCTCGTTGGTCCCCTCGTAGATCTGGGTGATCTTGGCGTCCCGCATCATGCGCTCCACATGGTACTCCTTCATGTAGCCGTTGCCCCCCAGCATCTGGACCGCCTGGGTGGTCACCTTCATGGCCACATTGGTGCACGTCAGCTTGGCCATGGCCGCCGACACGGTGTAGGGGCGTCCCTCCTCCTTGTCCATGGCCGCCTTGTACAGCAGCAGCTCCGCGGCCTGGATCTCGGTCTGCATCTCGGCCATCTGGAAGGCCAGGTACTGCTGCTTGCTGATGGGCTTGTCAAACTGCTCCCGCTCCATCATGTAGGTCCTGGCGATCTCAAAGGCCCCCTTGGCGATCCCCAGCCCTTGAGCCGCCACGCCGATGCGCCCGCCGTCCAGCGTCTTCATGGCCAGCTTGAAGCCCTCTCCCGGCTTGGCGATCATGTGGTCGGCGGGGACCCGTACGTTCTCCAAGTGCATGTCGGATACCTGGGCGCTGCGGATGCCCATCTTGTTCTCCACCTTGCCCACCGTGAAGCCCGGCGTGCCCTTCTCCACCACGAAGGCCGCCATGCCCTTGGTGCCCAGCTCCGGGTCGGTCAGGCAGTAGATCACCGTGTAGTCGGCCAGGGGGCCGTTGGTGTTGAAGCACTTGCCCCCATTGAGCACATAGCTGTCCCCGTCCTTGGCCGCCACTGTGCGCTGGCCGGCAGCATCGCTGCCGGCGGTGTGCTCGGTCAGGCCAAAGGAGCCAATCTTCTCCCCATAGGTGATGGGGGCCAGGAAGCGCTTTTTCACCTCGTCCGGAGCGGAGGAGTTGACGATGCTGCCCCCATACAAGGAGGTATCCACCGAGAAGGCAATGCCGAAGGAGGCGTCCACCTTCGACAGTTCCTCCACCGCCAGGATGTAGCTCAGGTAGCTGCCCCCCAGGCCGCCCAGTTCGGTGGAATAGGGCAGACCGTACAGCCCAGTCTTACCCAGCTTGGCAAACAGCTCCAGGGGGAACTGGCCCTCCTCGTCCCGCTGGCACACTCCGGGCAACAATTCGTTTTGGGCAAACTCCCGGGCCATCTGCTGGATGCGCTGCTGGTCCTTGGTCAACTCGAAATTCATGCCGATCTTCCTTTCCTGATAATCTCCAGTTTTCTTTGTCCTGATTCAAAATATTTTTGTATCAGAACTATTATATGAGAAAAATAACACAGGCGCCAACCGTTGTCAACCCCCAAAATAGGGCCTGTGCCCTTTTTCCCCGGCACATCCGGAGCCCCCGCTATCTTCTGGGGCAGCCGGGCGCCGGGGAGAGCGCGGGACGGCGGTCAGCTCCCGTACTTTTGCTGGATGGTCTTCAGGCACCTGCGCAGGGTGTCCGCGTCCTGGGGGGAGAACTGGCTCCAGATCTCCTCATTGACCTGGGCTACCACCTGCAGGACAGGCTCTTTCAGCTCCCTGCCCCGGGGGGATAGGCGGACATGGACGCACCGCCTGTCCTCCGGATCCACCCCCCGGTCAATCAGCCCTTTCTTCTGCATCCGGTCCAGGATGCCTGACATGGTGGAGTTCTCCAATCCCAGGGCCTGGGCGATCTCCTTGGGGTTGCTCTCATCCTTTTCCCACAGGCAGGCCAGCACCCCGTACTGCCCGGGCGTCACTTCGTAGGGCATCAGCCGCTCACTCATCAGCTGGAACACCTCATGCTGCGCACCCGTCAATAGATAGTTGATACAATTTTGCAGTTCCATACCGTTTCCTCATCCCATGGATTAAACCTTCACTGTGTAGGGAAATTATACTGCAAGTTTGGGAAAACTGCAAGAGGGGTTTCCCCGTTGCCCTGGCCAGGCCAGGCAGTCTTTTGCGGAAAAAGCTATGGCAGGCATATTGTCAAGGCCGGCCAAATCATGTATCATAGGGACAGGTTTTCCCTGGCAAATTTGGAATGGAGGCTCTTTCCATGAGAAAAACGAAGATCGTCTGCACTCTGGGCCCCGCGTCGGACAGCGAGCAGACCCTCACCCAATTGATCCTCGCCGGTATGGACGCCGCCCGGTTCAATTTCTCCCACGGCAGCCACGAGACCCACTTGGCTCTGCTCACCCGTTTCAAGCATGTGCGCGATAGCCTGGGCAGGCCCGTTGCCACCATCCTGGACACCAAGGGCCCTGAGATCCGCATCCGCGCCTTTCAATGCCAGCGTGTCACCCTGGCCGAAGGTGGCCAGTTCACCCTCACCACCCGCCCAGTGGATGGGGATAGCACCATCGTATCCGTCACCTATGAAAACCTTCATAACGAGCTGACCCCCGGCTGCCACGTCCTGGTGGACGACGGGCTGGTGGAGCTGGAGGTGGAGGGCATCGACGGCCAGGACATCCGCTGCCGGGTGATCACTGGGGGGGAGCTGTCCAGCAACAAGAGCATCAATATACCCGGCGTGCACATCCAGCTGCCCGCCCTCACCGAGAAGGACCGGGAGGACCTGCGCTTCGGAGTGGAGCAGGACTTTGACTTCATCGCCGCCTCTTTCGTCCGCCAGGCCTCCGACGTGGAGGAGATCCGCGCGGTACTGGACTCCCTGGGGGGCCAGGACATCGGCATCATCGCCAAGATCGAGAACCGGGAAGGGGTGGACAACCTGGACGCCATCGTAGATGTGGCCGACGGCATCATGGTGGCCCGGGGAGACATGGGGGTGGAGATCCCCGCCTATGAGGTGCCCATCGTACAAAAGCGGATGATCAAGTCCGCCATCCAAAAGGGCAAGCACGTCATCACCGCCACCCAAATGCTGGACTCCATGATCCGCAACCCCCGCCCCACCCGGGCCGAGGTGTCCGACGTGGCCAACGCCGTGTTTGACGGCACCAGCTGTGTCATGCTCTCCGGCGAGACCGCCTCGGGCAAGTACCCGGTGGAGGCGCTGGAAACCATGGCGGAGATCGTGGTGGCCGCCGAGCAAGACATCGACTACTGGAAGCGGTTTCGCAACGCCACCTACAACCACACCAGCACCATTACCGACGCCATCAGCCACACCAGCTGCCTGACCGCCATGGATCTGTCCGCCGCCGCCATCCTGGCCGCCACCCGTTCGGGCTACACCGCGCGGATGATCTCCCGGTTCCGGCCCGGCTGCGTCATCGCCGCGCTCACCACCGAGGAGCGGGTGCGCCGCCAGCTGTCCATCTCCTGGGGAGTGGCCCCCTACCTGGTGGGCAACGTGGACTCCACCGATCGGCTGTTCTCCCTGTCGGTGGACGCGGCCCGGAAGGAAGGCTTGGTGGAACCGGGGGACACAGTGGTCATCACCGCCGGTGTTCCCATCGGCTGCAGCGGCTCTACCAACCTGATCAAGGCTCAGAAGGTTCAGTAAGCCCCCGCGGCCCGTTCACGCCCCAAAAGGAGCGGCGGGGCCGGCTGTCCCGCCTGGGACAGCCGGCCCCCTTTCCCCTTCCTGGGCATTCCCGCTCATAGCTTTTCCAGATCCCGGATCACCCCGCTGATCATAGCCGCCGGCACCCAGGCGGACAGGAAATCGGCCAGCTGCTCCAGGGTCACAGTGCGGGCCGCCCCCTTCACCGGGTGCTTGGCCAGCAGCGGCACCCGCTTTTGGAACACCGCCCGACTGCGGGGATTGTCCCACAGCTCCCCCAGGGTGATCTGCTGCCTTTTCAGATCCATACCTTCACCTCCCGCCTATTCTATGCGGCCGGTGGAGGCAAATTGACCATGACGGAGGTCTGTGATGAAACCAAAGCGAGAAACCCTAAAGGCCTTCAAGGCCAGGACTGTGTCCAACAAAAAGGTCGTCTACACCGTCTACATTGCCCTGCGCCTGTCTGTCATCCTGATGCTCATTCTGCAGGTCTTCAACCGCAACTATGAAAACGTTTTGCTGTGCGTGCTCACCCTGGCCCTGTTCCTGCTTCCGGCCGCTCTGGAGCGCCGGCTGAACATCGACCTGCCTGACACCTTGGAGATCATCATCCTGCTGTTCATCTATGCCGCCGAGATCCTGGGGGAGATCCAGTCCTTCTACATCCAGTTCCCCTATTGGGACGCCATGCTCCACACCATGAACGGCTTTCTGTGCGCCGCCATCGGCTTCTCCCTGGTGGACCTGCTCAACCGCCACGAGCGCGTTTCCCTGAGCCTGTCCCCCTTCTTCATGGCGGTGACGGCCTTTTGCTTCTCCATGACCGTGGGGGTTCTTTGGGAGTTCTTCGAGTATCTCATGGATCAGCTCTTCCTGCTGGATATGCAAAAGGATACCATACGCAACGTCATCTCCACCGTCAATCTGGACCCCGCCCACGGCACCCGCCCCGTGGTCATCCGGGGCATCCAGGACGTCATCCTGGTGCTGGAGGACGGCAGCACCAGAGCCCTGGGGCTGGGCGGTTACCTGGACATCGGTGTGGCCGACACCATGGCCGACCTGTTCGTCAACTTCATCGGCGCGGCGGTGTTTTCCGCCATTGGCTTTTTCTATGTGAAAAACCGTGGCAAAAGCGCCATTGCCCCCCAGTTCATCCCCAAGGTGCTATCCCAGCCTGAGGAACAATCGACAACCGCTGGGGAAGAATAATCCGCCTCCCTCTGGGGCATACTGCCTTCGGATTCGGATTACAAGGAGGAACGCGTCATGCTTAACCAAACCAATCCCAGCATCCGCTGCACGGTGAACAGCTGCAGCTATCACAAGGATCAGCGCTGCACCCTCAACGAGATCCAGGTGGGCTGCGACCAGGGTACCGTGGGCAGCTGTCGGGAGACCCAGTGCGTCTCCTTCCAGCTGGGCAACCCCAGCGCCAAGTGCGGCTGCGAGTAACCCGATCTGTTCCCTGCAAAAGGAGGCGGCCCATCCGGGCCGCCTCCTTTTCGCGCTTTATCTATCAATCCCCTTCCAGCCCCGGACAAAGGCCAACAGATCGGCCCGGTCATTGGCCACCTGTTCCTCCAAAACCGCCTCCAGGCAAGCCTGAAGGGCCCGGCCCACCGCCTGACCCCGGAGCCCCAGGGCGGTCATCAGATCATGTCCATCCACCGCCAGCTCCCGCAGGCTGAGGCAGGCCCCAGCTCGAAGCAAGCCCTCCAGCAACGCTCCTGCCCTTTGCAGCTCGGCCCGGCGGCGCCTGGCCCGGGGCCCGCTCCCCTGGGTGAAGGCCTCTTGCAAGGCAAGCAGCTGGCCGGCGGCCTCGCCCCCCCACCGGCTGGCAAGGCGCCGGAGAGGTTTGCGCCCCGCCTGGATGGGAACCGTCCTGCCCTGAAGCAGGCGCAGCACCCCCGCCCTGGTCCTTCGATCCAGGCGCAGCCGGGCCAGCATCCCCTCAGCCAGCGCCCCAGATGGGCCGGTTCCCTCCCACAGCAGGGCCGTCCAGCGCAGGGCGGGTTGGGGGGGCAGAGTGGCCAGCGCCCTCCCCACCCGCCGCCAGCCCCGCCGGCCCAGGGCGGGCGGAGCCAGCTCGGGCAGCGCCCCGGCCAGCACCCGCCAGAACCGGGCCACTACCCGCCCGGCGGAGGGGCCGCAGAGCAGGCCGGTCAGCTCGTCCCGCACCCGCTCCGCCGCCAGTTCCGTTAGAAACGCCCGATTTTGCTCCATCCCCCTGGCCGTGGCATCCTCTATCCGAAACGACAGCGTGGAGGCAAAGCGCAGCGCCCGCAGCATCCTCAGCCCGTCCTCCCGGAACCTGGCCTCCGGCTCCCCTACACAGCGGATGAGCCCCCGGGCCAGATCCCTCCGCCCCCCCACCAGGTCAATCACCCCGGTGCGGGGGTGGTAGGCCAGGGCGTTCACGGTGAAGTCCCGGCGCGCCAGATCCTCCCGCAAAGACGGGACGAAACGGACTGCATCGGGGTGACGGTGGTCGGAGTAGCCCGCCTCCACCCGGTAGGGGGTGATCTCCAGGCGCTGGCCATCCAACCGCACCGTAACGGTTCCGTGCCTGCCCCCGGTGTCCGCCAGCGGCCAGCCGGCAAAGGCCGCGCGTATCTGCTCCGGCCGGGCGTTGGTGGCCACATCCCAGTCCTCAATTACCTGGACGCCCCGCAGCAGGTCCCGCACGGCGCCCCCCACCAGGAAGGCCTCAAAGCCCGCCCCCTCCAACAGGGCAAGGGCCTGGTTGACTTGTGGGGGCAGGTTGCCCATAGCGTATCCCTCCCGGAATGGGGCAAGCCGCGGGGTGGCTCCGGCCCGTTCCCCCGCGGCTTGCGTGCTGTCTCTATCCCTTCCCCCATCGGGCCGGGAAGGGCCGCCATCGTCAGTTGGAGGCGGTGTCCAGGTCGGTGTCGCCGCCCCAGATCATGTTCTTGCGCAGCTCTCCGCCCACCGTCTCCATCTGGTGGCGCTTGAGCTGCTGGCGCTTGGAGTTGAAGAAGGTGCGGCCGTTGCGGTTCTCCGCGATCCACCTGCCGGCGAAGGTGCCGTCCTGGATGTCGGAGAGCACCGCGCGCATCCGGGCCTTGGTCTCCTCGTGGGGGATCACCCGGGGGCCGGAGACGTACTCGCCAAACTCGGCGGTGTCCGAGATGGAGTAGTTCATGGCGGCCACGCCCCCCTTGTTGATCAGGTCGATGATCAGCTTCATCTCGTGGATGCACTCAAAGTAGGCGTTCTCCGGCTCGTAGCCCGCCTCCACCAGCACCTCAAAGCCGCAGCGCATCAGGTCCACCACCCCGCCGCACAGCACCGTCTGCTCGCCGAACAGGTCGGTCTCCGTCTCGTCGTGGAAGGTGGTTTCCATCACCCCGGCCCGGGCCCCGCCGATGCCGGCGATGTAAGCCAGAGCGATCTGCAGCGCCCGACCGGTGGCGTCCTGCTCCACCGCCACCAGGCAGGGCACCCCCTTGCCCGCCACATAGGTGGAGCGCACCGTGTGGCCCGGACCCTTTGGGGCGGCCATGAACACGTCCACCCCGGCAGGGGGCACGATCTGCTGGTAGCGGATGTTGAACCCGTGGGCGAAGGCCAGGGCCTTCCCCTCGCTCATGTGGGGGGCAATGTCCTGCCGGTAGACCTCGGCCTGGGCCTCGTCGTTGATGAGCATCATCACGATGTCCGCCCATTGGGCCGCCTGGGCCACCGTCTTGACCTCCAGCCCCGCATCCTGGGCCCGCTTCCAGCTGCCAGACCCCTCCCGCAGGCCCACGCACACCTGGCAGCCCGAGTCCTTCAGGTTCAGGGCATGGGCGTGGCCCTGGGAGCCATAGCCGATGACGGCGATCTTCTTGCCGTCCAGGTAGCGCAGGTCGCAGTCCTTCTCATAGTACATTTTTGCCATAATCAAACACTCCTTATCCCGTTGCAGTTTTTCCGCGATGAGACCGTTTTATATGAATTAGGAAACAGGCGTTTGCGTTTGAAATTGTGAGATCCGGCAGGGCCTGGCGGCTTTGGCTTCCCCACCCCCTGGCGTCTTCCCCAATTCCCACTTCGTCCCCCATTCCTAACTTCACAACACGTTCTTCCCCAGCTCGAACTCGTCCGTCTCCTTGTTGTCCGCGTTGTCGCTGATGGTGGCGTGACCCCGCTCCAGGGCCACCATGCCGGTGCGTACCAGCTCCAGAATGCCAAACTCGTGGAGCAGCCGCTCCAGCGCGTCGTCCTTGGACTCCTCGCCGATGATGGCCAGGGTCAGGGTGCTGGTGGACACGTCAATGATGGACGCCCGGAAGATGTTGGCGATCTGGATGACCTCGTTGCGCACCTCCCGGCTCTCCGCCCGCACCTTGATGAGCACCAGCTCCCGGCGGATGGAGGAGTCGGGCGGCAGCCGCCGCACAGAGTAAACCGCGTACTGCTTGCGCAGCTGATTGATGATCTGCTTGATCTGCTGGTCATCGCACACCACCTCTATGGTGATGCGGGACACCTCTCCGTCGTCAGTGGTGCCCACAGCCAGCGACTCGATGTTATAGCCCTTCCTGGAAAACAGGCGGGAGACCTGGCTGAGCACACCGGCCGAGTTTTCCACCAGGACGGACAGGGTATGGCGCTGATAGTTTGCGCTGTTCATGTTCCATCTCCCTCCTTAATCCAGCAGGAAATCGGTGACCGGGGTGCCGCCGCCCACCATGGGGTGGACCATGGTGTCAATGTCAATGGCGCAGTCGATGATACACCCGGTGCCCAGGGCCAGGGCTTGACGGAACGCGTTGGCAAACTCCTCCCGGTTGGCCGCCCGGAAGCCGTGCAGGCCATAGGCCTGGGCCAGCTTCACAAAGTCAGGCCCCCGATCCAGGTCGGTCTGGGAGTAGCGCTTTTGGTAGATCAGGCTCTGCCACTGGCGGACCATGCCCAGGGTCTTGTTGTTGAAGATGACGGTGATCAACGGGACGTGATAGTACTCCAGCGCAGCCAGCTCGTTGCAGTTCATGCGGAAGCATCCGTCGCCGGTGCAGTGGACCACCACCTTGTCCGGGTTGCCCACCTTGGCCCCCATGGCTGCCCCCAGGCCGAAGCCCATGGTGCCAAAGCCGCCGCTGGTAAGCAGCTGGCCGGGCCGGGAGAAGTGGTAGTACTGGCAGGCCCACATCTGGTGCTGGCCCACGTCGGTGGCGATGATGGCGTCTCCCTGGGTGAGCTGCTGGATGGTCTCCAGCACCTCAAAGGGGTGGAACATATCCTCCGGCTTGGGCACCGTCCCCCGCCGGGAGAACACGTGGGCGCGCCACTCGGAGTAGTCATGCTTGGGCAGCTTCTCGTTGAGCAGCTCCAGCACCCGCCGGGCGTCGCCGATGATGTGGTGGTCGGTGCGCACGTTCTTGTCGATCTCCGCCCGGTCGATGTCGATATGTACGATCTTGGCCTTCCGGGCAAAGGTGGACGGGTCGGTGGCCACCCGGTCGGAGAACCGGCAGCCGATGGCGATGAACAGGTCACACTCGGCCGTGGCCATGTTGGACACCCGGGAGCCATGCATCCCCACCATGCCGGTGAACAGCGGATGGTTGCCCGGGCAGGCCCCGCCCCCCATGATGGTGGAGCCCACCGGGGCGTCCAGCGTCTCCATGAAGCGGCGAAACTCCGGCACCGCCCCCTTGGAGCGGATCACCCCGCCCCCCACCAACACCATGGGCCGCTGGGACTGCTCGATGAGCGCCAACAGCTTGTCGATGTCGCCCTGGTCAGGCTCCGGGGTCTTCAGGTCCCGGTTGGCCCGGCGCAGCATGGTGGCCAGGTGCCCCCGGTTGGGGTGCTCGGACACGGGCAGGTACTCATAGTCGGCCTCGTCGGCGGTGACGTTCTTGACGATGTCGATGAGCACCGGGCCGGGCCGGCCGGACCGGGCGATGGCAAAGGCCTCCCGGATGACGTCGGCCAGCTGGTTGACGTCCTTGACCAGGTAGTTGCACTTGGTGATGGGCATGGTGATGCCGGTGATGTCCACCTCCTGGAAGGAGTCCTTCCCAATGACGTTTTCCGACACATTGCAGGTGAGGAACACCACGGGAGAGGAGTCATAATAGGCCGTGGCAATGCCGGTGACCAGATTGGTGGCCCCAGGGCCCGAGGTGGCAAAGCATACCCCCACCTTCCCCGTGGAGCGGGCATAGCCGTCGGCGGCGTGGGACGCGCCCTGCTCGTGGCTGGTCAGGTAATGGCGGATCTTCTCCTTGTACCCGTGCAGCTCAAACTCGTCGTAGATATTCAGGATGGTGCCGCCGGGATAGCCGAATACGGTGTCCACTCCCTGCTCCAGCAGGCACTCCATTACAATTTGGGACCCTTTCATTTTCATGGTCGTTCTCCCTCCTTTTGGTCGTAGTCCCCCTGGCGGGGAGATAAGAAAAGGCATGGCATCCGTCCGTTATAGGACGAAGCCATGCTCCGCGGTACCACCTAATTTCCCCCGGATTCGGGGGCCCTTTGTCCCGGTAACGGCGGGAGTCCGGCCCTGCCTACTGCAACGCTGGGTTCAGCAGGGCTGCTCTCAGGGGAGGTTCGCCCGTCCCGCTCACGAAGGCTCGCACCGTCCGCCTTCTCTCTGGGCTTGCGCCGGGGGGCTACTGGCCTGGTCTGCGCATTTGACTGCTTTAGGCTGTTGAAGTTATGATACCCCCTCCTGCCCCCTTTGTCAATGCGAAAACCGGGCCTGGAACAAATTTTATCACACTTGCCAAAGAAAGGCCGGCTCTCCCCCCGCCTTTCACATGAAAACGCACGGAAACCACCCTCCCGTCCGGCCCCTTTGCCCCCGCTTAGCCCCCGCCGGGCCGTCGGCCAGGGCGATTTCCCGATTGTACTTTCCCCATCGGGTGTGCTATAATGACCCAAACCATTGCATCCCAAACCGGAAAGGAGTCCTTGCCATGCGTTCTGACGTCGCCAAAAAAGGCATTCCCGCCGCGCCCAACCGCTCCTTATTCTATGCCCTGGGCTACACCCGGGAGGAGCTGGAGCGCCCGCTGATCGGCGTGGTTTCTTCCTACAACGAGATCGTCCCCGGCCACATGAATCTGGACAAGATCGCCGAAGCGGTCAAGGCGGGCGTCCGGGCCGCCGGGGGCACCCCCGTGGAGTTCCCCGCCATCGCCGTGTGCGACGGTATCGCCATGGGCCACATCGGCATGAAGTATTCCCTGGTCACCCGGGACCTGATCGCCGATTCCACCGAGGCCGTGGCCATGGCCCACCAGTTTGACGGCCTGGTGATGATCCCCAACTGCGATAAGAATGTCCCCGGCCTGCTCATGGCCGCCGCCCGGGTGAACATCCCCACCATCTTTTGCTCCGGCGGGCCCATGCTGGCCGGCCGGCTGGAGAACGGCCAGCGCACCTGCCTGAGCCATATGTTTGAGGCGGTGGGCGCCTACTACGCCGGCAAGCTGGACGAGGCGGGGGTGGAGGATTACGAGGACAACGCCTGCCCCACCTGCGGCTCCTGCTCGGGGATGTACACCGCCAATTCCATGAACTGCCTCACCGAGGCCCTTGGCATGGGCCTGCGGGGCAACGGCACCATCCCCGCCGTATGGTCAGCCCGGCTGCGCCTGGCCAAGCACGCGGGAATGCAGATCATGGAACTGGTGGCGCGCAACATCCGTCCCCGGGACATCATGACCCCGGCCGCCTTCCACAACGCCGAGGCGGTGGACATGGCCCTGGGCTGCTCCACCAATACCATGCTCCACCTGCCCGCCATCGCCCATGAGTGCGGCATCGAGCTGGACCTGGACGCATCCAACGCCATCTCCGCCAAGACCCCCAACCTGTGCCACCTGGCCCCGGCCGGTGACACCTACATGGAGGATCTGGAGTACGCCGGCGGCGTGTACGCGGTCATGGCCGAACTGGACAAGAAGGGACTGCTGGACACCAGCGTGCTGACGGTCACCGGCAAGAGCATGGCGGACAACTTGTCCGGGGTGGTCAACCGCAACCCTGAGACCATCCGCCCCATCGACCGCCCCTTCTCCCCAGACGGCGGCATCGCGGTGCTCAAGGGCAACCTGGCCCCTGAGGGTTGCGTGGTCAAGCGCTCTGCCGTCGCCCCCGAGATGATGGCCCACCAGGGTCCCGCCCGGGTGTTTGACAGCGAGGAGGACGCCATCGCCGCCATCTACGCCGGCAAAATCACCGCCGGCGACGTGGTGGTCATCCGCTACGAGGGCCCCAAGGGCGGCCCCGGGATGCGGGAGATGCTCAACCCCACCTCCGCCATTGTGGGCATGGGGCTGGGGGAGTCGGTGGCGCTGATCACCGACGGGCGCTTCTCCGGCGCCACCCGGGGCGCGGCCATCGGCCACGTCTGCCCCGAGGCCGCCCAGGGTGGTCCCATTGCCTTGATCCAGGACGGCGACCTCATCTCCATTGACATCCCTGCCAACACCATCACTCTGAACGTGGATGAGGCCACCCTGGCCGCCCGGCGGGCTGCCTGGACCTGCCCGGAACCCAAGGTCAAGACCGGATATTTAGCTCGGTATGCCAAGCTGGTCTCCTCTGCCGCGCGGGGCGCTGTGCTGGAGTGATTCCCCTGGGCTGTCTTGCCTTTGACCTGTGTCAGCGGGTTCCATCCGGCCCCATGGGTCTGGCCCGCATGGGCGAAATTCACTTCCGCCCAACACGAGCTATCCAGGGCCCCGCGAACCCCTGTTTCGTAGGGGTAAGTCCGGAATTTAGCCCGGTACGCCAAACTGGCCCCTTCCGCCGCACGGGGCACTGTGGCGAAATAAAACAGTTTGTAATATTTCAACAAGAAATTACAAGAAGCGCCGCAGCCGCGGCGCTTCTTGTAATTTCAGTCGGTTCTCCTTGAATCCAGCCTCTGGAATCACACTCGGACTGCGCCGATCCCCAGAGCCCCCGGCCCTGTATGGCAGGCGATGGACAGGGTCAGCGCCTCTCCCTCCAGCTCCCCCGCCTGGGGGAAGGCCGCCCGCACCTGCGCCCGCCAGTCCTCCCGCAGCTGGTCGGGCACTTGGCTGTAGGCCAGCTTCAGTTGCAAGCGGCCGCTGTCCCACAGGGGCTTGAGCCGCCCTTGCAGATCGTCCCGTACCCGCTGGATCATCTGCTCCCGGGCCGCCCGCATCCCCCGTACCTTGCCCACGGCGGTCAGCTTCTCGCCCCGGATCTCCAGCACCGGCTTGATATTCAGCATGGTGCCGGCGATGGCCTCCACCCCGCTGACCCGGCCGCCCCGGCGCAGGTAACGCAGGGTATCCACCGACAGATAGATGCAACAGTCGTCCCGTGCCTGTTCCAGCTGCGCCCGGATCTGGGCCGCGCTCAACCCCTGCTGGGCCAGGGCCAGCGCGTCCAGCACCGCATGGCGCTGGGTGACCGAGATGCGGCGGTTGTCCGCCACTTCCACCCGGCCGGCAAAGGGCTCGGCCAGCATCCGGGCTGTGGAGCATGAGGCGCTCAGCCCCGCCGACATGGGGATATAGACCAGCTCCTGGCAGCGCTCCAGCGCCCGGTTCCAGGCCCCGATAACCGCTCCCGGCGCAGGCTGGGAGGTGGCAATGTCCGCCCCGGCCAGCTGCTTTTGGTAGAAGGCCTCCTGGGTCAGGTTCACCCCTTCATAGTAGGTCTCCCCGTCGATGAGGATGGGCATGGGCACCACCTCCACACCCATTCGCCTGCCCTCCTCCACGCTGATCCCGCTGTTGCTGTCGGTCACAACGGCAACCCTCGGCATGTGCTGAAATGCTCCTCTCCTGATCTGCGCCCAGCAGCGGCCGCTGCCGGGCGCGCGTCCTACGCCACTGCGCGCTATCTGCCCGTTTCCCGATCCTGGCTGATCAGGCGCTTTACCGCCTCCACACCGGCCCGAATGGCCCGGTCCGTGTCCTCATCCCGGATCTGGTCCAGCCCTGCGGCGTTGCGCTCCTGGTTCCAGATCACGTGGAAGATCGAACCGCACCGCACCCCCCGGGCCGCCGCCACCGTGAACAGGGCGGCCGACTCCATCTCAGAGGCCAGCACCCCCAGCCGTTTCCACGCCTCCCACTTGTTTTGCAGCTCATAGCTGACCGGCATCCGCTCGGGGGCATGCTGGCCGTAGAATGAATCCTTGCACTGCACCACCCCCGCGTGCCACGCCCGCCCGGAATCCCGGGCAGCCGCCACCAGGGCGGAGAGCACCGCAAAGTCCGCCACCGCGGGGAACTCGATGGGCGCGTACTCCCGGCTGGTGCCCTCCATGCGCACCGCCCCGGTGGCCACCACCAGGTCGCCGCTCTTCACATCCAGCCGGATCCCTCCGCAGGTGCCCACCCGCACAAAGGTGTCCGCTCCCAAGTTGGCCAGCTCCTCCAGAGCGATGGAGGCCGACGGCCCGCCAATGCCGGTGGACACCACGCTGACCTTCTCCCCCAGGAGGGTGCCGGTGTAGGTCACATACTCCCGGTTGGTGCGCACATGGGCCGGGTTGTCCAGATATCCGGCAATCTTCTCACTGCGCCCCGGATCCCCGGGCAGCAGGCAGTACCGCCCCACTTCCCCCTCCTTGCAATCAATGTGAAATTGCCGCTCCTGCGCGATCATGCCCTCACCCTTTCTGCAATGTGCCGCCCGGTCCAACGGCCGGCGGGCCATCCTTATGGAAGTTCCCCCAGCACCTGCCCGATGGAGTCGTGGATCACCAGGTTCGCCCGGCCGTCATAGCCGGTGGCGTCCCGGTTGATGAGCACCAGCTTGTCCCCCCGGTAAAAGCGCAGCAGCCCCGCCGCCGGATAGACCGTCAGGGAGGTCCCCCCTACGATAAGCACCTCCGCCCGGCCAATGGCCTCCACCGCGCCCTGCACGGTCGCCTCGTCCAGCCCCTCCTCGTAGAGCACCACGTCGGGCTTGACCACCCCGCCGCACGCCGCGCACCGGGGCACCCCCTCCGACTGGGCGACGAAGGCCTCGTCATAGAAGCGGTGGCAATCCATGCAGTGATTGCGGGCGGTGGCGCCGTGCAGCTCATACACCGCCCGGCTGCCCGCCTTCTGGTGCAGGCCATCGATGTTCTGGGTGACCACCGCCAGCAGCTTGCCCTCCCGCTCCCATTGGGCCAGCTTCCGGTGGGCCGCATTGGGCTGGGCCTGGGGACAGAGCATCTTGGCGCGGTAGAAGCGGTAGAATGCATCGGTATGGGACAGGAAAAAGCTGTGGCTGAGGATGGTCTCCGGGGGGACGTCAAACTGCTGGCGGTACAGCCCATCCACCCCGCGAAAGTCCGGGATGCCCGACTCGGTGGACACCCCCGCACCGCCGAAAAAGACAATGCGCCGGCTCTGTTCCACCCAGTCCCGCAGCCGCTGCCGCTCTGTCATCGCTCCGGCGCCCCCTCCCCCGCCGGCAGGGGCCGGCCATCCAGCAC
>DVJZ01000047.1 GCA_018716385.1 Candidatus Enterenecus merdae
AGAATGCCGTGTTGGAGAAAAGTACAGCGAGAGCCGTCTGGAAGATATTGTTTACAATGCTATTGGCGATTTCTTGACCTTTACAGAAAAACAGGCTGTTCAGAACAGAGAAGTTGGAGACATCCGCAAAACCGCAATAAAGGACTGCGCTGCAAAACTAAAAGCCTTGCAGACACAGACGGATCAGCTCAAAAATGGAAAGCTGACCAATATCTTTAACTATGTGATACCGGCCTGTCGGTACCCGACGCTGAGCTGCTCATCCGGCTGGCCGAGGCGCTGGACACCACCGTGAGCCACCTGCTGGGGGCGGACATCCCGGAGGATGAGGCCAGCCGCGACAGGCTGGCCGAGCAGCTCTCCCGGATCAACGAGCAGCTGGCCGTACGCAACCGCAGGGGCCGGTTTGTCCTCCGGCTGGTGCTGGGGATCCTTGGCGCCATCGTGGTGTTCAACCTGCTCCTGGTGGCCTGTGGCATTATCGTGTTCCGAGCGTACACGAACTCTCCCATCATCGTCACCCAGCAGGTACTGGAGCCCTGACCAACAGCTGATTCACTCCTTCCCAGGGACGGCGGGAGAAACACTCCTGCCGTCCCCGCTTTTCCCAAAGTACGGGATTTTTATCCTTGACAAATGCCAATTCCTGTGGTATAGTGATCCCATTGTAAAGTTCAAAAACTTTACACAATATCTTGTGGGGGAGGCTGAAGATGAAAAATCAGGCATACCGTATGGCCATGCTGTTCGATTTTTACGGCGATCTGCTCACCGACCGCCAGAAGGAATTCTACGACCTCTACTACAACGAAGACCTGTCCCTGGCCGAGATCGCCGAGAACTACGGCATCTCCCGCCAGGGAGTGCGGGACGTCATCGTCCGGGCGGAGGCGGCCATGGCCGAGGTGGAGGACAAGACCCACATCATCCGCCGCTTCCACCAGATGCAGGGGCAGATCGCCGCCATCGACCAGGCAGCCGACCGTCTGCTCCAGATGGTCAACGAGCGCAGCTACCAGGACGAGAGCCTGGATGCGATCGGCCGGATCATCAAGGAAAACACCGCCAAGCTCAAACAGGAGTGACCAGATGGCATTTGAGAGTTTAACGGAAAAGCTGTCCGCCACCTTCAAACGGCTGCGGGGCAAGGGCCGCCTGTCCGAGTCCGACGTGAAGCAGGCCATGCGGGAGATCAAGATGGCCCTGCTGGAGGCGGACGTCAACTTCAAGGTGGTCAAGGGCTTTGTGGACGCGGTCTCCCAGCGGGCGGTTGGGACAGACGTGATGGAGTCGCTCACCCCCGCCCAGATGATCGTCAAGATCGTCAACGAGGAGCTCACCGCCCTCATGGGGGGCGGCGAGAGCAAGCTGGCCCTCTCCCCCGCCCCGCCCACGGTGGTCATGCTGGTGGGCCTGCAGGGGGCGGGCAAGACCACCAACGGAGCTAAGCTGGCCGGCCTGATGAAGCAGCAGGGCAAGCGCCCCCTGCTGTGCGCCTGCGACGTCTACCGCCCCGCCGCCATCCAGCAGCTGGAGGTGGTGGGCGGCCAGCTGGGCTTGCCCGTGTTCCAGATGGGCCAGGCCAACCCCGTGGACATCGCCCAGGCCGCCGTGGCCCACGCCAAGGCCCACGGCAACGACATGGTGTTCCTGGACACCGCCGGCCGGCTCCACGTGGACGAGCAGCTCATGGACGAGCTGCGGGCCATCAAATCCGCCGTCCAGCCCACCGAGGTCCTGCTGGTGGTGGACGCCATGATCGGCCAAGACGCGGTCACCGCCGCCAAGGCCTTTGACGACGCGCTGGACCTGGACGGGGTGATGCTCACCAAGCTGGATGGCGACGCCCGGGGCGGCGCGGCCCTGTCCATCCGGGCGGTCACCGGCAAGCCCATCAAGTTTGTGGGCACCGGTGAAAAGCTGGACAGCATCGAAGTCTTCCACCCCGACCGGATGGCCAGCCGCATCCTGGGCATGGGCGACGTGCTCTCCCTCATCGAGAAGGCCGAGCAGGCCCTGGACGCCAAGCAGGCCGCCCAACAGCTGGAGCGGCTGCGCAAAAACCAGTTCACCCTGTCCGACTTCTACGACCAGCTGACCCAGCTCAAGCGCATGGGCAACCTGCAGGACATCGCCTCCATGCTCCCGGGCATGGGAGGCAAGAAGCTGGACCTGACGGTGGACGAGCGGGGATTGGCCCGCACCGAGGCCATCATCCAGTCCATGACCCCCTACGAGCGGGAGAACCCCTCGGTGCTCAACTCCAGCCGGAAAAAGCGTATCGCCGCCGGCTCCGGCACCCAGGTGGTGGACGTCAACCGGCTGCTCAAGCAGTTTGAGGGCGTCCAGCAGCTCACCCGGCAGTTCTCCAACCCCAGAAAGTCCAAGGGGCTGCTCAGCCGCTTCAAGGGGATGGGGCTGCCCTTCTAATCAGAAGCGCGAAGCCGTCGTGCGCAGCGCGGATGGGCCGGAGCGAAGGGGCCAAACCAGAGCTTGCAAAGCGATTTGGTTGGGAGCCCGAGTCGGAGGGAAGCCGCGCGTTGCAAACAGGCGCAGCGTGACAACTCAGAAACGCAAAGCTGCCGTGCGGGATTTGCTATTCACGCACTTTTTCTCAAGTTGGTTCATGTCTCTGGACATATACCATATAGAATTTGAACAACCTTTGGAGGTGAATCAGACATGGTGAAAATCCGACTGCGCCGCATGGGCGCCAAGAAGGCTCCCTTCTACCGCGTGGTGGTGGCCGACTCCCGCTATCCCCGGGATGGGCGTTTCATCGAGGAGATCGGTACCTACGATCCCCGCCAGGATCCCGCCGCCATCCACATCGACGTGGAGCGGGCCCAGGCCTGGATCAAGACCGGCGCCCAGCCCACCGAGACCGTGCGCGCCCTGCTGAAGAAGGCCGGCCTGTAAGCGCCCGGGAATGGAGGCTGAAATGAAGCAACTGCTCACGTATATCGCCCAAAGCCTGGTGGAGCACCCCGAGGCGGTGTCTGTCACCCAGGTAGAGCACAGCGCTGAAATGGTGCTGGAGCTCCGGGTGGCCCCAGAGGATATGGGCAAGGTGATCGGCCGCCAGGGCCGCATCGCCAGGGAGATCCGGGCGCTGATGCGCTCGGTGGCCCAACGCCAGGGCAAAAAGGTCTCCGTAGAGATCAAGGACTGACCGGCAGAGCGAGGGCGGTAAGGCCCTCGCTCTGTCCCTATCATCTGGGTCCGGCCAGGGGCCGGCCAGGCAGGAGGTTTGCCATGTCAGATCATCTGTTGGAATGCGGCCGGATCGTCAACACCCACGGTATCCGGGGGGAGGTCAAGATCCAGCCCTGGGCGGACAGCCCGCAGGTGCTGTGTACCCTGCCCGCCCTCTACCTGGACGGGGCGGCCGTGGCCCTGCGGGGAGCCCGGGTGCACAAGGGCAATGTCATCGCCCAGCTGGACGGCGTGGCCGACGTGGAGCAGGCCATGGCTCTAAAGGGCAAGGTAGTCTGCCTCCATCGGAAGGACCTGCCCCTGCCTGAGGGCTCCTTTTTCCTGGCAGACCTGCTGGGCCTGCGGGTGGTGGACGAGCAGGGACAGCATCTGGGTGTGCTGGCCGACGTCCTCTCCCCCTCCCAGCAGAAGGTCTATGTGGTGCGGGGGGAACGGGAACTGCTCATCCCCGCCGTCCCTGAATTCATCCTGGAGACCAACGTGTCCGGCGGCTATCTCAAGGTCCGGCTCATCGAAGGGATGTGAGGAGATGTACCGCATCGACCTGATGACCCTGTTCCCCGACGCGGTGGACGGCGTACTGGGCTCCTCCATCCTGGGCCGTGCCCAGGGGCGGGGGCTGCTGGCCCTCCAGGCCCACCAGATCCGGGACTACACCCTCAGCAAGCAGAAGCAGGTGGATGACTACCCCTATGGCGGTGGCCGGGGGGCGGTGATGCAGGCAGATCCCCTCTACCGGTGCTGGCAGCATATCACCGAGACCTGCGGCCCCGGCCACACCATCTACCTCTCCCCCTGCGGGACCCCCTTTGACCAGGCCGCCGCCAAGCGCCTGGCCCGGGAGCACGACCACCTGATCCTGGTGTGCGGCCACTATGAGGGGGTGGACCAACGCTTTCTGGACGCCTATGTGGACGAGGAGATCTCCCTGGGGGATTTTGTGCTCACCGGCGGGGAGATCGCGGCCATGGCGGTGGCCGACGCGGTGTGCCGCCTGGTGCCCGGCGTGCTGTCCGACCCGGCCTGCTTTGAGGACGAGAGCCACTGGGACGGCCTGCTGGAGTACCCCCAGTACTCCCGGCCAGAGCTGTGGCAGGGCCGGGCGGTTCCCAAAGAGCTGCTCTCCGGCGACCACAGCCAGGTGCAGCGGTGGCGGCGCAAGCAGCAGCTGCTGCGCACCAGGCAGCGCCGGCCCGACCTGTTTGCCAAGCTCCCCCTGTCCAGCCGGCAGGACCAGGAGCTGCTGCGGGAGCTGGAGTGGGAGGCCACCCGTCCCGTCCTCACCGCCCCCCTGCTGTGCCGGCCGGCCACAACCGACGACCTGCCCGCCATCCTGGAGCTGGTGGCCCAGGCCCGGGCGCTGCTGAGGCGGCGTGGTGTGGACCAGTGGCAGGACGGTTATCCCGCCGCCCAGGTGTTCCAGGCCGACATGGCCCAGGGCTGCTGCCATGTGCTCACCTATGAGGGGGAACTGGCCGCCGTGTTCTCCCTCACCAGGGGGCCGGAGGCGGGCTACGACGCCATCACCGACGGGAAATGGCGGGGCGACGGGCCCTACGCCGTGCTCCATCGCAGCGCCGTGGCCGACCGGTTCCGGGGCGCCGGGGTAGCCGACCGCCTGCTGGAGTCAGCCAAAGAACTGGCCTTGGGGATGGATGTTGAGTGGCTGCGGGTGGACACCCACAGGAAGAATAAAGCGATGCAGAACCTGCTGCGACGGGGCGGGTTCCAATACCGGGGCAACGTGCTGGTCTGCGCCGGGGAGGGCCACGACCCCCGCCGACTGGCCTTTGAGGCCAAGCTGGACGGCCGCCCCCTGGCCAGGGAGGGGAAAAAATGAAGCTCACCGATCCCAAGCAGATCCGGGCCCTGCTGGCCCGGCATGGCTTTCGATTCTCCAAGGCCATGGGGCAGAACTTCCTCATCGCCGACTGGGTACCCCAGAACATCGCCGACGCTGCGGGGCTGGACCCCGCCTGCGGGGTAGTGGAGATCGGGCCGGGCATCGGCTCGCTCACTGTGGAGCTGGCCCGGCGGGCGGGCCGGGTGGCTGCCATCGAGTTGGACCGCTCCCTGCTGCCCATCCTGGCTGAGACGCTGGCCGGCTGCCCCAACGTGCAGGTGGTTCAGGGGGACGTGATAAAGCTGGACCTGGCCGCCCTGGTGGCCGAGCAGTTTGACGGCCTTCCGGTTCATGCCTGTGCCAACCTGCCCTACAACATCACCACCCCAGTGGTGTCCAAATTGCTGGAGTGCGGCCTGTTCGGCTCCATCACGGTGATGGTCCAGCGGGAGGTAGCCCGGCGGATCTGCGCCCCGCCAGACAGCCCGGACCGAGGAGCCTTCTCCCTGTTCTGCCAGTATCACGCCCAGTGTGAGCTGCTGTTTGACGTGGGGCCGGAATGCTTCTTGCCCGCTCCCAAGGTGACCTCGTCGGTGGTGCGCCTGCTCCCCCATCAGGCCCCCCCGGTGGACGTTGCGCCCCAGGCCCTGTTCCCTGTGGTGCGGGCTGCCTTCGCACAGCGCCGAAAAACCTTGCTCAACGCCCTGTCCGCCGTCTACGCCCCCCGCTTTTCCAAGGATCAGCTGCGCCAGATTTTGGCTGTCTGCGGGCTAGATGAGTCGGTGCGGGGGGAGCGGCTGAGCCTGGAGCGTTTCGCCTGTCTGGCCAAACACCTGGAGCAGACGTAAATTCCCCTTGCATTTTCCACCTTTTTCCCCTACACTATTGGTAGGAAAACGGCTTCCCGGGACGGGTCGTGCCCGGGCTGCAATCTGACGCAACAGGAGGCAAGCTACCATGGCACCTACACAAAACCCAGCGGTACTCCAATGGATTGACGAGATGGCGGCCAAAACCCGCCCCGCGTCCATTGTCTGGATCGACGGCAGCCAGGCGCAGCTGGATGCGCTGCGCCGGCAAGCGGTGGAAGAAGGGATCCTGCTGCAGCTCAATCAGGACAAACTGCCCGGCTGCTACCTCCACCGCACCGATCCCATGGACGTGGCCCGGGTGGAGGACCGCACCTTCATCTGCTGCCGGGACGAGCGGGACGCCGGCCCCACCAACCACTGGATGGAACCCCAGGCGATGTACGACAAGCTCTACGCCCTGTTTGCGGGTTCCATGGCGGGGCGCACCATGTATGTCATCCCCTACTCCATGGGGGTGGTGGGCTCCCCCTTCGCCAAGTACGGCATTGAGCTGACCGACTCGATCTATGTGGTGCTCAACATGGCCATCATGACCCGGGTGGGCCAGCAGGTGCTGGACGCGCTGGGGGATAGCGGAGACTACATCAAAGGCCTGCACTCCTATGCCGGCCTGGACAGCCAGAACAAGTACATCGCCCACTTTCCCGAGGATAACACCATCCTGTCCATCAACTCCAATTATGGCGGCAACGTGCTGCTGGGCAAGAAGTGCTTTGCCCTGCGCATCGCCTCCCATCTGGGCCGGCGGGAGGGGTGGCTGGCGGAGCACATGCTCATCCTGGGCGTGGAAAATCCCCAGGGTAAGGTGCGTTACCTCTGCGCCGCCTTCCCCTCCGCCTGCGGCAAGACCAACCTGGCCATGCTGATCCCCCCTGAGGGCTACCGGCGGGCGGGCTGGAAGGTCTGGTGCGTGGGGGACGACATCGCCTGGCTCCGAGTGGGGGGCGACGGGCGGCTGTGGGCGGTCAATCCGGAATACGGTTTTTTCGGCGTGGCTCCCGGCACCAACGCCAAGTCCAACTTCAACGCCCTGGCCTCCACCCAGAAGGACACCATCTTCACCAATGTGGCCTACAATCCCGCCGACGGCACCGTATGGTGGGACGGCCTGTCCAAAGGGGCAGATATTCCAGAGACCCTCATCGACTGGAACGGGCTGGAATGGCACCGAGGGGATGAGAAAAAGCCCGCCCATCCCAACAGCCGCTTCACCGCCCCGGCCAAGAACTGCCCCTGCCTCTCCCCTGAGTTTGACAACCCCCAGGGCGTGCCTATCTCCGCCATCATCTTCGGCGGCCGCCGGGCCAAGACCGCCCCCTTGGTCTACCAGTCCCGGTCCTGGGAGCATGGGGTGTTCGTGGGCTCCACCATGGCCTCGGAGACCACTGCTGCCGCCGCCGGTGATGTGGGTGTGGTTCGCCGGGATCCCATGGCCATGCTCCCCTTCTGCGGCTATCACATGGCCGACTATTGGCAGCACTGGCTGGACATGGGCCAGCGGATGGCCCACCCTCCCAAGATCTTTCACGTCAACTGGTTCCGGCTGGACGATGGGGGCAACTTCCTCTGGCCAGGCTTTGGGGACAATCTGCGGGTGCTGGAGTGGATCCTCAAGCGCTGTTCTGACCAGGCGGAGGCCCAGGAGACCCCCATCGGCTATGAACCCAGCCCGGAGGACATCAACCTGGACGGCTTGGACATCAAGTTGGATGCGCTCAAGGAACTGCTACGGGTGGACCCCCAGCTATGGCGTCAAGAAGTTGCTGACATCCAGGAGTTCTACGCCAAGTTTGGCGACAGGCTTCCGGACGCGCTCAGGCGCCAACTGGAGATCCTGGAACACAATCTGGCCTGACGGGCAAAGGGCCGAGACTGCAGTCTCGGCCCTTTGTCAAATTCACCGGCTTGGCATAGGATAGGGAGAAGGAGGGTCTATCCTATGCCGATCATCTATCTGTCTCCTTCCACTCAGGAGAGCAACCTATACGTCAACGGCGGCAGCGAGGAAGAGTGGATGAACCGCCTGGCTGACGCCATGGTACCCTACCTGGATGCTTCAGGCATCCAATATGTACGCAACACCCCCGACATGACCGCCGCGTCCTCCATCCGGGCCTCCAACGCAGGCAACTACGACCTGCACCTGGCCCTGCACTCCAACGCCTCTGCCCCGGCCAACTACGGTCAGAACCGGGGCATCATCGTCTTTTATTATCCCACCAGCACCCGGGGAAAGCGGGCCTCGGAGATCGTGGCCAACAACCTCAAGGCCATCTATCCCCTTCCCAACAACGTGCGGGCCGAGCCCACCACCTCCATCGGGGAGGTGCGCCAGCCTCGAGCCCCTTCGGTATTCATCGAGCTGGGCTATCACGACAACCCGGATGATGCCGCCTGGGTCAAGAACAACCTGGACCGCATCGCCCAAAACATCGTGCTCTCCCTCACCGAGTACTTCAACATCCCCTTCCTCTATCCCCAGACCCCCAGGCAAGGCGTGGTGGACGTCAGCTGGGGCTACCTCAACATCCGTTCCCGTCCAAACACCAGCGCGCCGGTCATCGCCCGGGCCTACGACGGGGCACAGCTGACGGTGATCAACCAGTGGCAGAACTGGTACCTGGTCTCCTTCGACGGGGTGGTGGGCTATGCCAGCAGCGATTTCATCACCCTGATCTAAAGTCCGCTTGCATCCCGGCCTTCCTGCGCCTCTGCCCAGACCAGCCCGCCCCACTCCTCTTACGAGGAATGGGGCGGGTCTTTTGCCCGGATTAGCCCAGCGTCCAGTTCTGGCTCTGGGTTTGTAGTCTCACCATGCGGGCGTACAGCCCATCCTGAGCCAATAGCTGCTCGGGGCTGCCCTGCTCGGCCACCCTGCCCTGGGAGAGCACCACGATCTGATCTGCCCCGGCCACGGTGCGCATCCGGTGGGCGATGACCAGCACCGTCTTGTCCCGGATCAGGCGGGAGAGGGCGGTTTGGATCAGCGTCTCATTCTCCACATCCAGCGAGGCGGTAGCCTCGTCCAGCAGGATGATGGGGGCGTTTTTCAAAAAGGCCCGGGCGATGGAGATCCGTTGGCGCTCCCCGCCGGACAGCTGGCAGCCATTCTCCCCAATCTGGGTGTTCCAGCCGTCGGGCAAACGCTTTGCAAACTCGTCTACGTTGGCCAGCCGCGCTGCCTCCAGCACCTGCTCGTCAGTGGCGTCCTGGTTGCCGATGCGGATGTTCTCCAGGATGGTGTTGTCAAACAGTGTCACATCCTGGAACACGATGGAGTATAGGCGCAGCAGCGCCTCCGGGTCGATCTGGGACACGTCCATGCCCCCCACGGTGATCTTCCCCTGCCCCACGTCCCAGAACCGGGCGGCCAGGCGGGATACGGTGGTCTTCCCCCCGCCGGAGGGGCCCACCAGCGCCGTCACCTCCCCCTGCTTGGCGATGAAGGAGACGTCCCGCAGCACCTGCTCCCCCGTGTTGTAGGCAAAGCCCACATGGTCAAAGCGGATATCGTAGCCCTGGTTGGTCAGCCGGCTGTCCCCCTGCTGGATGGGATGCTCCAGGATCTCGTTCATCCGTTTAATATTGGTGCGGGTGGAGATCACTGCGGCCAGGTTTTGCAGCGCCCCCTGGAGCGGGTCATACAGCCGGGAGACCACCAGCAGGAACAGGAAAAAGGTCAGCACATCCAGGCTGCCCGTCACCAGCAGGGCCGAACCCACCAGCGCCACGGTGGCGATGCCCAGCTTCAGCAGCAGGGAGGCGGACACCACAAAGGCCGCCAGGCCAAACTCATTGATCACGCTCCGGCGCTCCACAGCCCGGATCTTCTCCTCCAGCCCCTCCAGATAGACCTGCTCGGCGTTGTTGGCCTTCAGATCCTGCACCGCCTCGATGCACTCCTGGATGCCGTCGGCGCAGGCCATCTTCACGTCCATGGCCTTCTGGTTGAGCTGATGCTGCACCCGGGCGGAGAGGCCCACGATGGCAAAGGACACCGGCAGCACCCACAGCGCCGCCAACGCCATGCGCCAGTCAAAGGCAAACAGGCCGGCCGCCACCAGCACCGTGGATAGGATGGCCCCTGCCAGCTCGGGGATGAAGTGGGAAAAGCTCTGCTCCAAAAAGGTGCAGTCGGCCATGATGGTGCTGGTCAGGTCGGCCAGGTCCTTCTTGCCGAAGTAGGACAAGGGCAGCTTGCGCAGCCGCTCGGCCAGGGTGATCCGCCGTACCCCACTCTCGGTATAGGTGGCAAAGTAGGTGGCATTGTATTGCAGATAGGTGGTCAGCAGGATCAGCCCCACGCAGGCGATGCAGCCCACCACGTAGAAGGCCAGGCTGTCCCCCGGGACGCCGCCGTCCAGCAGCTGCCCCACCAGCCGGTAGAGCAGCCCTGCCGGGAACAGGAACGAGAGGTTTTGCAGCACACAGGCCAGGCACCCCTTCACCAGATCCTTGGCCCCCTGCCGGGACAGGGCGTACCGCTTTTGCAGCCATGCAATCATCTCAACGCGCCTCCTTTTCTACCTTCCACTGCACGGAAGTCTGGTAATCGTTCCACATCCGGGCGAACAGGCCGCCCCGCTCCAACAGCTCCCGGCTGGTCCCATGCTCGGCGATGCGCCCGTCCTGCACCACATAGATCTGATCCACCTCAGCTACGGTGGTCAGCCGGTGGGCAATGAGCAGCACTGTCTTGCCCTGGGATAGCTTGGACAGGGCAGCCTGCACCCGGGTCTCGTTGTCCGGGTCGGCAAAGGCGGTGGCCTCGTCCAGGATGAGGATGGGGGTGTTCTTCAGCATGACCCGGGCGATGGCGATGCGCTGCTGCTCCCCACCGGACAGATAGACCCCCTTTGCGCCCACCACCGTGTCCACCCCCTGGGGCAGTTTTTCCAGAATGTCGTCACACTGGGCATTATGTAGGGCCTCCAGCACCTGCTCCCGAGTTGTCTCGGGCCGCCCCAAGCGCACGTTATCCAGGATAGAGGCCTTGAGGAGGCGGCTGTTTTGGAACACGAAGGAAACGGTGTCCATTAGCTCCTCCTTGGGGATGTCCCGGGCGTCCACCCCGCCGATGCGCACCGTGCCGCACCGGGGGTCAAAGAAGCGGGCGATCAGGTTGGCCAGGGTGGTCTTCCCTCCGCCGGAAGGCCCCACAAAGGCCACGGTCTGCCCGGCGGGGATGGACAGGGAGATGTGGTGGAGCACGTCGGTGTCCCCGTCATAGCCAAAGCACACGTCCTCCAGCTCCACCGAGCGGTTCTTAGGGTGCCGTGGATCCTCCGGCTGGGTCAGCGGGGCCAGGTTCAGTACGCTGTCAATGCGCTGGAGAGCATCGTCTACAATCATGGCGTTCTCGCTCTGGAACATGATGCGGGTTAGGGTCACCGAAATGATGGGGGTGAGGATGATGTAGAAGATCAGATTGAGCACAAAACTGGTGGTCACCCCCGTTTGGGTCAGCAGCAGGGCGCCGGCGATCAGGAAGGCAAACACGCCGTTGATGGCGGCGGTGTAGCACATCATGGGGGCCCGCAACTGCTTGGTATAGGCGATGACCCAGACCTTATACCGATCGATGGAATCCTTGAACTTCCTGAAGGAAAAGATGGTCTGGCCAAAGGTCTTGACCACCGGGATACCCCGGACGTACTCCACCGCCTCGTTGGACATATCCCCCAGGGCATCCTGATACTCCTTCATCTTTTGCTGCATCCGCGGCCCGGTCATGGCCATCATGATGAGAAAGCCCAGCAGCACCGGGGCCAGGCTCAGCAGACCCAGCCGCCAGTCAAACACCAGCAGCAGCGCCAACAGCCCGCAGGGGGTAGCGATGGCTCCCGCCCGGTCTGGCAGCTGGTGGGCCAGATAGGTCTCGGTGGCGGCACTTGACTCGTTGACGATCTTGCGCAGCTTGCCGCTGCCAAAGCGCTCCACCGCCCCCAGGGGCAGCTGGACGATGTGCGCCATGGCCTGCAAGCGCAAGTTGGTGGCAATCCGAAAAGCGGCCAGGTGGGAGCACATCAGCCCCCCGATGTACACCAGCACCGCCACCACCGCCAGCAGCACCGCCATCCAGCCGTTCTGTACCAGATGCTCGGCCTGGTCAAAGTCTGGCGCCACGGCCAGCACCTCCCCCATGATGCGCCAAATGTAGTAGTAGGGTGCCAGCGCGATCAGGGCGCTGAGGGCAGACAGCACCCAGGACGCCTGGGCCAGACGTTTGTACCCACCGGCCATGGCCAGCAGGCGCGACAGGTTGGACTGCTTTTTCAACGAAATTCCTCCTTTTTCTTCTCCTTTAGTTAGCTATAGCTAACCATTGGGCAGAAAGGACGGGGCATTACTGCCCCATGATTTCCATCCACCCAGCAGTATAAAACGCGCGCATCTCCCGAAGGTAGTTCTCCGCCTGGGCCAGTGGCATCTCATGGATGATCAGCTCAAAGAACGTGTGGAACATCCCTGTGATGAGGATGTGCTCCAGGCGCAGGTCGATGTCCGGAACCGGCCGGCCCAGCTCCTCCAGTACCTGGCAGTAGGCGTGAGTCGCCTGGGTTTCAATGCGCACCATCTCGTCCACCAGGCCGGCAAACCGCGTCCCTTCGGCGGCGCACAGCAGGAGCTTGCATTCCTCCAGGTGGTCATAGGCGTAGTGCAGCATGTCGGACATACATTCCCCGGAGACCTCCCCCAGAGCCTCTGGCTGGCGGGCGTGGGGGAGTTTGGCAAAGTCCAGCTGGGCTTTGGTGAAGCGGCCGATCAGGTAGTCGTAGGCCTGGCCCACCAGCGCCTCAAACAGCTCCTCCTTGCTCTTATAGTAGCCGTAGAAGGCCCCGGTGGTCATCCCAAGGGATTTGACAATGCTCCGCAACGAGGCGCCCTGGAATCCCTTTTCCAGGAACTCTGCCTTGGCCGCCCGGTGGATACGTAGCAGAGTTGACTCGGCAGGCATTGGCGTCCCCTCCTGGATAGCGCTGTTATATAACATAGTTATATTAGCAAATCACTCTGAGTTTGTCAAGGGGAAACCTGGAGATCACAAAGAATTTTGTATCGGTGCAATGCAAAGCGAAAAAGGTCGAACTCAAAATCAGGGCAAAGGCGAAGCAAGTCTTGAGCAAGCGTGCTTTTCCCGCACGGGTTTCGCTTCCCTTCTGATATATCTGATATAGTAGAAAGAACATTCTGTTCCTCACATCTTTTCGCTATGGTC
>DVJZ01000048.1 GCA_018716385.1 Candidatus Enterenecus merdae
ACCTAAATCATGCACTTCAAGTTTTTTGTATGTATTTTGATATGTCGAAAATCCAAGACCGCTAATATTAACATACACAGACCAGTCGGTAACAGTGCCATTCTTATATTCAAAGTAATGGTCTGCTCTCACCGTCTGCGCGCTCAGTCCCGGCAAATCATAAGTCTGCGTATGCGTTATAGTCCCCGATCCAGAAGGCATCGGAGTATATCCAATGTTCCCTATTTCTCCTCTTGGCACATAATTCTCATTTGGGAAAAAATTGAGTTGCACAGCTCGAGTTTTTGGAGGTTCCAGATTAAGAGAGTTAATCCATTCAACAGCTTTTTCCCAGGATTCAAATGCTTTTGGAATGACCCCATCTGGAATCTCTTCCAAAACCTCAACAGTAAGTCTTGGGTCAATTGATGATGTTATATTTTCATAAAGAATCTCTTGATTCTGTTGTCCAGTTGTAGCATGGGCCATTCCTGTCAGAAAAGAGAAAAGTATGGCTCCGCACAAAATCGCTGATACGGATTTTTTACATAATTTGCTTGTCTTTTCATGATTAAGCTCCTATCTTCATCGAATGAATTTTAATGATACCTACCTGTCCATCAGGAGGTCTCTCTACAGATCATGTGACTTACCGCAATTCTTTTTTGAGTCCCGAACATGGTTGTAGATCTGTGATCTGATTGCCGTCCACATACAGTTCTTCCAGCATTATAAGTTCTGCGCAGGGCTGCAAATCTGTGATATGACAGTTGGCGTTAGCCCATGGGACTCACCTCAATTCGTTTTAAGTAGTAAATGGATGCCTCTACTATATACATGTCTTCACAGAGCCAAAAGGTAACGCCAAATCTGAAAATTTTTTCAGGCGAAAAAAGCAGAACCCGAGGCATTGATCCCTCGGGTCCTGCTTCTGTTAAGAAGAATGTTCGCAATGTCAGTATGGCGCGCGCACCGTTGCCGTGGTGACTTCTCTCGTATCGTAGTCTGTGGCAGTGCCGGCGCAGACCGTAACAACCGCGTAATACGATACTCCAGGCGTCCCTTCGTATGTATATGTATTACTATAATAGCGCCCACTTTTTGGAGAAAGCAGTCCGTTAGAGGTGTTTCCCCAAATAGTTTTCACGTAGTCCCCATTCGCTTTGTAAATCGTTATTTTCAAGGCCCCGATCTTAGGCAAAGACGCCGTAGCACGCACCACAAAATCTATGCTGATTTCTCCCCGGCCATCCCCCTGTAATGCATTAACCTCATGGTTGGCTATGTTTTCACTGGCCCTGGCCTGAGCGGCGATTGGGCAAATCAACAGGCTGATCAGCACCATGGAGAGTATCAATGAGATCTTCTTCATCTGTTCACTCATCTCCTATTGAAGTAAAAATGTCCTCAATCAAATTTTGGGAAAGGTCTCCCACCAAAGAATAGATTACATTCCGATCCTGGCATACGGCAGTCTGAACCCCCAGATTCCCCAACAGGTAAATCGTTTTGCCACCGGCTTGGACCGTTTGTACCGGAGTGCCATCCTTCTCAAAAATATGTTGTTCCATAGCATCCGGTTCATTATAGATTGAAATGAGAAGATCAAAGGCGGAGCCATTCTCCCCGCTGTATAGGATATAGATATCGATCCCCCGATTTAACTCCTGAATCTGCAAATCTGTGACTTCATATCCCTCCGGGACCCAGGTGGGCAGATATTCCTCCGACAGTCCCGCCGCGTCCAACTCCTCCTGATAGTCCGCGAACCATCCGGCGGCTGTATGATCCTCCGATACGTTGAACCGGAACGTCTCCTCCGTCCAGCGGGCCACGGCGCCAAACACGTCCACGCCGGCGGCCTGGGCCGCTACCATCATGCCGAACAGCACTGCGACCATGATAGCGGCGACCAGGCCGGTACGAACAACCCGGCGGAACCGGGCCGGACGCTTGGGCGAGAAGGCCCCAACCGCAAGGGAGGCGTCCTCAACCTTCTTTTGAAACGCCCTCCAGGCCTCATCCGTGTCCAGCATGTCCGGCATAGGCGCCTTTTGATCCAAGGCGTCCAAATACGCGGAAAGCAGGGCCTCATCATAGGTTTCTTCCGTCATGTCCTCCAGCGCGTCCTCCATGGCCTGGGCAAGCTGGGACACGGACATAGCGTCCAGCTCTTCGGAAAAATCCAGGTGGCCATTCGGTAGTTTTGGCTGATTGGTGCGGCGTTCCGTATTGCTTTCCATGTTCTCACCTCATTTCCCCTCAATTAATGCATGTGTTCAGAAGGGTAATTTGTCACAGGGTTTTTGAAAAAATTTTATGTATGGTCATCCAGCAATTCTTTACACCGTTTCAACGCTCGGGATACCCTCATTCTGGCAGCTCCCTCTGTAATGCCCAGTGCATTTGCGATGTCCCGATAGTCCATTTTGTATTCAAACTTCCAAACCAAGATTTTGCGTTCATCGCTGGACAACTGCACCGGTAATAGCGTTTCAATGGAAGCTGTCTGATCGTTTGAAATAAGTTGGTTCGCAACCTCGTCCACAGAAACCTGTGTCAGGCGATTCTTTGCTTTCCTGCGTTCATTTCGCACCAAGTTGAACAGGGTCAGGGTCAACCAGCCTCCAGGAGATGGGTGATGGAGCAATTCTTCATAGCGAAGGGTCGCAAGAAAAAAGGCATCCTGGCATAGATCCTCCGCCATCTCCCTGCTGCCAGTCAAACGATATGACAAGCGAATCAACGTGGGATATTCCCGTTGAAACAAGGCGGATATAAATGTATTCCGGTCCAAATTGGAACACCTCTCTGCTTTAGCATGGTCTCTCTTTTAGGAATCTGATTCCACAATCAATCTGCAAATTTCATGGCAAAGCTGAAATTTCTTTGAGTCCATTGCCGCGAAAATTTCTTCAAACTTTGGCGGTAAAGAGTATTTTGAGCTGCCGTCAAAGTCTCTCCTAATAAGGTATTGCAGTCTGTCTGCAATGCATTGGAGATCGCAACCAATGTCGGGAGGCTCACCTGTGCGCGGCCTGTTTCAATATGGCTGATATGCTGAGAGGAAATATTCGCTCTCTCTGCCAATTCTCTTTGCTTTAAGCCCCGCTTTATTCACGGATTCCTGATATTTCCAGATGGTCTAATTCCATACCAGCATACCGCATGGTATCATAATTTGTCCGAAAGTTAAAGTGGACGGGCAAAAAGCCTTTATAGACATGATACCCTGTTTGCCTTAACAGATAAATGTACTATACAGGCATTAGCGCCTTTGTTCGATACATATGCTCCATCCCAAGCTGGGGGAAAATGCTCGTAATAACGGCCATGTGATTTACAGCCTGGGCTTTGAGGTAACACCCCATCAGCTGCGCCACACCTATATCACCAATCTGCTTCTTGGTGGCGTCGATGTCAAGACTGTCCAGGTGCTGGCCGGTCACGAACACGCAAAGATTACGCTGGACATCTACGCGCATTTGACATATAATCAACCTAAGGATCTTATATCCAAGGTTAAGGCAGCATTTGCAAACAGTCCAAAATGAGGTGCATTTTGAGGTGCATTTTGAGGCAGAGGTCCGCCATCCATTGAAAATAAATGGATTTCTTCTTGTAGGTGCAAGAAGTACGGCCTCAAGGCCGCCCGGCGCGCCCACCAGTTCAGCAAGCGCTGAAAGATTCTGCAAAAGTTATCAAAACGGCTCAATCCCCCCGGGAATCATGCGGTTTCCCGGGGGTTGCTTACTCTCTCAAGGTCAGGAAGGAGGTACACGGTCATGCTGCTCCGGCAGATGAAATACTTCTCCGCCGTGGTCGACTGCAACAGCTTCACCGAGGCAGCGGCCCAATGCTACATCTCCCAGTCAGCCATCTCCCAACAGATCCAGGCGCTGGAGCGGGAAGTGGGGGTGGAGCTGATCCGGCGGGGCAACCGCCGCTTCACCCTCACCCCCGCCGGCCAACACTTCTACACCCACTGCAAGGCCATTCTGGAGCAGACGGACGAGCTGGTGCGGGAGACCAAGCGCCTGGGGTCGGGGGATAGGGCGCAGCTGTGCATCGGCTACCTGCGCTGTTACAGCGGGATGGAGCTGTACCAGGCGGTGGCCGATTTCTCCAAACTCCATCCAGAAGTGGACATCCGCACCGTCAACGGCACCCATGAGGTGCTCTACGACCTGCTGCGCTCTGGCGGCGTGGATCTGGTGCTCAGCGACCAGCGCCGGGCCTTCTCCCAGCTCTACGTCAATTTTGAGCTGATGCAGTGCGGGTGCTATGCTGAACTATCCGTCCACAATCCCCTCAGCCGTCAGCCCTACGTTCGCCTGGAACAGCTCAAGCGCATCCCCTGCATCCTGATTGCCTCCCGGGAGCAGCGCAACGCAGAGCAGGAATACTACCAACACACCCTTGGTTTTGGGAGTAGCTATCTGTTCGCTGAACACTTGGAGGAGGGCCGTCTCCTGGTTGTGAGCAACCAGGGCTTTCTGCCCATTGATCGCGTGGACACCCTGCCGCCGGAGGGCGCTTCCATCCGCCGCCTGCCCGTTTACCTGGGAGAACGGCAGATCGTGCGCAACTACTGCGCGTTCTGGCACAAGGATCAGGACACCCGGCATGTCCAGGCCTTTGCCGATCTGCTGCGCCGGCTGCTGACCCAGGGCGCGCCCGATCAGACTGACAGCGGGCCGCTTTGAGGGCGATCCACTATTCACATAAGAAAAACTAATCCGCAATCCGTAAAACCGGAATTGCGGATTTTCTGCATTGGGTTACAATAGAGACAGAAGCATGGAAGGAGGGGCATCATGGGCAAGATCCTGATTGTCTACTACTCGCGTAAGGGCGAGAACTACTGGAACGGGAGCATCAAGAGCCTTTCCAAGGGCAACACCCAGGTGGTGGCCGAGCTGATCGGGGAGCTGACCGGCGGCGAGCTGTTTGAGGTGGACACGCTCCAGCCCTATCCCGCGGACTACTACGACTGCATCGAGGTGTCCAAGCAGGAGCTGCGGGCAAAGGCCCGGCCAGCGCTGAAGTCGTATCTGGACAGTCTGGATGGGTATGACACGATTTTTGTGGGTTATCCCAACTGGTGGGGTACCATGCCCATGGCCATGTTCACCTTCCTGGAACGCTATGACCTGTCCGGCAAGCTCGTCCTCCCCTTCTGCACCCACGAAGGGAGCGGCATGGGCCACAGCGAGAACGACCTGAAACATCTGTGCCAGGGGGCCCAGGTAGAACGTGGTCTGGCCATCCATGGGGCCGAAGCGACCCAGGCCCGGGACCAGGTGGCGGGCTGGGTGGATAAGCTGATCTGAGGGAGCGTGGAGCGGCAGTACTCCTTAACACGTAGCCGGCGCGCCTCCCAGGGCGCGGCAACCGGCCCGGGGAGAAGACCTGCCCCCATCCCCACTGGCAAGTGACCGATCCCCATACCCACAGGCGAGAGGCCGCCAGCCGCCGATCCCCCCAGGGGCAGAGAGCTTCCCCCACATCCGGGACCGAGAGGACGCCGATTTCCACACCCCATGGGTTCGGGGGGCGGTAAAAGCCCTGGATCGTCCCCATCCCGTGCGCCAAGAGAGGACCGGCTGCGGGAAAATTGAGCGCGGCCTATGTGGAACTGGACGAGGGGGACTGGCGGGAGCTGGACGGGATCCTGGCCCGCACCAGGTCTTCGGCCAGCGCTATTCCACAGAGATGCTGCGCATAACGGGGCAGTAGACCCACCCTGCGGTACAGAAGAAAGGAGTGCTTTGTATGAAAGACGTCATGATCTTAACCGGGGCCGGCCAGATCGGGATGGCCATTGCCCGCCGGATGGGCCACGGCATGAGGATCATCATCGGTGACAAAAAATTGACCAACGCCCAGGCCGTCGCCCGGACGATGGGCGAGGCAGGCTTTGACGCGCTGGCCCTGGAGATGGACCTGGCCAACCGGACGTCCATCCAGGCCCTGCTGGCCCAGGCCGGGGAATACGGCCCGATCACCATGCTGGTCAACGCCGCCGGCGTCTCCCCCAGCCAGGCCCCGGTGGAAACCATCCTGCAAGTAGACCTGTACGGCACCGCCGCTCTGCTGGAGGAGGTGGGGCAAATCATCGCCCCCGGCGGCGTTGGGGTGACCATCTCCAGCCAGTCCGGCCATCGTATGCCCGCCCTCACCCCTCAAGAGGACGCCCTGCTGGCCTGCACCCCCGCCGAGCAGCTGCTGGACCTTCCCCTCCTCCAGCCGGAGCGCATCCGCGACACCCTGCACGCCTATCAACTGGCCAAGCGCTGCAACGAGAAGCGGGTGATGGCCGAGGCGGTGAGGTGGGGGCAGCGGGGCGCCCGTGTCAACTCCATCTCGCCGGGCATCATCGTCACCCCCCTGGCCCTGGACGAGTTCAACGGCCCCAGGGGCGACTTCTACAAGAATATGTTCGCCCAATGCCCCGCCGGCCGGCCCGGCACTGCCGACGAGGTGGCCAACGTGGCCGAGCTGCTGATGAGCCGGAAGGGTGCGTTCATCACCGGGGCGGACTTCCTCATCGACGGTGGCGCCACCGCCTCCTACTTCTACGGCCCCCTCAGGCCGGAGGCATGAGCCCCAGGCGGAGCGGTTGCTTCACCGCCTGGGCTCTCCTATGCAGAAAACGTATGGGACGATATGAAAAATAGGCATTTGACATGAGGCTACATTCGCTCTATCATGCAGACAAAGCCCTGCTTCCCCATCTCAAAGGACCGCGGTGGAAAGGCCCCCCGTTCCATCCCACCAACCTGTCCACCATCATCACAGAAGGAGTGTTTTCCATGCGTATCCATGACCAAGCCGCCTTCCAGCAGCAAAACCACTTTGGCCTGGGCCAGCCCAACACCGCCTATGCCCAGTATTTCATCGGCAACTCCTATCTCAATCCGCTGACCCAGCCAGGGCAGTGCCCGGTATTCCTGGCCAACGTCACCTTTGAGCCGGGCTGCCGCAACAACTGGCACATCCACCGCGCCCGGCAGGGTGGCGGCCAGGTCCTCCTGTGCACCGCTGGGGAGGGCTGGTACCAGGAGGAGGGCAAGCCCGCCGTCAGTCTCACCCCAGGCACCGTGATCACCATCCCGGCCAACGTCAAACATTGGCATGGGGCCAAGAAGGACAGCTGGTTCTCCCACATCGCCCTGGAGGTTCCCGGGGAGGAGAGCGCCAGCGAGTGGCTGGAGCCGGTGGATGACGCCGCCTACGCCGGCCTGGAGTAAAAGGAGGCATCATGCAGTACACCACATTGGGCACGTCTGATTTGAAGGTCTCCCGCATCTGCATGGGCTGCATGGGTTTTGGAGACGCCCAGAACGGCCAGCACAGCTGGACGCTGGACGAGGAACACTCCCGCCGGATCATCCGGCAGGGGCTGGAGCTGGGGGTCAACTTTTTTGACACCGCCATCGGCTACCAGAGCGGCACCAGCGAGCAGTTTTTGGGCCGGGCCATCCGGGACTTTGCCCAGCGGGATCAGGTGGTGGTGGCCACCAAGTTCCTGCCCCGCACCCCGGAAGAGATTGCCCGGGGCGTCTCCGGCCAGCAGCACATCCAGCGGATGCTGGACACCAGCCTGAAGAATCTGGGGCTGGACAATGTAGACCTCTATATCTACCACATGTGGGACTACCAGACCCCCCTGTACGATATCCTGGAGGGGCTGGACCGGGTCGTCCGGGCGGGCAAGGCCCGGTATGTAGGCATCTCCAACTGCTTTGCCTACCAGCTGGCCAAGGCCAATGCCCTGGCCGAGCGGGAGGGCTTTCCCAAGTTCGTCAGCGTCCAGGGGCACTACAACCTGATCTTCCGGGAGGAGGAGCGGGAGATGGCCAAGCTGTGCGCCGAGGATCACATCGCCACGACCCCGTACAGCGCCCTGGCAGGAGGGCGGCTGGCCAAGCGGCCAGGGGAGCGCTCCAAACGGCTGGAGGAGGACAGCTACGCCAAGCTGAAGTACGACGCCACCGCCCAGCAGGACGGCGTGATCATCCAGCGGGTGGCGGAGCTTGCTGACCGGCGGGGGGTGTCCATGACGGAGATCGCCCTGGCCTGGCTGCTGGGCAAGGTGACCGCGCCTGTGGTGGGGGCCACCAAGCCCAGCCACATCGAAGGGGCCGCCCGGGCGGTGGAGCTGGTGCTGAGCCCTGAGGAAACCGCCTATCTGGAGCAGGCCTATGTCCCCCACGCCCTGGTTGGCGTCATGGCCCAGAACACCCCGGCGAGGGCCGGGCAGGCCCAGGTCTGGTCCACCGGCAATCAAGCCATCCAGGGCCAATGAGGGCAGTTCGCCCCCGACCTTTCCAAAGGGAAAGGTCGGGGGCGCTTTGCATCTATGGGGCAAGGCTGTCTCAGGACGCGCGCAGGAACAGCCCGTCCAGCAGCTCCCGGAAGATGGAGCCCACGGTGAGCCGCTCCACAGCGGCGGGGGCCACCAGGTCCACCACATCGGCCTCCACCCCGTCCACATAGACGGTCATCTGGCCCAGCTTCTGCCCGGCCTCCACCGGGGCCTCCACCTGGTCGGCCAGGGTCACCTCGGTGGTGACCGTCCCGCCGTCCGCCTTGCCCAGCAGCAGCACGCAGTCCCGGGCCAGCATGGGTTGGACAGTATCGGCCTGGCCCAGCAGCACGGGCACGGGGGGAATGGCCTGGTCAGGATAGACGGGGGTGAGGGCGTAGTTGGCAAAGCCGTAGTTGAGCAGGGTGCGGGCGCTGTCGAACCGGTCGTCAGAGGTGGGCGCGTGCATCACCACGGCGATCAGCTCCATGCCGTCCCGCTCGGCGGTGGCCGACAGGCAGTACAGGGCAGTGTCGGTGGAGCCGGTCTTGAGGCCGGTAGCCCCCTCATAGTAGAAGATGAGCCGGTTGGTATTGGTCAGCTGGAACTGACCGTCCCGCAAGGAGTCCATCCAGATGGTGGTAAAGGCTCGGATGGCTGGATGATAGAGGATGAGCTGGCGGCTCATCAGGGCGATGTCATAGGCGCAGGACACATGGCCCTGAGCAGGCAGGCCGGTGCAGTTGAGAAAGCTGGTATGTTCCATGCCCAGCTCCTGGGCCCGCTGGTTCATACGCTGGACGAAGGCGTCCTCGCTGCCGGCGATGTGCTCGGCCAGGGCCACGGCGCAGTCGTTGGCAGAGGCCACGGCCACCGCCTTGACCATGTCGGCCACGCTCATCTGCTCATTCTCCTTCAGCCAGATCTGGGAGCCGCCCATGGAGCAGGCGTGGGCGGATGCGGTAACCATCTCGTCCCAGCTGAGTGCGCCGGCTTCAATGGCCTCCATGACCAGCAGCAGGGTCATCACCTTGGTCACCGAGGCGGGCTCGTACTGGGTGTGGGCATCCTGCTGGTAGAGCACGGTGCCGGTGGATTTCTCCATCAGCACGGCACTGGGGGCGGTGAGGGCCAGGGCGCCTGCGTCCGCCCGGGCGGGCGCGGGGGCGGTGGCCAGACAGGCCAGACAGGCCAGGGCCAGGGCGATGGATCGTTTCATGGCGTGAACCTCATTTCCTCGTGGTTTTGGTTCCAGCTTGTGAAAAATTCCCCCATTCTATGCGTATCATTTCCTGGCGAGACTGGGAAAGAATAGAATGCGCCCCACCTGCGGCGGGGCCAGTTGACTGGAGCGGGCGCCGGCCAAGCGCCCAGACGAAAAGGAGGGAACGAACACATGAAATATGTATGCGTATGCGGTTATGAGTACGACACCGCCGCAGGGGATCCCGGCGGCCATGTGGCCCCCGGCACCCCTGTGGATCAGCTGCCCGACGACTGGGTATGTCCCGGCTGCGGCCTGGGCAAGGACGCGCTCAGCCCTGCTTGAGGACAAAGCCACCGGCCTCGGCTGGGGGAAAAACGCCGCCCGCTGGGCGGCGTTTTTTTGTGCGGCTGGCCAGCCTGGTATCCGGGGGGTAACTATCCCACTTGATTGTGCCTACTTTACAGCGGGGGAAAAGCAGGGTACAATACCGAAAAAGGTACCAGGCCCGCGCCATCCCGGGGCCTGGCACAGGGAGGGATTACCATGACCGCACAGGACTGCCTGGCGCTGCTGCGCCAGGTGAAAGACGTGGCCTTTGCCACGGTGGACGCATCCGGCCTGCCCCAGGTGCGCATCATTGACGTCATGTTGGTGGAACAGGACGCACTCTACTTCTGCACCGCCCGGGGAAAGGCCTTTTACCATCAGCTGCTCTCCACCGGCCAGGTGGCTGTCGCCGCCCTCACCCCCGCCTACCAGATGATCCGCCTGTCCGGGCGGGTCCGGCATTTGGACGGGCAGCGGGACTGGATTGACCGGATCTTTGTGGAAAACCCCGCTATGGAGACGGTTTATCCGGGCCAGAGCCGGTACATTTTGGAGCCCTTCTGCCTGGACAACGGGCAGATGGAGGTGTTCGACCTGGGCCAACAGCCCATCCATCGGGAGAGCTTTGCCCTGGGCGGGGGTGACGTCCAGGAGAAGGGGTTTGTCATCACCTCTGCCTGCATCGGCTGCGGGAAGTGCCAGCGGGGCTGCCCTCAGAACTGCATTGAGTCCGGCGCCCCCTTTTCCATCGTCCAGGCGCACTGCCTGCACTGCGGCCTGTGTCAGGAGCTGTGCCCGGTCCAGGCCATCCAGACAAGGGGGGCGGGGACATGAACATGATTCGGGACATGGGCAGCCTGCTGCTCAGCCGGTGGGACTTCTTTGCCGGGCTGCTTTGGGAGCATCTGGAGATCTCCCTGCTGGCCATCGCCATTGCCATTTTAGCCGGCGGGCTGGCAGGCATCCTCATCAGCGAGATCCGGCCGGCGGCAAAGCCCGCGCTGGGGCTGGTCAGTCTGCTGTACACCATCCCCTCCATCTCCATGCTGGGCTTTCTCATCCCCTTCTCCGGGGTGGGCAACGCCACGGCGGTGATCGCCCTGACCATCTATGCCCTGCTGCCCATGGTGCGGGGCACCTACACCGGGATGTCCCACATTGAGCCCGCCCTGTTGGAGGCAGCCAAGGGGATGGGGAGCACCCGGTTACAGATCCTCTTCCGGGTCCGTCTGCCGCTGGCCCTGCCGGTGATCATGTCCGGCATCCGCAGCATGGCCACCATGACCATCGCCCTGGCCGGCATCGCCTCCTTCATCGGCGCGGGCGGGCTGGGGGTGGCCATCTACCGGGGTATCACCACCAATAACGGGGCCATGACCATGGCCGGCAGCCTGCTGATCGCCCTGCTGGCCCTGGGGGTGGACCTGGTGCTGGGCTTTGTGGAACGGCGCATGAAACAGCGCAGCGCCCGGGCCAAGCGGGCCAATCGGGTCATGGCAGGGGTGGCCCTTGCCGCCTGCCTGGCCGCTGTCGTCCTGGCCCTGCTGCCCACCCCGCGGGGGAACACCATCCGCATCGCCACCAAACCCATGACCGAGCAGTATATCCTGGGGGAAATGCTGGATCTTCTCATCGAGCAGGACACCGAGTTAACCGTGGAGCTGACCCAGGGCGTGGGCGGGGGCACATCCAACATCCAGCCGGCCATGGAGAGCGGGGAGTTTGACCTCTACCCGGAGTACACGGGGACCGGATGGAACATGGTACTGGGCCATGGCGAGGTGTACACCGAGGCGCTGTTTGACCAGTTACAGGAGGAGTATGCCCAGAACTATGGGATGCAATGGGCGGGCATGTATGGCTTTAACAATACCTACGGCATGGTGGTCCGGCGGGAGATTGCCCAGCAGTATGACCTGCGCACCTATTCCGACCTGGCCGCCGTGGCCAATCATCTGGTGTTTGGCGCGGAGTATGACTTCTTCGAGCGGGCCGATGGCTATGAGGCCCTGTGCCAGACCTATGGGCTGCGCTTCCGGGAAACCATGGACCTGGACATCGGCTTGAAATATCAGGCCCTCAACCAGGGGCAGATCGACGTGATGGTGATCTTCACCACCGACGGGCAGCTGGCCGCCTCCGATGCGGTGGTGCTGGAGGACGACAGGCAGTTCTACCCATCCTACCTGTGCGGCAATGTGATCCGCAGCGAAGTGCTGGAGGCCCATCCGGAGCTGAACGGAATCTTTGAGAAGCTCACAGGGCTGATCTCCGACGCGGACATGGCCCAGATGAACTACCAGGTGGAGTCCCAGGGCGAGGAGCCCCGGGACGTAGCCCAGGCGTACTTACAGGCCCACGGCCTGCTGCAATAAGAGGAGGGAGCGCAGATGCAAACAGCCATTTCCTTTCAAAATGTGGGGAAGGCATACGGCGATCAGATCGTCCTGGACCGCTTCAACCTGGAGGTGCCCCAGGGGGAGTTTGTCACCATCATCGGCTCCTCCGGCTGCGGGAAGACCACCGTGCTCAAGCTGGTCAACGGCCTGCTGTCGCCAGACACAGGTGAAATCTGGGTCCAGGGCCAGAACATCCGGGATCAAAACCAGACCCAGCTGCGCCGGAACATCGGCTACGCCATCCAGGGCAGCGTCCTGTTCCCCCACATGACGGTGGAGCAGAACATCTCCTATGTGCCCAACCTGCTCAACAAGAAGGACAGGCAGAGAACACGGGCCGCCGTGGATAAGTGGATGGGGATCGTCGGCCTGGACCCGGCCCTGAAGGGACGCTATCCCGCAGAGCTGTCCGGCGGGCAGCAGCAGCGGGTGGGCATCGCCCGGGCGCTGGCCGCCTCTCCAGATATCCTGCTGATGGACGAACCCTTCGGCGCAGTGGACGAGATCACCCGGTCCCAGCTGCAAACCGAGTTGCAGCGTATCTATCGTCAGACAGGGATCACGGTCCTATTCGTCACCCATGACATCGCCGAGGCGCTAAAGCTTGGCACCAAGGTGCTGGTGATGGACCAGGGCAAGATCCATCAATATGACGCGCCGGAGGCTCTTTTGAGCCATCCTGCCACCACCCTGGTCCGCCAGCTGACCGAGCAGCAGCGCCGGGCCTGCCACCTGCCTGACAACCAGCTGGACAGCTGCCCGTACAGCGGCATGGGCGCCCGGCCTCGGAATAGGTAATCTGACCCCTCCTCCCTGTCCAGCCGGACAGGGAGGAGGGGATTTTTCCGTCCTGTGGGGCCTCCCCTGTCCAATTCATTCTCCTTCTTGCCTAATTCCCCATGATATGCTACACTTTGAGACATAATCCAACAATTTTCGACAAAACGCAAGTCGGGAAGGATTGATCACATGAAACGAGTTCTGATCGGCGTGCTGGCCTTCACCCTATCCTTGGCGGCACTGGCCTGGGCAGGGCGGGCTGCTGGAACAGACCACGGCGTGGTGGATCCGGTCGTGGGCAGCGGCCTTCCCGTGACCGAATTGGCCAGCGGGGTATCCCACCGCTTCGATTACGAGATCCCGTCGGATGGGGCTGCCGTGCTGATCTTCTTTCATGGCTCGGCCAGCAGTCCGTGCGCCGACTCCTATGGACTGCTGCGGGATATTCTGGACAGCGGCTGGCTGGATAACGGCAAGCTGCGGGTGCTGGCCGTGGAGAGCGGCGGCGTCAGCCGGGCGGAGGTGCTGGAATTCTTCCAAACCTATGTCGCCCCGGTGGAAGAACTGCCCCCCTCCCTGGCGATATACGCCGACGGAGCGCTGGTATGCAGCACTTACAAGCTGGCCCTGGGCCTGGCCATGGAAAGCTCCCCCACCGTGCTCATCCTTACCCCAGGAACGGATGGCCGTCCAGTCATCCGCCGCTCCTGGACGGGGGCCAATCCGTTCCCGGTCTACCACAATGCGCTCGCCCAGCTCACCGACGCGGTGGAGCCTCTGCCCACCCCGCTGACCATTGAGTCCGCCCAGGTGGAGGCCCGTCCCTATGACGGCACCACTGACGCCACCGTCTCCCAGGTCAGTTTTGCCGGGCCGGACGGGGAATCGGTGGCGCTCACCCTGGGGGAGGACTACACCGCCACGGCCCACTTCCAGGATCCAAATGCGGGACGGGACAAGCCGGTGGAGATCACCGTCACCCTGCATCACCCCGACTACACCCTGGCAGAACCCGCCTGCACCGGCCGGGGAGAAATCCAGCAGGCGCGCCTGGTTCCCATACAGCTGGAGGTTGAGCTGGAGATCTACCCGGGCTCCAGTACCACCATTGACCTGGCCGGGCTGGACGGCCTTCCGGAGGGGGCGTCGTTCATCGCTGAACTCTATCCCGGTTCCATATTCCACGGGCTATGCACCCCGCAGATCGGCGAAGATGGGCCAGACGTGCTCACCCTGTGCCTGGATCCCGAGGGCAGCTATACTCAGGAGGATCGGGTGGTCGTGCTCCTATACGGTTCAAGCAACTATGCTGACACCTACCTCCTGGTCACCGTCACCTATGTGCCCCAGGCCGGCGTGCCAATCTCCGGGGTGGAGCCAGCCACAGACCTGGTCTATAATGGCCGGCCGCAGGCCGGCTATACCGGCACCCCCATCAGCGACTATGAGGGAACATACGAGGTCACCTATGCCGGAACCGGGGACACGTCCTACGACGGCGACGCACCACCCACCGACGCGGGCAGCTACATGGTGACCATTCGGATCCCAGACGGCGAGGAATACCAGGGCGAGGTGCGCCTGCCCTTCACCATCCAGCCAGCCGCCATCATCATCAAGGCCAATGACCAGCGCGTCACAGCGGGCCAGCCTGCCCCGGAGTACGGCTACCAGGTCTTTGGCCTGGTGGAAGGAGACCGCCTATCCCAGGCCCCCACCCTCACCTGCGACGCTGAGCTGGATGTACCCGGCACCTATCCCATCATCCCCAGTGGAGGAGCGGTCCCGGCAGGCAGGAACTACCGGGCGGCGATTCAGTATGAGCCGGGGACGCTGACGGTCACTGCCGGCAGCGAAACGGATGGTTCCGGTGGGCAAGGGGGAACCCCCACCGAAGAGGAAACGACGTACCACGTCGTTTCCCTGACCCAGCCTGAGCACGGCGCAGTGCAGGTGGATCACGCGGCTCAGGCAGGGAGCTCCGTCACCATCACCGTCACCCCCAACGAAGGCTATGAGGTGGAGGCACTCACCGTCACAGATTCCAACGGCACGCAACTGGAGGTCACCTGGCAGGAGGACGGCACCTACACCTTCACCATGCCAGCTGGAGATGTACGCATCCACCTCACCTTCCGCCAGGCCGAGCCGGAGGAACCTCCCATCGTCCCCTTCACCGACGTGAAGGCCAGCGACTGGTACGCCGGGGCGGTGGAGTACGCGTATGTCAACGGCCTGATGCGCGGCACCGGCGACACCACCTTCGGCCCTGATCTGCCCACCACCCGGGCCCAGCTGGTGACCATCCTGCACCGACTGGAAGGCGAGCCAGGGGTAGACGCAGAGAATCCCTTTACCGACGTGCCAGACAACTGGTGGTACGGCAAGGCGGTGGTCTGGGCCACCAGCCAAGGCATCGTCAGCGGATACAGCGGACAGAGCTTTGGGCCGGACGACAACATCACCCGGGAGCAGCTCACCACCATCCTATACCGCTACGCCCAGCGCAAGGGCTATGACCTGACCGCCTCGGGCAGCTTGTTCGCCTTTGCCGACGGGAAGCAGGTGTCCGGCTGGGCGGCCTCAGCCATGTCCTGGGCCAGCGGGGCTGGTTTGATCCAGGGTTCAGACAACCAGCTCAATCCCCAGGGCTTTGCCGTACGGGCCCAGATGGCCGCCCTGCTCATGCGCTTTCTGGAGCAGGTGGCCGGGTAATCCTCCCAGCGGGACGTGCCCCACTCCACACGATACCCCACTCCGTCAAAACGACAGCCTCCCCGGTCAAGGCCGGGGAGGCTGGACACGGCGCTGTAAGCGGCCCGTCCAGATGAAACAAGCGCCCCGGCTTACCGCCGGGGCGCTTTCCATCCAATCAAACGGGGGGCCACACCCGCTGAGGGCACAGCACGCTGCCCAACGCCGTGGCAAATTCCGCCCGGGCCGGAATGCGGAAGCGCAGGCCGAACATCTCCCCCATAAAGGCAAACATCTCCTCGCTCTGGCGCAGCAGGGTGAGCGCCCCGGTGAGCACGATGTCCTGGATCGGGATCCCCCGGGCGGCAAAGGCCGCCTGGCAACCCACGCTTTGCAAGATCATCGTGACCAGCCCCAGGGCCAGGTCGGCCCGGCTGGCCTCCGGGTCCAGCTTGCCGAAGTTAGCCGCCGTCAGGTCAGGCTGGAGGGTTGGGATGTCCGCCCGGCAGATGTCCCGCATCAGCAGATCCACCTTCTCCGGACGGCCCTGGACCGCCAGCTGTCCGATCCGCTCCCCGTCCCGCTCTCCAAGCAGAAGCTGGCCCAGCCCACATAGGGTGCCGCCGCCGATGCCGCTGCCTCCCAGGTGAGATCGGCCCTCTGGCCCGGCCAGAACCAGGGCCGTACCGGTTCCCATGCTCACCACCAGGGCCCGCTTCAGCCCCGAGGCAGCCAGCCCGCCCCAGCCAATGGCCTCCAACTCAGGCACCGTATAGGTGGGCAGGCCCAACAGGGGCTGGGTGAGGAAGGAGGTGCGCACCCCGGTGAGCACAATGCACTCCACCTCCTCACGGCCGATGCCCTGCCCGGCCAGGAAGTCTGACGCCGCCTGGGCGGCAAAGCCGGGCTCCGGTCGGGTGGACAGCTTGCCCCACGCCACCGGGTTGCCCCCAACGGCACAGGCCACCAGTTTGGTAGCAGTCCCACCCAGGTCGATTCCGATGGTATAAGCCACGGTCCTCCCCCTTCTCTCTCTATCCGCTATCCAGGGCTGTTCTGAGCCACCAATGCCTCACCCGCCAGGTAGATGTCCCCAGCTCCCACGGTGAGGATCAAGTCCCCGGGCCGGGCGATGTCCCGGAGGGCAGCCGTCACGTCCGCCAGGGTAGGGCAGTAAATACTGCCCGGGATGCGTGCGGCCAGATCCTTGGATGAGATGCCCACGGTGTTGTCCTCCCTGGCTGCAAAGATCTCCGCCAGCAAGGTGACGTCCGCCTTTTGCAGCACCTGGACAAAGTCATCAAACAGTTCATGGGTCCTGGAGTAGGTGTGGGGCTGAAAGGCCAGCACCACCCGCTGGTAGGGAAGCTGCCGGGCGGTGTCCAGCAGGGCCTCCACCTCGCTGGGGTGGTGGGCGTAGTCATCACACACCTGCGCGCCGTGGTAGCGCCCCTTGTCCTCAAAGCGCCGGCCGGGCAGGCGGAAGGTTCGCATCCCCTGTTCCACCGCCGAGCCAGGCACTCCCAGCACGATGGCCGCTGCGGCGGTGGCCATGGCATTTTGCACGTTGTGCATCCCCGGTACCGACAGCTCCAGATGGGCGTACCGCTCCCCCCGGTAGACCACGTCGAAGCTGGCAAAGCCGCCGCGCACGGTGAGGTTGGCCGCGTGCACGTCCCCCCGCTCCACCCCAAAGGTGAGCATGGGACGCCGCTCCCCCTCCAGAGCCTTCATGGTGTTGGCGTCCTCGCAGTTGGCCACGATCATGCCGCTGTCGGGCACCAGATCCGCAAAGGCCCGGAAGGAGCGCTCCACGTCGTCCAGATCCTGAAAGAAGTCCAGGTGATCGGCCTCGATATTCAGAATAACCGCCACTGTGGGATAGAAGGACAGGAAGGAGTTGCAGTACTCGCAGGACTCCAGGATGATGGTCTCCCCCTGGCCCACCCGGTGGCCCGCCTCCAGCAGGGGCAGGGTGCCCCCGATCATCACGGTGGGGTCCATTCCGGCTGCCATGAACACATGGGTACACATGGAGGTGGTGGTGGTCTTACCATGGGTGCCCGAGATGCAAAGGGCGTTCTTGTACCCCCGCATGATGGCGCCCCACGCCTGGGCCCGCTCAAAGACCGGGATGCCGGCGGCCCGGGCCGCCGCAATCTCCGGATTCCCGTCGTGGACGGCGGCGGTACGCACCACGCAGTCCGCCCCCAGCACACTCTCGGGCCGGTGGCCGATGGTCACAGGGATGCCCAGGCCCCGCAGATGTCCCACGGTGGCCCCTTCCCGCTGATCCGAGCCGGTGATGATCATCCCGGCTCCCAGCAGCACCTCTGCCAGCGAGGCCATGGACACTCCGCCGATGCCCACCAGGTGGGCCCGCTTCCCCGGCTGTATATAGTCATGGATGGGCTGCTCTGACACTTGCAAACACCTCAATCTCCAAAAACCGCCAGCCAGGCCAGGTGACCCGGCAAATCGGTTTATTATACTACAAAGCGCCACTTGTGGCAACCTCTCCCTGCCAGTGGCTCTGTGTCCAGTATAGTCACCCGGGCTGAATTTTAGACGGGCGCACCCGGAGCGGGTTCTCATCCTCTAAACAAAGGGGACGGGCAGCACCCCTGGGGAGCGCTGCCCATCCCTTTCAACCCGCTCCCCCGTCAGAGCATCTGGCGGCTGCGGGAGATATTCATGGTGCCGTCCTGCATGTCGCCGATCCAATCCAGGCTCTTGCCTGTGCCATGGGCCACGCAGGAGATGGCGTCGTCGGCCACAAAGGTCTCGATGCCGGTATGGGACTCAATGAGCTTGTCAAAACCCCAAACCAGGCTACCCCCGCCAGTCATCACGATGCCATTGGTGGAGATGTCGGCCACTAGTTCGGGTGGGGTGCGCTCCAATACGCCGTGGATGGCCTCCAGGATGCGGGCACAGGGCTCTTCAAACGCCTCGATCATCTCGCTGGAGCTGACGGAGAACACCCGGGGCAGGCCCGTCATCAGGCAGCGGCCCTTGATCTCCATGGTGATCTCCTCTGGCCGGGGGAAGACGCAGCCAATGGTGATCTTCAGCTCCTCGGCGGTGCGGTCGCCGATGAGCACGTTGTGCCGTTTGCGGATGTATTTCACCACCGCTTCGCTAAAGGCGTCGCCGGCCACCTTGATGGAGGCCGATTCCACGATGCCAGACAGGGAGATGACGGCGATGTCCGCCGTGCCGCCGCCGATGTCCACCACCATGTGGCCGTCTGGCTGGTTGATGTCGATCCCCGCACCGATGGCTGCGGCCAGGGGCTCCTCAATGAGATAGACCCGCCGGGCGCCGGCTTGGATGCCCGCGTCAATGACCGCCCGTTCCTCCACCTCAGTAATACCGGAGGGGACGCAGATGACCACCCTGGGCTTGAACAGGCGGATGGGAGCCACCTTGCGGATGAACTCCCGGAGCATCCGCTCGGTCATGTCGTAGTCGGAGATAACCCCCTCTCGCAAGGGGCGGATGGCCACGATGTTGCCGGGGGTGCGCCCCAGCATCTGCTGGGCCTCGGTGCCCACCTTGAGCAGCTTGCCCGTGTTCTTGTCCAGCGCCACCACCGACGGCTCCCGCAGCACAATGCCCTTGTCCTTCAGATACACCAGTACGCTGGCCGTGCCCAGGTCGATTCCAATATCTTTCGCGAACATAGCTTTCACCCCATGAAATATGACTGCCCCACGCCTGCAAGTTTATCCCAAACGCGGAAGGAATAGACATCATCGCCAAGATGTTACCCATTATACTGGACAATCTCCCGTTTTGCAATGGGGTTTCGCAATTTCTTTGCCCGACAGATCAGGACTGGGCAGCCCCTGGCCGGAGAAATGGCCCTCAGAAAAAACACCAGGCCCCCAGCTGTCCCACACGCAGCTGGGGGCCTACTTCTGATCTGGCTTTTCCAATGGACGTTTCCCTCTTTTCCTGGATCTATGCTGGGTTTGCACCGGATTCCGTCTCCCGTTTCCTCAAACCATGGGGCCTTCCATCCTCCGCCCACCCTGCGGGCCAGAGCCAGGTCCAGGCGCCCGTCGCTTATACAAGCCGGTTTGGAACGAATCAGATCTGGTTTTCCGCTGCCGCCCCAGCACCAAAAGTTGGGGCTGGTTTCCTTTCGTACTCCCAAACGGTCATGTTTGACTGTACATGGGACTCACCCTTTCCTTTCTGTCTGTATTATACGATATCCGCCCGGACTTGTCAACCGTTTTTTAGATATTTTCTCTAAAATTTTTCGGACTGACCCGCCGTGGGTTAGGGACGCCCCACGGCGGGTCTGGAGCTGCTCACCCCTGCCAGACCGCCAGCCCATACCAGCTCTTCCCGACGGCCTGAGCCTCGCCCCAGGTGGTGACCCACTGGGCCACCTGCGCCCAGCTGTTATACCAGAACCGGTAGGAGATCTCCAGGTGGCAGGGCAGGATCTCCTCCATGATCCGCCGCAGCTGGGCAAAGTCCTCCGGGATGCCGATCACATCGGGGAAGAACACCTCCACGCAGCCCGGCAGGCCCGTCTCCTCCGCCTGGGCGTTGATGCCGCAGCCGGCCAGGGTGTCGTTGACCGCCCGGAGGGTAAAGCTGTCCCCTCCAATGCGCAGCAGGGCGGCCAGCGCCTGCCGGCGCTCGTCCAGGGTGGTGCTTACCGGCCGGTAGGGCAGCAGCGCCTCCACCAGCTCCAGGCCAAAGCTCTCCGCTGTGACCAGCGACATCTCCCTGGCCGTCTGCTCCAATTCACCCAGCCCCTGATCCAACTGCTGGCCGTAGGCCTCCAGCTCCTCCCGGTTGCGACTGCCGATGCTCAGGTCATACACTCCCAACGGGCGCAGCAGGTCAATCAGATGGTCGATATGTGTCATCGCGCGCTCCCTCCCGTCAAGTGGCCTGGGTCACCGTGACCTGTCCCAGCCGGGGCAGGGTGACGCTGTCCGCGGCCAGGTCGGCCGCAGGCTGGGTGAGCACGCAGTTGTCCACCCCTTCCAGCTGGAACAGCAGGGCGGTGAGTTGGGCCCGCAACACCGGCTGACCCAGCCGTTCGCCGGTAAACCAATCCTGCAAGGCCTCCCGCGCCGCCTGGGACACATCGGCAAAGTTGTAGCCCTCCCCCACCGTCAGGGCCACAGACACGTCCACCTGGACCTGCTGGGGCGCCAGCACCTGTACGTCCACGGCGATCTCCCGCACCTGGTCAAAGTGCGCCTGCACCGCGTCTACCAGCGCCTCGTCGGGCATCCCCCCCTGGGCCGCGATGACCACATCCACCGTCCCCACTCCCCGGCTGCGAGGCAGCACCGTCACCGCCGCCACCCCGTCAAAGGCCATGGCCTGCTGCTCATAAAACACCTTGTTGGCCCCATTGGCCAGGCGCCGGAAGGTCTCCATCACCCGGGCGCGCAGCGCCTCGTCGTCCTCGGTGTCCTGGCCGTTGGAGAAGGGGGCCAGGTTGGCGCAGGCGGTCACCCCCACCGGCGGCACGGCCAGGAACACCACGCTGCCTGCCGGCACGTTGCCCGCCGCTCCCGGCTCCACCGCCTCCACCGGCAGGTCGATCTGGCTGCCCCCAGCAGCCACACTGCCCGCCTGGGTGGTGACAAAACGGATCCCGTCTGCACTCATGCACACGGTACCCTCCGGCACCTGGGTCTCAAAGGTACGCTGCTCGTCCACATAGAAGCGCACCGCCCCCGTGGCCTTGGCCGCCTGCCGCCGGGACAGGCCGCGCAGCTGGGCGTGGTGATCCAGCTGCTCTCCCTCCGCGCTCTGGGGGAAGCACTGCCTGCGGGTCCAGTCAGCCTGGATCGATAGGCTGTAAAGCTGGGCTGCCACCGCGTAGAACCTGGCCGCCAGGTCGCCGCTGCCTCCGGCGGCCACCCCAGTACGGGTCAGAAAGTCCGCCGCCAGCTCCTGATAGATTTCCTCAACCGTCCTCATCCTCAACCCTCACATTCCACGCTCAGCGGCAATCCCTGCCACTCCAGTTCCACCAAAATCCGGAGCCGGTCCTCCTCCTGCACCATCTGCACTCCGGTCACCGTCACCTCCAGCTCACTCAGGGCCTCGGCGGCATACCGCAGGGCCAGGCTGGCCCACTGATCGGGCTTCTCCCGGCGCAGCAGGCTCAACCGGCTGCCCAGTTCGGGCAGGAAGGGAAAGCTGCCCCGCCGGGCGGTGAGCCGGAAGCGCACCTCCTCCAGCAGCGCCTGGGCGCCGCTGGCCCCGGCCAGTTCTCCGGCCTGGTTCAGGGCATAGTCCCGATCCTTTAAGACAAGGGCCATGCTCATCCACCCCCCACGCCCGCCGCAATCCCGGCAATATAGTCCTCCAGGGCCACCCCGTTAATCCGCACCTGGCCCTTCAGCTCCACGACCTCTCCCTCCAGCGTGACCTGGGCCGGGGCCTGCTCCCCCTGCCGCACCCCAATGACACAGGGGTCCTCCCCCTGGTTCTTCAGCACCAGCACCCGCTGGCCCACCCGGGGCGTCCACCAGTAGCCCCCAGGGGCATACAGCTCCAGATTCCTCCGCTCGCTGTCCAGCTGGACGGCCAGGCCATCCCCGCTGATGGTCACCGTCCCCGTCTGCGCCTCCCCGGCCTGGGCGGGCCGCTTCTGTTGTCCGCTCAGCCACATGTCCGGCACCTCCTCTATATCATACTGTCCGGCTGCCCCAGCACCAGGGTAGTGCTCAGCCCCTCCAGGCCGCAAGCAGTCTCGGTCTGAGCCACACGATACAGACCGTTGGCCCCGCAGCCGGGCAGCTCCACCTGCACCAGTTGCCCCGGCCAGGCCAGAAAGGCTCCCGCCGCCGTCACTGTCATCCGTACCCGGCCACTGCGAGAAGCCCGCAGCTGGTAGTCCCCGGAGTAGCGCATGGCTGCCGATCCGGTGGTGTTTGGCACCGTGACCACCCGCCGGGCGCTGCCCCCCTCGGCCAGGAACTGAGGGTCTGACACCCATTGGGTGTCCCAGGAGGAGCGCCGGCGCACCGCCACCTGGCTGAGCACTCCATGCCGCTCTTCCCGGTACTCCCATCCCGTCACCGCCAGCCCATCGGCCACCCGCAGGGCGCCGCCGTCGTCCCCATGGCCGTCCAGCACCAACCGGCCCAGCCGGTCAAACCGGGGCACCACTCCGCCATGGTAGCAGGCAAACTCATGCACCACACTCCACTCGCTCACCCCGCTGGCCACAGTAAATCCGTTCACTGAAGGCAGGGCCCAGCCACCCACCGTCTCAATCCCATAGGGCGTCACATGGTCTGCCACGATGTCCGCCCGGGTAGCCAGCTGGTACTGGGCGGGCATGGCCTCGTTGTCCAGCAGCAACGCGGCCATCCCCCGGCCGGACACCTCCAGGTACAGCCCTTCCCCGCCGCACACACAGGAAAACTCGTCCACCACCCCGGTAAACACCCGCTCCCCCTCCCACAGGGCATAGAACCGACAGGCCTGGGACAGCAGCCGCTCCTGTCCACTCTCCCAAAGGCAGCGCACGAAGAAGCTGTCACAGGGTACGCCGGTGCCGTAGCAAAACTCCCAGCGCACCACCTCGGGCAGCGTCACCATACCGCCGTCCCCCAAAACCACCCAGCACTCCATCATGAGATCCTCACCCTCTGTCCCGGATAGATGAGGTTGGGATTGCGGATGGACGGGTTGAGGGCTACGATGCCCTCCAGCGTCACCCCATATCGCACCGCCAGGCCCCATAGGGTCTCCCCCCTGGCCACCGTGTGCCAGACCTGTTCCGCCTCCAATCCCTCCTGCTGGGCCGCCCCGCCGGCGCTCTGCCCCCCGGCGATCTGCTCCAGCCGGGCGGTCACATCCGCCACCACATCCCAGAAGGCAAAGCGGTAACGCACGTAGTCCGCCCTAGGCTCCTCCAGCGCCTCCAGGTTGACAAACCAGGCGGTGCTGGTCATCCACACCGGGTGGATCAGCACCCCCGGCGTCTCCTCATAGAAGAGGTTGGCCAACTGCTTGAAGGTGTCGTAGGCGTCCTCCCCCACGAACTCCCCCTCCCCCTCCAGCACCCTGCGGCTCTGTCCCAAGCTCTGGAGATAGTGCCGGCCAAAGGGGATCTTGTGCACCGCCATCTCTCGCTCAAAGGCAATGGCATAAGTGCGGGGGTTATGGGGCCAGACAAAACTCTTAAATCGCATGGGCGAAAGCCTCATGCCCCTCCCCTCCTCTCGGTCTGTGTCAGTAAATGCTCATGCCGCCGTCATACCGTCGGCTGTCCCGGCGCATGGCCCGGTCCAACTGCCCCATGGTCAGCCCGGACTGCTGGGGCAGGGCCGCCTCCCGGCTCACCGCCACCCCTGCCGTCTGGGCGGTACCCTGCTCCCAGCTGGCCGCGCGCACCTGACGATACAGCCGCCGCAAGCCGGCATCCCCCCCGGCGGATGGGAGACCGGCGGCAGCTTCCCCGCCCTCCGGGGCGGCGACAGGCAGGAGGGGACGGGCCGCCGCCAACCCAGGCCCCAATACCGCTTGGCTCAGAACGCCCTGGCCCAGCACCCCCTGGGCCTGCGCTCCCTGAGCCGACCTCCCTTCCTCCCCCGGCCCTGTGGGAGACGGCATCAACTGCCGCTCCAGTTCAGCCAGCAGCCGCCCCGGCACGCCGGTTCTCTCCCCAGGCAGCGGGAGGTTGGTGGTCGGGTCAGGCCGGTTTCGCCCCTGCCTCTGGGCTCCCATCTGTACGGAGGGGATGGCGGTTTGTCCCTCCTCCCCTTCATTGGCGGGGGATGGGCCGGGATCAGGGAGGTAGTGCACGCTGGGCTGGGGCATACCGGGGGTCATTCCCGGCAATCGTTCCTCCAGCTGCTCTGCTTCCTCCTGCCTCTCATCCTGCTCCTGGGCCTGATCCAGCAGCCGCTCCAGATAGTCCACCATCTGCCATCCCCCTCTTCATCCGCTCGAACCGCCCCAGGTCGAATCCAGGGTTGTCCCCCCAGTCCTCCCGCCGGGCTCCGCACGCCGGGCAGGGCTCCTCCAACGCCCGGTTCCGGCAGTCTGGGCACAACCGAGCCAACTCCTCCTGCTGATCCAGCAGGAGGTTTAACGCACACCAGAGGTAGTCCCGGTCGGTCATCCGCCGGGCTCGTTCCTCCGTGGGAAGAGCGCCGAACAGGCGGAGCACACGCCATTGAAGGCGCTCGTAAGGCGCGTGCTCCAACCTTTTTTTGCCTCGTCCAGCGCCTCCTTACTCTGCCAGGGGGAAGGGTTGCGCGCCCGGTTGAACTGATCCCACTCCTGGGCCAGCCGGACCACGTCCTCCACCCGCAGACTGCTGAGCACCTGCTGGCCGTCCTCATAGACCGGCCTGCCCCGGCTCTCCAGCGCCCTGGCCAACAGGCAGGCGTTGTCACACAGGGCCCTCTCCCGCCCATCCTGGGCCAGCAGCGCCCCCTCCCGGCGGGCCTGGAGCACCTCCCAGGCCGACAGCAGGCGCAGCTCGCCCTCGTCCACCGCCCACCGATCCGCCCCGCCGGCCCGGATCCGCTTGCCCGTCCTGTTCCCTCTCATCTCATGCCCCGCTTTCCATCCGGTGCCGGGCCACCAGGGACAGCTTCTCCACCACCATCTCCCGAAGCTTGCCCTCCTCCTGGATGCCGCTCCACTGGCAGCCGGAATAGATCACCCTCCGGTCCGGCTTGCAGATCACCAGGGAGAAGTCCTTCAGGTCATGGAAGCTCAGATTATCGGCGATGGCCTCGTCGGTGGCGTACAGCCGGGTCAGCTCGATCTCATGGTGCTGGGGCCCCTGCACAGCGGCCACCGGCTCATCCTCCCCAAAGGCCTCCACCGTGGCTGACTCCCGGGTGGTGGCGCACCGGTAGCTCTGCACCACCGCCACCTTCTTCCCGTTCAGCTCCAGCCAGATGTCGCTGCTGGTGGGAAAGCCTGTGATATGCACGCTCATCTCTCATTCCTCCTCACACCGTGATATGGGCCGACAGCCAGATCTGGTTGAGCCCGTGGGCCACAGTGAAGGCAAACTCCACCAGGCACACCGTAGGGTCGGCGGGCAGGGGCTGGGCGGTCACATCCTCATAGCCGTCGATGAGCTCCCGGCTCACCCGGTCCTCCAGCTCCATCACCACCTGGCTGCGGATGGCTCCTCTGGTCTGCTCGGTATTCTTGGCCCGGGCAAAGCGGGCGCGCAGGGCGTCGCGGATGCCGGGAATCACCTCGTCCACCACCAGAATGGTGGTCAGCTCCCGCCAGGTGGCGTCCGCCGCCCCGCCGGTTGTGGTGCGGGTGGTCACCGCCCGCACCACATAGCAACTCCCCGCCATCGCCTCCAGGGGGGTCACTCCGCCGCGCACCAGAGTGTCGATGTCGCTGTCATCATAGGCGTAGTCCAGCCCATCCAGGCCATACATCTGGGCCCCGTTCAAGGGCAGGGCCGGGTCGGTGGATCCCGCGATGGCCCCCGCCAGGGCGGCGGCGCACTGGGCGCCCCCCTGGGCCGTACCTCCGGCGTCCACGCAGCCGGGCGCCACCAACACCACCCGCTCATGGTTGAGGCCCTGGGCCCGCTCCACCAGGTCGGCCGCGCTCTCATTGGCCGCCCCGGCCACCACAGCGATCCGCTCCTTCCGGGCCTGGGAGCAGTCCTCCACCATGTCCCGCAACGCCTGTTGAACGGTGATCTGGGTGCTGTCACACACCACTACCGCAATCCCCTCCAATGCGGCGGCCACGGCAAAGGCAGCGGTGTAGTCCCCCTCCGCCACCGGCACGCCGTACACCGTGCCCGCCCCGTTGCGCAGGGCCAGCTGGGCCAGACGGCTGAGGTCGCATTCCCCCACGTCCGCCACCGCCCGGCTATAACTGTTCCAGCTGTAATGCTCCGCCAGTCCACTTCCGGTAGCGGCGGCCACCACCGCCACCCCACCGCCCCGTCGGGAGCCCACGGTGAGGGCGGATGCCTCATAGGAGGCGTACACCCCTGGCCGCTCATGTGCTGTGATCGTACTCATGCCATCCTTCCTTTCACCTCAAAATCCTCAAAGGTCCCACCGCCGGCATCCCGTCGGGCCACCAGCCAGGCGGCACACCGGCAGCGCACCCCCATGCGGTACAGCCCCTCCCGCTCCAGAAACTCCACCCGGTCTGACGTAAGCTCCACCACATCCAGTCCTGCCGCACCGCCGGTCAGCAGCACTTGGGCGGCCAGAGCCAAAGCGTCCTGGCAGGCACTCTCCCCGCCGCTCCTGGGGGCGTAGAGATCCAGGGCCAATGTCAGTTCCGCAGTCCGGCCATACCGCTCCTGCTGCGCCCCGGTCTGGACGTCTATCTCCACTCCCAAGTAGTCCTGAAAGCCCCCCGGCGCGCACCGGACCTGCACCAGGGAGACGGCGGCCACCGGCCCATCCCAGCGCCGGCGCGCCTCAGGTTCCAGGGCAGCCACCGCAGGCAATCCTCCCTCGTTCAACGCCGTCACCACCGCCCGGCGCAGGCGGTCCAATCCCCCGCTCATGCCCGCTCCCGCGCCGGTCGCAGGGCCATCCACAGGTGGGTAGTCCGGCCGGCCACCAGCACCGGGCGCACCGTCATCACCTCGTAGTCCTCTCCGTTCCAGCTCACCCAACCGCCCTCCCCCATCCCATCCAGGGGCAGCTGGGACTGGGCCAGACATCGAAACCGGTCGGTGCGGTCGCTGCCCAGCGCCCCAGCGGTATGCTGCCATTGGGCCTCGGTCATGGGCTGGACGATGGCCATGGCCTGTCCCAGCTCCTGGCCCATCCCGTCATAGCAGGTCATCTCCTGTCCATAGCTCCGGATGACCCAATCAAACGCCTCTGTCATCCCCTCACCCCCCGGAATACAAAGCCCTCATCCCGCAGGTAGGGAGACAGAAGCTCCAGGGCCCGACGGGACAGCCGGCCTTCCTCCCGCTGGCCCCGCCGTACCGATAGGTCGCCGGCAGCCAGGGCCACAATGTCCCCCTCTCCCTGGGTCTGCTCCAGCCAGTCCAGCACCATCCAGGCCGCGGCCAGAGGGTAGCGCTCGCCGCAGTCCTCTGGGGCCACCCCGTCGGCCAACAGACCGTCCAACCGGACGCAGGCGCACCGGCACAGCAGCTTTAGTACCTCCTGCTCCTGATCTGGCTTTCCCAGGCTGTAAACCAGTTCCAATACCTGCTGTTCCATCGTCCACCTCCTCAGATCAGGAAGGGGGCGTCACTCTGCCCATCCTGCTGTTCGCCGCCATATCCCAGCTGGGCCTCCGGCGTGAGCATCCGATCCACCTTGCCCCGGTAGAGCTTGGCCAATCCCAGCAGCTCTTGTTCCTCCAGCCGGTCAGCCACCCGGACGAGCAGGTCGTGCTCCGCCTCTGGCTCGGCCAGCCCTGCCAGGCGCACCAGCTCACGGCGCAATCGCTTCAGGTAACGCCGGCCCAGCCGAGCCTCCTCTTCCAGCCGTCTGGCGCTCTTCATCACCCCGGCTTTCCGCTGGGCGGGCACCGCCACAAAGGACCACTCATAGGCGTCGGTCGCCCCGGTGAGTATGCCGTGGCAGAGCTGGCCTTCATAATGCCCCCCCTTCTGGTGGGGGCAGTCGGCCAAGTCCTGTCCGCAGATAGAGCACACCACCCGCTCCACGCTGCACCCCACGCTGACCTCCCGCTTGATGCCCCCTTCAATCTCAGCAATCAGCCCCTCGTTCTCCCGGGTGCGCACCATGTAGGCCCATCCCTTCAAGTAGCAGTAAGGTTGTCCGTCCTGGGTTCGTACCCCGTCCTCTCGTACCACCTGGGTGCGGTAAATGCGGGCGGCCTGCCCCCGGGCCGACCACTGGTGGTCAAACACCCCGGACACGCCCACAAACATCGGGGCGAGCTGCTCCAGGGCAGTCTCGTCAAAGCGCTCGTAATCCCGGTCGATGTCGTTGTCGCACAGGCGCACGGCGAAAGTGTACACCTCGTCCGCCCCCAGCTCCCGGCGGGCCAGGGCATGGATCAGGGCCAAGTCCTCCTGCCCCGCCTCCCCGATGGCCTTCACTGCGGCCGCCTTGCAAATCTCCGTCATGCCTCCCCTTCCCTTCCGTCCAGTTTCCTGGCCTGGGCACGATAGAGCTCCGCCCTGGCCTCCATATCCGCATCCTGCAGGTTGACCTCATCCCACAGCACCTCCACCCGGCTGTCGTAGCCATGCAGGCGCAGCCACAGCTCGCACACCCGCTCCACCACCGGCTCCACGCTGCGGCGGATGGCGGTGATCTCGCTGGTGAGGATGTCTGCCTGCTGGCTGCTCATCCGCTCGGTGGTGGACCAGCTCAGGCCCAGCAAAAAAGGCGGAATCCCCGTTCTGGCCACCAGCTGCTCCAGGATCTGCCGCACGGGGATCTCGCTGTCCAGGATCTGCCCGTCCGCGCCGATGACCCGGATGTCCACATCCCCAGCCACCACAAAGTCCCGCAAGCTGCCATCTCGGCTGGCCTGCATGGCACTGGACCACTCCTGGGCCACCCGAGTACAGCGCTCCTGGGCGGTGGCGCCGTTCTCGCCCTTGCACACCACAGCAAAGCGCACGTTACCTGCCCGTTCCCAGTTGGTCCCCACGGTCTGGAAGATCTTCAGGAGGATCTCGGCCAGGAAAGGCATGGAGCGCAGCAGGGACACTCCGTAGGGCGCCTGCGTCTCGGGCTGAAAGGGTGTGAACAGCAGCAGGTCCTGCCGGGGCAGGGGGCGGATCACACCGTCCGCCCCCCGCAGGCACAGGGTGAAGTCCAGAGGAGTTTCCCCTTCCTGGATCTCCAGCTGGCCCACATTGCCGCACAGCAGGGCGGCCACCTCCCGCCCTGACGGATCGCATACCACCTCGCCCACCGCCCGGCCGCAGGTGAACAGCGCGTCCAGGTAACAGTCCAGGAAGGACTGTATCCCCCGCTGTCCCCGTCCAGTAGGCACCGTACGCAGGAAACGGTCCATCCCCTCCTGAGCTGCCGGATCCCAGCATTGGACGCGCACCCCACCGCACAGCCGTACCAGCTTGCAGATGGCCGCGTCCACCACCGGGATCCCCTCCCGGATGGCCCGGTAGATGGCCAACTCCCCACGGCTGAGGGGTACATAGCGGTCCAGGGCGGAGAAGGGGTGGCGTCCGGTGTCCCGCAGTTGGGCGCAGGCCGCCCCCGGCTGTGCCGTCGTGCCCCGCCGCTTCCGCTTTAGAAAGCCCACGCGCTTCCCCTCCCCGCCGCTCAGATCGCCAGCACCTGGCTGGCGTCGGCAAAGATCTTGGCGTAGCCGGAGATGGTGGTGATGGCCGCCCGCTCCAGCTGCCGGTCAATGAGCTTGTCATACTCCACCGACACGTCCCCCGCCTTTACCATCTCCAAGGCATAGTGCTTGTCCAGGCCGATGATCTTTCCGGCGGGCACCGCTTCGGTGCGCAGCACCTTGGCCCCCATGGGGGTGATGAGCTTGCCCGTACCGTGGAAGGACAGCCCTGCCGCCGCGTCCTGCATCTGGCTCAGGGAGAGCAGTTTGACCATGGTGTCGCTGCCCACCAGCAGGGTGTTGAGCTGGTAGGGGTCAAAGCCGTTCCAGAAGTTGAGCAGGTCGTCGTATTTCAGCGTGCCACTGGTGGCCACGTTGACAGTGGCCGCGGGATTGTCGTTGCCGTCCCCGTTGAGGATGACGTTCACCGCGTCCTCCAGGTGCATCCGGCCGATCTGAGCGCCGATCTGCCGCAGGGTGACGGAAAATAGGTCCAGTTTCTGGAACCGGATAGCCTCATAAGACGCCACCAGCATCCGTCCCCGCTTATGCAGCCGGACCAGGTTGCTCTGGGTCTTGACGGTGGTCTGGGGGATGCTGGCTCCCTCGGCCACCCGCTTGAGCTTCTTCTCATCCTCAGGTACCGAGGTGATAGAGCGATAGTCCATCCCTTCGATGTGGGTCTCGGTAGCGGTAATCTCGGGCAGGACATTGCTCTCCTCAATGCCAACCTTCACTGCCCGGGCAATGTACTCGGGGAAGAGCACGGCGGACTGGGAGGTGGAAAAGAACTTGTCCACCAGATCGGAGCCCGCCCCTTTCACCCGGATATCAAACCGCTTGAGCTGGCGTTGGAAGGCGTCCAGCCCCTCCAAGGCGGTTCCCCTGTACTGCTCGCTGGGATCCAGCTGCTCCAGAACCTGGCTGAAGGTGCGCCCAGCCTCCCGGTACATCCCCTTTTCCAGCCTCACTTGGTCGCAATGATATGCCATATCTATCTGCCTCCTCACAATTTGATCACGGCGGTCTGAGCGTTGGTGTCCACCTGGACCACCAGGCAGCTGCGCCCTCCGGTGCTGGCCACCTGCACCTTGCCAGCCCCGTCCACGGCCAGGTTGGCCCAGCCTACGGCGGGGGCGGTGGCGCCGCTGTATCCCACCTGGGCAAAACCGTCCACCTGCACGGTGGCCTTCCCGTCCTTCTCCAGGGCCAGGATCACCCCGCATAGGGTGCCGTCAGCGGCGCCTATCCCCACGGTATTAGCCGCCGTCAGGGTCACCGCCATGCCGATCTCCAACCTCTCCACGCTCCCTCCAGTTGGTTCCTGCGCTTCAAAGGTGGCCGCCACTTGGCCGATTCCCGCAAAAGAAATGTCCATCTCTCTGCTCCTTTCACCTGTTGATCTTATAGAAATCCCCTCCTGGGGTATTTCCCCCTGTCTCATGTGTGGGACAGCCTGGACCAGACTCCATCGCTGTTGCCAAGCCTTTCCCTGGCGGGTGCTTCACCACCGGCTGCCCTATCTCCTGCCCCTGCGCTCCACGCTCACTGCGGCCACACCGGTACTCTCCTCCAGGCTCATCACAAAGTACCGGATGTCATCCATCGCGTGATCGTGCCTCCCCACCCGTCTTCGCCGGGCGGGGACCCCCTCTCCCATCCTGCTCGGGCGGAGTCAATCCGCCCTGCGCCAAGGTTTTGCGTACCCCAAAACCTTGTGGGGCGCTTTGCGCCGCCCGCTGCGCGGGAAAGCAGCCCGATCACGCCTCTCTGGCCACGCTCACTGCGGCCACACCGGCACTCTCCTCCAGGCTCATCACGAAGTACCGGATGTCATCCATCGCGTGATCGTGCTCCTTTTTCACCCGGTCGGCCCCGGCTCTGGTATCCCAGCAGTACAGGGAAAACTCCCGGATGGATGCGTCGCACCCCCGGCAGATGACCACCCGTCCGTCCCGTAGAGCCTGAGCGGTGCGCCGCACCCCTTCCAACACCCGGTTGTCCGCCGCGCGCACCGGCCAACCCGCCTGGCGCAGCTGGGTCATGAAGCTGGCTGCCGACGGATCCACCACCACCATGCTCACCCTCCGGCCTCCGGCCAGCCGGTGCAAGTCAGCCTCGTATTCTCCGTCGGTTTTCTGCCTGCCCTCTGCCCGGGCATCATAGTAGTACTCCTCCACCCGGTACCACACCTGGCCGATCCGGCCCCACAGGCCAAAGGAGGCGGGATTGCGGGTGCCGTAATCGCAGGAGATCCTCCACTCCTCGTATCCGTCTGCCGGAGCAGAGGGCAGGGTTGCGGGGTCGAAGAAGTCGTACACCAGCCCCTGGGCCGCCACCCACTCCCCCAGTACATACCTCCGGTAAAACACCCCCTGGAACATCCGCTCATACCGCCTGCGCACCCGGGGGGACAAACTGGGGTTGTCCTCCATGGTAAAGTGCAGGTAGAGCGCCCCCTTTTCCCGGGCCTGGCAAATCCACTCCTTGTAGAACCAATGTTCCGGCCCCGCCGGATTGCAAGAGAACCAGATCTTGCCCCCCTCCACCGAGCAGCGGGCGCAGGCCTGCTCCACAAAGGAGCGGGGCATGAGGGCCACCTCGTCCAGCAGCACCCCCGCCAGAGTCACCCCCTGGATCAGGGCGGGGCTGCCCTCATTGCGCCCGCCATACAGATAGAAGGTGTTCTCCCGTCCCCCCAGCCGGATGGTGATCTGGTTTCGGCTCACCTTCTCCCACACCTCAAATCCCAGCCACCGCAGCAGGGGCAGCACCGGGGCCAGCAGGTTGCGGCGCACGCTGTTCAGAGTGGCCGCGCACAGGCCAAACTGCCTGTCCTGGTAGCAGCTCATAGCCCACAGGAAAAAGGCCGTACCCATGGCGAAGGTCTTGCCCGAGCGTACCGCCCCGTCACAGATGACCGCGTCATAGGACTCCCGCCACCACCGAAACAGCTGACGCTGACGGGGGGAAAATCCGGCGGCCTTCACGGCTCCTCCTCCCGCAATCCGTTCAGGAAGGCGTCCAGTTCCGGGCTCTCCTCCTTCTGGCTCAGCCGATCCAGCAGCTCCAGGGCACGCAGTCGGTCGATGAGCTTGATCTCCACCGTCCCGCTCCCGCTGCGCCGCAGCTCCACCAGCCCTCTCAGGTCCAGCGCGTCGATGCGGTCCGCATCCTCCTGGGTGAAGTAGGCCAGCTTCACCGCGTCATTGTTCTTGCTGTTGGCCAGCCGGCGCAGGTCATTTAGGATTTTCTGCCGATCCATGCTCCACTCTCCCTCCATCCCGCCCCTGTCCAGCCCGGTTTGTTGTCCGTTTGCGTGCAAAAGAGGTTTTCTTTTCCCCTCCCATTGGTAAGCCGCCCTTCCCGCCCTTTTGGCTCCTTGGTGGGCCCGGCCAACAAAGGCAAAGCCCTCCCCCAGTTGGGGGAGGGCTTTGCCTTCCTCTGTAATTCTTATTTATGATAGCTGGATCCCGCCTGGATCTGGAAGGCCCGGTAGAGCTGTTCCAGCACCATCACCCGGGCCAAATGGTGGGGAAAGGTCATGGGGGACATGGACAGCCGGAGTTTGGCCGCCGCCTTGACGGCGGGGTGCAGTCCGTAGGAGCCACCGATCACAAGGGCCAATCCCTTACCCCCGCTCTGGGCCCAGCGGCCCAGAGCGTCCGCCAGCTCCTGGCTGGATTTGGCCTGCCCCTCCACGCACAAGGCCACCACAGTGAAGCCCGAAGGGATCCTGTCCTGGATTGCCGCCCCCTCCCGCTCCAACGCTCCGGCGATGTCCCCCGGGCTGGGCAGGCGGGGCAGGCGCTGCTCCGGAATCTCCACCACCTCCAGCTTGCAGTAAGCTCCCAACCGTTTGACGTATTCTTCGGCGGCCTCCACATAGAAGCGCTCCTTCAGCCGGCCCACGCAGATCAGGCGCACGCGCATCATGTCCTATACCTCCATCCACCCGGAGCTCTCGCTCCTGGGGGCTACGCTCACCGCCACGTCTCGCCCGATCTGGGCCCCGACCGCCTCGATGGCCTGGCAAGCCGCTTGCCGGGCCCGCTCCGGCCGGTTGTTGTCCTGGGACAGATGGGCCAGCACCACCCGCCGTGCCCCCTGTTCCACCGCCCAGGCCGCCAGCCGCCCACCCATCTCATTGGACAGGTGTCCCCAGTCGCCGGCAATCCGCTCCTTCAGGGCCGGAGGATAGGGCCCATCCCGAAGCCGGTCTGGGTCATAGTTAAACTCTCCAATCAGCGTATTCGCCCCCCGGATGGCCCGGGCGGCCTCCCGGGTCACTTTCCCGGTGTCGGTGCAGAGGGCCAGCCGATTGTGCCCGTCGGACACGGTGTAGCCCACGGGGCAGGCGCAGTCGTGGCTGATGGGGAAGCTGCCCACGATCAGCTCTCCCAGGGCAAAGTGCTCCCCCGGGTCAAACACCCGAAACCGATCCTCGATCCCTGGGATGCGCCGGCAGATCTGCAGGGCCGTCCCCTGGGTGGCGTACAGCTCCACATCCAGCTGCCGGCACAGTACCGGCAGGGCACTGATGTGGTCGCTATGCTCATGGGTGATCAGCACCGCCGACAGCTCCCGTGCCTCCAAGCCCAACTCCCGCAGTCCCTGATCGATCCGGCGGGCAGAGGTACCCGCATCCAACAGGATATGTATCTTGCCGTCGGACACCACCGCGCAGTTGCCCGACGAGCCGCTGGCCAGCGTGGCCACCTTCAGCATATCCCCATCCCTCCACGCAAAAAGGGCGGCCGGAGCCGCCCCTTTCCGGTTTTTCTCTTGCATCGCCCCAGCCCATCTGTCTGCCAGGGTAGGCACTCATCCCGCCGCGCTCACCTGTCCGGCGGGGTCAGGCACCTCCACGGCACGGATATCCGCACCCAGCCCGGACAGCTTCGCGATGATGTCCTCATAGCCCCGCTCGATATGCTGGACGTTGGACACCTCGCTGGTGCCCTGGGCGGCCAGCCCAGCGATGATCATGGCCGCACCTGCCCTCAGGTCACAGGCTTCCATGGGTGCGCCAGTCAGCTGCTCCACCCCCTCCACAATGGCGATCTTCCCGTCCACCTGGATCTTTGCTCCCAAGCGGCGGAACTCCTCTGTGTAGCGGTAGCGGTTGTCCCACACCCCTTCGGTGAGCACGCTGGTACCCTGAGCCAAGCAGAGCACCGCAGCGATCTGGGGCTGCATATCAGTGGGGAAGCCCGGATAGGGCATCGTCTTAATGTTGGTGCGCTGCAGGGGGCTGTGACGGGTGACAATGAGGCTGTCCCCCTCCTCCTCCACCTCCACGCCCATCTCCACCAGCTTGGCGGTGATACACTCCATGTGCTTGGGAATGATATTGTTGATCCGCACCTGCCCTCCGGCGGCGGCAACAGCGGCCATATAGGTGCCCGCCTCAATCTGGTCGGGGATGATAGAGTACTCCCCGCCACACAGCCGGTCCACCCCACGGATCTTGATCACGTCGGTGCCTGCCCCGGCGATGTCCGCCCCCATGGAGTTGAGGAAATTGGCCAGATCCACAATGTGTGGCTCCTTGGCGGCGTTCTCGATCACCGTCATCCCCTGGGCCAGGGCGGCGGCCAGCATCAGGTTCATGGTGGCCCCTACGGTGACCACATCCAGGTAAATCTGGGCCCCCCTCAAGCGGCCGTTCTTAGCCCTGGCGCACATGAAGCCGTTCTTCACTTCCACGTCGGCTCCCAAGGCAGTCAATCCCTTGATGTGCTGGTCAATGGGCCGTCCACCAAAGTCGCACCCGCCCGGCAGGGGGACCTCCGCCTGGTCAAACCGGCCCAGCAGCGCGCCCAGCAGGTAATAGCTGGCCCGGATCTTCCGACCCGCCTGGTAGGAGATGGCCCGGTTGCAGATGGCCTGGGCATCCACCTCCACCGTGCTGCAGTTGAGCGCGCGCACATTGGCGCCCAGTTCCTGCAAGATGTTCAGCATCAGCGTCACATCGCTGATCTGGGGAATATTCTCAATGCGGCAAACGCCCTGTACCAGCAGGGCAGCGGGGATGATGCCCACCGCAGCGTTCTTCGCCCCGCTGATCTCCACACTCCCATAGAGCGGCTTGCCGCCGTGAATCACATATTTCTTCAACCTCTGCACCTCAACTCCCGGCCTGGCGCCGGTTTGGTATCATCCATCGGATGCGGCATGGCCCTTTCGTATGTCGGCCCTTCCGCCCAGGGTGGATGTGGGGCCGCTCGGGTGGGCGCCCTTTGGGCGCGCCTCCGCCTAGCTGCGTGACAAATCGCCCCTGGCTTCAGGGGCGGATGGGGTCTGAGGTATGTCAACCGCAGATATTATAGCATCCTGCCCCGCGGAACGCAACCAGAATTTTTCTCAGCGCCCGTTTTGTGTCCTTGCCCGTTCATCATCCCCACCTTTGTCCCCTTTTATCCTCCTTTGAAATTGTGAATTTTCTGAAAACCCCCTTGCAAAACCCTGTATTTCGTATTATAGTTAATTTAGCACTCAATCAATTAGAGTGCTAACCCCGGCAGCTGCCGCTCCCTGCGCTGCCCGGGGCTGGCTCTCTTTCTACCATTCTCAGCCAACTTCAACTGATTCATAAGAGGTGTGTTTTCCCATGGCAAAAAAACAGTTCAAAGCGGAATCCAAGCGCCTGATGGAGCTGATGATCCACTCCATCTACACCCATCGGGAGATCTTCCTGCGCGAGCTCATCTCCAACGCCAGCGACGCCATCGACAAACTGGCCTACCTGGCCCTCACCGACGACTCGGTGCAGCTCAAGCGCGGCCAGATGAAGGTCACCCTCACCCCTGACCGAGCCGCCCGCACCCTGACGGTGTCCGACAACGGCATTGGCATGACCCAGGAAGAGCTGGAGCGCAACCTGGGCACCATCGCCAAGAGCGGCTCGCTCCAGTTCAAGCAGGAGATGGACCGGAAACAGGCCGCGGACATCATCGGCCAGTTCGGCGTGGGCTTCTACTCGGCCTTCATGGTGGCCGACCAGGTCACCGTCCTCACCCGCCGCCAAGGGGAGCCGGACGCCTGGCGCTGGCAATCGGAAGGGGCGGACGGCTATACCATCGCCCCCGCCCAGCGGGACGAGGTGGGCACCGACGTCATCCTGCATCTGAAGGAGGACACCGAGGAGGAGTCATACAGCCAGTATCTGGACACCGGACGCCTGCAGGAGCTGGTGAAGAAGTACTCCGACTATATCCGCCACCCCATCCGCATGGTGGTGGAACAGCGGCGGATGAAGGAAAAGCCCGCCGACGCCGGGGAGGACTACCAGCCCGAGTGGGAGAGCGTGGCCGAGGAGCAGACCATCAACTCCATGGTCCCCCTGTGGCAGCGCCCCCGCTCCAAGGTCAAGCAGGAGGAGTACGACCGGTTCTATCAGGACAAATTTCTGGATTGGCAGGCCCCACTGGCCACCATCACCACCTCTTCTGAGGGCACCGTCACCTTCAAAGCGCTGCTGTTCGTCCCCGCCGCCACCCCCTTTGACTTCTACACCCGGGAGTATGAGAAAGGCCTTCAGCTGTATTCCTCCGGCGTGCTCATCATGGACAAGTGCGCCGACCTGCTGCCCGACTGCTTCCGGTTTGTCAAGGGGGTGGTGGACTCCCCCGACTTCTCCCTGAACATCTCCCGGGAGATGCTTCAGCACACCCGCCAGCTTCAGATCATCGCCGCTGCCCTGGAGAAGAAGATCAAGAACGAACTGCTCAAACTGCTCCAGGATAACCGGGAGCGGTATGAGAAGTTTTGGGATGCCTTCGGGCTGCAGCTCAAGTACGGCGTGGTAGAGCAGTACGGCGCCAAGAAGGAGCTGTTACGGGACCTGCTGCTGTTCCACACCTCCAAGGGGGACAAACTGATCACCCTGAAGGAGTATGTCCAGCGCATGGCCGAGGGCCAGCCCTTCCTGTACTATGTCAGTGCACAGAGCGTGGAGCAGGCCGCCCGGCTGCCCCAGGTGGAGCGCATTGCCGACCAGGGTTATGAGATCCTCTACCTCACCCAGGAGGTGGACGAATTTGTGGTTCAGGCCCTGAGCGAAGTGGAGGGCAAGCAGCTCAAGTCGGTGGCCGACCCCGACGCCTTGCCCGAGACCGACGGGGAGAAGGCGGCCCAGGAGGAGCAGGAGGCCCAGGCCAAGCCGGTCCTGGACTTTGTCAAGGAAACCCTGGGGGACAAGATCCACGCCGCTCGGCTCTCCCGCATTCTCAAGTCCGCCCCGGTTTGCATGAGTGCCGACGGTCCCATGAGCCTGGAGATGGAGAAGTACTTCAGCAAGCTGGAGAATGGCGGGGGCATGAAGGCCCAGCGGGTACTGGAGCTCAACGCCCAGTCGGCCCCCTATGCCGCGCTGAAGGCCGCCCTGGACTCCGGGGACCGGGACAAGGCGTCCAAGTACGTTCAGATCCTGTACCATCAGGCGCTGCTGCTGGCCGGCCTGCCCATTGACGACCCCGCCGCCTACACCGAGCTGGTGTGCGGGCTGATGGTCTGATCCCCCTTGACAGCCGGGCCGCTTTTGCGTATACTGTCCAGGTAAACGGCTTGGATGGGAAGGAGTACGCGCTCCCTCCGATGCAGAGAGACGCCGGGTGGTGCAAGGCGTTGCGGAGGGCGCGGGGAAGGTGGTCCCGGAGCTTTGTCTCTGAACCTGAGTAAGAGACAGCGGGTTCTCCCGTTACAGAGTCAATGAGCGCGCGCCCGGCATGGAGCGCGAATTCAGGTGGTACCGCGGTTTTCCAAATCGCCCTGAACCAAACATTGGTTCGGGGCGATTTTTGCTGCGCCATCGCGGGGCCCCGGACACTTCTCTCAAAAAGGAGTGGATCACATGAAGAAAGAGCTGCCCAAAGTCTACGAACCTCAGGAGGTGGAGGGGCGCATCTACCAGATGTGGGAGCAGGCCGGCTGCTTTGCCGGCCACCGGGCTCCCGGGCAAACGCCCTTCACCATCGTCATGCCCCCGCCCAACGTCACCGGCCAGCTCCACATGGGCCACGCCATGGACTGTACCCTTCAGGACATCCTCATCCGCTTCAAGCGGATGCAGGGTTATGCCGCCCTGTGGGTGCCCGGCACCGACCACGCTGGCATCGCCACCCAGATCAAGGTGGAGGAAGAGCTGCGGGTGAACGAGGGGGTGAGCCGCCACGACCTGGGCCGGGAGAAATTCCTGGAGCGGGTGTGGGAGTGGAAGAACAAGTTTGGCGACCGCATCGTCCAGCAGCAGAAGAAGCTGGGCGCCTCCTGCGACTGGGACCGGGCCCGCTTCACCATGGATGAGGGCTGCTCCAAGGCTGTCCGGGAGGTGTTCGTCTCCCTGTATGAGAAGGGCCTGATCTACAAGGGCAGCCGCATCGTCAACTGGTGCCCTCACTGCGTCACCGCCCTGTCCGACGCGGAGGTGGAGTACAAGGACAAGCCCGGCCATCTCTGGCACATCAAATACCCCATCGTGGGCGAACCGGGCCGATATGTCACCGTGGCCACCACCCGGCCGGAGACCATGCTGGGGGACACCGGCGTGGCGGTCAACCCTGACGACAAGCGTTACCAAGACATCGTGGGCAAGCGCTGCCTGCTGCCCCTGGTGGACCGGGAGATCCCCATCGTGGCCGACGATTATGTGGACATGGAATTTGGCACCGGCTGCGTGAAGATGACCCCCGCCCATGACCCCAACGACTTTGAGGTGGGGCTGCGTCACAGCCTGGAGTCCATCCGGGTGCTGGACGACCACGGGGTGGTCAACGAGCTGGGGGGCAAGTACCAGGGCATGGACCGGTACGAGGCCCGCCGCGCAGTGGTGGCCGACCTGGAAGCGCTGGGCCTGCTGGAGCGGGTGGAGGACCACCAGCACAACGTGGGCACCTGCTACCGCTGCGGCACCGACGTGGAGCCCATCATCTCCGCCCAGTGGTTTGTCAAGATGGCCCCCCTGGCGGAAGAGGCCCTGAGGGTGGTGCGGGACGGATCGGTCCGCTTCGTCCCCGAGCGCTTTGCCAAGACCTATATCAACTGGATGGAAAACGTCCATGACTGGTGCATCTCCCGGCAGCTGTGGTGGGGACACCAGATCCCCGTGTGGTACTGCGACGACTGCGGCCACATGACCGTCACCCGGGAGGATCCCACCCAGTGCGCCCACTGCCACAGCCCCCGCATCACCCGGGACCCCGACGTGCTGGACACCTGGTTCTCCTCCGCCCTGTGGCCCTTCTCCACCCTGGGCTGGCCGGAGGACACCGAGGATCTGCGGAATTTCTATCCCACCGACGTGCTGGTCACCGGGTATGACATCATCTTCTTCTGGGTGGCCCGGATGATCTTTTCCGGCTGCGCCCACACGGGCAAGCCCCCCTTCCACACCGTGTTCATCCACGGCCTGGTGCGGGACGACAAAGGCCGCAAGATGTCCAAGAGCCTGGGCAACGGCATCGACCCGTTGGAGATGGCCGAGCAGTACGGCGCGGACGCGCTGCGCTTCAACCTCATCACCGGCAACAGCCCGGGCAACGATATGCGTTTCTATGTGGAGAAGTGCGAGGCCATGCGCAACTTCGCCAACAAGATCTGGAATGCCAGCCGCTTCGTCCAAATGAACCTGACCATCGAGGACGCCCATCTGCCGGATCATCTGGAGCTGGAGGACCGATGGATCCTATGCCGGCTGGGGGAGGTCATCGGCGAGGTGACCGAGAACATGGAGTCCTTTGAGCTGGGGGTGGCCTCGGCCAAGGTGTACGACTTCCTCTGGAGCGATTTCTGCGACTGGTATATTGAGCTGACCAAGGCCCGCCTCCAGGGGGAGCAGGCCCAGGCCAAAGAGGACGCCCAGCGGGTGCTGGTGTTCGTGCTCACCCAGACCCTCAAGCTGCTCCACCCCTTCATGCCCTTTCTCACCGAGGAGATCTGGCAGGCTCTGCCCCATGAAGGGGACTTCCTGATGCTCCAACCCTGGCCCCAGGCCGACCCCACCTGGGCCGACCGGGCGGCCAAGCAGGCCATGGAAGCCGTCATGGACGTGATCCGGGCCGTGCGGGCCCGCCGGGCCGAGATGCGGGTGCCCCCCTCCCGGAAGGCAGCCCTCACCATCGTCACCGGACAGCAGGAGGTGTTTACCGCTGGCCAAGCCCACCTGCAACGGCTGGCCGGCGCCTCCAGCGTGGAGGTGCTCAGCGAGGATCTGGCTGACGCCGCCGGTATGGTGTGCCAGGTCACACCCGTGGCCAAGGTGTACCTGCCCCTGGCCCAGCTGGTGGACGTGGCCCAAGAGCGCGCCCGACTGCAAAAGGAGCTGGAGCGCACCCGGGGAGAGCGGCGTGGGCTGGAGGGCAAGCTGTCCAACCCAGGCTTCCTGAGTAAAGCCCCCCAGGCCGTGGTGGAGGGGGAGCGGGAGCGGGCGGCCAAGCTGGACGCTGTGATCGCCAAGCTGGAGGAGCAGCTGGCCGCCATGGGCTGATTGCACTTTGATTGTTGCTCCCTCAAAAATAAAGAGCCCGCCGGCTTACGCCGGCGGGCTTTTCTCACGCAGTCCCCAACTGATTCAGCCCACGCTTTCTCCGGCTAACCGACCGGATGAACCACAGGGTCAGCTTCCAACATCCCCATCCCGCCAGGAACAGGAGCACCCCCACCAGGATGCACGCAAAGAAGGTGGGCACCGCCCCCAGGGAATAGCGTCCGATGCTCACGCCGATCTGGGGAATATCCCGGCCCAGTAGGAAAAGCACCAGCCGCAGTGTCCCCGCAATCGGGCAGAGCACCCCACTGATCATGAAGGCCACCGCTATCACACTGGTGGTGGGCAGCAGGATCATCCCGCCCAGCCCAGCGTAGCCGTAGAAGGAGATCACCGCGCCCAGCTTCCGCCAGCTGAACTGGGCGCTTTCCGTAATGGCCACCCCCAGATAGGCCTTTGCCAGCTTCCTGGGGTCGCCCAGTCGCTCCAGCACCTGCTCCGGGCTCAGTCCATGCTCCACCAACTCCAACATCTCGCTCTTGATCTCCTGCACGATGTCCACCCGTTCGGCAGCCGGCAGTTGCTTCAAGATTTTTTCCACCTTGTCCAGATAGTCATTCAACCGCTTGTCCATCATCCTCATCTCCTCCCTGCTCCATGGCTGCAATGGCCTGGGACAGTTCCCGCCACTGCGCGGACATCTCTTCCAAATAGGCCCTCCCCTGCTGGGTCATGGAGTAGTATTTTCTGGGGGGCAGCCCCTGGGTGGTCTCCTGCCAAAACGAATCCAGACACCCCTCCTTCAGCAGCCGCCGCAGCAGGGGGTAGATGGTGCTCTCCTTGGTGGCCACCATGGGCCAGCGCTCCAGCTGGCTGATCAACTCATATCCATAGCGGGGCTTGCGCTGGATCAGCAGCAGGATGCAAAACTCCAAGGTGCCCCGCTTGATCTGGGACTTCCACTCTTCCAAGTTCATCTCCCTCGCCTCCCACATATACAATGTACTACATAGTATAACTGTTGTCAATAGTATATCGAAGAATTTTTTGATAATAAACGTTGGTGCGGCGCGCCCAGCCACACAAGCTGAACGTGCCGCACCAATGTTTCCTCATCCGCCACCGCACCGCCGCAGGAAATGCCGGAACAGGGCTCCCCCGTCCACCCCGTCCGGCCGGGCCCAGGCTCCGGTCAAGCGCTCCGGGTGGAACTGCACGCAGATCAGAGGCAGGCAAACATGCTCCATTGCCTCTACTATGCCAGCCTCGGACCAGGCTGTGACAGCCAGCCCAGCTCCCACCCGGCCCACTCCCTGGTGATGGTTGCTGTTGACCGGGAAGCGGTTTCCATACAACCCCTCCATCAAGCTGTCCGGCTCCGCCCGAACCGGGTGCATCACATCCTGCTCCTCCTGATGGAAGGGAACAAGGGTGGGCCCCAAATCCTGGATCAAGTCACCTCCCGCCCAGACGTTTGCCACCTGGTGGCCCCGGCAAATGGCCAGTACCGGCCTGCCCGCCCCCAAGAAGGCGTCCAACAGAGCCAACTCCACCCGATCCCGGGCCCGGTCAATCCCCCGGGAGCCCCGGTTCTGCTGGCCCATCAGGGCTGGATCCAAGTCGCCCCCGCCGGCCAGGATCAGCCCTGCCCAGCCCTCTGGCCGGGCGGGGGGCAGATAAGCGGGGCAGGGCTGCCCCCCCGCCTGGGCCACGGCCTGGACATAGTTGGCCGGGTCGCCCCCGCCGGTGGAGATCAAGATCCGCATCGGCCGCCCTCCTCTCGCTCTGCCCGTCCCCGCCGGGTCAAAAGGTCGCTGGGAGACAGCCCCTGGGCCAGCAGGGCCGCGCTGTACAGCACCAGCCCCATCAGCACGCACAGGACACAGGCCCATCCCGCCGGGCAGCTCGCCCGGAGCAGGATCCGGAAAAACAGCTGGCACCACGCCCCCATAAACAGGGCGGCCAGCAGGGGGCGGGCGAACCAGGCCATCGGTCTGGCCCGGAGCTTTGCCGCCCGCAGCACACACACCAGGTTGAGTCCCGCCCCCACCAGGGCGGACAGCACGAAGCCCAGCACAAAACCTCCCAATCCCCACCGGGGCACCAGCACCCAGGTACAGGCCAGCTGGGCAACGTCGCTGAGGATGGCATTGCGGGCCCCCCGCCCCTGGAATCCCAATCCATTGAGCGCTCCGGACAGCACTCCCTGATAGCAGCCCAGCAGGGTACCCACAGCCAGGGGGAGCAGGAAGGCTCCCACCCGCTCCTCCCGAAACAGCAGCTCTCCCAGGGTGGGCCCAACCACCGTGAGCAGGGCCAGGGCGGGGGCCATAAGTAGAGAGGTGGCCGACACCGCCCGATCCAAAAAGCGGGCGGTGGCCTGCCGGTTGCCCCGGGCGGTACGCCGGGCCAGGTCGGGTACCATCACCAGCCCCAGCGCACCCACAAAGCCCGTGGGCAGGGCCAGCATGGGCAGGGTCATGCCGCACACCACGCCAAACTGGGCCATGGCCTGGCTGGCCTGGGCGCCCCCCGCCACCAGCCGGGCGGGGATGAGCACCGCGTTGGCCGATCCCAGCAGGGTGCCCACCAGGGAGGTGACTCCCACCGGAATGGCGGTGGCGGCCAGACGGCTGTACCGGACCTGCCCCTGGGCTGGGGCGGGAGGATTTCGCTGCCAATACCGCCACAGCAACAGGGCCAGCACGGTGGCCGAGCACACCTCGCACAGCACCATACCCAGCACGATCAGCCCTACTGTCCCCTCCTCAGATCGGGTTGGCAGCAGCACCAGCAGGGCCAGCACCGCCCCAGCCCGGACTAGCTGCTCAGCCGTCTCCGACGCGGCCGGGGGCCCCACCCGGCCCATTCCGTAAAAGCAGTGTTTATGAAGATTTTCCACCCCGGTCAACAGCACGCAGGGGGCCAGCAGCGCGATGCCCAGCCTGGTGCGTGCGTCTCCCATGAGGTAAACCGAGATGGGGTCTGAAGCCAGCACCACCACCGCCCCCAGCGGGACGGCCACCAGCAGGAAGCATCCCATCGCCCGGCGCAAGGTCAGGCGCACCGCCCCGGTGTCCCCCAGGGCGTGGTAACGGGCGGTTAGGGTGGACACCGCAACCGTCAGCCCCACCGCCGTCAGGGACATCAGCACTGAGTATACAGGCATCACCAGCTGATACAGCCCCATGGCCTCCGCCCCGATGAGCCGGGACAGGGCGATCCGATACAAAAAACCCACCGCCTGGGAAAACAGGCCGGTGGCAGTCAGCAGCAGCGTGCCGGCAACGATGGAACCCATAGCCAGCCCCTCCCTCCATCCGTGGTCTGATAGAGCATCCTATGTGGAAGGGCCTGTCTTTCATGCGCACCATCCCTGCCGGAGCGGCATATTCTGTGGGGAAAGGAGGGGATTTGGTATGGACGAGCAGGAACGGACACAGCTGGAGGAAGCACTGGGAGAGCTAGATCAATCGGGACAGTTCCTGGTGGCCATCCTGGCCGGGCTGCTGCTGTCCCTGCGGGCCCTGCTGGAGCAGCGAAAGCAGCTCTGCCTCACCTTGGCCGGAGAGCAGCCCCCACCAGCTCGTCTATATCCTCTGCGCCACACCGCCGGGTCGCTCACCTTGGGCGGACTGGGCTTCTTCCTGTGCCAAGCCGCCCGCACCCGGGCCCGGGCTGACCCCGCCGACCCGGTGGCCGTCTCGTCGGCCTGCTCTGGGCTAACCGCCGCCGTGCTGGTCTTTCTGGCCGCCGCCATCCGTCTGGCTGACACGGACTTGCTCCACCGGGCGGGCCGGCTGTGAGGAAGGCTACCCCACCCGGGTCAGCTCCCCGGTCACCGCGTTCAGATAGTAGTCGGCGGTGTCGCTGTCAATCCGCCAAGCAGGCGTGAGGGAGGCCGAGCCGGAAAAGGACTGGGCCATCAGGTAGCCAGGCTGCATGGCGGTGATCCGGGAGCAGACCTCCCCGCCGCGCACCACGGCGTCCAAGAAGCGGAGCAGGGCGGTGGGCAGGGTGATGGTCTGCCCCTGGCCTGTCCCCTGGCCGGGGGCGGCCGCCAGCAGGGTGCCCTCCAGCCCGGTCAGCCGCCCCTGCTCATAGGTGAAAACCACCTGGCAGGAGAAGAGGGGCTGCCCCTGCCACAGCTGGTAAAAACATACCGTCCCTGTCCCCCGGTCCAGCTGGGCGTCGGACTGCCGGGCCTCCACGCCCATGTCCCCCAACAGGTCCGCAGCCTGGGCCTGGGGATCCTGGGTGTGCCAGGACACGTCCGGGTTCAGCTGGGCGGTGAGCACACCGCCTGCCCGGATGCTCACCTGCCCCCGGCTGCCCAGGTAGCGATACAGGCCGCCCCCCTGGTTCTCCGGCTCTACCTCTTCCCCCAGCAGGGCTGCGGCCAACGCCCCCTCCCGCTCCAGGTCCCGTTCCACCAACTGGGCATAGAGCCCTTGGGCGCTGCCCAGCGCCTGGGTCTCCACCTGGATTCCGTTTTGCTCCAGCACCCCGATGGCCTGGGTGAGGGCAGCATCCTGATAACGTCGGCTCTCCCCCTGCCGCATCCCAACCAGCACCAACAGGAAGGCGTTGACCAGCAGGAGCAGCAGGATCATGATGTTTTTCACTTTGCTCCAAGCCATGCCCGTCCCTCCCCCGCGCCGTGCCCGGCGCCTTACATTCCATTTCCAGCCCTACTGCGCCACCCACAGAGGGGAGAGCGTTCCCTCCCCCTGATCCCGGTACTGTACCACCAGTTCCCGGCTGTGCTGGGTCAGGGCGGGCAGCAGCGCCGCCGCCCGCTCCACAGGCAGCAGGAGTGCCTGCTCCTCCGTGGCGGTGTAGCTGCGCAGGTGCAGGGTGAACTGGGCCACATAGTCCTCCTGGATCAGGAACTGGGCCGCCCAACCCTCGTCGTACAGCCACACCGAGCTGCCGTTGAGTTGATAGCCGAACTGGATCAACCAGCCCTCCTCGGTCTGACGGGCGGAGATGAGGTGGAGCCTGGCCTCGCCGCAGTAGGCTCCCAGGGTGGCCTGGGCCATCTGGCGCACCGTCTCGATCCCCTCGGCCAAAGTGGGTTGCTCCCCACTGTGGGCCACATGGTACTTCCCCTCTTGGCCCGCCCGGTAAAGCACCGTACCGTCCTCCTGCACCTCCAGCCGGCTCTCCCCCTCCAGGAAGGCTTGGCCGCCGCTGATGGCCGTGCGGTTCTGCCCGTTAAAGGACAGCGCCTCCAGCAGTTGCGACAAATCCCCGTTGCCGGCCATGGGATTGGCAGCGCGGTACACCCCCCCTCCCGTGTGCTCGGTGAGCAAGGTGTAGGGATCCAGCAGCTGAGCCAGCTGTTCAGACTCAAAGGCAAAGCGGGCCCCGTTCTCCTGCACCCCCTCCACCACCGGCTCCAGGTGCAGGGAGGCGGACAGCTGGGTCAGGCACCGGAAGAATCTCCCTGACGTCTCCTGATAGCTCAGGCACACCCGGTTGTCCTCCCCCTGGACCAGCGCGATCCGCCTGGCCGCGCCGGGCAGGTCGCACTGCCCCTCAGGCTGCAGCCAGCCGCCCAAGGCGGACAGGGGGATCTGGCCGGAGAAATCAAAATAGAGACCCACCTGCTGCAAGTCATCCTGCCAGTACTGCTGATCGATCTCCTGGAACTGCTCCGCAGAGCTCAGCGCCTCCCCCAGAAGCGGGCCGGCCTGAGCGAACAGCCGGTCTACCTCCACCTGGTCATACTGCACCCCGTACCGGCCCTGGCCGGTGTTGACCGCCAGGCGGGAGGGATAGGCCGCTGCCGTCAGGGTGACGTCTGCTCGCTCCTCCCGCACCCCGGAGCTGCCTTGGGCCAACAGGCCGCTGTCTTGAACCAAGGGGGTCATGGTCAGCAGGTATAGCGCGGACAGGCCCAGGACCACGATGGCCGCATCCTTGCCCCACTCCAGCCACCGCCGCTTAGCTCCCATGGCTGTCCTCCTTCCGAGGGCCATCCACGGGCAGCTCCAACCGGATGGTCAATCCTGGACCCTGCTTGTCCACCAGGTACAGATCCCCCTCGTGCAGCTGGGCGATCTCCTTGGCGATGGACAGTCCCAGCCCCGTTCCTCCCGACTGGCGGGAGCGGGCCTTGTCCACCCGGTAGAACCGCTCGAAGATCCGCTCCCGGTCGGTGGGCGGAATGCCGATCCCGTTGTCGTCCACCTCCATCCACACCCGCCCTTCCCGGACGCCGGCGGACAGGGTGATGGTCCCCCCGTCAGGGGTGTACTTGATGGCATTGGAAACGATGTTCATCATTACCTGCATCACCCGCTCCTGGTCAGCCAGCACTTCAGGCAGTTTGTCCGGCAGCTCCAGGCGGACGGTGTGGGCGTGCTTCTGCGCGTCCAGGATTACCGCCTGATAGGTGTCCTGTACCGCCTCGGCAAAGGGGAAGCGGGCCAGGTGCAGCTCGCTGCGTCCGGAGTCAAACCGGGACAGGGTGAGCAGATCCTGGACGATGTGTGTCATCCGGTCCGTCTCGTTGAGGATCACCGTCAAAAAGTTTTTCGCCGTCTCCGCTGGCATGTCCCCCAGCCCCTCCTCCAGGGTCTCGGCATAACTGCGGATGTTGGTCAGAGGGGTGCGCAGCTCATGGGAGACGTTGGCCACAAAGTCCTTGCGGGTCTGCTCGGCGGCCCGCTGTTCGGTGACGTCATGGATAAGCACCAGCACCCCCCCCTGGTCCCCCCGGGCAAAGGGGGCCAGCAGCAGCTCCAAGCAGCGGCCGGCTACCATCCGCTCGGCGGACAGATGCCCGTCCACCTGCTCCACCTCCTCCAGGGGGAACAGATCGCCAAACAGCTGCCCGTAGCTGTCCTGCTGGGTGAAGGCCCGCCGGAGCATCCGGCTGGCGGCCGGGTTGGTATGGATGACCTTGCCCTCCCGGTCAAAGGCCACCACCCCGTCGGCCATATGCAGGAAGAGGGTGTCCAGCTTGTTGCGCTCGTTGCGCACGGCAGCGATGGTGTTCTGAAGCTGTCCGGCCATGGAGTTGAAACTTTCGGTGAGCTGCCCGATCTCATCCCGGGAGGTCACCTCCAGCTTTTTGGAAAAGTCGCCGGCGGCCACCTCCTGCAGCCCATCGGTCAGCCGCTGCAAGGGGGTGACCATGGTCTTGGACAGCAGGAAGGACAGCAGGATGGAAATGACCAGCCCCAAGGCCAGCGCCTCCAGAATGAGGGGGAACATCTCTCCGTTCAGGCTGCGCACCGTCTCCCGGTTGTCCAGGATGTAGATCACATAGGACTGCTCCCCCCGGCGGATGGGCACGGCGGCATCCATGTAATCGGCGGCCGCATCGCTCTCCAGCCCCACCTCCCCCAGCAAAGCGGCGGAGATATTTGGCGTGATCTGCACCCCTCCCTCCGGCTCCTGGGCGGATCCGGCCAGGAACCGACCGGTCACCCCGTCCAGCACGTAGTAGTTCCGGTTGCGCCCGTCCACACCCAGCACGCCCACATAGGCGGCCAGCACCTCGTCTAGCATCGCCGCTCCGTCCGTCTCTCCCTGAGTGGGGATCTGCAGGTCCTGGAGAAAGTCGACGTTATCCTCCCCAAAGGCGGAGGCAATCTGGCGGTAGAAGTCGTTGATGTAGTAGCCGGTGACCGAGTTCATCAGGAAGGCGCCCACCACCGTCATCAGGGAGACGATGAGCAGCACCATGATGAGCACCAGCTTCATGTGCAGGCTGCGGCGCATTGGGGGCACCTCCTTGTTTCAGATTCGCCGGGTCTCGTCCCGGCAGACGGGTTTTTAAGGTCGCCGGTTCTCGCGCCGGCGGGCGAGGTACTTTCTCTTACACCAGAGAAAGTACCCAAAGAGCGTGTCCAGGGGGCGGATCCCCTGGAGACCCCCCGCTTAGTTGAAGTGCCAGCACGGCTTTCCGACGGCAACTTACGACGGCGGGGGCTGTCCCTTCGACGGCCTCCGGCCTTGTGCCCAGCGGCTTTCGGCAATCTGGCGCACCCAGGCGGGCGCCTACTGGGGATAAGACTGAAAAAACGGTGGAACGCCGGTCACACCGGCCTGGCAAACTCCAGGCGCACCTCTTTCTTCTCCACGTCCGTCTGGGAGTATGCGGTCAAATCAAATCCGATGAGGGAAAAGCCCAGCTTTCGGTAGAAGCAGATGGCCGGGTGGTTGCAGTTCTGGGTTTCCAGCACCAGGGCCCGGGCCCCGGCGGCACGGGCTTCTGCCAGCGCCTTTCCCATCAGGGCCGTCCCGACACCATCTCGGCGGAAACGCTCCGCCACCCACAGGTTGCTCACCCGCATCCGGTTGTTCCACGTCTCGTGGCTCAGCTCCAGGTAGCCCAGTTCCTCCCCAGCCTCTATTGCGGCAAGTACCCGGGGTTCCTCCAGCCAGGGCTCCAGCAGGGCGTCGGTAAAGGACTTCTCTACCGGGGATGGAAAGGGGCGGCGGTTCAGGGCAAAGGTGAAGCCGTCTTCCTTCTCCTGACAGTCGATCTCATAGTAATACTCCGTCCGGTAGCGAAAAGTCAGTTCTTTCCCCCGACAGGAGCTGTCCAGCTGCTTGATTTCCATTTCCTGGGCTCCTTTCCGGATCCGTCCCGGCGTCCCGTCGGATGTGTCCTACCGGCGGGACAGCCACTTTTTAACGTTCCTCCCTGACAGGCGCCTGGAGGGGTGCTGGAAATTCCCGAAAGCATACCAGAACAAGGCCACAGGCCGCCAAAGGGACCTCCCAGGCCGTCGTACGCTGCCGCCGGAAAGCTGTGCTGGCACCTCTACTGAGCGGGGGGATACCCAAGGGGGGGCCGCCCCCCTCCGGGCGCGTCTTTGGTGACTTTCTGCGCGTACAGAAAGTCACCCGCCCGCCGGTGCGGGACCCGGCGACCTTGCCCTCCGGGGCAGCGCCCCAGGTAGGCGCCCCATTGGGGCGTACCAACTGGCAACCCTGGTGGCGCCAGGCCGGAGGCCGCCAAAGGAACCTCCCATCCGTCGAGGTTGCGCGCCGGAAAGCCGCCGCTGCATTTCGACTGAAGTCCCCATAGCCCTTATCAGGGTTTCTTAAGGGGAAAATCCTGCGTGCGTGGGGCGTCCTTTGCCCCTAAGCTAAGCCGGATTTTCATCCCTTAAGGGTGTCTTTGCCTACTTTCTGCACAAGCAGAAAGTAGGTCGCCCTCCCGGGGGAAACCGGGGCTCCCCCTCAGGCCCCAAACGCGTACCCCAATCCCCGTCGGGTCAGGATAAACTTCGGATCGGCGGGATCGTCCTCGATCTTCTCCCGCAGGCGGCGGATGGCCACATCCACCGCCCGCACGTCCCCCACGTAGCCCTCGTAGTTCCATACCTGCTCCATCAGCGCCTCCCGGGAGAGCACCTGACCCCGGTGGGCGGCCAGGGTTCGCACCAGCTCATACTCCCGCTGGGACAGCTCCAGGGGGCTGCCGTCCTTGCTGACGGTCATGGCCTGCTCGTCCACCGTGATGCGCCCCACCTCCAACCGGTGGGCAGCAGGGGCGTGGGCCATGGCACTGCGCCGGATGTTGGCCTTCACCCGGGCCAATAGCTCCCGCATAGAGAAGGGCTTGGTGATGTAGTCGTCCGCCCCCAGTTCCAGCCCCAGCACCTTGTCCGTCTCCTCCTCCCGGGCGGTGAGCATAATCACGGGGGTGGCCCGCCCCTCGGCCCGCAGCCGGCGGCACACCTCAAAGCCGTCCAGTTTGGGCAGCATCAGATCCAGCAGCACCAGGTCCGGATCCCGCTCCAGAGCCAGCTGTAGCCCCGCCGCTCCGTCCCGGGCCTCCAGCGTGTCATACCCCTCCCGGCGCAGGTTGAACACCAGGATGTCCACGATGTTCCCCTCGTCCTCCACCACTAAAATACGCTTACCCATTTCTCTCACGCTCCAGCACACGGCAGGCCCGCAGAATGGCCGCCACCGTTTTGCAGTCCTCCAGGCGGCCGTCCCCCGCCATGTCCGCCGCCTGTGCCAGCGGCAGCTTGACCACCTCCAAAAACTCGTCCTCATCAGGATGGCTCTGTCCCAGCTCCAGCTCCCGGGCCAGGTAGACATACTGGCGCTCGTCACAAAAGCCGGGGGTGGGCAGCAGCTGCCCCATTTCCGTCCACCTCCCGGCCCGGGCGCCGATCTCTTCCTCCAGCTCTCTCTGGGCTGCGGGCAGGGGCTGTTCCCCGGGCTCCAGCTTGCCCGCAGGCACCTCCAGCAGGGCCTTGCCATAAGGATAGCGGTACTGGCGCACCAGGTAGACGTTCCCTTGGCTGTCCACCGGTACCACCACCACTGCGCCCGGGTGCCGGACCACCTCCCGCCAGGCCGGGGCGCCGTTGGCCAGCTCCACCGTGTCGTAGTACACCTTCAGCAGCTTCCCGTCGTAGACCAACCGGCTGCTCCGGGTCCGCTCCGTCAGCTCCATGATGGGATCCACCTCCACGCGGTATTTTTTCCAGTATACCACACCATTTGGAAAATAGAAAGACGGGAATTGCCTGTCCTCCCAGCTTCTACGGAAAATGGGAATTGTCATTCCCAGGCTGGAGGGTTATAATGGGGAAAACGCTGCCATGAGGTGACCTGGAATGAACTTCAAGCATATGCTGGCCGCCCTGCAAGGCATCACCGCCTACCAGGACCTGCTGGAGCAGCCGGTACTCTCCCGCGCTTTGCGCCTGGCCGCCTGCGCCGCCCACGGGGACGGGCTGGGCGGGTTGGCGGCCTACACCAGCCTGTTCTATCAGCTGCGGCAGGCCGGCCACGAAGGGCTTGGTAGTTGGCTGGCCCAGGCCCTGCGCTGGTCGGAGGGACCCTACCCCCGCCTGTGCCAGGCCGGCGGGCGGGACCCCGCCCTGGAGCAAGCCGCCCGGATGGACATCTCCGCCTTTGCCCTGCTGGCCAGCGTGGACTGCGACAAGTGGCTGGCCCGGCTGGCCCAACTGCTGGACAACGACTATCAGGGGGTGCTCACCGGCCTGCCCCGCTGGCACGCCGGCGTGCCCTTTTCCTTCGAGGCCCTCACCCAGGCCTATCGTCAGGAGGGGGCCGGCCTGCTGGCCCGGTACCGGGCTTTCTGCTGGCAAAGTGGCGAGCTCATCCCGGTGCCCCATCCGGACTGCCCCAGTCAGGACGAGCTGCTGGGCTATCACCGCCAGCGGGAGCTGGTGGTGCGCAACACCCAGGCCCTGCTGGCCGGCAAGGCGGTGAACGACGTCCTGCTCTATGGAGAGAGCGGCACCGGCAAGTCCGCCACGGTGAAGAGCCTGCTCACCCTGCCCGGCTCGGAGCAGCTGCGCCTCATCCAGGCCGACAAGCAGGAGCTGGACGGGCTGCCCGCGCTGATCCATACCCTGGAAGGGCGGCGGCAGAAGTTCATCCTGTTCATCGATGATCTGGCCTTTGACCAAGACTCCATGGCCTACTCTGTACTCAAGACCATCCTGGAGGGCGGGGTGGCCCGCCGACCGGACAACGTGGCCATCTACGCCACCTCCAACCGCCGCCACCTGGTGCGCCAGAGCCTGGCCCAGCGGGCCGGGGACGAGGTGGACCGGGCAGAGGCCATCCGGGAGACCACCTCCCTGGCCGACCGGTTTGGCCTGCGGGTGCTGTTCCAGGGGCTGGACAAAGGGGCGTACCTGGCCCTGGTGGAGGAACTGGCTGCCCGGCATCAGGTGGGCCTGCCTACCGAAGAACTGCACCGGCAGGCCATCGCCTGGGAGCGGCTCCATGGCGGACAGACCCCCCGTTCCGCCCTGCAGTTCGTGCGCTCCCTTGTGTGAGGTGGCAAAGGCCGCCGCCCGACTGGGCGGCGGCCTTTGCACGGCTTGAACAAGCTCCACAGCAGGCCTGGACGGGAGGAAACTCCCGGTCAGCCACGGCAGGTTCGGGGACAAACCATCGCCCAGCCTGCAACGCAGCTTCCCCATCAAAAAAGCTTTCCTGTTTCGGCAGCCGTTCTATCCCTTGGGTGTCAGGGTCAGGGTGCCCCTATGCAGGCGCCCGGCCATTTCCCAACTAACGCCCCTCCTGGATGGCCTGGCGGATGTCCGCCTCCGCCGCCACCAGCTCCCGCTCCAGCTCTCCTGCGGAGATGCGCGTGGCCCCGTGGCCCAGGATGATCAGCTGCTCCAACCCGTCCGACGTGGCCACCCGCACCCGGTGCTTACCCTTGAGCTCATAGGTGGTCTTTTCAATATACATATCGGCGGTCTCCGCCTCCTGGGTGTACACCACCCACACATCCCCCTCCCGTTCCACCGAGCCCGCGCCCCCCTTCACTTTATAGGCATCGAACACCACGATGACCCGGCACTTCTTCCATCCCTGGTAGTTGCGCAGCCGATGAACCAGCCGTTGTCTCGCCCCCTCCAGATCATCCCGAGCCAACCGTCGCAGCTCATCCCAGGCGTGGATGACGTTGTATCCGTCCACCAGCAGGTAGTCCTCTCCCAGGGGAACCTGAAGCCCCTTCCAGGGCCGCTCCCGTCGCTCCGGCGCCTTGGGGGCGGGGCGAAAAGCCCGTGGCCTCACCGGGCCATAGGTGCGCTCGAAGATGGCCTGTAACTCCTGCTCCAGTGCCGCCCGGTCGGCATAGCCCATGGGGGCAGGGGCCGGGGCGGTCCGCTCCTGTAAGGATTCCTCCCCCGGCGGCCGCCAGCCGCTGTCCACGTGCATATGCTCCCGCACCTGGTCCCACTTCACCACCACCCCGGAACCGTGGTCGCAGAACACCGAGTCGGCAGGGTTGTCCACATCCCGCTCCGGCTGGTAGCCAACACGCTCTATGACCTGCTGGACGTTGTGGCAGGGGCGGTAGCCCTCCACCCGGCAGCCCAGCCGGCCCCGTCCCTGGCTGTAAGCGGCCAGCTGGCTCCAGTACCCCTCCAGTTCGGACACCGGCGCCGTCCCGGTGAGTACGCAGCGCTCCCCAGCCGCCTCCGGCGGATCCACCTGCCCGCCCATGCGCTGCAAGTCGGTCATAGCCCGGCCTACGCACCCCTGGGGCGCCTCCAGACGAAAGGCGTACCAGGGCTCCAGCAGCACGCTTTGGGCCCCCATCAGCCCCTGGCGCACCGCCCGATAAGTGGCCTGGCGAAAGTCGCCCCCCTCGGTGTGCTTGGTGTGGGCACGGCCGGTGAGCAGGGTGATCTTCACATCGGTGAGGGGCGCGCCGGTGAGCACCCCCAGATGAGTCTTTTCCGCCAAGTGGGTGAGGATAAGCCGCTGCCAGCTGCCCGCCAGCGCGTCCTCGGGACAGGCGGTATCCAGCACGATGCCGCCGCCCCGCTCCAGCGGTTCCAGCAGCAGGTGCACCTCGGCGTAGTGGCGCAGGGGCTCGAAGTGACCCACCCCCTCCACCGGGCCGGCAATGGTCTCCCGATAGACGATGGCCCCCGGGCCGAAGGCCGCCTCCACCCCGAACCGCCGCTCCAGCAGCCGGGCCAATATCTCTCTGTGCACTTCCCCCATCAGGTGCACCTGGGCCGCCCCCGTCCTCTCGTCCCACTCCACCCGCAGCTGGGGATCCTCCTCTTCCAGCTGTCGCAGGTATCCCAGCAGAGTGTGCCCGTCGCACCCGTCAGGGGGCAGCACCTGGTAGCGCAACACCGGCTCCAGCTCGGGCCCCAGCCAGTTACGCTCCGCTCCCAGCCCCTGGCCCACCCGGGTCTGGGTCAGACCCGTGGCGGCGCACACTGTGCCGGCGGGGGCCTCATCCAATGGGGTGAACCGGGCTCCGGAGTATAGGCGCAGCTGGCTGACCTTCTCCTCCCAGTCCCCGCACCGTACCGCATCCCGCACCCGCAGGGAGCCCCCCGTCACCTTCAGCCAGGTCAGCCGCTCTCCCCGCTCGTCACGACTGATCTTGAACACCCGGGCGGCAAACGCCTCCCCCCAGTCCGGTTCCAGGGTGTACCGCTCCAGTCCATCCAACAACCACTCCACCCCGTCCAGGTGTAGGGCGGAGCCGAAGTAGCAGGGGAAGAGTTCCCGCCGGGCGATCAGCCCGGCCAGCTCCTGCTCCGACGGCTCCTCCCCCTCCAGGTAGCGCTCCAGCAGCCCCTCGTCACACAGAGCCGCCTGCTCCATCAGGGCCTGGCGGGACCCGGAACAGTCCACGCATCCCTCTCCCAGCTGTTGGCGCAGCTGCTCCAGCAGGGCCGCCCGGTCCACCCCCGGTTGATCCATCTTGTTGAGAAATAGAAAGGTAGGCACTCCGTGACTCTCCAGCAGCCGCCACAGGGTTTCGGTGTGCCCCTGCACCCCGTCTGGGCCGCTAACCAGCAGAATGGCATAGTCCAACACCTGCACCGTCCGCTCCATCTCGGCGGCAAAATCCACATGCCCCGGGGTGTCCAGCAGGGTCAGCTCCAGCTCCCCCCGGCGCAGCACCGCCTGCTTGGAAAAGATGGTGATGCCTCGCTCCCGCTCCAGCCCGTCGGTGTCCAGAAACGCATCCTGGTGATCCACCCGCCCCAGTTTGCGCAGCACTCCGGCGTGATACAGCATGGCCTCGCTCAGGGTGGTCTTGCCCGCATCCACATGGGCCAGGATGCCAATGGTCAGCCGCTTCATGGGATAGGCCGGCCTCCTTTGTCACGCAGTTTGCTTTTTATTGTATCACACCAAAGGCTTCAGGACAAGGCAAGACCCCGCCCCCGCAGTGGGGACGGGGCGCTGCTTCGAGCGTAGTTCAGATATCCAATTCTTCGATGGCCCACTTCATATAGTAGGCCTTGATCGGCATTTCACGTTTCCTGCAAATGGTTGCAGGGATCCTCTGAGTAAATGGACCAGAACTCACTTTGAAAATGCTCTCCCGGCTCCAACTCCACGTAGACATACATTCTGTCATACAGTTCCTCCCATTCTTCCTCGGTCAGCGAGTCATAAAGCGCCTGCACCTCGTCGCTAGTCACCTGGTCAGACCTGATCTGCTCAATCACCTGATCCAGTCTCGACTGTCCCTCCTCCTGGATGGCGGGGGCCGCAGCCTGCTCCACCGGGACGGTGGCAAAGGCGGTGGCCGTACCCGCCACCAGCACCAGGGCCAGGATCATTGCTGCAACAGATGTTTTCTTGTATTTCATAATCGCTTCAATCCTTTCTTCCATGATGTGTTTCCCAAAGTGATTGTAGAACGAAGCGGAGCCGGCTCTGCTCTCCTCCATCTGGAGCAGGGCCCGGGCGTAGCCCCCCCGCCGTTCCCTGCCCAGGATGCGCAGCACCTGCTGATCGCAGGATAGCTCCACGTCCCGGTTGGCCAACACGAACAGGACCCAGGCCAGGGGATTGAACCAATGCACGCACACCGCGGCGGCGAACAGCAGCTTGGCCGCCCCGTCAAAGCGCCGGATATGGACCCACTCATGGGTGAGTACATCGTCCAGCAACCCCGTCTCCCCACAGGCTAACCCTTGGGGCAGCAGGATCATCGGGCGCAGGACGCCGCAGGTCAGCGGCCCCTCGATCCACGGCGCGACACGCACCTCCACCCTTCGGCGCAGCCGGTGGCCGTCCAGCCAAGCCCGGACGGCAGGGGCGTCCTCCTCCGAGCAGGCGCGAAACAGCCGCATCCCCCGCCAGTAAGCCAGCAGGAAATAGAGGGCCAGCACCACAGCGCCCGCCATCCAGATCGTCCGCAGCGGGTCGATCCGCCACCAGCCCTCCAGGGCGGGCGCATCGGAATAGCCGGTCGGCCCCTCACTGTCCGGAGCTGCCATGCTGTCCGGCGCCTGCTCCACCTCAAGCCCCTCCTCCCAAGCCGGCAGGTCGGGCCGGGTCTGGGCCGTGCTGGCCCCGCCCCCGCCCCCCACCGCCGCAGGCTGGGGCGTTGGGAGGACGGGCAGAGGCATGGCCAACGGCAACAGTAGCCGCAGGGCGGCCAGAACCCACAGTACCTGGAAAGTCAGCCGGGGCAGGCGGCGGGCGGTCAGCGCCCGAACCACCAGGATGACCAACACCATTCCCCCGCCCGCCAGGCTCATCTGCAACAGGCTCATATCCCCTCTTCCACCTCCAGTTGGTCCACCATCCGGCGCAGGGCTTCCACCTGCTCCTGGGGCAGCTTCCTGCCCCCCAGCAGGGCGGCGAACAGCTTGTCGGGCGCGCCGCCGAACAGCTTGCCCACCAGCGCATCCGCCTCCGCCCGCTGCACATCCTGCTTGCTCACCAGGGCGTGGCACAGGAAGTGGGGTTCCAGGCGCTGGATCGCCCCCTTGTCCACGCACTTCTTAATCACGGTGTAGGTGGTGTTCACATTCCAGCCGATCTCCCGCTTGAGCGTCTCGGAGATCTGCTTGGCCGTCTTGTCACCTCCCCTCCACAGCACGTCCATGACCTTCAGTTCTGAGTCAAAGAGCTTACCTGTCATCCCATCATACCCTTTCTCCAAACTACTGCAATAGTTTATGCCGTTATACTATCACAGTAGTTTTTCTCTGTCAACCATTTCTTCCCTTCTGGGCAACAAAAAAGCCAGGGGGGCAAAACGCTTGGCGTCCCGCTCCCCCTGACCCCTATTCCACACTCCGGCGCCGCCGGGCTACACCTGCTGGATGATCCACAAAATAATCCCGTACACCACACTGGCCGACAACCCCGTAAGCCAGTACCGGGCCGGCCTCGTCGCCCCGGGCTGCATATCCCTCGCCTCCGCCTGTAGCGAAGGCTCGCTCATTCTGCCGGGGCTCCTCTCCCCACAAAACCAAAAGGGCGGTTTTGCGGGGGCCCCGGGCACACCGCCGCCGGGCTACACCTGCTGGATGATCCACAAAATAATCCCGTACACCACACTGGCCGACACCCCGTAAGCCAGTACCGGGCCGGCGACGGTGAAGAGCTTGGCCCCGGTGCCGGTGACAAAGCCCTCATGCTTGAACTCCAGGGCAGGGGACACCATGGCGTTGGCAAAGCCGGTGATGGGCACCAGCGTCCCCGCCCCCGCCCGGCTGGCGATGTCGTCAAACACCCCCAGGCCGGTGAGCAGGGCAGCCAGAAAGACCAGGGTAATGGACACCCAGACCCCGGCGTCCTCCTGCGTCATGCCCAGGTACTGATACAGATTGGACAGACCCTGGCCCCCCGCACAGATGCCGCCCCCCACGCAGAAGGCCCACACTATGTCCTTCCACAGCGGGGAGGGATCGGCCAGCCCCCTGACATACTGCTGATATTCCTGATTGCTCATATCCACGATCGCTTCACCTCCCGGTTAGCCTGTCCGAGCTGGCAAAAAATATGCGCCGGATGCCAAGGCATCCGGCGCATCGCGACCTGGTTCGCTCCCTCATCCTCACCCGGTGGGCGCCGGGCTGTCTCCCTCATCAGGCTGCTCGGGAAGCCCACCCTCCCGGATCTTCTCCAGCGTGTTGGCCAGAGTGGCTGACTCCTGTAGTTCCAGCAGTTCCCCGATCAGGCGATTGGACAGCAGGAATCCCTCCGGAGTGAGGTGCCAACGCCGGCCCGCCCGGGCTGCCCAGCCCCGCTGCTCGTACTGGGACAGCCTGGTCTCAATGGGGTCAAAGTTCATATAGTACTCCCGGCGGTACTCCCACTCCTCAATGCCGTGGACGGTGCGCAGGCGCAGCATCAGATACTCGCCTCCCCGCTCCCTGGGCGGCACCTGCTCAGACTCAGCCAGCACCTCGCCTCCCTCCAGCATTCCCTGGATATAGCCCTCCAGATCCCGGACGTAGGCGTAGCGACAGCCGCCAAAGTCGGAGTGGGCAGCCACCCCCAGCCCCAGGTAGGGCTGCCCCATCCAGTACTTCAGGTTGTGCCGGGACTGGTAGCCCGGTTTGGCAAAGTTGGAGATCTCATACTGGTCGTAGCCTGCCTGGGCCAGGCGCCGCACCGTCCACAGATAACGCTCGGCCTGGTCGTCGTCGTCGGGCAGCTGTTCTCCCTGGGCCACACGGTTTGCCAGGGGGGTATCCGGCTCCACCGTCAGCCCATAGCAGGATAGGTGCTCGGGTTGAAGGGCTATGGCCCGCTCCACCGTCTCCCGCCAGCTCTCCTCTGTCTGGCCGGGCAGGCCGTAGATCAGGTCCAGATTCAGGTTGTGGATCCTGGCCTGGCGCACGATATCCACCCCGTCGACCACCTGCTGGAAGTCGTGGGGCCGGTGGACCCGGCACAGCTCCTCATCACAGGCCGACTGCATCCCCATGGAGATCCGGTTTACCCCCAGCCGGTGCAGATGGCGCAGCAGCTTCAGGCTCACGCTATCTGGGTTGACCTCCAGGGTGACCTCCGCCCCCTTGGCCACGTGAAAGCGCTTGCGCACGGCGGTGAGCAGCTCGGCCAGCCGCCGCTGCCCGTACCAGCTGGGCGTTCCTCCACCGATGTAGATGCTGTTGACCTCGCTCTTTTTAGCCAGCGAGGCACACTCAGCGATGTTGCCCAGCAGCGCCCGCTGGTAGTCGTCCATCCGGTCGTCCTGCCCGGCCAGGGAATAGAAGTCGCAGTAGTCGCACTTGCTCCGGCAGAACGGAATATGCAGATATAGGCCCAAACTCTCCCCCATGGTGTCCCTCCCATCGCCCAGCCCAAACCATCCGCTCTCCAAAGGACAGCTATCCGGCCAGTTCCAAGTTAGTATACCTCATTTCGCCCGTTTTTTCAATCCTTCCTTCCCCTTCGCCCTCTTAATCTAATTTTAATAATTATATTTCGTGGTTTTTCTATTGATATTTTGCCTGTCCTATGGTATACTATGCCCACCAGAACCGGAAAGGAAGGTGCCAGCCGTGGAACAGACCCTCCCCTCCTCCCCCTTTGACGGCGTGCCCGCCCCCCGCCGGCGGACCCGTCCTCAGGAGCGGGGACGCAGCCCTTATGACGGTTTGCGCCCCTGGTCGGCCATCACCCACGGCATGGGCGCGGCGCTTGCGGTGTTGGCCACGGTGCTGCTGGTGGTAGAGACTGCTTCCACAGGCGGGGACGTGTGGAAGCTGGTCTCCTTCTCCATCTACGGGCTCAGCATGGCCGCGCTGTACACCGCCTCCACCCTGTACCACTGCGTCAACACCTCGGTGCGGGGACGGATCGCCCTGCGGAAATACGACCATAGCGCCATCTACTTTCTCATCGCCGGCACCTATACCCCCGTGTGCCTGGTGGCCCTGCGGGGACCCTGGGGCTGGTCCTTGTTCGGGGTCATCTGGGCTCTGGCCATCGCGGGTCTGGTGATGAGCCTGACCTGGATCAACTGCCCCCGGGCGGTGACCTCCACGGTGTATATCGCCATGGGCTGGCTGGCCCTCATCGCCATCTATCCCCTGGCCATGACCCTGGGGGTGCGGGGCATCCTGTGGCTGCTGCTGGGCGGGGTGCTGTATACCGTCGGGGGGGTGCTATACGCCCTGAAGTGGCCGGGGCGGAACAACCCCCGGTTTGGCTGCCACGAGGTATTCCATCTGTTCATCCTGCTGGGCTCTATCGCCCACTTCCTCATGGTCTATCAAGTGTTGCTGCCCCTGTGACAAGCGCCCCCGCCCAGCTGGGCGGGGGCGCTTGCCCATCGTATGGAGACAGGCACTTCCCCTATCTCCCCCAAGCCCTGACCAGGGCGGCGGCAGCCCCGGCCAGCTCATCCTGGCTCAGCCCCGCAAAGCCCAGCACCACAGTGGATGGGATAGGGGCAACCTGGTGGCAGTACCGGCTGAGGGGGTGCACCCGCACCGAGACCGCCGCCGCCCGCTCCACCAGCTCCCGCTCCGAAAGACGGGGCAGGGTGAGCAGGAAGTGCAGCCCCGCCTCCTGCCCTGCCAGCCGGACGCCGTCGATGGCCCCCAGGGCCTGGGTAAAAGCGGCGCACTTGCGCCGGTACAGGTTGCCCACCCGGCGCAGATGCCGCCCGTACAGCCCCTGGACCAGGAAGCGGCGCAGCGCCTCCTGCTCGAAGCGGGAGACAGTGCAGCCGGTGTGGGAAAACATCTGCCGGTAGCGTGCCAGCAGGGCGGGGGGCAGGATGAGGTAGGCCACCCGGATGGAGGGGGCAATGGACCGGGAGAAGGTGCCCAGGTAGACCACCCGTCCCACCCGATCCATCCCCTGCATAGCGGGGATGGGGCGGGTGGCGTAGCGGAACTCGCTATCGTAGTCGTCCTCAATGAGGTAGCGCTCCGGCCCGTCATAGGCCCAGCGCAGCAGCCGGGTGCGCCGGGCCGCCGGCATGGTCACCCCGATGGGGAACTGGTGAGAAGGGGTCACGTAGGCCAGGCCGGCCCCGCTCTGGGCCAGGGCATCCGGATCCATCCCCCCGCCGTCCACCGGGATGGGGACAGCCCGCCTGCCGTTGCGCTCCACCACGGCGTAGCCCGCGGGATAGCCCGGGTCCTCCAGGGCCACGCGGTCGTGTTCGGGCAGCAACTGCAACAGGGTGGACAGCAGGTGCTCCACCCCCGCCCCCACCACCACCTGCTCCGGCCTGCAGTGCACCCCCCGGTACTGGGCCAGCAGGTCGGCCAGGGCGCACCGCAAAGGCAGGTCCCCCTGGGGGTGGCCCCGCTGGAGCAGCTCCGGGTTCTCATACACCGCCTCCTTGGTGATCCGTGCCCAGGAGGAAAAGGGAAACAGGGAGGTGTCCACCGCCGAGGTGGAGCAGTCATACCGCCAGCGGGGAGGCTCTGGAGCAGGGGGGGGCACGTCCACCGCAGGGCGAGGGGTGAGGGGGATCAGGTCGGCCACCACATATCCACTGCGGGGCCGGGCAATGAGATAGCCCTCCGCTGTGAGCAGGCTGTAAGCGGTCTCCACCGTGCTCATGCTCACCCCCAGCAGGGCGCACAGCTGCCGCTTGGAGGGCATCCGCGCTCCAGGGGCGGGCCGGCCCTGGCGGATCTCCTCCACCAGGTGGCGGTAGAGTTGCTCATACAGGGGCAGGCCAGGCTGAAAGACTGGCAGAGAGCCAACCCCTTCCATGTCAATCCCTCCAAACTGACCATATAAAAAATATGAAAACTGGATATTTCTATCATGCCAGTTGTGGGTATAATAGCAGGTAACACCGCAGCCGTCAAGCCTGGCAGCTGGGAGGGGAGGCATGATAATGACACACACAAGCAGCCGGGACCGGGTGCTGAAGCTATGCGCGACGGCACTGCTGGCCGCCCTGGTGGCGCTGAGCGCCAAACTGCAAATTCAGATTCCAGCCATCCTGGGGGTGGAGCGCTTCCACCTGGGCAACGCCTTTTGCGCCCTGTCCGGCATCCTGCTGGGTCCCTGGTGGGGGGGGCTGGCCTCGGGGATTGGCTCCATCGTCTTTGACCTGACCGATCCGATGTACGTAGCGGAGAGCCCCATCACCTTTGTCACCAAGGGGCTGTACGGGGTGATCGCCGGGCTGGTGTTCCATAAGTTGTGCAAGGGCAAGAGCAACTACCGCTCCGAGCTGGCAGCTACGCTTTGCGCAGCGGCGGGGTATATCGTGCTCTACCTGGCCAAGAACTACTTTTATAACGGCCTGCTGCTCTCGGGGCTGGACGGGATGACAGCTTGGGCGGCGGTGGTGCAAAAGGCCCCCTCTTCCCTGTTCAACGCAGCGGTGGCAGTGCTCATCGCCCCTGCCCTGGGTGTGGCCATCCGCCGCGCTCTGCGGGCGGCGCGGCTGGACGGGATGCTGGCATAGCGGGGACGGTGAGAGCCTGGGCGCACCTTCAGAACATAGCCGAGGCAAAAGTTCCCCGCACCCATATTCTCTGTGTCCTATGATCATAAAACTTCCAAGGTAAAGGCCTTTCCTGACAGCACTTCACCACAAGATCAAGGGAATGATAAGATCAGGCTGACAAATCGGAAAAACAAAGCCGGCGTGGCGACCTTTTACAGGTCGCCACGCCTTTTTATCTCGCAAAGAGAAATTTACTTGCTATTTCCGCTGTATTTATGTATCATTTTAGCAGTAGGGTCCCATGCGATCCTTTTCTTACGGCAAAGCGGAAAGAATATGATCCACAGCGTTTCGGGGGTGGCTTCATGCTGGAGTATCTGCGTAAGAAACAGACGGGAACCCAGGCTCAAGGCGCTGGGCCGGAGCACACAGCCCTGTCCACGGGGATGGGCAATCAGGCCATGCTGTCTATGCTGAAGGGCCAGGGGACGCGGCAGTCTGCCCGGCCCGCGTCCGGGGGAGAACCCCTGGCCGACGCCATGCGGGCAAAGTTCGAGCGGCGGTTCGGGGTTCCCATGGACGATGTACAGGTATATCGCAACTCTCCGAAACCAGCGCAATTAGGGGCGCTTGCCTATGCAAAGGGAACAGATGTCTTTATTGGCCCTGGTCAAGAACAGCATTTAGAGCATGAGCTGGGACATGTGGTGCAGCAGAAGTTTGGCCTGGTAAAGCCTACCACAACGATTGACGGGCTTCCAGTCAATCTGGATCAGGGGTTAGAGCAGCGCGCAGATATGCTTTCGATCCATGGAAATCAAGCGGCTCAAGGGGATTGTGTTGTACAGATGAAATTGCCCTATATGTATCATCAGCTGGCCCTGAATTGTGGTTTTAGCGCTTTGGCCAGGGCGATATCGAAACTAATTCCTGAGGACGGAAATGATCTGGAGTCCAGAGAAGACTTGGAAGAAAGGCTGTCCAACCACGCGGTTCAAAGTAATTATTCCGTCGTCGGCGAAGCCTTTGACCCGGAAACGATCGTGAGAACTTGCGACGATATTTATGGAAGAGAACTTTCCGCAACAACCGTCAACATTGATGAAGAACATAGTTTGCAATCCATTTTGGAAGCAGCTAAGGGCAAAAATCAGGTTGTGTTGCTTCCATATTTTACGGGCCCTGACTGCTCTTCCCCCAAAGTAAATACCATTGGGGTTTCAAATGCCCACTGGGCAGCCCTTGATCCCGACGATTTAACCCCAAAAGGGAATATTCTACTGTATGAAGGGAACAAACAAGGCGTCGTGAAGGAAAATGGCGCCTTACCCCCGAAAAGATGGTCAACAAAGCATTTGCAACAGTCCAATGGATCAATCACAGACACCTTTGATTGGGAGCGCTTCATTGATAACCCAAGAGTCTCGAGCGAGGTGAAGAAAAAACATTTTAATATGTTTTTGGAAACACCCCAAAAGTATTATACGCACAATTACTTTTTGAATTGGCGGATGAAAACACATATTAAGTCCTCCCTTTCGTACAAAAAAAGAATGATGGATAAGGCTGGAAGATTGAATGCCGGAGACTTTCAAGAAAGCGTGGATCTAAAGGGAAAAGCGATTATCATTTCTCTGAAATGGCAGCCGCAAAATCCGCTATCTGATGAAGTTGATTAGGCGAATCCTAAATATGAGATCCATTGTATCAAGTCCAACTCCTACATTGGCATGGTTTTTTCAATCGCGCCAAGTGGCGCATCACCGAAATGCACCATAAAGTTGTTCCGAGGAAAATTTGTTGATCTGCCCACTCCTTTGACAAGCCTGGGCACTCCCCGGCGGGCACATCAGTTTGATTTCTCGCAGAAGCAAAATGTCCTCACCCTGGATTGCAGAGTATCCAGGGTGAGGATGTTGCTTGCCACTCCCCTCAGGCGGTCTGCCGCAGGGCGGGCTTGAGGGCAGGGATGACAGGCAGCACCTTGAGCAGGATGGTGCCCAACACGTAGCAGGCGATAGCCTCGCCCACGGCAAAGGTGACGGCGTTCCACCCCAACGCGGCCCAGAATGCGCCGTTGAGCGCCCCCACCTCCGCCCAGGCCCACATGGGGGTCAGGATCACCAGATTGACCAGGATGGGAGGGATCCCAGCTAGGTACCACCGTGGCATCCTCCTGGTGAGCCAGGCGGCGATGGCGGTGGCCAGGGTGCCGAAGATGATGTCCACCGGCCCATAGGGAGAGAGCAGGTTGGTGATCAGGCAGCCCACCGCCAAACCGGGAGCGGTGGCGGGAAAGAGGAAGGGCAGCACGGTGAGGGCCTCGGAAAAACGGCAGTTGATGGGGCCGAAGGCCAGCCCGAAGATGCCGCTGAAATGGCTCATGGCCACATACAGCGCGGCCACCACGGCAGCCAGGGTCAGGTTGTGGATGGGAAATTTGCGCATAAAAAAACCTCCAATCAATCTTTAGAGTGCCTGCGTGGGGCACAGCGGCGGGCGTTCCTTCCAGGCAGCTTCACGCCTTGGCTGCCTGCGGCTGTCTGCCCGCCGGTTGGACCGGAGTGGAGACCGGTCAGGAGGTATTCTATCACAGGTAGGACGGCTTGTAAAGAACCCATCGCCGGGAAGGGCATACCTTCCCGGCGATGGGTTCACTTCCGCACATCCAGTTTCAGCACCATCACCGTCCGGTCATCCCCAGTGCCCGTGCGCGCCCCGCTCTCCTGGAGAATGCGCCCGGCCAGTTCCTGGGGAGACAGCCCGTCAAAATCGGCCAGGTCCCGGCGCAACCATCCATCGTCCCGCCCGGTGGCCACCCCGTCGCTGACCAGTACCACGCAGTCCCCCGCGTCCAGGGTGAGGGGGAACACGTCCGCCCCGTCGTGGCTCAGCCCTGCCGGCAGGGAACTGCCCTCCACCCGCTCTACCTCGCCCCCCCGGCGCAGGTAGGTGGGGGCCGCCCCCAGCTTGTAGATGGCGCTCTTGCCGCTGAACAGGTCCACCTGCAGCAGATCCACCGTGGTAAAGCCCCCCTGCTCCTCCCCCCGCAGGGCCAGGGCCTCCCCCACAGTGCGCAGCGCCTCCTCCGGGTTCAGCCCCGCCCGCAGAAACTTCTCCAGAAGGCGCAGGGCGCAGTCGCTGTCGGCCCGGGCGGCGGCGCCGCTGCCCATCCCGTCACATAGGATCACGTTGAGCCGGCCGCTCTCGTCCTTGAACCAGGCCCCTGTGTCCCCGCTCACCGCCTGGCCCGCCCGGTCAGCGCTGGCCACCCCGGCCACGGCCACCAGCGGCTCACGCTGGCTCAGCCGGGCCTGGTCCCGCTCACCTCCCTGCTCCGGGCGCAAGGGGCAGCCCAGCAGGTTGGATAGTCGGGCCACCTCCCCGCCCTGAGTCAGCCGCTCCACCCCGCTGCCCTCCACCTCCAAATGCAGGTGTCCATACCCGTCCTCATAGACGGTGCACCGTCCCTCCAGCCCCAAGGACGCCATGTACTGCTTGACCAGCCGCTGGCGGCGCACATCCACCGCCGGCTCCCGGGCAGCCTCCATGGCCGCCTGGTCCAGCACCTGGGCCAGCTGTCCGTATTGCGCGCACACCGCCGCCCGGCTCTCCCGTACCCGGCTGTCATATCGCCGGCGATGGAGCAGGGCGGCCAGCTCTTGGTTGGCCTGGGCCAGAAAGGCGTCAAACCGGGCGCATCGGCTGGCAAAATAGGCGGGAAAGTCCTCTCGGATCCCCTCCCCCCGGTCCAGCATGGGGGTCAGCGCGTCGGACAGGGCGGTTCGGGTGGATTGGTACTCCTTCTGCCAACACCGCTCCCGCTGGCGGCACTTGGCGCACACTTGCTCCGCCGCCCGGTCGAAGATACGGGCCCCGTCCCCGTCATTGTCCGCCACCGGGGCCTGGAAAGCCCCCCGTAACCCACCCGCCACCGCCCGGAAAGCGGTGGCCGCCTGGCGCAGGCGGCGCACGGCCAGCTGCCTGGCCCGGTCAGGCTCCCCCTCTGGCCGCTCCTGGCGGGCCAGGGCGGACAGCCGACCCAGCAGCCGGTCTGGCAGCAACAGGAAGACCACCGTGCCACCTACGATCTCATAGATGCGGGCCGCTGCCTGGGCCGCCTCTCCCCAGGTCCACAGGGCGGCCACACCCCCCGTCAGCACATAGGCCAGGGCCGCCTGTAGCCGCCCCTGGCCAGAGAAGATCCCAGTGGCCAAGCCGGGCAGGGCGTAGAGGATGGTGTGGCCGGTGGACATCCCGCTGGTCAGGTCCATGGCCAGTCCCACCGCCACCCCGGCAGCCGCCCCTGTCCCCGCGCCCCCTTTCCAGCCGGCAATGAGCACCGCCGCCACGCACAGCACCCGCCCCAGGGAGTAGTGCTCCAGCACCGTCACCCGGGCCAGGGTCATCAGCAGGGTGGCCCCAAGCACCATCACTCCCACCATCTGCTCCACGCTCAGCTGCCCTTTGGGCCTCTGCCCCTCCCACAGCTCGAAGGCCAGCCGGTAGCAGTACACCACCCCCGCTGTAAGTAGCACCTCGGCGGCAAACCCCACCGCGGCTGAACCGTCCCAGCCCATCGCGGACTGGTAGACAAAGCCCACCATCCCGTTCAGGGCTGCGGCGGCCACCGGCATAAACCAGCGCCGGCGATAGATCTGGAACTCGCCTAAGGCCAGCGCCACAGCATACACCATCATCGATGCGGCCAGATAGCGCAGCCCTCCCACAAATCCCCGGAAGGAGAGGTAGCCCAGGGCCGTGCCCAGCAGGGCGGCCAGCCCCTCCGCCCCAGGTCGGCACACCCCCACCAGCGCCAGACCAAACAGGGCATGTCCCCCCTGAAGCTCTGCCCCAGCCAGCACAGCCCCTAACAGGAAGCGCACCGCGCAGTCGGACAGCCGGGCGGCCAGGGGGACAGGCAGCTTCCAGATGGGCTTGTCCCGCCTGCCCCTTCGGGCCTTTTCCTTTTCAGCCATGTATGTTCCCTCCGCTTCGGTTCCGTTTGCGGCCTATTATAACGACCTGGGCAGAAAAAGGCCGTCGGAACCTGTCTTGCCCCGGCGGAAGAAATATGGTATTATGGCAACATGTAGCGTCCCGCTCTCCCCGATGGGGTTCCCCATGGAGGTTGGAGCGGACGAAAAGGGGTTATCGCGTGAACATTGGAACTGTCAACATCCCCTCCCGGGTGGTGCTGGGCCCTATGGCGGGGGTGACCGACCTGGCCTTCCGCACGGTGTGCCGGGAGCTGTCCGGGTGCTATACCGTCACCGAGATGGTCAGCGCCAAGGCCCTGTGCTATGGCGACCGCAAGACCCGCACCCTGCTGCAGCTGGGCGACGGGGAACACCCGGCGGGGGTGCAGATCTTCGGTTCGGACGAGGCGTGCATGGAGCGGGGGGCCGCCCTGGCCCTGGAGCAGTCTGGAGCGGACATCCTGGATGTGAACATGGGCTGCCCGGTGCCCAAGATTGTCAACGCCGGAGACGGCTCGGCCCTGATGCGGGATCCGGATCAGGCCGTGCGGGTCATCCGGGCCGTCATCCGAGGGGCGGCAGGGGTACCGGTTACGGTGAAGTTCCGCCTGGGTTGGGACAAGGGCTCCATCAACTGCGTGGACTTTGCCCGGCGGATGCAGGACGCAGGGGTGGCAGCGGTGGCCATCCACGGCCGCACCCGGGCCCAGATGTATTCCGGCCCCGCCAACTGGGACTACCTGCGCCAGATCAAGCAAGCGGTGTCCATCCCCGTGATCGCCAACGGCGACGTGTTCCAGGGGCGGGACGCCGTGCGCATCCTGCGCTACACCGGGGCGGACATGGTCATGGTGGGCCGGGGCGCCTTTGGCAACCCCTGGCTGCTGGCCCAATGCGCCGCCGCCCTGGACGGGCGGGACATCCCGCCCCTGCCGCCCCTGTCCGAGCGCTGCGAAACCGCCGCCCGGCAGTTTGAGCTGGCCATGGCCCAGAAGGGGGAAAAGATCGCCTGCCTGGAGATGCGCAAGCACTATGCCTGGTATCTCAAGGGGGTGCCCTACGCCGCCTACTGGAAGGAACAGATCTGCCGGATGCAGACTGCCCAGGACTTCTACACCGTCACCCGGGGCATCCAGCGGGAGCTGTGCTGAGGGGGCGGGCCGGCTGTCTGCTGGAAGGAGGTGTCCCCATGCAGGAGGAGCAGGCACTGCTCCAGCGGGCAAAACAGGGCGACCAGGCCGCCTTTGGCCAGCTGGTAGCGCGGTATGAAAAGCAGGTCTATCACCAGGCGCTGCGCCTGCTTGGGCAGGCGGAGGACGCTGGCGACGTCACCCAGGAGGTGTTTTTCAAGGCATGGCGGGGTCTGCCCTCCTTCCAGGGGGATAGCACCCTGTCCACCTGGCTGTACCGTCTGACGGGCAACGCCGCCATCGATCTGCTGCGCCGGGAGGGCAAGCGCCGGGGAGAGGTCTCCCTGGACGACGAGGCGGGGGGCTGGGACAACCGGCTGGCCAGCCCCGACGACCCGCCGGAGCGGGCTCTGGAACGGGAGGATCTGAAGCGGGCCGTGGCCTGGGGGCTGTCCCAGCTCTCTTTGGAACACCGGCAGGTGCTGGTGCTGCGGGAGATCAACGGCGCCTCCTATGAGCAGATCGGGCAGGTGCTGGACCTGCCCCCAGGCACGGTGAAATCCCGGGTGGCCCGGGCCCGGCTGGCCTTGGCCCGACTGCTGCGGGAGGCGGGATATGGCCCCTGAGCCACCCTGCCCGGCCCCTGGGCCAATCGGACAAAAAACTTTTTTCAGGGGGGAACTTTTTCTTCCCCCCTGCGTCTATTCCTAATAGGAAAGTAAGATCCCAACGGGAAGGGGGCTCGGTCATGGACTGTTCCGATTATCTGGAATTGATGAGCGAGGGGCTGGACGCCCCCCTGCCCCCTGCCCGCCAGGCCGAACTGGAGGCCCACCTGGCCGTCTGCCCCTCCTGTGCCCTCCTGGCTCGGGCCATGGCCAAGCAGTCCCAGGCCCTGCGGGAGCTGGACTGCTCCGTCCCCGAAGGGCTGCACCAGGAGATCCTGGCCCATCTGCCCACTCAGCGACCGGCCAAAAAGGTTCGAATACTCCATCCGCGCCGATGGGCCGCTCTGGCCGCCTGTGCGGTGCTGGCCATTGCCCTGGGGGTAGCCAAACCCTGGCAGAATTCGGGAGATGATGCTGTCCCCGCGCCTGCCAGCGCAGAAGGGGTCAGCCCCTACCGGCTGATCCCCGATGAACACCCGTCCACCGCCGATCCCAGGGCAAAGCTCTCCCCTGATCCGGGACAGTCTGACCAGGCTGCCCCGGCAGCGGACGCCACCCTCACCATCCCTCGTCTACCCGACGGCTGGGAGGCAGTAGTGGATGGCACTGTGTCCCACGCAGCGGTGCTTACCGGGGAGCAGGCCAGCGCCCTCATCGCACTGCTGGAAGCCCAGGATATCTCCTACCAACTGGAGGGGGATGAAACCCTCTCCGGCTCCTGTCAGCTGATCTTAGCGGGAGAGAATTGACCTCCCCGTTCCCACCCCCGCCTGGGCTGTTTGCCCAGGCGGGGGTTCATTTGTCCAAAAGAGATTGGGCAAAATCCTCAATCCGCCATTGCCAACTCACGCTTTTTATTGTATAATTGCCGATAAGGATGCCCATTCTGGGCCGCCATGCCCGGGCAGGGCCGACCGTATCATCGTGAAGGAGTGGAAGCAAGCCATGAGCTATTCTGTGCAAAACATTCGAAATGTCTGCCTGCTGGGCCATGGGGGAAGCGGGAAGACCGCCCTGGCGGAGAGCCTGCTGTATCGGACCGGGGCCATCGACCGGATGGGCCGGGCTACGGATGGCAACACCACCTGCGACTATGATCCTGAAGAGGTCAAGCGCCAGATCTCCATCTCCCTGGCGGTGGCTCCCTTGGAGTACAAGGGGTGCAAGGTCAACGTGCTGGATACGCCGGGCAGCTTTGACTTTTCCGGCGAGGTGATGGAAGCCCTGCGGGCGGCGGACGCGGCCATCATCGTCTGCTCGGCCAAGGACGGGGTCTCGGTGGGCCTGGAGAAGGCCTGGCAGTACTGCCAGGAGCGCAATATGCCCCGCTTTGTCTATATCTCCAAAATCGACGAAGAGCACGCCGACTACAACGCCACCTTTGACGCGCTGCGTGCCCGGTATGGCAACAAGATCGCCCCCGTGGTAGTCCCCATCTGGGACGAGAGCAAGCGGGTCACCGGCCTTATCGACGTGCTTAACAAGCGGGCCTATGAGATCCAAGCGGGCAAGCGGACGGAGATCGACATCCCCGAGGGCAAGGCTGAGGTGGTCACCCAGTTCAACGACGCGCTGAAGGAATCGGTGGCGGAGACCAGCGAGGCGTTCATGGACAAATTCTTCTCCGGCGAGGACTTCACCTACGCCGAGATGATCCAGGGCCTGCGCCAGGGCGTGCGGGAGCTGTCCCTGTTCCCGGTGCTGTGCGGCTCGGCCGTCCAAGGCATGGGTTCGGGAATGCTCCTGGATTTCATCGCCGACCTGCTGCCCAACCCCATGGAGGGCAACTACCACAAGGCCACCCGCCAGGATGGGGAGACGGAGGAGTTCGTAGTATCCTCCGGCGGGGTGCCCACCGCTTTCGTGTTCAAGACGGTGGCCGACCAGTATGGCAAGTACTCCCTGGTCAAGGTGCTCTCCGGCACGCTCACCCCCGACCTCACCCTGGTCAACGCCCGCACCGGTGACAGCGAAAAGCTGGGCCGGCTGTATGTCATGCGGGGCAAAAAAACGGAAGAGGTCAAGGAGCTGGCCTGCGGAGACATCGGGGCCATCGGCAAGCTGGAGCGGGTCAAAACCGGGGACACCCTGTGCGATCCCCGTAAGGTAGTGGCCCTTAAGCAGATCCCCTTTGCCGAGCCCAACTACTCCAAGGCCATCGCGCCCAAGGCCCGGGGACAAGAGGACAAGGTGGCCGCCGGCCTGGCCCGCCTCAACGAGGAGGACCCCAGCTTCACCGTGACCCACAACGCTGAGACCCGGCAGATGGTGGTTACCGCCGCCGGCGACATCCAGATGGACGTACTGGTGTCCAAGCTGAAAAACCGCTTTGGGGTGGACGCGGAGCTGTCCGAGCCCCGGGTCCCCTACCGGGAGAAGATCCGCAAGAGCGTGTCCAAGCAGGGCCGGCACAAGAAGCAGACGGGCGGCTCCGGCCAGTTTGGCGACGTGTGGATCCGCTTTGAGCCCAACCCCGACAGCGAAGAACCCGTCTTTGCCGAGGAGGTCTTTGGCGGCTCGGTGCCCAAGAACTTCTTCCCCGCGGTGGAAAAGGGCATCCGGGAGGCCTGCCTCCACGGGGTGCTGGCCGGCTATCCGGTGGTCAACCTGAAGGCGGTGCTGTACGACGGCAGCTATCATCCGGTAGACTCCTCCGAGATCGCCTTCAAGACTGCCGCCCAGCTGGCCTACAAGGCCGCCCTGCCCGAGGCCAGCCCCGTGCTGCTGGAACCGGTGGGCGAGCTGAAGGTCACCGTACCCGATCAGTACATGGGCGAAGTGATTGGCGACCTGAACAAGCGCCGGGGCCGGGTGATGGGGATGGACCCCCTTCCCGACGGCGGGCAGGTCATCACCGCCGAGGTGCCCATGGCCGAGATGTCCAGCTATGCCATTGACCTGCGGGCCATGACCCAGTCCCGGGGCAGCTTCACCTTCCACTTCGTACGCTACGAGGATTGCCCCCCCGCCGCGCAGGAGAAGGCCATCGCCGCGGCCAAGGCTATGCAGGAAGAATAACGAATAACACCATCCCATGGCAAAGGCCCGTCCGGGAGTCCGGACGGGCCTTTTATGTGGGAAAGGGCCGGCACCCATCAGAATCCACGGTGGGAGATCCGTGGCGTGGATTCCTGTCGCTTGATGCTCGGGCCCACTGCTTATCCCATACTTTGATTGTGCGGGGTTGCTCGCTTTATGTCCTGAAAGCAGGATCGCTGCCCTGCATGGGGATAGGACGCCGCCTGCTCACTTGAGGGCGATGGCCTCAATCTCACACAGGGCCCCCTTGGGCAGGGCCTTGACCGCCACACAGGAGCGGGCGGGCTTAGAGGTGAAGTACTTGGCGTACACCTCGTTGAAGGCGGCAAAGTCGCCCATATCGGCCAGGAAGCAGGTAGTTTTGACCACTTTGCCAAGGCCGGAACCGGCAGCCTCCAGGATGGCCCCTACGTTCTTGCAGCTCCACTCGGCCTGGGCGGCGATACCTTCGGGCATCTCCCCGGTCTCGGGGTTTACCGGCAGCTGACCGGAGGTGATGACCAGGCCCAGGGCCTCATACCCCTGGGAGTAGGGGCCGATGGCCCCGGGGGCATTTTTCGTATCAACGACGTTCATGACAGATTCCTCCTTGGAAATTTATAATCTATGATCATCCGTTGTGGCCAAAATGAGTCAGTCCTGCGGCTGCTTCTTCTTGGCCGCCACCGCCTTGACCAGCCAGTCCTTGCCCTCCACCAGACGGGTGACCATCATGGAGGCAATGGTGTCGCCAGAGGAGTTCAGACAGGTGGCGGCGGGGTCAAAGATGAAGCCCAGAGTGGCGATGATGGGGAAGGCCTCAGCGGGGAAGCCGAACATGCTGACGATGAGCATCTCACCCACCAGGCCGCCGCCGGGGGCGCCGGAGAGGACGAAGGCGGACAGGATGGCCACCACGATGGACATGGCGTAGGTTCCCACGCCGGAGAAATTCATACCGAAGATGCCATAAAGGAAGCAAATTTTCACAATGGAACTGAGCACCGAGCCGTCCATATGCATGGTGCAGCCCATGGGGAGCACCAGATCGCTGATATCTTTGGGTACGCCGATGTTATCGCAGGCCTCTTTATTTACCGGGATGGTGGCAGCGGAGGACTGGGTGGCAAAGGCGGTAATGGCAGGCGGGAAAATGTGCTTGGCCATGAGCTTCACACCCAGTTTGCCGCCGGATAGGAAGGCGTACAGGGGGAAGAAAATGACGCCGTAGAGCAGACACAGAGGATAGTAGACCAGCATGGACCGGCCATAGTCGCCGATGATCTGAGGGCCGTAGGTGGCCACCAGGTTGGCGAAGTAAGCGCCCAGACCCAGAGGGGCGATGAGCATGATAACGCCAACAAACTTCATGATGATATCGTTGAGGTTGATCAGCAGCTTGCCCATGGGGGTCTCATCGCCGCCGCAGGCAGACACACAGAAGCCGAAGATGATGGCGAAGATGATCAGGGGCAGCATGTTGGATTTGTTCCACAGTTGGGAGAAGTCGTCCACCGTCAGGGAACTGACGATCAGCTCGGCGGCAGTCTTTGCCTCTCCCACCTCACCGGTCGTCAGCTCGATGGCAGTTCCGGCGGAGGGGCTGAAGATGTTCACCCAGATTAGCACGCAGGCTGCGGCGATGATGCCGGTGAAGATAAAGGTGCCGATGGTGCTGCCCAGGATCTTGCCCAGTCGCTTCATGTTGGCCATGCTGCCCACGGCGGAGGCGATGGATACGAATACCAGGGGTACCACGATGGTGAACAGCAGGTTCAGGAAGATATCGCCGATGGGCTTGATAGCGGTTCCCACATTGGGGGCAAAGGCGCCAATGAGCGCGCCGATGATGATGCCGCCCAGGATCAGGATTAGGCTTCCGTACTGCTGCCAGAAGGACTTCTTCTTAATGATGGCCGACGAAGTTGACATGATGGATGCTCCTCTCTTTTTTATATTGATCAGTATCTGTCAGGGCAGCCTCACAGGGCCTTGACCGCCGCCTCCAGCTGTTTCATGGCCTGCTCCAGCACGCTGCGGGGGCAGGCGCAGTTGAGCCGCATGTAGCCACTCAGGCTGCGGCCGAAGGTGTCCCCCTCGTTCAGGCCCAGCTTGGCCTTCTCAATCATGAAGCGGCGCAGTGCCGCATTGTCCAGCCCCAGCGCTCGGCAGTCTAACCACATCAGATAGGTGGCGTCGGGAGCGTAGGTCTTGATCTGGGGGATGTGTTTCTCGCAGTAGTCCACCACAAAGTCAAAGTTATCGGACAGGTAGGGCAGCAGCTGGTCCAGCCACTCCTCCCCCTCGTTGAAGGCCGCCTGCATGGCCGTGAGTGAGAAGGCGTTGTTGCGATGGATGTCCATACACTGCCAATAGCGGTCAAAAACCTGCTTCATGTGGGCGTTGGGGAAGACCACCGTGGATGCCTGCAGGCCTGCCAGGTTAAAGGTCTTGGTGCCCGAGATGCCGGTAACCACATACTTGGCCGCCTCAGGGGAGACCATGGCGGTGGGGGTGTGCTTCCTGCCGTGGAACACCAGATCGGAGTGGATCTCGTCGGAAAAGAGGACCACATGGTGCTTGATGCACAGATCCACCATGCGCCGTAGCTCCTCCGGGGTCCACACGATGCCCAGGGGGTTGTGGGGGCTGCACAGCAAGAACAGGTCGCTCTCGGCCAGCTTCGCTTCAAAGTCGGCCCAGTCCACCTCCCACTTGCCGTCCTTCTCCACGAAGCGGTTCTCCACCACTTTGCGGTTCCATGCCTCGGTCATGTCGTAGAACTCGGAGTACACCGGTGTCTGGATGAGCACACTGCCTCCTTCCGGCGTGAACAGCTTGACCATAGCGCTGATGGATTGCACCACCCCAAGGCTGAAGCTCATCAGGCTCTGGTCGATCTCCCAGCCGTGGCGGCGCTTCTGCCAGCCCCGGACGGCCGCAAAGTAGCTGTCCGGGCGGCTGGTGTACCCCCAGATGCCCTCCTGGGCCCGCTGGCCCAAAGCGTCAATGACGGGCTGGGCGGTCTTGAAATCCATGTCCGCGATCCAAAGCGGGATCACGTCGTCGGTCCCGAACTTCTTTTTCCGCTCGTCATACTTGGCCGAACAATTCCGGCTGCGGTCAATGACCACATCAAAATCATACTTCATCTCCACTTACCTACCTTTCCTTCCCGGCCCTATACCTGACCGTGCGTTCGACTTGATAGAGAGCAATCCCCGTGCCGAAAGGGCCGCTTCTTCCAAAATTGTCTGACTGTCCTAAAATTCTATGTCTTATTTTTGGCCAAAATGCATAAAAATACTGCCGGGTCATCCGAAGCCGCCCGGCAGTATCCTTTGTGACTGGGGCGTAAATAGGCCAAACAGGCTAAATTGGTTAAACTGTTTTGTCCGGAAACTGCCCCTCCAGGCGCCTGCACAGGTCACGGCCGGCCGGGGTGAGGCGGGTCCCCCCTCTTCCCCGGCTGATCCGCACCAACCCCGCCTGGTCCAGGTCGGATAGGATACGCCGCACCTGCTGCTGAGAGCAGGGCAGTCCCGCTGCCCTGGCGGCGGCCAGGATCGGCTCCCGGCCCAGGCTCTGCCCCATCCGGTCTGCCCTTGCCAGCTGTTCCAGCACGAAGCGCTCATCCTCCCCGGGGCAGTCAGGCAGGCCGGGCAGCTCTGCCCCGGTGGGCGCGGCAAGGGGCTCGGCCCCGGCGGGCAGGTAGTGGAAGGTGGGCGGTAGATCCCCCGGTTCCACCACCTGGCTGCCGGTATAGCTGAAGTATTCCACTACGTTGCGCAGCTCCCGGATGTTGCCCCGCCACTGATGGGTGAGCAGCATCCGCTCCAGTTCAGGGGAAAGGGTAAACGAGGCCCCGATCCCCCGCCGGAACTGGTCGATGAGCACCAGCAGGTCCCCCTCCCGCTCCCGCAGCGGCGGGATGAGGACGGGCAGGGTGTTCAGCCGGTAGTACAGGTCCCGGCGGAAGCTGCCCTCCTCCACCCGGCGCTCCAGGTCCTCGTTGGTGGCCGCCACGATACGCACATCCACTGAGATGATCCGGTTGCCCCCCACCCGCATGATCTCCCGCTCCTGGAGCACACGCAGCAGCTTACACTGCAGGGCGGTGCTCATCCCCTCCACTTCGTCCAGGAACAGGGTGCCCTTGTGGGCAAACTCGAACAGGCCGGGCTTACCCCCCTTCCGGGCGCCGGTGAAGGCCCCCTCCTCATAGCCGAACAGCTCGCTCTCCAGCAGGTTTTCCGGCATGGCCGCGCAGTTGATGGCCACAAAGGGTCCGTTCCGCCGGGGGGATGCATTGTGGACCGCATGGGCGAAGATCTCCTTGCCGGTACCTGTCTCCCCAATGAGCAGGACGGGCAGCTGGGTCTGGCACATCTTTTTCAGAATGGTGATACACCGCTGGATGGCCGGGGAGCGGCCCACCACATCCTCAAAAGTATACTTGGCCCGGTAGCCCTTGTGGAACAGCTGGGTACGCAGCTCGTTCTGCTGGTTCTCCGCGTCGCTAAACCGCTGGACGGTGGCAAACGCGCCGATGCACACATCCCCGCGGAGCACAGGGGTCACCGCGACATTGATGTTGATTCCCCCCGCACTCACCACCTGGGTGGGCTGGGGCGCCCTCTCCTCCAGGCACCTCGCAAAGGGCAGGAAGGGGTAGACCTCTCCGGCGGGCCGCCGGAGCGCGTCCTGGCTTGAAATGCCGGTGATCTCCTCCATCTTGTGATTGCAGGCAAACACCTCCCCCCGCTCGTTGACCCCCACGACCCCCTTGTCCAGAATCTCCATGAGCATCTCAAACTGGCTCTCCAACCTCAGCCCCCTGGCAAACACCCGATCAAAGTTGTAGGTGTTGGTGGCCATCTCCTGCTGGTAGCGCTCAAAGGCCTCTGTCTCCAGCAGATCATCAAATCCCATGCGCAGGGCTGCCTCAATCATAGTGGAGCTGTCGCACCCCCGCTGGCCAATGTCGATGATCTCCTTGGCCCCGGCGGGGACATACCGGGTCTCCTGGGGCGTGATGACCAGGTCGTACTGGCCCATATCCGGTTCCGGCGCGCCGGGATAGTACAGGTCGAACTCCAACTGGTTGACCCCAAGCTGTTCCAGGCGGCTCACCGCCTCCCGGCACATCTGGTCACTCAGGTTGACGAAGAGGGCCCGCTTGCCAGCGGGCAGGGTCTGGAGCCGGTGAATCACGTCCCAGCGGAAGGTCACATGGATCTCCATCATCTCCCCGTCAATGGGCACATACCGGCGCAGATCCCCCAGGGAATTGAGCGCGTCAGTGGTGACCATATACAGGTCGTGCTTCCGGGGCATGTGTTCCACTGAACCGTCCCGCACACTGTAGGAGCACGCGGCCACCCGATCCCCAAACAGCTCCTGCACCTGCTGGGCATAGAACTGGCCCGCATAGGCGTCCAGGGAGATCACCGCCACGTCTTTTTTCATAGAGGCCCCTCCTTTAACCGATTTCTTTAACCAGTTTAACCGTTTTATAACTATTGTGCCGCTTCCCCTCGCCCTTGTCAAGGTCAAATCCACCCATTTTCCACACTTCTCCCGGGGATTCCGCGCCGCTTTCGATTTGGCACGCCGGTTGCAACAATGTTGGGATAGAACGTCCGGAAAACACAGCCGCCCCAACCGGGAGGCGGAAAGGAGAGAAACACGATGCAACTGAGTAAGGAAGAAATGTTGACCCTGCTGCGCCAGGAGGTCGTCCCTGCCCTGGGCTGCACCGAGCCCGTGTGCGTCGCCCTGTGCGCTGCCGACGCCTACCACGCCATCGGCGGACAAGTGGTATCCATCAAGATGGAGGTCAACCCCGGTATCTATAAAAACGGCATGTCGGTGGGCATCCCCGGTTTCGACCGGGTAGGTCTGAAGTACGCCGCCGCCCTGGGCGCCTGCTTAGGCAATCCGGAGAAAAAGCTGCAGCTGCTGGAGGAGATCAACAGCATCGTCAGCAAGGAGGCCATCCGCCTGGTGGAGGAAAAGAAGGTGAGCGTCACCATCGCCGAGGCGGAGACACAGCTCTATGCCCATGCCGAGGTCATCACCACCCGGGGCATCGGCATCAGCACCATCCGAAATACCCACGCCAATATCGTCTACACCAGCGCCAACAATCAGGTGCTCTTCGAGCAGGAATATTCTGTGGCAGGCGAGGACGCCCTCCACCAAAAGCTCAAAAGCATGAGCGTGGCCCAGATCCGGGAGCTGGTGGACTCCGCCACCGAGGAGGAGCTGGCCTTCATGCTGGAGGGGGCGGAAATGAACGAGGCCCTCTCCGACTACGGCCTGGAACACCGTCTGGGCATCGGCATCGCCGACACCCTGAAAACCCAGCTGGACACCAATGTCATGGGGCCCAGCCTGATGAGCCGCATCATGGTGCGGGTGGCTTCCAGCGCCGAGGGGCGCATGTCCGGCTGCCCCTACGCGGTGATGAGCAGCGCCGGCAGCGGCAATCACGGCATCACCGCCATCATCCCCGTGGTGGAGATGGCCAATCACCTGGGCGCCAGCCGGGAGGCCACCGAGAAAGCCCTGGCCCTATCCCACCTGCTCAACGTTTACATCAAGCTCTTCACCGGCAAGCTCAGCGCCACCTGCGGCTGCGGGGTATCCGCCGCCGCCGCGGCCAGCGCCGCCATGGTCTGGCTGCTAGGCGGGGATAGCACCCAGATGGGAGCGGCCATCATCAACATGAGCGCCAACCTCACCGGCATGATCTGTGACGGGGGCAAGATCGGCTGCGCCCTCAAACTGACCACTGCGGCCAGCGCCGCCATCATGAGCGCCTATCTGGCCGTGGGCGGCGTGGTGGTCAGCGCCACCGACGGCATCTGTGCCGACACCCCGGAGCAGGCCATCCGCAACATGGGCCGGGTGAGCAATCCCGGCATGACCGCCACCGACCGCACCATTCTGGATATCATGATGGAGAAGGATCAAAGCTGACCCTCCGCTTCAGCTATGCTCCCCTACCTTTCCCGGGCAGCGCGAGGCGCTATTCAAGGAGAGGATATCCCCCGACTAAGCCGTCTCGCCGCGCCGCCCGCCCATGGACCACGGCCAAGCTCCAGGGCGGATCTGCTCCGCGCAAAGATCCTGATCCACCCTGGAGAGCTCCTATCGTGATCCCTTGCGCAGGGAGTGAGACTGCCCGCCCGCCACCCAGGGAAAGGCCATCGCTGCAGTGAAAGCGATGCAAGGGAAAGGCTGATCCCATCCAAAACGACACAGCACCCGTCCGAATATCCCGGACGGGTGCTGTATCTATCTCATGCTTTCGATTCCCCTTCTTCCAAACTCTGGTCTGCATAGTGCACATTTGGGATGGGGTTATCGGCCCAACGACAGCCAGAAGTTCTTACGTCGCTGCTCGAAATACGCCTTGCGCTTTGCCCGCGTCATTCATCGCCCGGCGGAAGTGGAGGAACCGGCCACTGCCGGTACCGGTACAGGTGCCGATGAAGTGCAGGCTGGTCTGCCGCAGGATGTGGGAGGTGACCAGCATCCCAACCATGCACAGGGCAGCCATGGCCAGGAGTATCTGCTTGTTCTCTTTGACAAATTGACACATGGGACCGAGTCCCTTTCTGGTATGTCCGCTGGTGCTCAGTCCTTCACTTTTATAGTCATCAGCAGTTCTCCAGCCTTGACGGAGGTGCCCTCCTGGATGGACACCTGGTCCACGATCCCGTCCATCCGGGCCACCACCGAGGTCTCCATCTTCATGGCCTCGATAACCGCCAATACCTGGTTCTCCGTCACCACGTCCCCCGGCTTCACGTTCACCTTAGACACCATGCCCGGGATGGAGGAACCCACCTGGCTCTTATCCTCAGGGTCGGCCAGCACCACGTTCTTGCCCTTGACCTGGGCCCGCTTGTCGGGCACGGCCACCTCTCGGCGCATCCCGTTGAGCTCGAAGTTGACGGTGCGGGTTCCATCCTCGTTCTGGTCGCCCAGGCCCAGGTAGCGAATGACCAGGGTCTTGCCATCCTCAATGTTGATCTTGTTGGTCTCACCCAGGGCCATGCCGTTAAAGAAGACATGGCTGCCCATGCGCATGATGTAGCCGTACTCCTGGCGGTGGCGGCAGTAGTCCTCATACACTTTGGGGAACAGGCAGTAGGACAGCATCCCCCGCATGTTGATGCGCCCCTCGTCCATGAAGCGGAGCATCTCCTGCCGGGTCTTGTCAAAGTCCACGGGGGGCAGCAGCTCGCCGGGCCGGCAGGTGATGGGCTGCTCGCCCTTGAGCACCACCTCCTGCAGCCCCTCGGGCTGGAAGCCCCAGGCAGGCTGGCCCATCATGCCCTTGAAGTAGCTGACCACCGAGTCTGGGAAGGACAGATTTTTGCCCCGCTCGATGATGTTCTCTGGGGTGAGGTCGTTTTGCACCATGAAGATGGCCAGATCTCCCACCATCTTGGAGGAGGGCGTCACCTTGACGATATCGCCCAGCATCTCGTTGACGGTGCGGTACATCTCCTTAACTTCCTCAAAGCGGCTGCCCAGCCCCAGGGACACCACCTGGGGATACAGGTTGGTGTACTGCCCCCCGGGGATCTCGTAGCGGTAGATGTCGGTAGTGGGACTGCGCAGACCCTCGTCGAAGCTCTGGTAGCGCAGGCGCACGTCCGCCCAGTAGTTGTCCAGCCGCTGGATCTCCCGCAGGTCCAGGCCAGTGTCCCGCTCCTGCCCCTCCAGGGCGGCCACCACCGCCGACAGGGAGGGCTGGCTGGTCAGGGAGGACAGGGAAGCGGTGGCACAGTCCACGATGTCCACCCCCGCCTCGGCGGCCATCAGATAGGTAGCCACCTGGTTGGCGGTGGTGTCGTGGGTGTGCAGGTGGATGGGCAGGCCCACCTCCTGCTTCAGGGCGGACACCAACTTCTTAGCCGCATAGGGTTTCAAGAGGCCGGACATGTCCTTGATGCACAGGGTGTGGGCCCCCCGGCGCTCCAGCTCCTTGGCCATGTCTACATAATACTTTAAGGTATACTTATCCCGCTTGGGGTCCAGGATGTCGCCGGTGTAGCACATGGTGGCCTCCAGCAGCTTGTTCTGCTTGAGCACCTCGTCCATGGCCACCTCCATGCCGGGCAGCCAGTTGAGCGAGTCGAACACCCGGAACACGTCGATGCCCGACCGGGCCGCTTCCTTGACAAACTCCCGCACCAGGTTGTCCGGGAAGTTGGCGTAGCCCACCATGTTGGACCCCCGCAGCAGCATCTGGAAAGGGATGTTGGGGATCTTCTCCCGGAGCATATCCAGCCGCTCCCAGGGCGACTCATGGAGGAAGCGGTAGGCGGTGTCGAAGGTGGCCCCTCCCCACATCTCCAAGGAGAAGCAGTCATTGAGGATCTCCGCCACCCCGTCAGCCCCCTTGACCATGTCCCGGGTGCGCATCCGGGTGGACAGCAGGGACTGGTGGGCGTCACGCATGGTGGTGTCGGTGATGAGCAGCTTCTTTTGCTCCAGCACCCACTGCTTGACCGCCTCTGGCCCCTTGGTGTCCAGCAACTGCTTGAGCCCGCACAGCGGCCGGTCCCCCTTGGGGGTGGGGAAGCGGGGGGTATCGTACTGGTGGCGCTCGGTATCCGGATTGTCCACCTGGATCTGAGCGATGTACTTGAGCACCTTGGTTGCCCGGTCCCGGCTGTTCTCAATGTCAAACAGCTCTGGGGTGTCGTCGATGAACTTGGTGTGGCACTTGCCCGCGTGGAAATCCGGATGGGTCAGGATATTGGTGATGAAGGGGATGTTGGTCTTGACCCCCCGCACATGCTCCTCGCTCACGGCCCGGGTGGCCCGGCGGCAGGCCCCCTCAAAGGTATTGTCCCAGGAGGTGACCTTCACCAGCAGCGAGTCATAGTAGGGGGAGATGACGGTACCCGCCGCGGCGTTGCCGCCGTCCAGGCGCACCCCGAAACCGCCCCCGGAGCGATAGGCGGTGATCTTGCCGGTGTCGGGGGCGAAATGGTTGGCCGGATCCTCGGTGGTCACCCGGCACTGGATGGCGTAGCCGTTCATGCGCAGGTCCTCCTGCCGGGCCAGGCCGATGGCCGGGTGGGACAGGGGATGCCCCTCGGCGATGAGGATCTGGGCCCGCACCAGGTCCACCCCGGTGACCATCTCGGTGACGGTGTGCTCCACCTGGATGCGGGGATTCATCTCGATGAAGTAGTGCTGGCCGGTCTTTCCATCCACCAGGAACTCCACGGTGCCGGCATTGACATAGTTGACGTGCTTGGCAATCTTCACCGCGTCGGCCCGCAGGGCCTCGATGGTGTCCTCGGGCACCGACCAGGCGGGGGCGTACTCCACCACCTTCTGGTAGCGCCGCTGGAGGGAGCAGTCCCGCTCCCCCAGGTGCATCACGTTACCGTGCTCATCGGCCAGGATCTGCACCTCGATGTGCTTGGGCTGCACCAGGAACTTCTCGATGAAGATATCCTCGTTGCCAAAGGCTTTCCGGGCCTCGTTCTTCACCAGCTGGAACTCCCGGCGCACGTCCTCCTCGTTGTCACACCGGCGCATGCCCCGGCCGCCGCCGCCGGCCGCCGCCTTTAAGATGATGGGGAATCCGTAGCTCACCGCCAACTCCACCGCCTCATCCGCGTCCCGCAGCGGCTGGGTGGAGCCGGGGATGATGGGTACGTCGCAGGCGATGGCCGTGGCCTTGGCCGCCAGCTTGTCCCCCATCTGGGCCAGGATGTGGGAGGGAGGGCCAATGAACTTGATGCCGTTTTGCTCGCAGGCCTTGGCAAACTCCGCGTTCTCGCTGAGAAAGCCATAGCCAGGGTGGATGGCGTCCACCCCCCGGCGCCGGGCCAGGTCGATGATACCCGGGATGTCCAGATAGGCCCCCAGAGGGGACTGGTTCTCCCCGATGAGGTAGGCCTCGTCCGCTTTGATGCGGAACATGGAGTTGATGTCCTCATTGGAATACATAGCTACGGTGTGCACTCCCAGGTCGTAGCAAGCCCGGAAAATGCGGATGGCGATCTCGCCGCGGTTTGCCGCCAATACCTTAGAAAACTGTGCTGCGGGCACGAAAACCCCTCCTTCTATGGTGACGCTGCGTGCTGCGTATACTCTGTTTCTATTATAACGCTGAACCGACTGCCATGCAATGCGGGAAATGCAGCCGATGGGAAAAATCAGCGTTACTGCTATGAAAACCGTGCCCGGTGTCTGCGGTTTATGCGAAAAAGACGAAAGTCCGCCAGCGGCGGACAGTCTGTCTCCCCCTCCTCAGCCAAACAGCAGACGCACCGCCCAGCCCGCAGCCAGAAAGCCTACGACGTCGGCACACAGGGCGGCTGGGATGGCATAGCGGGTCCGGGCGATCTTGGCCGCGCCGAAGTAGACCGCCACCGTATAGAAAGTGGTCTCGGTGGAGCCCAGCATCACCGCCGCCGTCCGGCCCACCGGGGAGTCGGGGCCATAGGCGGCCATCAGCTCCGCCCCTACCCCCAAAGCGGCCGAGCCACTCACCGGCCGCACCAGCAACAGCCCGACCGTCTCCGGCGGGATACCCACCGCCGTCAGGACAGGCTCCAGCACCTCTCCCAGCAGCTCCAGGGCTCCGGAGGCCCGGAGCATATACACCGCCGTAAGCAGGCAGATCAGAGCCGGGGCGATGCCCACGCACACCTTCAGCCCCTCCCCCGCCCCGTCGATCAGGGCGCTCCACAGGTCCACCTTCCGGATCAACCCCCACAGGGACACGCCCAGCATCAGCCCCGGGACCACCATAGCCATGGCCAGCTCCATTCCCCTTACCTCCACACCCGGGCCAGCAGCTTGGCCGCCAGGATCCCCGCCGTCACCGACAGCGCTGAGGTCAGCCATACCGCCGGCAGAATATCAAAGGGGGTCTGGCAGCCGGCGGCCGCGCGCAAGCTGGCCACCGTAGCGGGGATGAGCTGGATGGAGGCGGTGTTGCACACCACCAGCATACAAAGGCTGTCTGAGGCCACCCCCGGCGAGTGCCTGGCCATACGCCGGGCCGCCTCCAACCCCAAGGGGGTGGCTGCATTCCCCAATCCCAGCAGATTGGCCGATACATTGGCGCTCACCGCGTCCATTACCGCCTCCTCCCGGGCAAAGTCGGGGTAGAGCCGGCCCAGTGCCGGGCGCAGCAGCCGGGATAGCCCCCGGGCCAGGCCACCCCGGCGCATCACCTCCATCACCCCCATCCAAAGGCACAGCGCCCCGGCCATGCTCAGGCACAGCTCCACTCCGGCCCCCGCCCCCTCCAGGGCGGCAGCTGCCACCGCATCCGCCCGGCCGGTGGCCAGCCCGCACAGGATGGCCGCCCCCACCATCACCGTCCAGATCACCGCCATGGCCATATCCCTTCCCCCTTTCCCGCAAGTCCTCTTCCACTATACGCCCGGGCCGGGGGGATCATGTCCCCGCCGGCACACCTTCCTTCTCTTCGCCTCAGACCGGCAGAAAATTCTATTTTTCCCCATTTTACGATTGACAAAATTATACGATATGTTATAATGATCTTGGTCGACGAGAAACAAGCTATCTACCGTTCCATGCCAAGGAGGGAACCCAAATGAAATCTACTGGAATTGTACGAAAAGTCGACGAATTGGGCCGAATTGTTCTACCCATCGAGCTGCGCCGCACCCTGGACATTGCGGAGCGTGACCCCCTGGAGATCTATGTTGAGGGCACCTCTGTCGTACTGAGAAAGTACCTCCCTGCCTGTATTTTTTGCGGGGAATCCCGGGATGTCATCAATTTTAAGGACAAAAATGTGTGTGCAAACTGCCTGAAGGAGCTGTCCCAGAGCCCGAGGTGAGCCCCCATAGGCAGAGGGACCGCGGAAAATATCCGCGGTCCCTTTTCGCTTCTATGCCTGGAAAATTTTGATTCAAAAATATACGCATTGTTATCTTTTCCCCAACACACGCTCATACAGCGTCCGGCGGCTGCAGCCCATTTCCCGGGCAGCCTGGGCGGCGGCCTGCTTCAGCGCCAGCCCCTGCCCCCGCAGCTGCTCTACCCGGGCCTGGGCAGCGTCCAGGTCCACCTCCTCCGGCGCCGGCGCGGCCCCCTCCACCACCAGCACAAACTCCCCTCTGGGCTGCTGCTGGCGGTACCGCTCTGCCAGCGCCCCCAGGGGCAGGCGCAGGATCTCCTCATGGAGCTTGGTCAGCTCCCGGCACAGCACCGCCCGGCGGTCCGCCCCCAGGACGTCGGCCAGCTCAGCCAGGGTGGCGGCCAGCTTGTGGGGCGCCTCGTAGAATACCATGGTCCGTTCCTCCTCCCGCAGGGCGTCCAGCTGGGCCCTGCGGTTTTTTCTGTTCTGGGGGAGGAAACCCTCAAAGGTGAACCGGGAGGTGGGCAGCCCCGCCACGGACAGCGCGGTGGGCAGGGCGCAGGGCCCGGGGATGGCGCAGACCGGCACCCCCGCCGCAGCGCACAGGGCCACCAGGTCCTCGCCAGGGTCGGAGATGGCCGGGGTGCCCGCGTCGGTGACCAGGGCGCAGTTCTCCCCCGCCAGCAAGCGGTTCAGGATGGCCGGCCCCGCCGTGTCCAGATTGTGGCGGTGGTAGGCCGCCATGGGCTTTTTGATCCCCAGGTGGTTGAGCAGCTTCACCGTCACCCGGGTGTCCTCGGCGGCAATGAAGTCAGCCTGGGCCAGGGTGTCCGCCATCCGCCGGGAGATGTCTCCCAGGTTCCCGATGGGAGTTGGGACCAGGTATAGGGTTCCACTCATAACCTCTCCTCCAAACATGACCGTTGCGCCGGGGCACATCCCCCGTTGGGGCCATTGGCGCGATCTGCATAGAACGTCCTCTATCTCCCCGCGCCTGCCTTTTCGCCGCCCCGGCGCATGGTCAGGGCGATGCGCTTGCGCTGCTCGTCCACGTCCTTGACCCATACGGTGACCACATCCCCCACCGAGAGCACCTGGGAAGGGTGCTTGAGATATCGCTCACAGATCTGGCTGATGTGAACCAGCCCGTCCTGATGCACACCGATGTCCACGAAGGCGCCAAAGTCCACGACGTTGCGCACCGTCCCCTTTAGCTCCATGCCCGGCTTCAGATCCTTGAGCTCCAGCACGTCGGCCCGCAGCAAGGGGGCGGGCAGCTCGTCCCGGGGATCCCGGCCGGGCCGCATGAGCTCGTCGGCCACGTCCAACAAGGTGGGCACCCCCACGCCGCATTCCCGGGCCGCCTGCTCCAGGCCATAGGTTTCCAGGCGCTGTTTCAGGTCGGGCAGCCGCCCCGCTTCCACGTCGGCCATGGTGCAGCCACATAGGGCCAACAGCTTTTCCGCCGCGGCGTAGCTCTCGGGGTGGACGGCGGTGTGGTCCAAGGGGGACCGACTGTCCGGCACCCGCAGGAAGCCCGCACACTGCTCAAACGCCTTGGGGCCCAGCTTGGGCACCTTCAAGATCTGCTTGCGGGTGGCAAAGGGGCCGTTGTCCTCCCGGAACTTCACGATGTTTTTGGCCGTGGTTGCGTTCAGTCCCGCCACTCGGGCCAGCAAGGGGGCAGATGCGGTATTCACGTCCACCCCCACCGCGTTGACGCAGTCCTCCACCACCCCGTCCAAAGCCTGGCCCAGACGGGCCTGGGGCATATCGTGCTGGTACTGCCCCACGCCGATGGACTTAGGGTCGATCTTCACCAGCTCGGCCAAGGGGTCTTGCAGCCGCCGGGCGATGGACACCGCCGAGCGCAGGTTGACGTCCAGGTCGGGCAGCTCTTCCGCCGCCAGCTGAGAGGCGGAATAGACCGACGCCCCCGCCTCGTTGACCATCACATAGCGTACCCCGCCTCCGATCCGGCCGATCAGCTCCGCCGCCATCCCCTCAGTCTCCCGGCTGGCGGTACCGTTTCCAATGGCGATGTGGGCCACGCGGTGCCGGGCAATGAGCTTGGCCAGCTTGTCCATTGCCTCCTGCCTGCCCCGTTGGCCATGGGTGGGATAGACCACCGCAGTGTCCAGCACCTTGCCGGTGGGGTCCACCACCGCCACCTTGCAGCCCATGCGATAGCCGGGATCCAGCCCCATGGTGACAAAGCCCTTCACCGGCGGCTGCATCAGCAGCGGCCGCAGGTTCAGGGCAAACTGGGCGATGGCCCCCTCGTCCGCCCGCTGGGTGAGGCCACTGCGGGTCTCCCGCTCCAGAGAGGGGGCGATGAGCCGATCATAGGCGTCCTCCGCCGCCCCCTGGACAAACCCAGCCGCGGCGCTGCCGGGGCGCACCGCCGTCCGGCAGAGGACCGCCAGGGCATCCGCCCGCTCCAGCTCTACGGCCACCTTCAGCACCCCTTCCCGCTCCCCCCGATTGATGGCCAGCACCTGGTGGCCCTGCACCCGGCCCACGGGGCTGGAGAACTGGTAGTAGAGGCGGTAGACCGTGTCCTCCGGCTCCCTGTCCGCAGCGGTGGACACCAAGTGGGCTTTGCGCTGGTACAGCGCACGGAGGGCGGCGCGCACCCCTGCGTCGTCGGACAGCTGCTCGGCCACGATGTCCGACGCGCCCTGCAGGGCCTGCTCCACCGTCTCCACCCCCCGTTCCAGATCCACATACCCCTGCGCCGCCCGCAGTGGATCCGGGCAGTCCCGCTCCTGGGCAAACAGCAGCAGGGCCAGGGGCTCCAACCCCTTCTCCCGGGCCATGGAAGCACGGGTGCGCCGCTTCTGCTTATAGGGGCGGTACAGGTCCTCCACCTCTGCCAGGGTGGCGGCCTGGTCGATGGCGGCAGACAGTTCTCGGGTCAGCTTGCCCTGGTTCTCGATGGACTGCTTGACCTCGTCCCGGCGGGCCTGGAGGTTGCGCAGGTATTGCAGCCGGTCGGCCAGTCGCCGCAGGCGCTGGTCGTCCATGGCCCCATGCAGCTCCTTGCGGTAGCGGGCGATGAAGGGGAGGGTGTTCCCCTCGTCCAGCAGCTGGATCACGTTGGCCGCGTGCCGCTCCTGGCAGTCCAGCTCCCGGGCCAAAATTTGTGCGATGGTCTCCATGGGTCCCTCCTATCCTACTCCGCCCCGCCGGCCTGTCCCGGCCCAGGGCCTCCTGAACCGGGCTGCCCGGGGGACAGCTCCATGCGCAAGTATACCAGGTCTGTCAACCTCTGGCCCCCCTCCCAAATGGGGTGGTCGTAATGCTCTAAAAAGAAGTTTTGCACCCGGTGGGACTCCTGGAAGCCACAGGCCTGGTAAAAGGGGATGGTGAGCGGACTGTCCCCCGTCCCCACCAGCAGCGTGTGGCAGCGGGCCCGATAGGTCTGCCGGACGAACTCCACCAACCGCCTGCCATACCCCTGCCGCTGGTGACACGGCTCTACCGCCAGGTTCTTGATCTCCGCCACCCCAATCGCCGGGCAAGTCACCACGCACACCGCCAGGGCCTTTCCACCGTCCTGCAAGACATACAGGTCGCCCTGTTCCAGATAACGGTCGATCATGGACTCCTGCTCGTCCCCAAGTAAAAGCAGGGGCAGAAAGCGTTTCTTCTCCTCCCATATCTGGATCATCTCCATGCCTGTCCCACCATTTTCCCCTCTCCCGAAACCTTCTGGAGCCAGCCCCGGCCCCCGTCAGTTGAAGATCTCCGGCTCCTGCTCAAACATCTTGCGCACCCGCCGGCGCAGGGGGGCGTGCTCCGGCCTGTCCAGCCCCGGGTCGGCGGCCACCAGCGCCTCGGCCGCCTGCTTGGCCTGCTGGAGCAGGTCCACATCAGCGGCAAAATCCGCCACCTTCAACTGAGGCAGCCCATGCTGACGCTTACCAAAGAAGTCCCCCGGCCCCCGCAGCCGCAGGTCCTCTTCCGCGATCTGGAACCCGTCGTTGGTGGCGCACAGCGCCCGCAGCCGCTCCCGGGCGGCCTCACTCTTGCTGGAGGTGACCAGCACGCAGTAACTCTGGTGCTTTCCCCGGCCCACCCGGCCCCGGAGCTGGTGCAGCTGGCTCAGACCAAAGCGCTCGGCGTTCTCGATGATGATCAGCGCGGCATTGGGCACATCCACCCCCACCTCCACAACAGTAGTGGCCACCAGCACATCTACCTCTCCGGCTGCAAAGGCGGCCATCACCGACTCCTTCTCCCGGGTCTTCATCCGGCCGTGGACCAGGCCCACCCGCAGCTCTGGAAACACCCGCTCCTGGAGATCCTTGGCATAGGTGGTCACCGCCTTCAGATCCAGAGCCGGGCCGTCCTCCTGGCCCCACCGGGCTCCGCCCTCCCCCTCCTCCACCGCGGGGCAGACGATGTACACCTGCCGGCCCTGGGCCACCTGGGTGCGCACAAAGCCATACAGGCGCTGGCGCTTATCCTCCCCCACCAGGTAGGTGGCTACCGGGGAGCGGCCGGGGGGCAGCTCGTCTAAGATGGACACGTCCAGGTCCCCGTAGATGATCAGGGCCAGCGTTCGGGGAATGGGGGTGGCGGACATCACCAGCACATGGGTCTGCCCGTCCTGCTCCTCCACGCCATCCTGCGCGGCTAAAGCCGCTCGTTGGGCTCCCCCGTCCCGGCAGGCCGTAACGGGGCCCCCTGGGCCCATCCCATTTGCGGCGGTGGGAATAAAATCCCCACCGCCTTCGCCGCTCTCGCGGCGCCCCATCTTCGATGGGGCCCACGGCGTGGCCCCCTTCACGGCTAAAGCCGCTCGTTGGGCCACGCCGAAGCGATGCTGCTCGTCGGCGATGACCAGCCCCAGATTGGCATACACCACATCCGAGGAAAACAGTGCGTGGGTGCCCACCAGCAGGTCAATCTCCCCCGCCGCCAAAGCGGCCAGCAGCGCCTTGCGTCCGCTGCCCCTTCCACCGCCGGTGAGCAGCCCCACCCGGACGCCCGCCGGCCCCAGCATGGCATCCAACGTCCTGGCGTGCTGCTCTGCCAACAGTTCGGTGGGGGCCATCAGGGCGCATTGGCAGCCGCTGCGCGCGCACAGCCAGGCCCCAAAGGCGGCCACCGCCGTCTTGCCTGACCCCACGTCCCCTTGCACCAGCCGGTTCATGGCCCGGCCCGAGGCCAGATCCCCAGCAATGTCCACCATGGCCCGTTGCTGGGCTCCCGTGGGCGCAAAGGGGAGCAGGGCGGCAAACTCCGCCGGCGTGCCGCCCCGAAGCACCCGGCCTGCCCCATGGCCCCGACGCCCCTTGAGCAGGGCCATGCCGCAGGTGAGCGCCAGCAGTTCCTCAAAGATCATCCGCCGCCGAGCTGCCTCCAGCGCCTGGAAGTCTGCGGGAAAGTGGATGTTCTGATAGGCAAACTCCACTTGACACAGCCCGTGTTCCATCCGCACCCGCTGAGGGACAGTCTCCTCCCGCCTGGGGGCATACAGCGTCACCGCCCGCTGGGCCAGCTCCACCATCACGCGGTTGGTGATGCCCGCCGTCAGGGAGTAGACGGGCAGGATGCGCCCGGTGACCTGTCCCGTCCCCTCCCGCTCAAAGACCGGGTTGGTCATGGATCTGCGCCGGCCCATCACCTCTATGCGCCCATAAAAGACATAGCGCTCTCCTGGCCGCAGCGCATCCCTCAGGTAAGCCTGGTTAAAGAAAGTCAGGTGCAGCGCCCCCGTGTCATCCACCACCTGGGCCTTTACCAGCTCCAGCCCCTTACGCACCCGGGACAGCTCCGGCCGCCTGGCCACCATGGCTACCACGCAGCACACCTCGCCGTCCTGGGCCTCCCCAATGGCCTGTATGCTCCGGCGGTCCTCATAGCGGAAGGGGAAGTAATCCAGTACGTCCTCCAGCCGCTCCAGCCCCAGCCGGGCCAGCTTGGCCGCCCGGGCCGGCCCGATCCCCGGCAGTCCCGTCAGCCCAATCCCCGACCGGTCCGACATGGCGCTCCCCCCTCCCCTTCGTCCCGGCCATTATAGCACCTCGCGTGAAAAAAACCAAGCCTCCCCCACCCTTTCCCCCGGGAAATCGGGCAAATTTTCACCCTTCCCAGCCTCCACAATATTTTGCGTTTCTTTGCTTTTTCTCTCTTGCCAAGTCCTATATATAGTGTTATAATGGTGCCTGTCCCATCTCATGCCAGCCCCGGCCGCCGGGGCGCAAGGCGTTTGAAACAGGGAGAACTTCAACGAAAAGAGAGCAGGTGCGGCGATGGAAGTGATCAAGCGCAGCGGGGCTGTGCAGATCTATGACCCCAAAAAGATTGTAGCGGCCATGCAAAAGGCCTTTGAAAGCGTTTCCCAGCCCTGTGAGGAACTCACCTTGCAAGGGCTGCTGGGCCAGGTGGAACAGGCCATGGGGACGGGCCCCCACACGGTGGAGGCCATCCAAGATCAGGTGGAGCAGGTGCTGATGGCCAACGGCTTTTACCCCGTGGCCAAGAGCTATATCCTGTATCGGCAGAAGCGCTCGGAGCTGCGGGCGGCCCGGCGGGCGCTGGCAGAGGGGGTGCAGGCCCCCGGGCTGGAGGCGTGCCTGCTGTCCATCCAGCGGGACTTCCCGGAGGAGGAATATGCCCTGACAGTCCTGGGCGGCAAGTTTTCCAGCTTCCTGAAAAGCGGCATGTCCCGGCAAGAGGCCCTGAACGCCCTGGTGAAGGCCGCCGTGGAGCTGACCACTCAGCAGGCTCCCCGGTGGGAGTACATCGCCGCCCGGCTGCTCAACTTCCGCTTCGAGCTGGAGCTGAACGAAGAGCTGGAGCGGCGGGGCATCCACAGCTTCTATGACAAGCTGCGCTACCTCACCGACGAGGGGCTGTACGGCCCTTATATCCTGGAGCGCTACTCCCGCCAGGAGATTGAGCAGGCCGCCGGCTTTATCCAACCCAGGCGCAACGACCTATTCACCTTTGCCGGGCTGGACCTGCTGCTCAAGCGCTATGTCATCCGCACCCATCACCGCGTGCCTCTGGAAACCCCCCAGGAGATGTACCTGGGCATTGCCCTGCATCTTGCCATGGAAGAGAAGAGCGACCGGATGAGCTGGGTGCAGCGGTTTTACGACATGCTCAGCAAGATGGAGGTGACCATGGCCACCCCCACCCTGTCCAATGCCCGCAAGCCCTATCATCAGCTGTCCAGCTGCTTTATCGACACCGTGCCCGACAGCTTGGAGGGTATCTACCGCTCCATTGACAACTTTGCCCAGGTGAGCAAGTTCGGTGGCGGCATGGGGCTGTACTTTGGCAAGGTGCGGGCCACCGGCGGCAGCATCCGCGGCTTTGAGGGGGCTGCGGGGGGCGTGATCCGCTGGATCAAGCTGGTCAACGACACCGCCGTGGCGGTGGACCAGCTGGGTATGCGCCAAGGGGCGGCGGCGGTCTACCTGGACGCCTGGCACAAGGATCTGCCCGAGTTTCTCCAGCTGCGCACCAACAACGGCGACGACCGGATGAAGGCCCATGACGTGTTCCCCGCGGTGTGCTACCCTGACCTGTTCTGGCGCCTGGCCGAGCAGGATCTGAACCACGACTGGCACCTGTTGTGCCCCCACGAGGTGCTGGCCGTCAAGGGCTACGCCCTGGAGGACTACTATGGCGAGCAGTGGGAACGGCGCTACCTGGAGTGCGTGAATGACCCGCGCATCTCCAAGCGCACCGTCACGGTCAAGGAGATCATCCGCCTGGTGCTCAAGTCCGCTGTGGAGACGGGCACCCCCTTCACTTTTAACCGGGACGCGGTGAACCGGGCCAACCCCAATGGCCACCAAGGCGTCATTTACTGCTCCAACCTGTGCACCGAGATCGCCCAGAACATGGCCCCCATCCAGAGCGTCTCCACCCAGGTACAGACCCAGGACGGGGACACGGTGGTGGTCACCACCACCCGGCCGGGGGACTTTGTGGTGTGCAACCTGGCCTCGCTGGTGCTGGGCAACATCCCCGTGGAGGACGGCGCCTACCTGCACCAGCTGGTGGCCACCGTGGTGCGGGCGCTGGACAACGTCATCGACCTGAACTTCTATCCCCTGGCCTACGCCAAGCTCACCAACCGCAGCTACCGCAGCATCGGCCTGGGGGTGAGCGGCTACCACCACATGCTGGCCAAGCGGGGCATCCAGTGGGAGAGCGGGGAGCACCTGGACTTTGCCGACCGGGTCTTTGAGCGCATCAACCACGCCGCCATCGCCGCCAGCTCCGCCCTGGCCGCGGAGAAGGGCAGCTACGCCCTGTTTGAAGGCAGTGACTGGCAGACGGGGGCCTACTTTGAAAAGCGGGGCTACACTTCCCCAGAGTGGAAGGCCCTGGCCCAGACGGTGGCCGCCCAGGGAATGCGCAACGCCTACCTGCTGGCCATCGCACCCACCTCCAGCACCAGCATTCTGGCGGGCACCACCGCCGGGCTGGACCCGGTGATGAACCGCTTCTTCCTGGAGGAGAAGAAGGGCAGTATGCTGCCCCGGGTAGCCCCCGAGCTGAGCGCCAAAACCTATTGGTATTATAAAAACGCCCATCTCATTGACCAGAGCTGGAGCGTGCGGGCCTGCGGGGTGCGCCAGCGCCACGTGGACCAGGCCCAGAGCATGAACCTGTACGTCACCAACGACTTCACCATGCGCCAGGTACTGGATCTGTACCTGCTGGCCTGGCGCAGCGGGGTCAAGACCATCTACTATGTGCGCTCCAAGTCCCTGGAGGTGGAGGAGTGCGAGAGCTGCGCGTCCTAAGGCGCGAAAGGAGGAGGCAACTGACCATGGCAGAGCTGAAAAAGAAGCCCCTGTTCAACCCCACCGGGGACACCGAGGTGCGCCTGCGCCGGATGATCGGGGGCAATACCACCAACCTGAACGACTTCAACAATATGCGCTACCCCTGGGTGAGCGACTGGTACCGCCAGGCCATGAACAATTTCTGGATCCCCGAGGAGATCAACCTGGCTCAGGACGTGAAGGATTATCCAAACCTGTCCGTCCCCGAGCGCACCGCCTACGACAAGATCCTCAGCTTCTTGGTCTTCCTGGACTCCATCCAGACGGCCAACCTGCCCGCCATCGGCGAGTACGTCACTGCCAACGAGGTCAACCTGTGCCTGTCCATCCAGACCTTCCAGGAGTGCGTACACAGCCAGAGCTACAGCTATATGCTGGACACCATCTGCAGCCCCACCCAGCGGGACGACATCCTCTATCAGTGGAAGACGGATGAGCACCTGCTGCGCCGCAACACCTTCATCGGCGATCTGTACAACGAGTTCCAGACCCGTAAGGATCCCTTCACCCTGCTGAAGGTGATGATGGCCAACTACATCCTGGAGGGCATCTACTTCTACTCCGGCTTCATGTTCTTCTACAACTTGGCGCGGGTGGGCAAGATGCCCGGCTCCGCTCAGGAGATCCGCTATATCAACCGGGACGAGAACACCCACCTGTGGCTGTTTCGCAACATCATCCATGAGCTGCAAAAGGAAAACCCCGAGCTGTTCACCCCCGAGAATGTGCAGGTGCTGCGGGAGATGCTGGAGGAGGGGGTTCGCCAGGAGATCGCCTGGGGGCACTATGTCATCGGCGACGACATCCCCGGCCTCACCCGGGACATGGTCACTGACTACATCCGCTACCTGGGCAACCTGCGCTGGTCTGGCTTAGGTTACGGCAGCCTGTTTGAGGGCTGCGACGAGGAGCCGGAGAACATGGCCTGGGTCAGCCAGTACGCCAACGCCAATCTGGTCAAGACCGACTTCTTCGAGGCCAAGAGCACCGCCTACGCCAAGAGCACCGCCCTGGTGGACGATCTGTGAATTCCCCCGGCCTGCTTCCAAGCTGTCTCCCCTGCATCCGGCTTATATGGAAGTGGTGACAAAATTTGAGTGGCCTGGCCGTCCATTTTATGCTATGCTGGAGCAAGTGGGTCGGGTGTTCCCCACCCCTACATCTTCCAAAGCGCCCGAACCGGGCGCAGGAAAGGAGTCTGTCAACCATGCGCAAGATCTCATCCCATCTCCGGCTGGCCGCTGGCCTGCTGACCCTGTCCCTGGCGCTTTCCCCGGTCCTGGCCGGCTGCTCCAGTAACCCGGCCCAGTCCCAGTCCCCCACCCCGGCGGCCTCGGACAGCCCGTCCGCCTCCCCCAGCGTTGTACCTAGCATCTCTCCCAGCCCTTCTCCCTCCCCTGCTATCTCCGCCTCTCCCTCGGGGGCTCAGCCCTATACGGAGCAGGAGCTATGTAACTTGGCCCTGGATTACTACCGGGCCAACAGCGGCGCTTCCGCGGGGGAGACTCAGGATCTCGCCGCCGCGGCCCAGGCCAACGAAGACGGCACGGTGACCATCCAGGTCTACGAAAACCTGGGGGATCACAACTCCACCGCCGCCTGGTACACCGTGGATCCCGTCACCGCCCAGGGCACGGACGGGAATGGCCAGTCGGTGGATCTGGACGGCTGAGCCCTTTCTTTCTCAAAAGCATCCGCCCCACCCGGTATTCCCGGGTGGGGCGGATACGCTGTATCCTACTGGCTCAAGAGGAACGGCGGCAGCAGCGGGCCGGGATTGTTCCCGGCCCGCTGTCCTGTCGTGGTGCGCCTTTCACACAACTGCCTTGCCACCCCCTGTGACTTGTTGGCGCCTGGGTACGGCTGCTGCCGGTCCGCAGTCTCAGCTGGCGCCCTGGGCCCCGTCTACCGCAAAGATGGCTCCACTCACATAGCTGGCCTCGTCTGAGACCAGGAAGGCCGCCAGGTTGGCCACCTCCTCCGGCCGGCCAAAGCGGCCGAAAGGGATGCCCGCGGCGATGCCCTCTTCATGCGCCTTTGCCGCCTCCGGGGAGAGGTCGGTGACGTTCCAGATGTTGGTGCGGATGGCCCCGGGCGCAATCGCGTTGACCCGCACGCCGTCCCGGGCCAGCTCCATGGCCCAAACGCGGGTAAAGTTCTCAACAGCGGCTTTGGCCCCCACATACATGGACAGATTTGGGGCTCGGTGGGTGGCCCCCACGCTGGACAGGTTGAGGATGGTCCCCTTGCACGCCCTGATCAGCGGCAGGGCATGGATGGTCACTTCCACCAGGGCACGCACATCCAGGCTAAATGCCTTATCATAGTCCTGGATGGTCAGCTCCGTAATGGGCTGCACGGGGCACCATCCAGCATTGTTCACCAGGATGTCCAACCGCCCCTTGTATCTCTCTTGAACTGCCGCGATGAGCTGTTCAATGGTCTCCGTCTTTGTGACATCGCCCACCACATAGGAGATCTTTTCATCGGCTGCCGCCGTCTCTTGCAGCGGCCCTTCCTTGCGCCCTACGATCAAGACCTGGGCGCCCTGCGCTGCAAAACGCTGGGCAATGGCCCGGCCAATCCCGGAGCCCCCTCCTGTGACCAGCGCCACCCTGTTTTCCAGCTCGCGCACTTCTCCTCGCTCCTTTCCGCTACCTACTTCAGCGCGGCCCCATCCTGGAAGGCATTTCCTACCCGTTCGCCCAGGACATGATAGCCATTGTGGACCGGGTCAAAGGCGATGGGCCGGAACTTGCCCAGATCCAGCTGTCCCGCACCGTCCAGCACCGACTGGTCGATGCTGACGTTGACGATCTGGCCGATGACGTTGCCCTCCTCGTTGAATCCAATGAAGTTACACTCCATGGCCACGGGCAGCTCGTCGATCAGCGGGGCGTTCACAAAATCGCTCTTGGTAGCGTGGAAGCCGGACCGCTCCCACTTGTTCGGCTCCCGGTTGCCCGAAACCATTCCCACATAGTCCGATGGGATCACATGGTCTGCGTCGGCAAAGCTGACGGTGAAGGCCCCTGTGGCCTGGATGTTCTTCGTGGTCTTGTGTCCGGCGCTCAGGCAGAGCATCACCTTGTCCGCATCGCAGAGCCCACCCCAGGCGGCATTCATGGCGTTTGGCACACCGGCCTGGTCGTATGCGGCCACGATGAGCACCGGCAGCGGGTAGAGCCAGGGCTTTGCCCCAAAGTTCTTACGCATATTCTCCCTCCTCATTTCTGTCCGTCCACGTCGGGCACCATCTCCACATAGCGGCGCAGCATCTCGGGGGTGCTGGTGTAGTAGCGGGCATGCTTATCCAGGGCGGCGATCTGGGCCATCTCCTCATCGGTCAGGGCAAAGTCGAACAGGGCGAAGTTGTCCCGGATATGATCGGGGTTCTTGGAGCCGGGGATGACGATGTTGCCCGCCTGGATGTGCCAGCGCAGGATGACCTGGGCATTGGACTTTCCATACTTCTTCCCCAGCTGAGTAAACACCGGCTCCTCCAGCAGGGCTCGGTCCCCGTGGCCCAGTGGATACCACGACTGGATGACCATGCCCTCCCGGGCCAGGAACTGCTTGAGCTGCGTCTCCTGATAGTAGGGGTGCACCTCGGTCTGGAGCACAGCGGGCTTCACCTCACATAGCCCCAGGATCTCCTGGATCTGCTCTTGGTTGAAGTTGGACAGGCCGATGGCCTTCACCTTGCCCTGCTGGAAGGCCCGTTCCATCTGCCGGTACCCGGCCACATAGTTACCCGCGGGCTGATGGATCAGCAGCAGGTCGATATAGTCGGTGCCCAGGCGCTGCAAGGTCTTGTCCACTGCGTCCTCCTGTTCGTAGAAGCTGGGCCAGAGCTTGGTCTCCAGGAAGATCTCCTCCCGGAGCAGGCCGGAACCCCGCATCGCCCGGCCCACGGCCCGCTCATTGACATAGGCGTTGGCGGTGTCGATCAGCCGGTAGCCGCACTCCAGGGCGCTGAGTACAGAGGCCTCCGCCTCGTCTGGGGTGAGCAGGTAGGTGCCGATGCCTGCCATGGGCATCTGAAGTCCATTGTACAAAGTTGCAAATTCCATTTTTATTTCTTCCTTTCCACACATTGAAATGTTTTATTTTACAGGGGTACCGCCGAACACCGCCGACAGCTCCATACCGTCCAGGGCCTGGTCCAGGGCGCGCACCTGGTCGTGGGAGAGAACCACCTGCGCCGCACCGGCGTTTTCCGCCATCCGGTCCACCTTCCGGGTGCCTGGGATAGGCACGATCCAGGGGCGTTTGCACAGCATCCAGGCCAGGCTGATCTGCGCCGGGGTGGCCCGATGCTCCGCAGCCAGGTCGGCCAACAGCTCCAGCAGCTTCTGGTTCTGATCCATGGCCTCGTCGGTAAATTGGGGCATGAAGGCCCGGTAGTCGCTCTTGGGGTCAAAGCCCGCACCCTTGCCGTACCGACCGGTGAGAAGGCCGTTGGCCATGGGGGAGAAGGCCACCAGGCCCACCCCCAGCTCTTCCAGGACGGGGAAGAGCGACTCATAATGCCGGGCCAGCATGGAGTAGCGGTTTTGCACCGCCGTCACCGGGCATACGGCATGGGCCCGGCGCAGGTAATCCTCATTGGCCTCTGAAATGCCCCAATGGGTGATCTTGCCCGCCTGGATGAGCTGGGCCATCACCTGGGCCACCGTCTCCGGTTCCACCTTGGGGTCAATCCGGTGCTGGAAGTACAGGTCGATGTGGTCCACCCCCAGCCTCTGCAAGGAGCCCTCCACCGAGCGCACAATGGTCTCCGGGCGGGAGTCCGGAATCAGGGGCAGGGGTGTCTGGCCGCTGTCAAAGTCAAAGCGCAGGCCGAACTTGGTGGAGATGACCACCCGGTCCCGCACCGGGGCCAGCGCCTTACCCACCAGCCGTTCGTTCACGTGGGGATCCTCTGGCGTGCCGTACACCTCAGCGGTGTCAAAGAAGGTGTACCCCAGCTCCACCGCCCGGCGCAGGCGCTCCACTGTCTCCCCCTCGTCTGTGGGCGCTCCATAGGCGTGGGAGAACCCCATGCATCCCAGCCCCACGGCGGATACCTCCAGGTCCTTTCCCAGCCGTCTGATCTGCATGGTGATTCCCTCCTTAGCCGTCTTCCCCTGGCCCGGTCAGCACCAATTCGGCTGCCAGGCTGTCCAGCCACGCCTGCACCTCATCCTGCCCGGCTTGAGTGGAAAAACGCATGCCCTCCTGCCAGTCACCGGCGCCCGCCAATTCCGCCAGCTCTTGCGCACTGCTACCCAGGCCGGAGCTGGCCGAGGTGCAAAATGGGATGACTGTCTTGCCGGTGAAGTCATTGGCCTCTACAAAGCCGTTCACCGGCCAGGCCGCCTCCCCCCACCAGATGGGGTAGCCAAGAAACACCGTGTCGTAATCGTCCCAGTTCTCCACCGTATCGGCCACCAGCTCCACATCCCGAAGCGATGCATCGGCGTACTCCCGGGCGGCCCGGCTGTCATTGTCACCGTAGTTCAAATCCTCCTGGGTATAGGGCTCCACCGGCTCCAGCTCAAACAGATCGCCGCCGGTACGCTGGGCAATCTGGTCGGCCACCCGCTGGGTGTTGCCGGTGGCGGAGAAGTAGACCACCAAGGTGCTACCCGTCGTCGTTCCGTTCCACTCCGACCCCTCCGGCTGGGCAGAGGCCCCTTGGCTGGGGGTCTGCGGGGCAGAAATTTGAGGCTGGCTGGATCCATTGGAAGGCCCGGTTTCGCCACCGCAGGCGGCCAGACTCAGCGCCAGAGCCAGACTGAAGCAAAATGCTGCCGTTTTTCTCTTCATGAGTTTGCTCCTTTCCCTATGCGTAGCATTCCCGGAAGATCTCCAGAATCTCCTCCGAGGTCATGGGCCGGTAGCTGCCCTGGGAGATGGGGCAGGAGGCGGCGATCTGCTGGAGCTGCTCCTCCTTTGCTCCCAGCTGCTTCAGGGTGTTGGGCAGGCCGATCTCCCGGATGAAGGCGGCCAGCGCGTCGATGCCCGCCTGGGCCAGGGCCAAGTCATCCCGCCCCGACCGGTCGATGCCCCACACCCGCTGGGCAAAGCGCACGAACTTGGGCAGCCCTGCCTGACAGATGTGCCGGTAATACACCGGGTGGAGCACCGCCAGGCCGCAGCCATGGTTGCAGTCGGTGTACGCCCCCAGCTGGTGCTCCATGTTGTGGACCTGGAAGTCGCACTGTTTGCCCATCTTGACCACCCGGTTTTCCGCCATGGTGGCCGCCCACATCAGGTTAGAGCGGGCGGTATAGTCCTCTGGGTTCTGGATGGCGGCGCGCAGGTTGCGGATCACGCTGCCCATCAGCGCCTCCATGAGATCATCGGAGACATTGTCCTCATCGGGCGGGCTGAAGTAGATCTCCATGATGTGGGAGAGGGTATCAAACCCGCCGGACACCATCTGGCCCTTGGGCACGCTGTATGTGTAAGTGGGGTCCATCAAGGCGAAGCGGGGGTTGAGCTGGGGATAGTCCCGGCCGGTCTTGATCTTCTTTCCCTCATGGGTGATCACCGCGCCGCCGTTGCACTCGCTTCCGGTGCCCGCCACGGTGACCACCACCCCCAGCGGCAGTGGCTCCACCTCAATCACCCCCAGCCGGGCCCAGAAGTCCTCCCACACGTCCCCCTCGTACCGGGCGGCCAGGGACACCGCCTTGCAGCAGTCCATGACGCTGCCCCCACCCACGGCCAGGATCAGGTCGGCCCGGCAGTCCCGGGCCAACCGGGCCCCCTCCTGCACCTTGGTATAGGTGGGGTTGGACATGATGCCGGAAAACTCCACCACGGTTTTCCCCTCCTCCCGGAGGATGCCGGTGATCTCGTCATACACACCGTTTCGCTTGATGGAACCGCCGCCATAGGCCAGCAGGACGGTGGCCGCCCCCCGGGTCAGGCAGGCCAGGTATTCCCGCACACAGCCCGCGCCGAAGTAGACCTTGGTGGCATTTTGAAAGATGAAGTTGTTCATCTGCGCGCTCCCGCCTTTCTTCCTTTGCTGAGCCCAGGATAAAGCAATCGAGACCTCCTGAGAAGTCTCGATTCGTGATACACTATTTATCTCAAGGTTATCACTCATCCGCTGACTGCCCTGCCGCCCGCTCCACCGCCCGCAGGAACCGCTCCACCACCGGGGTGGGTTGGGGAGCATGGAGCAGACCAAAGGGGATGGCGTACCCCCAGTCCACAGGTAGGATCTTCAGCATTGGATGGACGTACCGCCAGTTCTCCACCGCCAGCAACACGCAGTTGTTGTGCTCGCACTGATTGAAGACATTGACGTCATAAAAGTCGAAGTCCACAATCTGGATCTGCGGATGGTTCTTCCACAGCTCGTCCCGCAGCAGGTCCACATAGTGGCTCCAGCCCCGGCGCATCAGCATGAGCCGCTCCCCGTACAGGTCGGACACGCTCAGCCGCTCCTTCCCCGCCAGCCGGTGGTGGACGGACACCGCGCAGCACAGCGGCTCCCGGGAGATCTCCAGCCCAATGCACTGGCGCAGGTTGAGCATGGTCTCATCAAAGATCCCCGCCACCACATCGATGTTCCTGCCCAGGTTGGCCAGGATCTCCCTGGCGTTTTCCGGGGTATTTTCAAAGGGAACCAGCTGGAACCTAAGGTCGGGGCAGTAAGCCTGCAGCTTAGGCCAGAGCTCCACCAACACCTGGGCCGGGGTCATGGGGGAAGAGCCGATGCGGATGATCTCCCCGGTCTCCTGCATGGCGTTCCGGGCCCGCGTGAGCGAGTCTTTGCAATACTGGATGATATACTTGGTGTCCTGGTAGAACGACTGACCCGCCGGGGTCAGCCGCAGGCCCCGGTGGGTACGCTCAAACAGGCGCAGGCCCAGCCGGCCTTCCAGCAGGTTGACCTGTTTGATCACCGCCGGCGGCGAGATATACAGCTGCTCCGCCGCCCGGTTGAAGCTGCCCGCCTCAGCCACGCACAGGAAGGTATCCAACTGCGGATGATACATCGTCCTTGCCCCCTTCCCCCTGTCCCCTCCATGATAACACCCCGGCCCTGGGGTTGCAAGCCCTGCCTCCCCCCGCAGTCTCCGGCGCCCTCCCGGTTGGGGGGCGGAAGCTCACACAGCCCTGTCCGGCCCCAGCAACCGTCGGTAGAGGGCCAGATCCCGCTCCTGGAACACATTGAAGATCACCCGCTCCGGTCCCGGGTGGGCCCTCAGAAAGTCCGTCACCGTCTCCACCGCGATCTCCGCCGCCCGCGCCGGGGGGAAGCGGAACTCCCCGGTGGAAATGCAGCAGAAGGCAATGCTCCTGCACCTGTGCTCCGCCGCCAACTCCAGGCAAGCGCGATAGCAGCCGGCCAGCTGCCCCTCCTCCCGCCGGGTCAGCTCGCCAAAGACGATGGGCCCCACCGTGTGCAGCACATAGCGGCAGGGCAAGTTGTAGGCGGGTGTGAGTTTGGCCCGTCCAGGGGGTTCGTCGCGCCCCTGCGCCGCCATGAGCGCCTGGCATTTCAGCCGCAGCTGCACCCCCGCCACGCTGTGGATCATGTTGTCAATGCAGCCGTGAAGGGGCTGGAAGCAGCCCAATAGCTTGGCGTTGGCCGCGTTGACGATGGCGTCCACCTTTAGGGTGGTGATGTCCCCCTGCCACAGGACAATCCGGCCGTCAGCCCGGGTGGCGGGCAGCGCCTGCCCATCCACCACCCCCCGCTGCCGCACCCGTTCCGACAGGTAAGCGTCCTGCACCTGTAAGAATTCCTCCGAGACGGGCCGGGGCGGCCGGAGGCTGCAAAGCGCCCGGAACAGCCGCCATTGCCCCTCCTCGTCCGCCGGCAGCTGGGGCAGCGTCACCTGGGGCAACTCCCGGCCCAACGCCCGGATCAGGTACTCCCCCCGCTCCCGCTGGCTCATGCCGCATCTCCCCCTTCCAACCAGCGCTTCAGCTGGGTTAAGGTCTCCCCGATGTCTCCCTGGAGCTGGATGGCCCGCCCCTCCAGCCCCTGGGGCAGCGGCCCTGGCTGAGCATTGGCGCAGGCGTAGACCGCCTGGGGATTGGCCGCCGCCATGCGCCAAAAGGGGTACTTGATGATGCCCGGGGTGTTGTACCCCACCCCCAGCTCCCAAAACAGCACCGCCCGCCCTTGGTTCCGGCTCAGGAAGCGGCTGTATCGCTCCGCCGCCCGGCGCCAGCCCCTGTCCTCCACGAAGGAGCCGTCCACCCGCAGGTTCATGGCCATGGGCCCGCCGCACTTGGGACAGCGGGGGAGCAGCTCTTTTGGCACCGTCATGGACGGGGCCCTCCCCACAGGCAGGGTGAGCACCCCGTCCGGGCCGATGGAGAAGCCCTGGGCCTCCACCATGGCCCGCACTTGACTCTGGTTGTCGTAGGTTTCAGCGTGGCAAGGCCGGGCGCATTGGAACAGCCCGTAATCCCCTTGGGTGTAGAACAGCCTGGCCCGATCCACCCCCGCCCGCTGGAAACAGTGATCCACATTGGTGGTCAGAACGAAGTAGTCCTTGTCCTCCACCAGCTCCATTACCCGCCGGTAGACCGGCCTGGGAGGCGACTGGTAGCGGTTGAGCCAGATCATCCGGCTCCAGTAGGCCCAATAGGTCTGGGGGTCTGGAAAGGGATAGAACCCCCCGGTGTACATATCCTGAAAGCCGTACTTCCGGCCGAAGTCCCAGAAATACCGGTCAAAGCGCTCTCCGGCGTAAGCAAAGCCCGCCGCGGCGGACAGCCCCGCCCCCGCGCCGATCACCACGGCCTGTGCCCCCTGAAGGGCCCGGCCTAGCCGCTCCACCGCTTCCGCCCTCTCCCGGGCGATCCTCTTGATATGCATGGGATCCCTCCTGTCTGAAGGGCGCTTGCCCTCTGTCTCGCATCATAACGCAAATCGTCCCTCTTGACCAGTACGCACTTTTTGGTGCCTAACCCCCCTGACAGGTGCCTTTTGGCGGATCTCCGGCCCATCCGAGGGTAATCCCCCCGTCCGCCCCTTGCTTCCTCATCCCGATCCTTGACGCTGATCAGGCGGTATGATAGTATTGATATGTTAGGCTCTATTGGAAACCATAGAAGGGAGAAACAGATCATGTCAAACGCGCAAGCCAAGCTGCCCGCCTGCCCGGTGGAGACCACCCTGTCGCTGATCGGGGACAAGTGGAAGGTGCTCATCCTCCGGGACCTGCGTCCGGGCACAAAACGGTTTGGGCAGCTACGGGCATCCCTGGGCACGGTATCCCAAAAAGTGCTCACCGCCCAGCTTCGGGCCATGGAGGCCAGCGGCCTGGTGGTGCGGAAGGTCTATCCCGAGGTGCCCCCTCGGGTGGAGTACTCCCTGAGCGAGCTGGGGCGCTCCATGGAGCCCATCCTGGACGCGCTGGAGCAGTGGGGCCGAGCCTACAAGGCCCGAACAGAGCCCTCCTGAAGCACTTGACAAACGACAAAAAACGCGCCAGTCCCCGTTGGGACTGGCGCGTTTTTTGTGATTGTTGCTATTTTTCCAGCTGGGGGTCGGCGGGCCGGCCGGCCGCCGAGGCCAGGGTGTCCTCCAGGGCGTCCAGGTTCAGCCCGCCGCTCCCGGCGTAGCGCACGAAGCGGGAGACCAGAAGGGCTGCCGCTTCGCCGTCCGTGCCCGTCACCTCAAAGCGGTAGCCGTACCCATCGGTGAGAAAGGACGCCCGCAAAGTCTGGCTGTTTTCCCCCACATACCGGTCGGCGGTCACCTCCAGCTCGCCGATCTGGTTGACCACCGACTCCTCGTAGACCAGGCAGGTGGGCGGCAGTTGTCCCAGCGCGAGGTTGACGGTCACATAGTCCTGCGGCCCCTTATAGCCGCTGAGCACCAGCATCCACAGCCTGCCGTCGGGGTAGACCATGGCATGGCCGGTCAGGGGGTACCCCTCCCAACCCAGGTGGCTGGCGATGGCCGCCTCCCCGCCCAGCAGGGTCTCCACCTCCGCCTCGGTCAGGTACCGATACGTTACCCCCGCCGGAGGGGCGATGGCCAGGTCTGCCTGCTCCTCCACCGTGCCGTATTCCAGGTAGGGTAGGGCATAGTAGGACGTCACCTCACCATTTTCTACCTCATAGCCTCCCAAGGTGGGCGGTTGGGTGCCAGGAGACGCTGACTCCAACACGGCGATGTCGGGCTGGGCGCCCTGCACCGCCGTCTCCCCCAAGGCGGTCTGGCTCTCCCCCGCCCCGGCCAGCCGGCTCACTCCCACCCCCCCCAGCCCCACCGCCAGCGCCAGGGCGGCGGCCAGAGGGGCATACCGCCTCCCGGCCGGCCGTTTGGCCGGGGCCTCCAGCTGGGTCAGCTTCCCATGCAGGGCGTCCGGCACGGTGATGCGGTCCATATAGTCCAGATAGCGTTTCATGGCTCTTCTCCTTTCAGATACCGGCGCAGGGCCTCTCGGGCCCGGCTGAGATGGGAGCGCACCGTCCCCGGCCGCTGGCCCAAAATCTGGGCGATCTCCCCGGTGGAGTATCCTTCATAATAGTGCAGGTGCACCGCCGCACGCTGGTTGGCGCTCAGGGTGAAGATGGCCTCCACCAGCTCCCGCCCCTCCGGGTCTGGGGCCGGGTAGACGTCCAGCAGCTCCACCGTGGGATGGCGCTTTTTGGCTCGCAGCCGGCTCTTGCAGCCGTTGGCGGTGACCTTGAGCAACCAGGCCTTGGCGTGCTCCCCGTCCCGGAACCGGGGTTGCTTTTCCAGGCAGCGCAGATAGGCGTCCTGCACCGCATCCTGGGCCTCGTGGGGCTCTTTGAGGATGGCCAGGGCCGCGCGGAACAGGGTATTTTCATATCTTGTCACAAGCTCTTCCAACCGGTTGGTCTGTTCCACACTTCGCCCTCCTCTCCACCCTATACACGCCCCAGCAGGGCAAATGGTTGCACCGGGACTGGTCCCGCACGCAAAAACCCGCCTCGCCGGAATTCCAGCGAGGCGGGGAACTATTCCTGAGACCGGTCAGCCTTCGTCCTCAATCAGGCCGAAGCCGCCGTTGTTGCGCCGGTACACCACGCAAAAGCGCCCGCCTTCCTCGTTCTTGAAGGCAAAGAAGGTGTGGCCCAGCAGCTCCATCTGGAGGATGGCCTCATCCACCGTCATGGGCTTGAGGGGGAAGCGCTTGGCCCGTACCACCTCAAACTCCCGCTCCTCCCCATCGGGCACGAAGCTGGATAGTTCTTCCTCAGGGACGCTGCGGGCAAAGGCGTCCTGGCGCAGCCGCTTTTCCAGCCGGGTCTTGTGCTTGCGCAGCTGCCGTTCCAGGGCGGTCACCGCCCCGTCGATGGACGCGAACATATCCGAGGTGCTCTCCGCCACCCGCAGGATCGTCCCCCCTGCCCGGACGGTCAGCTCCACCTTGTTGCGATCCTTTTCCACGCTGAACACCAGGTTGACCTCCGGCTCCGTCCGGAAGTAACGCTCCAGCTTGCCTACCTTCTTCTCCGCATAGCGGTGCACCGATTTGGGCAGGTCAACCTTCTTCTCCGTAAACGTAAACTTCATCTGCTCAGCTCCTTCCGCCCCCTAAGGGGCGCAGCGTTGGGAACGGCCCCGTTCCCTGTCATTAGGATAACACAACTTTCCAGATTGCGCCACAAGTTTATGGGTCTTTCCCAAAAATTTTCACACCTTGGCCCCTCACAGCTGCCGGTGAGCGTGCCGGGTGACGTGACAGCCCAGGTTGACCGCGCAGGGCAGCCCCGCGATGTGGGTGGGCCAGGGCAGGATGGCCACCGACAGGGCGGTGGCCACGCCCCCCAGCCCCTGGGGGCCGATGCCCAAGGCGTTGATGCGCTCCAGCAAGCGCTGCTCCATCTCCCGGTAGAGCGGATCCTCGCTCCACGTCCCCGCCGGGCGCAGCAGGGCCCGCTTGGCCAGCTGGGCCGCCAGTTCGGAGGTGCCCCCCAGCCCCACTCCCACCACAATGGGCGGGCAGGGGTTGGAGCCGGCCTGGGAGACGCACTCCACGATGAAGTCCTCCACCTCCCGCTGGCCCACCGAGGGATTGAACATCTTCAACTTGGTCATATTCTCGCTGCCAAAGCCCTTGGGCGCCACGGTGATGTCCACCCGCTCCCCGGGCACCATGCGCAGGTGCAGCACGGCGGGGGTATTGTTCTGGGTGTTCACCCGGCGCAGGGGGTCATCTACCACCGACAGGCGCAGGCACCCCTCCACATAGCCCCGGGCCACCCCGTCGTTCACCGCCTGCTCCAGGCTGCCCCCGGTCAGGTGGCAGTCCTGCCCCCAGTCCAGAAAGACCACCGCCATGCCGGTGTCCTGGCAGATGGGCAGCCCCTGCTCCTGGGCAAAAGTATAGTTGGCCTGGATGTCCTCTAAGACTGCCTGTCCCACCGGAGAGGACTCCCGGGCCCGGGCCGCGCCGATGGCCTGGCGCAAATCCTGGGGCAGGGTGGTGTTGGCCGTGATGCACAGCTCCCGCACTGCGTCGGACAGGGCCGCCGCCTGGATCTCTCGGATCATGTCCGCTCCACCTCCCGCCCGTCGATGAGCACATGGGTCACCCGGCTGCGCCAGTCCAGGGGGTGGCCGTCCATCACCACCACGTCCCCGTCCTTGCCTGGGGTCAGGGAGCCCAGACGGTCCCCTATCCCGGCGATGCACGCGGCGTTGATGGTCACCGCCGCCAGTGCCTCCTCCTCGTCCATGCCCGCCTTGGCGGCCAGGGCGGCGCACAGCAGCAGGTGCTGGATGGGGGTCTCCGGGTGGTCGGTACAGATGGCCACCTGCACTCCGGCCCGGGCCAGGATGGCGGTGTTCTCCATGGTCAAATTGGCCAGCTCCGGCTTGGAGCGGTCGGTGAGGATGGGTCCGGTGATCACCGGCACCCCCTCCTTGGCAAGGTAGTCGGCGATCAGATAGCCCTCGGTGCCGTGGACCAGCACGCACTCCAGCCCGAACTCCCGGGCCAGGCGGATGGCCGTCACCATGTCGTCAGCCCGGTGGGCGTGGAAGTGGGCGGCCAGCTTGCCCGCCATCACCGGTCGCAGGGCGTCCAGCTTGGCGTCAAACTCCGGCCCGTCCTCCTCCTGGCTGGCCTGGGCCCGCTCCCAGCGCAGGTGGTAGTCCAGGGCCCGGGTCAGGCTCTCCCGGATGAGGGCGGCGGTGGCCATGCGGGTCACGGGGCCGCCCCCCTGTTTGCGGTGGGCCCCCTTGGGGTTCTCCCCCAGGGCAAACTTCATGGCCGCCGGGGCGCGCACCACCATCCGGTCGGCCACCCGCCCCGTGGTCTTGAGCAGGACGGACTGGCCGCTGATGGGGTTGGTGGAGCCCGGCCCGGTGAGCAAGCAAGTCACCCCGGCCTGACGGGCCTCCCGGAAGTAGTCGTCCAGGGGATTGACCCCGTCCAGGGCCCGCAGGTGGGGCGTGCAGGGGTCACAGGTCTCGTTCAGGTCGTCCCCCTCCACCCCCATCCCGGCCCCGTACAGGCCCACATGACAGTGGATGTCCAGCAGGCCGGGCAGCACATGGCCCCCCCTGGCGTCCAGGATCTGCTCCTGCTCGGCGCCGGCGGGCAGCTGGCTCATGTGACCCACGGCCTGGATCCGCTCTCCCTGGAGCTGGACGAAGCCGCTGTCGATGGCCTCGCCATCCATGGTGTGAATGGTGCCGTTGAGAATCAGCATCTCCCTTCCCTCTTTCGACAAAGCTCCCGTCTGGAGCTGTGCTATACTGGCCGTGCGGTGAACGCCGCGGCATGGGCCACGCCCATGCGGTCATTCCATTCTCCCGCGCGACAAGACCTTTGGGCGCTTTCCCGGCCTGGCCGGGGAGGCGCCGCTTTTTTGTCCCCGCAGAACCTATAGGGCAGAAAAACGGGGCGGGCTTACGCCCGCCCCGTCAGAGCGCTCACCTGCGGCCCCTGCGGCTGCCCCGCTTCTCGGTCATATGCAGTTCAGACAACTTGCTGTCCGAGCTGGCCATGAACTGTTTGAGCCGGTCCTCAAAGCTGGCCGGGCCCTTGGGCTGGACCGGGTCGCCCTGAAAGGCGGAACCCGGCCTACGCCCCGGTCCACGGCGCTCCCCAGCCGGCGGGCCACCGGGCCGATGGGGGCCGCCCCGCTCCTGGCGGGGGGGCGGCGGCAGCGCCTGCTTGATCGACAGGTTGATCCGATTGCTCTGGTCAATGCCGATCACCTTGACGGTCACCGTCTGTCCCTCGGCCAGATGGTCGTGGACATCGTTGACGTAGGAGTAGGCAATCTCCGAGATATGTACCAGCCCGGAGCGGTTATCCGGCAGCGACACAAAGGCGCCGAACTTGGTGATCCCGCTCACTTTCCCCTCCAAAACAGAACCAACTTCAAACCCCATAAACCGTTTTGTTCCCTCTCCCTGTGCGTTTTTGTTTAGTAGGACGTGTCGATGAACTCGATCTCATCCGGCGCCAGAAGCCCCAACATGACCCGGGCGATGTTGGCCAGGTAGTCCGGGTCATCGCTGTTTGCGATGCTGTCTGCCAAAGCGGCGTTTTCCTCCTGCTGCTCCTGCACCCGCACGCCCAGCGCGTCCCGCTCCTCCTGGGCCTTGCGCAGTTGGCCTTGCAGGGACAGCAGCGCCGTGGCGCACGCGGCCAGCAGGATCAGGATCAGCACCTTGGTCCCAATGCCCGCTCGTTTGAGCTTCATCTTCCCTCGCTCCCTTCCCCGCGTCTGCCGCAAAATGATGTATCACGTTTATTTTATACCAATCCAGCCAATTTTGAAAGTGTTTTTTTCGCTTTTTCAAAAATTTTTTTGTCTGCCGTCCCGCCTGTCTGGCCGGAGCGGTGGCCAAGCGGCCCAGTGCGGCCAGCCCTCCCGCCGCCCACATCAGCAGCGGCAACGTCAGCCGGCTCAGGGTGAGCAGGTAGGCCGTCCCCCCCAGCAGCAGGGCGGCCACATGGAACACCTGGATCTGCCCATCTCCTCGGGTCAGGGCAAAGGCAAACAGCAGCACGGTGGTCCCCAGCCAAAACAGCAAGTCCAGGCCAAAGGCCAGCCAGCGCTTGCCAAACTGCCGGCGCAGCGCCCGCAGCCCATCGTACACAAACCCCAGCGCACCGCCCGCCAGCACCGCCTGACCAAAGGCCGCCGCCTGGGCCAGGATGTCCACCCCCATGGCTTCAGCGCAGCAGCCGGGAGAAAAAGCCGCCCCGGCCTCCGGCCTGGTCGTCCTCATAGGTGATGGCGTCGATCTCCCCCTCCACCTTCAGATCCCCGCCGTCCAGGGACAGCTTCTCAATGTGCAGGTTCTCCCCTGACACCACCATGGTGCCCCGGGAGGTGGACAGCACGATGGTGCTCTCGTCAAATCGCTCCACGTCCTCCACACCGGACACCGTCAGGCTGCGCCGCTCCTCCAGCGTCACGTGGTGGGGGGCGCCCCCTCCGTTCTCATATCCCATTTTGGGCCAACTCCTTTCCGTGGATGGTCTGCCCTACCATCCTATGGAGTTTGTCCCGGGGATATGTCCCCCCCGCGGCTATTTCTCCTCCGCCCCTCCGGCCCGGGCGCGCAGGTCCTGCCGGAGCAGGGTGTAGAGCACCGCGGTGATGGGCACGCTGATCACCAATCCCACAAAGCCCAGCAGGCTGCTGCCCACCGTCACCGCCGCCAGCACCCAAATGCCGGGCAGGCCCAGGGAAGTACCCACCACCTTGGGGTAGATGAGGTTGCCCTCCAGCTGCTGGAGCACCACCAGGAAGATCAGGAACCACACCGCCTGCATGGGGTCGATCATCACCAGCAGCACCACCGCCACGATGGCCCCGATATAGGCCCCCGCCACCGGGATGAGGGCGGACACGCCGATGATCACCGAGATCAGCGGGGCGTAGTCAAACTGGAACACGCACATGCCCACAAAGCACAGGCAGCCCAGGATGCACGCCTCGGTCACCTGGCCGGTGACATAGCGGGTGAAGGTCTGGGCGGTCAGCCGGGCCACGGCCAGGAAGGGCTCCACCATCTTCCGGGGCAGATAGGTCACCACCACCCGCCGGCACTGGGCCAGCAGGCGGGGCGCGCCGGAGAGCATATACACCGAGAACACCACCGCCAGCACCCCGGTGACCACCGCCGACACCACCACGCCGGTGGCGGAGATGACGTGGGGCATGGTCTCTGTCAGCAACTCCAGGGCCCGGGAGAGCACGCTGTTCAGATCATCAAAGGCCCCCATCACGTCCAGGTCGGCCAGGCTGTCCAGCTCCAGCCGCTCCACCACCATGTCAAACAGCTGCTGGAAGTTGGCCCCATAGGTGCCCAGATTGTTCACCAGCCGCTCCAGGCTCTTGATGAGCTCGGGCACCACCAGGGACACCACCACCCCCAGAAAGGCCAGCAGGATCACATAGGAGGTGGCCACCGCCAGCGGCCGGGCCGCCCGGACCGCCCGGGTGGGCAGGCGCTGGGCATACAGCCGAGCGAAGAAGTTGCACGGCTGGTGGAGCACAAAGGCGATGGCAAAACCGATGAACAGCGGCTCAAAGGCGGCCAGCACACCGCCCACCCAGCCCCACACCGCGTCCAGCTTGACCAGGAAGGCCACCAGCACCACGGCAAAGGTAATCAGCAGGATCAACTGGCGAAACAGCTTCCGATCCATGTCGCCCCTCCCCATGGCCCGCCGCCATCCCGGCGGGGGCCTGTTTTATCCCCTTCAGTCTAACATCCCGCCGGCCCGCCGTCAAATGAAGATTCCTTGAAGATTCGACCCGGTTCCCCCGGTCAGAAGGGCGCGCGTACATCGTCCCCACGGGCCTGCTCAAAGTTGCGCTGCTTCTTGCGCTCCGAAGCCCGTTCCAGCATGGCCGCCAACCCCTCCCGGTCTCCAGCCTGGATGGCCAGGCGGTAGGCCCGCAGGCGCTGTTCCAGCTGGTCCACCACCCGGCACAGAGCGGGGGCATTGAGGGTAAACAGCTGGGTCCACAAGGGCACGTCCAGGGCGGCTACCCGGGTGCAATCCCGGAAGGAGCCCCCCTCAAACCCCATGCAGGAGAACAGTTCCTCATTGTCGCATACCGACAGGGCGATGACGTGCATGAGCTGGCTGGTATAGGCGATCATCTCGTCGTGGCGCTGGCAGGTGGTGCGCACCACGTCCCGGAACTGGCAGTGGGCCGCCATGCGCTCCAACAGCGCCAGGTGTTCCGGGGTGCTGTCCTGCCCGGGGGTGATGATGAAGTGGGTGTTACGAAACAGGGTGGCCTCGGCGTTGTCGATGCCGGACACCTCCTTGCCCGCCATGGGATGGCAGCCGATGAAGTCCACCGTAGGAGGCAGGCACCGGGCCGCCTGCTGGATGGCGGTTTTGACCCCGCACACGTCCAACACTAAGCTGCCCGGGCGGAACCGGTCCCGGTTGTCCCACAAAAAATCCATGATGCCCTGGGGATCTTGGGCCAGGATGACCACATCCGACTGGGACAGCTCCCCGGCCGGGTCAAAGCTCAGCCGTTGGGCCACGGCCCGGGCCTGCGCCTTGTCATAGGTAGCCTGGGAACGCACCGCCCCCACCACCAGGTAGTCCTCAAAGCCCTGCAAGGCCAGGGCCAGGGAGCCGCCGATCAGGCCCAGGCCCACGATCAGGATCTGCTTTTGCCGCCGTGGTCCGTCCATGCTCACACCTCCCGTCCCACGCAGTCGGCCAGGGCCCGCAGCTTGCCCATCAGAACCTCAAACTGCTGGGGAGTGACGGACTGTGCCCCGTCACACAGGGCGTTGGCCGGGTCGTTGTGCACCTCGATGAGCAGGCCGTCCGCCCCGGCGGCCACCGCCGCCAGGGCCATGCCCTCCACCATCCACGCCCGGCCGCAGGCGTGGGAGGGGTCCACCACCACGGGCAGGTGGCTGAGCCGCTTGACGGCCAGCACCGCCGACAGGTCTAGGGTGTTGCGGGTGTAAGTCTCAAAGGTGCGGATCCCCCGCTCGCACAGGATCACGTTGGGGTTTCCCTCATTGAGCACATACTCCGCGCTCATCAGCCACTCCTCCACCGTGGCCGACAGCCCCCGCTTGAGCAGGATGGGCTTACGGGTGCGCCCCACCTTTTTGAGCAGGTCAAAGTTCTGCATGTTCCGGGCCCCGATCTGGATCACGTCCACCGTCTCCAGGAACAGGGACAGCTGGTCGGCGCTCATCAGCTCGGTGACGATGGGCATCCCCGTGGCCCGCTGGGCCTCCTGCAGCAGGGCGATGCCTTCCTCCCCCTTGCCCTGGAAGGCGTAGGGAGAGGTACGGGGCTTGTACGCACCCCCCCGCATGGCCACCGCCCCTGCCCGCTGCACCGCCTGGGCCACCCCTGTCATCTGTGCCCGGCTCTCCACTGAGCAGGGCCCGGCGATCACCGCCAGCTTCCGGCCACCCACCTGCACCCCTCGGCCCAGGTCGATCACCGAATCGTCAGGGTGGAATTTCCGGTTGGCCTTCTTATAGGGTTCGCTGACCCGCATCACCTGCTCCACCCCGGGCAGCTGGCCCAGCAGCCCCTGGTCCAGGCCGCTGATGTCCCCCTCCGCGCCCAGGATGGTGGTCTGTGCCCCTTGGGACACCATCACCCGCACCCCGCCGGCCTGCATGGCCCGCATCACCTGCTCCATCTGCTCCAGGGTGAACCCCGGCTTCATCACAACAACCATTTTTCATCTGACTCCTTTCCAAACTCCCGCCCGCACCCGCCCAGAAGCGGCACCTGTCCAAAAAAGGCGCGCGGCCGCCCCGATAGGCAGCCGCGCGCATCCGCTTTCCCGGCAAACCGTTTCAGGACGTCACAAGAGGCCGCTATCCCAATAGCGGCAGCTTCCATACGCATATCCAAAGCGGCAATGGGCCATGGCGGATCCCCTCCTGCGGCGGTTTTTGATAGTTTAACGCTTTTAAGCATAAAAGTCAAGGGCTTTTTTCTCCAGTAGCCGGCTGCAGGCCATGGCCTCCCCAGCCCTTGACGGGCTTTCCAATTCATGGTATCCTTTTGCCTGGATTTCCATGCATTTCCCCCATTTTAGACAGAGAAGGAGTTACTTCCATGCACAAGGACCTCACCCCCCAGAAGCTGCGCGAGCTGGCAGAACACGCCCTGGCAACCTATCTGCGCATCCCCCATGCCACCCAGTTCAGCGCTGACCTGGCCCCCCGTCTCGTGGACTGCTCATGCAACCCAGTCCAGCTGGAGATGGCCTTTGACACCAAACCCTGGATGACCAATCCCATGGGCGTGCTCCACGGCGGCGTGGTGGCCGCATTTCTAGACAATGCCATGGGACTTACCTGTTCCTGCCTGTGTGACTGCGACACACCCACCATCAGCATGACGGTGCACTATGCTCGGCCCACTCCCCTGAACACGACCATCCACATCAAGGCCCAACTGGTGATGTTTGGGCGCACCTCCAGCCAGCTGTCCGCCCAGCTCTACCTGCCCCAGGAGCCGGAGCGGGTACTGGCCTTCGCCAGCGGTGTGTACAGCACCAAGCGCACTCCTGACCAGTCATGACCTGATCCCACAGCAGACCCCCCGGCCCAAATGGCCGGGGGGTCTGCTGGCTCAACCGATGGGGACAGGATCAGGGGCCAGGCACAGCTGCTGCTCCCGCGCCAGGGGCCAGGTCAGCAGCACTCTCCCCTCCAGGTCGGCTTGATCCAGCCCCATCCTGGTGATCTGGCTGTTCTCATAAGTGGTATAGTAGTAGATCCCCCGGCGCGTATTGCAGCAGGAGGTATATACCGTGCGCTCAAAGCCATCCTCCTCGGCCCGGGCCAGCCCCTTGGTCTGGGCCACGGTGCCCAGCACATGGAAGAACTGGGTGACCCGCTCCTCCTCCGTCTCTCCCGGCACGGCATTACACCGGGCAAAGGCCGCGCGCACGAACCGGGAGGGAGAGGATAAATCGCCGGGCAGCCCCACCGCCCCCATCCCCAAGCAGTATGGCGTCAGATCCAGCTGGGGTGCGAAACGGTTTTCCGGCTTCTCACGGCTCAGGTTCAGGTACTGCTTCAGATGGTAGATCTGAAACGGGAAGGGCGGATTGTTGGTCAGCACTCCCGCCGGATCTGGGTATATGTTCAGCCCCTCCTTCACGCACTCCACTACAACGGCCTGTTCCCCGTCCGCGATCATCCAGTGCAAGGGCGCCGGGGGAAGATTATCCTGGAAGGGCAAATCCGTCAGGTTGATCCGCGCCAGTAACCCCTGGGCCTGCCCCACGCTGTCGCACTGCCCCAAAATCCATGGGATAAACTCAAAGGACGCCACATTGTCCCTGCCCTCGGCCATGGAGAAGTAATGGGCGTTGCCCGGAAAATTCAGTCCCGCCATGGCCAATCCCGCCTCATTGGCCGCCTCGTAGTACAGGGGATAGTCTTCCAGCACCAGGGCCATACCGATCATAGCGTGGTGGCGGCACAGCTCGCCGGACATACGAAACCGGAAGGGGTAGTTTCGGGGCGTGACCACTACCTGCTCCCCAAAGGAGCGGTCCAGGTCCAGGGTGCGCCCAAAATAATGCTCCCCCTTCTGGGTGAAGGAAACTGCGGTGCACATGCAAAGGCCCTCCTGTTCTGCCGGCGGGGAAAAGGCCCCAGGCCGGGGAAATCCAGCCTGGGGAGTTTTTCCGATTTGGCGGGTTTTATACCTCGGGGCGGCCCTACTGCCCCGCTGGACGGGAGGCGGCCCGGTGGTCCTCCACAATGGCGCCGCTGCGGTAGGCCGCCAGCAGGTCCATCAGATCACCGATCTGCTCCTTGAGCTGGCGGCCCACGTCCGTCTCGGCGATCTTCATCCGGTGCTCCAGCCGCTCGAAGATCACCGAGCTGGAAGCGATGTCCCGGTCGCCCCGGATAGCGCTCTCCCGTCCGGCAAAGGGCTCGTGGGACACCAGGCGCAGACAGGCAGAGTTGTAGATCAGAGTGTAGCCGGCGATGCCGGTGGTCTCCTGGTAGGCCCGGGAGAAGCCTCCGTCGATGACCAGCAGCCGCCCGCCCCCTTTGATGGGGCTCTCCCCTTTCTTGGACTTCACCGGCACATGGCCGTTGATGATATGGCAGTGAGGCCCCTCCAGGCCAAACTGCCGCAACAGCTCCTGGCACACCTCTGGGTCGTTGCACAGGCGGTAGTAAGCGTTTTTGGGTTCGGCCCAGGTGCGCTCGTCCCGGATCAGCCGGCGCTCAAAGGTGGTCATCCGGTCTCGTCCGAACACGGGGCTGTTGCGCCCAGCCCAGAGGAACCACAGAAAGTCCATGCCAAACTCCCGCTCCGCCGAACCCGGCTTGCTGTAATAGGCCCGGCGGGCGGTCAGGTCGGCGTAGTCCAAAAACTCCTTGCCCGCCAGGTCTTTGCAGCCGATGGAAAAGCGCATGAGCTGCCCGTCCTCTGTCATGGGAATGCAGCCGTGGAAGAGCAGGTTGCCGTTGTACACCCGGTAGATGCTGCCCTTGGAATAGAGGAAGCGCACATGGCGCTGAAGCTTTTCGCTGTGCAGGAACGAGCGGGTGAGCTGGCTGATGAGCCGCTCCTCCTCGGGGGTCAGCGCATAAGGGTCCTTGGGGTCTACGGTGGGGAAGTCGGTGTCTGTCAGGGGGTAGTCCACTCCGTCGATGCACACCCGCTTGTTGGAATAGTCGATCTTGTCCAGCAGCAACCGGTCCTGCATCCCAAAACTGGGGTTGCGCAGGATCTTCTGCCCCTCCAGCTTGAACAGGAGGATGGTGATGGCCTTGTACATCCGGGCGGCCTGGAGCCTGCTTTTCTCGGTGTGGTGGGGTTCGTCCTTGCTGTCGATCTTGACAGCAAACTGCCCCACGTCGCTGTCCCGGTACACCTCGTCGGCAAACACCGACAGGGGCCGCAGGGAGATGCCGTAGCCGGTCTCGATCACGTCCAGATTGTCGTAGCGCAGGGAGTTTGCCAGCACCGTGGCCACCAGGGTGCGGGAGCCGGAGGCCGCCCCCATCCAGAGAATGTCGTGGTTGCCCCATTGGATATCCACGCTGTGGTAGTCCATCAGAGAGTCCAGGATGATATCCGCTCCCGGCCCCCGGTCGAAGATGTCGCCCACCAGGTGGAGGTGGTCCACCGCCATGCGCTTGATCAGCCCGCACAGCTCCACCAAAAAGTCGGCGGCCCGGTCGATGCGGATGATGGTGTGAATGATGTTCTCGTAGTAGTCCCGCTTGGCGCTGTCCTCATAGTGGGTGTGGAGCATCTCGTCGATGATGTAGGCATACTCCTGGGGCATGGCCTTGCGCACCTTGGAGCGGGTGTACTTGGAGCTGACCAGCCGGCACACCTCGATGAGCCGGTGGAAGGTGATCCGGTACCATTCCCCCATGTCCGCCGTCTCCCGGGCAATCTCCTCCAGCTTCTCCTTGGGATAATAGATCAAGGTGGCAAGCTGATCCCGGTCGGCCTGGGACAGGCTGGCGCCGAATAGATCGTCCAGCTTTTCCCGCACCACACCGGAGGCGGAGTTCAGGATGTGCTGGAACGCCTCGTACTCCCCATGGACGTCGGAGAGGAAGTGCTCGGTCCCCTTGGGCAGGTCCAGGATGGCCTGCAGGTTGATGATCTCGGTGCTGGCCGCCTGCACGGTGGGGTATTGCTTGGCCAGCATCTTCAGGTAGTGCAAATTTTCCAGGCTGGATCCTTTGGATTGCTCCACACAAACACCCTCCATTCGCTTTGTCTCCCCACGGACAAGGCCCGTGGGGGCCCTTTTTTCATCCTGCTCGGGCGGAATCAATCCGCCCTGCAGCGGGGATTACCCCCGCGCCACCCCGCTCTCCCGGGCAGCTTGGGCCACTGCATGGGCCACCGCAGGGCACACCCGAGGGTCAAAGGGGGCCGGGATGATGTATTCCGGCCTCAGCTCCGCCTCATCTACCAGCTCAGCCAGCGCCCGGGCGGCGGCCATCTTCATGGGCTCGTTGATGTCGCTTGCCCGCACGTCAAAGGCCCCCCGGAACACGCCGGGAAAGGCCAGCACGTTGTTGATCTGGTTGGGGAAGTCGCTCCGGCCGGTGCCCACCACCGCCGCCCCCGCCCCCAGGGCCAGGTCAGGCATGATCTCGGGCACCGGGTTGGCCATGGGGAACAGGATGGGGCTATGGGCCATGGAGCGCACCATCTCCGGCGTCACCACCCCCGGGGAGGACACCCCGATGAACACGTCCGCCCCCGCCAGCACCTGAGCCATCGAGCCGCTCCGGTCCTCCCGGTTGGAGATGGACAGCAGGGCCCGCTTCTCCTCGTTCAGGTCGTCCCGCCCTGACCAGATGGCCCCCTTCCGGTCGCAGATCACCCCGTCCTTCAGTCCCATGGACCGAAGCAGCTTGAAGATAGCAGTTCCCGCCGCCCCCGCCCCGGAGAACACCGCGGTGATCTCCTGCATCCGTTTGCCCACGATCTTCAAAGCGTTGAGCAGGGCGGCGGCCACGATGATGGCGGTGCCGTGCTGATCGTCGTGGAAGATGGGGATGTCGCAGCGCTGCTTCAGCTTGCGCTCGATCTCAAAACATCGGGGGGCGGCGATGTCCTCCAGGTTCACCCCTCCAAAGGAGCCCGCCAGCAGCTCCACGGTGCGCACAATCTCGTCCACGTCCTTGGAGCGGATGCACAGGGGGACCGCATCCACCCCGCCAAAGGCCTTGAACAGCACGCACTTGCCCTCCATCACCGGCATACCCGCCTCGGGCCCGATGTCCCCCAGGCCCAGCACGGCGCTGCCGTCGGTGACCACCGCCACCGTGTTCCACCGCCCGGTGAGCTCATAGCTTTTGCCCACGTCCTTCTGGATCTCCAAGCAGGGCTGGGCCACTCCGGGGGTATAGGCCAGGGAAAGGGCCTGCCGGTCCCGCACCTCCATCTTGGGCACGGTCTCCAGCTTCCCCCGCCACTGATAGTGCAGCTTCAACGATTCCGCCGCGTAATCCATCCCGTCGCGCTCCTTTCCAGATCAGTTGCCCCCAGTATAGCACAACAACGCCCCAGGGAAAAGCCCTTTCCCCCCTTGTATTTTCCCCCCCAGTCCGATATAATGGAGAACTTAGAAGCCTGTTTGACGAAAGGACGTCTTTGCCATGAAACTAGGAATCGTGGGCCTGCCCAACGTGGGGAAATCCACCCTGTTCAACGCCATCACCAATGCCGGCGCGGACAGCGCCAACTACCCCTTCTGCACCATCGACCCCAACGTGGGGGTGGTGGCCGTGCCGGATGAACGGCTGGACTGGTTGTCCGAGTTCTATCACCCGAAAAAGACCACCCCCGCCGTGGTGGAGTTTGTGGACATCGCCGGTCTGGTAAAGGGCGCATCCAAGGGGGAGGGGCTGGGCAACCAGTTCCTGGCCAACATCCGGGCCTGTGCCGCCATCGTCCATGTGGTGCGCTGCTTTGACGATGAAAACATCATCCACGTGGAAGGCTCCACCGATCCCATCCGGGACATGGACATCATCAACCTGGAGCTGATCCTGGCCGATGCGGAGATGGTGGAGCGGCGTATTGACAAGGCCCGGAAAGCGGCCAAGGCGGACAAGAAGTTCCTCCACGAGGCCCAGGTCTTTGAGGGCCTGCGGGATTGGCTCAACGACGGCCAGCCCGCCCGCACCTACCTGGAGCGGGTGGACGAGGAGGACGGGACGCTCATCGCCACCAGCGAACTGCTCTCCCTCAAACCGGTGATCTACGCAGCCAACCTGGACGAGGACGGCTTTTCCCATCCTTCCGACGTGGCCCACTACAAGCAGGTGGCCGACCGGGCCCGGGCCGAGGGAGCCCAGGTCCTGCCGGTGTGCGCCAAGCTGGAGGCAGAGATCGCCCAGCTGCCCGCCGATGAAAAGTCCCTCTTCCTGGAGGAGCTGGGTGTGGCCCAGTCCGGGCTGGACCGGCTGATCCAGGCCAGCTACACCCTGCTGGGGCTGATCTCCTTCCTCACCGCCGGCGAGGATGAGTGCCGGGCCTGGACCATCCCCCAGGGCACCAAGGCCCCCCAGGCCGCCGGCAAGATCCACTCCGACTTTGAGCGGGGCTTTATCCGGGCCGAGACGGTATCCTTCCAGGACCTGAAGGCCTGCGGCTCCATGTCCGCCGCCCGGGAGAAAGGGCTGATCCGCTCCGAGGGCAAGGACTACGTCGTCCGGGACGGGGACATCATCCTCTTCCGCTTCAACGTATAACCCCCCGCTTGCCGACCTCCAGAACCGAGTAAACCATGCAGGCCGCCAGAACCAGATGGTTCTGGCGGCCTGCGCTTGCCTGTCATCGTCTTCCGGTGGAGCCAAAGCCTCCCGTCCCCCGGGCGGTATCGTCCAGCTGGTCTACCTCCTGGAAGCGGGCGGCCAGGTAGGGGACCAGGATCAGCTGGGCCACCCGGTCTCCGCACTCCACCACCCGGCGCTCCCCGCTGTGGTTGTGCAGCGAGACCAGCAGCTCCCCCCGGTAGTCCGCATCGATCACCCCCACCTTATTGGCCGGAGCCAGCCCCTGCTTGGTGGCCAGCCCGGACCGGGCGCACACCAGCCCCACATACCCTTGAGGGATGGCCAAGGCCAGTCCCGTGGGGATGAGCACCGTCTGCCCCGGGGCCACCTCCACCGGTCCGTCCGTCAGCGCGTACAGGTCGGCCCCCGCCGCATCGGCAGAGCCATAGGCGGGCAGCTGGGCCCGGGGATCCAGGCGGCGGATGGGTACCGTTTGATTCAACATTCCGATTCCTCCCAAGGCGGGGCCAATCCCCGCCGTTTTTTTCTGCTCCTCATGATACCACAGCCAGCCAGCCCTGTCCACGGCTGGTCCGGCAGGAGACAGAACACACCGCCCTGGCCAATGCGGAACCATGTAGATGGGTAGGGCGGGGCAGGGGCGGGACGCCATGCCCCCAGTGAGCATAGACTGGAGTGCACCACGGCGGCTCTTGGCCGGTCTTCGGCCCCGGGCCGCACTATGAAAGGAGTGTGCTTGATGAACTACGCCAACTGGGACTGCCCCGGCTGCGGGCCCATTTCTGCGGAGGAGTTCGCCGCCCTGTCCGGGGTGGATCCCGCTTCCTCCCTTAGCTCCGCCCAGTCCTGCGGCTGTGAGAATTCCACCTGCCCATCGGACTCCAGCATGGTCTGCTGGTGCCGGCCCACCTGTCCCCAGCCCACCCCCGAGCCGATAGAGGAGGGCGGCTGCTGCTGTAAGGCCAGCATGCGCGCGGCCTTCCAACTGCTGTGCGATAACCAGATCGCCAACCTGATCGACTTTGACGGCGCAGTTTTTGTCACCGACAATTACAGCGCCGGCTCCACCCTGAGCGCCACCATCCCCTCCACCACCCCGGCGGACAATCTGACCACCCCCAGCGGCCGCTTCCTGCGTCTGTCCAGCTGCAACTGTGACCTGCTGGAGATCTCTGCGGCCCTGTATACGCCTCCCACCACCGCCACCGGGGTGACCGCCACCCAGGTCTCCCTGTGTGAGCTGGCCGGGGTGGCCCTGCAGGTGGCCCAAGGCACCGCCGAAGGGGACATCACCGTCCCGGAGGCCACCACCCGGAACTACCGCCTGCTCAAGCAGCTGCTCATCCGGCGCCTCACCCCCTGCGGCTGCCACAGCGGGGAGTGCACCTGCAAGTGCGACTGCGGCAACTGCTGCTGCGCGGCCGGCATCCTAAACTTGCTGGCCGACAAAAACCTCAGCCGGAGGGTCACCCTGGCCGCTGGCCTGCTGGTCCTCCAGGGGGTTACCCTGCTGGGCACCTTGGGCAATGTGCTGGTGCTGGCCAACGACGCCGATCAGCGCATCTACTTTGTGTGCGCCAGCAAGGTGCAGTTCCTGGGCTGACCGGCCCAATAGGCTGTCCCCTCACCCCATCTGGAAAGGCCCGGCGAAAGCCGGGCCTTTCTCCTTTTCATATATAGAACATTTGTTTGACTTTTCTCTGCCTGTGGAGTATACTGAGGTCAGAGGAGGGGGAAGGGCGATGGATCGGGTGATCCTACACTGTGACTGCAATAGCTTCTATGCCTCGGTGGAGCTGCTCTCCCGGCCAGAGCTGTGGGGCCGGCCAGTGGCAGTATGCGGTGATCCGGACAGCCGCCACGGGGTTATCCTGGCCAAGAACGAACCGGCCAAGGCCCGGGGAGTACGCACGGCGGAAACCATCTGGCAGGCCCGTCAGAAATGTCCCGAGCTGGTGCTGCTGCCCGCCCACCATGGCCTGTATCGGGACTACTCCCGGCGGGTCAACGCCATCTACCAGCGCTTCACCGACCGGGTGGAGCCCTTTGGCATTGACGAGAGCTGGCTGGACGTCACCGGCAGCCTGCGCTTGTTTGGCAGCGGTCCGGCAGCCCTGGCCGACCGGATCCGGGCGGCCATACGGGAAGAGTTGGGGCTGACGGTGTCGGTAGGGGTATCCTTCAACAAAGTATTTGCCAAGCTGGGCAGCGACTATAAAAAGCCGGACGCCACCACCCTGATCACCCCGGACAACTTCCGGGCCCTGGTCTGGCCCCTGCCTGTCACTGATCTGCTCTTTGTGGGTCGGGCCTCCGCCCGGGTGCTGGCCCGCCACGGGGTGGCCACCATCGGGCAGCTGGCCGCCTTTGACCGGGCTGCCCTGACCGCCCTGCTGGGCAAGGCAGGGGGACAGCTGTGGGACTATGCCAACGGCCTGGAGCGGGGGGAGGTGGCCCTGGCTGGGCAATACACCCCGCCCAAGTCAGTGGGCAACGGCCTGACCTTCCCCCACAACCTGGTCACCTGGGAGCAGGTACACCGGGGGCTGGCCCTGCTGTGCGACCAGGTGGCCGTACGCCTGCGCCGTCACCGGCTCAAGGCGGCCACCCTGCAGCTGACCATCCGGGATCCCGTCTTCCGGGACATCTGCCGGCAGCGTCCGCTGGAGGCCCCCGCCTGTACTGCTCGGGCCCTGGGGCGGACGGCCCGGGAGATCATCCACCACACCTGGCGCGCCGGCGCGCCCATCCGAGCCCTCACCGTCACCGCCCTGCACCTCATCCCAGAGGACCAGGCCGCCGAGCAGCTGGGTCTGTTCGACCCCCAGGCCCCCCGCCGCCGGGCCCGGGAAGAGCGGCTGGAGCGGGCCATGGACGTCATCCGGGGCAAGTATGGCCCCGGCGCGGTGACCACCGCCTCCCTGGCCCACCCCCCCAAGAGGGCAGATTGGGAGTCCCGCCTGCCTTTTTAGCCCCCGGGGGCTAAAGCAAGGCCCCTGGGGCGGCCTTTGGGCGTCCCAGGGGCGTGCTCACGCTTCCTGCCCGGCTCCGGCCTCTCCCGCCGGATCCTCTGGAGCGTCCGGACCGCTCTGGATGAGGGGAGCCCGCGGCAAGGTGACGGTGGCCTTGAACAGGTCGCCGTCAATGCTGATCTCAAACCGGCCGTGCTGCAGCTCGGTGAGGGACTGGGCGATGGACAGACCCAGGCCACTGCCCTCCGCCGCCCGGGATTCATCCCCCCGGACAAAACGCTCCAGCAGCCGTTGGGCGGGGATGTTCAGCTCCTCCCGGGAGATGTTTTTCAGGGAGAAGGCGGCGCTGTCGCTGTATGTCTGGAGCCCCAGGTAGATCCGGGTGCCCTCCAGGGCGTACTTGGCGCAGTTGGACAGCAAGTTGTCCAGCACCCGCCACAGGTGCCGGCCGTCGGCCAGCACCCACACCGGCTCCGCCGGCAAGGTGTGCACCAGGCTCAACCCCTTGGCCTCCAGCCGATCCAGCCACTCGGCCGACGCCTGATCCAGCAGCTGGCCCAGGTCCAACCGTTCCAGCGTCACCGTCAGGCTGCCTGTGGACGCCTTGGATGCCTCCACCAGATCCTCGGTGAGCTTTTTCAGCCGTTGGCTCTTCCGGTCCAGCACCTCGATATACTCCATAGCCTGGGGGTTGTCGATGTGCTCTTTCTTGAGCAGATCCACATAGTTGATGATGGAGGTCAAGGGGGTTTTCAGGTCGTGGGAGACGTTGGTGATCAGCTCAGCCTTGAAGTGCTCAGACCGCATCCGATCCTCCACTGCCGTGGAGATAGCCTGGCCCAGGTTGTTCAGCTCGTCGGCGTGCCGCTTCAGGTCGGGGGGCATATAGCGGGTGTCAATGTGGTGCTCCGGGTTGCCTCCGATGATCTGCTGGGCTCCGGCCCGGATCTTCTTCCAATGGAAGGCCCACAGGCTCAGAAAGGCGATGGCCACTCCGCTGCCCAGCAGCCACAGCCCTCCCGCGCTGTTGAAGGTCAAAATGGTGAACAGCACATAGGCCAGGCCGGCCATCACCGCCTTCCACACCAGCGACACCGACCGGGCGGCCTGCCGGCATAGCTGCCACAGCCAGGCGCAGGCCCGCCACACCAGGGTGTTGCGCCACAGGGTGTGGGCCTTGCCCCGGACTACCACCGTCAGCAGCCCGCCCAGGCACAACCCGGCGCAGGCGGCAGTCAGCAGTCCGATGAGCACCAGCTGACCACCCATGGACAGATCGGTGTAGGCGTAAAACAGAGTGATCTCCCAAGCCATGCCCATGGAAATGGCCACCCCTGTGCCCAGCAGGAGCAGCAGCAGGTCGGCGGGCACCCGGTGGAACCAGTTGAGATAGATCCCATCCCGCCCGGGCCGGTGGCCCACTGCGGCGCACAGGTAGGCGGTCAGGATCACGCCCAGCACCGCGCACACGATGGTGCCGGCCAGCAGCAGTTCCCGATCCTCCCGCCATTGGTCCAAGCTCTGGAAGGCCTGCTGGTACTGGTCGGCTACAGGGAAGTCCTGATCCAACCACAGCACCAATTCCAGGGAATCACCTGAGACGCCCGGCTGGGTCCAGCTACCGCCGGCATAGCGAAAGCCGAAGGCGTTGTCCTCCATCATGGCCCGCACGGAAGGCCCGTAGAGGTACATCCCGTCCGCCCCCTCCACCACCAGCAGGGTGGAAGTGCCGTCCTCAGCCAGGAACACGGTATCCATATCCACCCCGAATATCGCCGGGGCCCCACTGACGGTGGGCGCCCCATCCTCTCCGCCCTGGCTGGCGGCCCAGGCGTAGTAGCTGTCCAGCAAGACCTCCCACCCGTTGGAGTAGACCACGTTGTCCGGGTCTTCCACGTTGACCGCCATATCTACCAGACGGCTCCACGTCACGTCCGTGACCACCTCGGCAGCGTTGCCCAGCCCCAGGGGCTCATAGGTGGTCATATACAGCCCCAGGGCCTGGTCGGGCAGGCGCTGCTGGGTGTTGCCCTGCAGCACCGTGCGCTGTTGGTACTGGCCGTCCTCCTGCCCCTCTTGTCCCTCCTGCGCCCGGGAGAGCAGCTGCCAGCGCAGGTTGGTGTTGTCCGCGGACAGCTTATCCTCCAGCCGGGCAATCTCCTGCTCCTGATACAGGGTGAGCTCCACCCCATCCTTCCGCCACTCATACAGGTTGAGCAGACGGGTGATGGACTGCACGTCGTTCTGCTCCAGGTAGAGGATGGAGTAGCCGTCCCCCCCGTTGTAGTCAGGGTCCCACAGCGCGTCATAGTTGGCCAGTTGATACCAGCCCATGATGGCGGTGGCGGCGAAGGCCGCCACCGCCGCGAGGAAGGCCAAGGCCTTCATCGCGGGGTTTTCCTGCAGCTTCATGACATCTTCTCCATCTTGTAGCCCAGCCCCCATACCACCTTCAGGTACCGAGGGTTGGCCGGATCGATCTCGATCTTCTCCCGCAGGTGACGGATATGCACCGCCACCGTGTTCTCCGAGCCCAGCGCGGGGTCGTTCCACACCTGTTCGTAGATCTGGGCCGTGGAGTACACCCGCCCGGGATTGCGCAGTAACAGGCGCAGGATGTTGTACTCAATGGGGGTCAGGCCCACCCCCTCACCGTCCACCGTCACCAGCTTGGCCCCGTCGTCCATGACCAGCGCGCCGTTGCGCAGCACGTCCTGCTCCTCCCCCCGGTTCTTGCCCCCCAGGCTGGTGTAACGGCGCAGCTGGCTCTTTACCCGGGCCAGCACCTCGATGGGATTGAAGGGCTTGGTGATGTAGTCATCCGCCCCGATGTTCAGCCCCAGTACCTTGTCCGAGTCCTCGCTCTTTGCCGTGAGCAGGATGATGGGGATGTTGCCCTCCTCCCGGAGCTTGGCCGTGGCCCGGATGCCGTCCAGCTTGGGCATCATCACGTCCATCAGGATCAGGTCGATGCCCCCCGCGCGCACTGCGGCCAGCGCCTGCTCCCCGTCCCAGGCCTCTACCGTCTGATAGCCCTCGCTGGTCAAGTAGATCTTCAGGGCCGAGACGATGTCCCGGTCGTCGTCACAGATCAGGATGGTATACATACCCGTTCCCCCTTTTCACCCTTCCACTCTATCCTACCAAGGCCGCCCTTAAGTTGCAACGGGCAAAACAATTAAAAAATTTTTAAATCCCCGGTTGCGGGGAAAACGCCCTGGCGCGGTGGGGCCATTGACTGGGAGGGGGAAATTGGGTACAATACAGGGGAAATTCCCGGGGTGTGGCCCCGGGGCCGCACCCCGCCCGGGAACCGGGCGGGCAGCTCAATGGGATGGAGGCGACCAACCCGATGTGGAATCTGCTTCGCAGGCTCAAGCGCCGGCTCCGGCCGGACCCGGTGGCCCGCTTTTGGCGCAACCGGGAGCGCATCGTCCGCCCCCGAGGCTGGCGGCGGTGGTTCACCCCCTGGTACGTCCACGCCAATCAAAAGATCGCAGACCGGCACAATGCCCTCATCCCCTGTCTGGAGGCCATCTCCCCCTTTGCCACCCCCCACGGCATGGCGGGCATCTTCATCTCCTACGGGGCCCGGATCGGCCGGGGGTGCACCATCTTCCACCAGGTGACCATCGGCTCCAACACCCTGGCCGACAGCCGGGGCCAGGGCGCCCCGGTCATTGGGGAGAACGTGTATATCGGCGCGGGAGCCAAGATCATCGGCGGGGTCCAGGTGGGGGACAACGCCCGCATCGGGGCCAACTGTGTGGTCACCTTCGACGTGCCCCCCAACGCCACGGTGGTATTGGACGCCCCTCGGGTGATCCTTCGGGACACGCCCCGGGACAACACCTTTCTCACCTGGGAGGGATACCTGCGCCGTCAGGGTGGCGATCTGGAAGGGTAAAACGGCTGTTGTCTCCACGCAGTCCATCTGACTGGGTTTGCGCAAAGCCTCTTCCTGTGTGTCCTCATGCAGAAGTGTATCCCGCCCGGTACAACAGGTCGTCCCGGCATTACTACGGCATTACTGGACGCCACACGGCGCGGGGCCCAAGGGTCTGTAATCCTGCATGCAAATGGAAAACGCCCCACAAAGCCAGACCGGCTTTGTGGGGCATCTTGCAATCTGCGGCAGACAGCTCGCGTGGTTCCCTCAACCCTCAGCGGGCTCTGCGGTCCCCTCAGCCCGGGGGCCAGCTCATGTCCCGCCCGGCCAGCACGTGAAAGTGCAGGTGGGGCACGGACTGTCCGGCTTTGGCCCCACAGTTGGACACCACCCGGAAATCGGTGACCCCCATCTCCCGGGTGGCCTGGGCGATGGCCGTGAAGCAGCTTGCCACCACATGGGCATTGTCCGGCGTGATCTCACCGCAGGAGCCAATATGCTCCTTGGGGATCACCAGGAAATGGACGGGGGCCTGGGGGTCGATGTCGCGAAAGGCGTACACCCGCTCATCCTCGTATACCTTGCCGCTGGGGACCTCTCCGGCGGCAATCTTGCAAAACAGGCAATCGGACATGGTCGTTCCCCTCCTTGGATGTTTGTGTTGCTCAACTTACTGATTGGGCACCACCGCGAAGAACTCCAGCGGCTCGCTCCCAGTGTTGATCAGGCTGTGGGTATGCCCCTTGGGGCAGTAGTGGCAGTCCCCCGGCCCCAGCTGCTCCACCCCGTCGTCATACAGGGCCTTGCCCGTGCCGGACAGGATATACACCGTCTCGCTGTTGGTCTCATGGGTGTGCAGGCCGATGGACGCCCCGGGCTCCAGCACGCCGTGCATGATCTTGCCCAGCTCATCCACCCGCATCTGGGCCCGGACGGCTTTTTCACCCCCCATAAAATTGGGCATCACCTGTTCCTCCATCTTTGAAAACTCCAGCTTCATACCACCCTCTCCTTCCGTTCCCCGCTTGGTCAGCGGAACTGATTTTGCCCTTCGTCATAGGCGTATCCGATGGCGGCCAGCTTTTCACACAGCGCCGCCCGGTCCGCTCCCAAGTCCTGGCACAGCTGGTCCAGGTCGGCATAACGGTCCCGCAGGCGGGTGTTGACAAAGCTGAGCAGGATGGCCGGGTCTTGCGGCAGCGGCATCGTCAGCACTCCTTTCCGTGGGTTGGGGCCCCTGTCCCCGGGCCAGACGCAGGGGCTTGCCCCTGGGGAGGGATGGGCGCCAACCCTTCCCTCCGCCCAGCTCTCACTCGGCCAGCTTGCCCGCCACCACGTTGTCCACCGCGGCCAGCGCGTCGTCCAGCTTGAGCAGGTCGGAGCCGCCCCCCATGGCTGTGTCGGGCTTTCCGCCCCCCCGGCCGCCGCAGATGGGGGCAACGGCCTTGATGATGTCCCCGGCCTTGACCCCTTGTTCCACCGCCTGCTTGCCGCAGGCGGCCAGGAAGGTGATCTTTTCCCCGTTGACCGCGGCCAGCACCGCCACCACATTGGGGTCCTTTTCCCGGAGGAAATCCCCCATCTTCCGCAGCCGGTCCCCATCCGCCTCGGCCACCGTGGCGGTGAGCACCTTCAGGCCGCCCACGTCATGGGCTGAGATGAGGAAGCGCTCGGCCTGGCTGACCGCCTCCCGGGCCTGGAAGCGCTCCACCGCCTGGTGCAGCTGGCGCATCTCACCCATGACCGCCTCCGCCCGGGCACGCAGCTCCCCCGGCTTGGCCTTCAGGGCGGCGGCGGCCTGGAAGATCAGGTCCTGGTTGCGGTTCATCACCTCCAGGGAGGCCTTGCCGGTGGTGGCCTCGATGCGGCGCACCCCGCTGGCCACGGAGAACTCGCTCTGGATGTGGAACACCCCCACCTTGGCGGTGTTGTCCAGGTGGGTGCCGCCGCACAGTTCCACCGAGTACCCCTCCCCCATGTCCACCACCCGGACGATGTCGCCATACTTCTCGCCAAACAGGGCGATGGCCCCGCTCTGCTTGGCCTCCTCCAGCCCCATCAGCTTGGTCTGCACGTCATAGCCGTCCAGCACCGCCTGATTGACCATGGCGCTGACCCGGCTGAGCTCCTCCGGCGTTAGGGCGGAAAAGTGGGTGAAGTCAAAGCGCAGCCGGTCGGCCTCCACCAGGGATCCGGCCTGGTGGACGTGCTCCCCCAGCACCTCCCGCAGGGCCTTGTCCAGCAGATGGGTGGCCGAGTGGGCCCGCATGACGGCCCGGCGCCGCTCCTGGTCGATGGCGGCGGTGACGGTGTCCCCCAGCCGGAGCGTCCCCTTGGCGAGCCGCCCGTAGTGCATATACTTGCCGCCCTTGTTCTTCTGCACGTCGCTGACCTCGAACAGGCAGCCGCCCTCTCCGGCCTGAGCAAGGGTGCCGTGATCGGCCACCTGACCGCCCATCTCAGCGTAAAAAGGCGTCTTGTCCAGCACCACGATGGCCTCCACGCCGGGCATGAGAGCCTCGGCCTGCTCATTTTCCACCACCAGGGCCACCACCCGGGCGCCGGCGAGGGTGTGCTCGGTGTAGCCCACAAACTCCGTCTCGGGCACATCCTTGCCAAACTCCACCCCGGCCCAGCCCAGGTCGCCCAGGGCCTCCCGGGCCTTGCGGGCCCGCTGGCGCTGCTCGTCCATGAGCGTGTGAAATGCCTCCTGGTCCAGCTCCATCCCCTGCTCGGCCACCATCTCCAGGGTCAGGTCGATGGGGAAACCGTAGGTGTCGTACAGCTTGAAGGCGTCTGCCCCGGAGAACACCTTCGTCCCCTGGGCCTGGTGGGCGGCCAGCATCTCACCAAAGATCTTCAGCCCGCCGTCGATGGTCTTGGCAAAGTTCTCCTCCTCCACCCGGATGACCTTGGTGATATAGTCCTGGCGCTCCCGCAGCTCGGGGTAGTGGCCCTCGTTCTCGTGGATGACGGTGTCGCACACCTTGTACAGGAAGGGCTCGTTCACCCCCAGCAGCTTGCCGTGGCGGGCGGCCCGGCGGAGCAGGCGGCGCAGCACATAGCCCCGGCCCTCGTTGGAGGGGAGCACGCCGTCGCAGATCATAAAGGTGGCGGAGCGGATGTGGTCGGTGATGACCCGCAGGGACACGTCCACACCGTGGCTCTGGCCATAGGAGGCCCCGGTGAGCTCGGTGACCTTGTGGGTGATGTTCATCACCGTGTCCACGTCAAACAGGGAGGGCACCTTCTGGCACACGCAGGCCAGGCGCTCCAGACCCATGCCGGTGTCGATGTTCTTCTGCTTGAGCTCGGTGTAGTGGCCCTCGCCGTCGTTGTCGAACTGGGAGAAGACGATGTTCCACACCTCGATATACCGGTCGCAGTCGCAGCCCACGGTGCAGCCGGGCTTGCCGCAGCCCCACTCGGGGCCCCGGTCGTAGTAGATCTCGGAGCAGGGGCCGCAGGGACCGGAGCCGTGCTCCCAGAAGTTATCCTCCTTGCCGAACTTGAAGATGCGGTCGGCGGGGATGCCGATCTCCTCGTTCCAGATGCGGAAAGCCTCGTCGTCGGCGGGGGTGGTCTCATTGCCGGCAAAGACGGAGGGGTAGAGGCGGTCCGGGTCCAGCCCCACCCACTCGGGGGAGGTCAGAAACTCCCAGGCCCAGTGGATGGCGTCCCGCTTGAAATAGTCGCCGAAGGAGAAGTTGCCCAGCATCTCGAAGTAGGTGCCGTGGCGGGCAGTCTTGCCGATGTTCTCGATATCGCCGGTGCGGATGCACTTCTGGCAGGTGCAGACCCGGTGGCGGGGGGGCTCCTCCTCCCCGGTGAACCAGGGCTTCATGGGGGCCATGCCGGAGTTGATCAGCAGCAGGCTGGCGTCGTTCTGGGGAATCAGGGAGAAGCTGGGCAGCCGCAGGTGTTCCTTGGTCTCAAAGAATTTGAGGAACATCTCCCGCAGTTCGTTCAGTCCGTAAGTGGGATGTGCCATATGATTTCTTCCTCCTAAAATGTGTATGATTGGATGATTTTGTATGCGGTTTATCTCTCTTCTGCCAGGACCAGTTTGGCGAATGCCTCCAGGGAGTCGCCGGAACGGCCCTCCGAGTGGTCCAGCAGGTTGAAGAAGCAGTTGGGGACCTCCCGCAGGCGGAGGTTTTTCTGGATGCAGGGCGCGCAGCCCTGGTCGTGTTTGCTGGGGTGCAGCGGGCAGTTCAGGTTGCCGCAGGTGCAGAAGGGACTGGACGGCATTTCGTTCTCTCCTTTTCCTCTTATGGCTCGGTCAAGATCTCTCCC
>DVJZ01000049.1 GCA_018716385.1 Candidatus Enterenecus merdae
CCACGCCTGCCACCCGTAGGGCAAGACTGTCGGACTTCACTTTGCTGTGGTGTCAGTGACAGAGACAGGGGGTATCCCAACATCACTGTCACTGCTGTCATCACTGTCACCCGCCTGCCTTGTGAGCGCAATCAGCCTGCCCTCTTTCTTCCTGCGGTACGCATACCCGATATGGTTGTCCTCTAAGAAAGTCGTGCGGTACTCATTGAGCCACTTGGTAATGACGGTGGGCGGGGTGTCTGTTTCTTTCATCGCCGCCAGAAGCTCCGTGGCTGTACCGCACCAGTTCTCTTTATCCTGCATAAACTCTACGAGCCGAAAAAGGACAGGCGGTATGCTTTCCCTCGCAAGTTGCTCCTGCCCCTTGCGCTCCACCATTTCCCAACTGCATTCCCTGAAACGCAGGACAAACTCCTGATACTCAATATCCCTGCCGACGCAGTAGAGCCTTGCGGTATCGGACGCACGGGTTTCCTTTTCCAGTACAAAGGTGGCGTCTGCGCTCCCCGTCAGCCCCGTTGTCCCCGATACCTTGTTGAACACATCACTGTCGTTCTGCTTGCGGATATGGTGGACAACGATGACCGCAAGGGAATGCCTGTCGGCAAACTCCTTAATATGGGAAATGTCCCCGTAATCACTGGCATAGGCGTTGTCCTTTGAGGCGGTGCGTACCTTCTGCAAAGTGTCAATCACAATGAGCCTGCTGTCGGGGTACTCCTTCAGATAGTCCTCCAACTGCACGATCAGCCCGTCCGTCAGCTTGCAGCTCGCCACAGCGAAGTGCAGGCGGCTGTCCGCCTCGTCTGTCAGACGAAAAAGCCTGTCCTGTATGCGGAAAAAGGTATCCTCCAGACAGAGGTACAGCACATCGCCCGCCCGTGTCTCCATCTCCCAGAATGGCAGTCCCGCCGACACACATAAGCAGAGTTTCAGCATAAACCAGCTTTTGCCGATTTTCTGTGAGCCGCAGAACAGTATCAGCCCCGTGGGAATAAGACCGTCCACCACAAAGCGTGGCTTGTCAAGCGGCTGATAGAGCAGGGTATCTGCGTCCACCATGTTCAGCTTTTGCATGGGTATCCTCCTTCCGCTTTCGTCTGGTTGTTGCATACTTGTCCATAGGCAATAGACCTCCTTAAAATTTTTATATCCCTGCCACAAGGACGGGGATATGTAGGCACAGCCATTCCATACGGTTCCACGCTTTCCCAAAGCGGCGTTGTCACTGCCTATGCTGTGCATGGATTAAGCAATGGGTACGCTCATATCATGGCGCACTGTCCGTTGCGGCAGGTATCCCTCTGGCGGCTGCTGTGAAGTTGTCAAGGTACAGACGGGCAGACCTGCCCCTACCTTACAGCCCGTGCGGATAGCCGGTTTTGGACACTGTGTTCTGATTTTTTGAAAAAGAAAAGCACCTGCATATATCCGTTCTTTTCTCGGATAGTTGCAAGTGCTTGCCATCAGATAAATCCGTATTCAGTTGTATATGTTCTCTAACAGAAGTTTACATCAGTCAAGGAAGTACATACCACACTCCATCCAAACAGGCGGGCTGTCACCGCCGGTCGGGACCGCATAGAATGGGATGACAGTTTCTGTCAAACCTTTCGTGAGGAGGCGACGTGATTGGATTCCAACACCGCACCCAATTCCCGGCATTGCGAGGACGGGCAGGGAACGCTTTCCCACTGCTCCCCGCTGGCGGTTCCGTTTGTTCCCTTCCAGCAGCAGGGGAGCAAGCTATATGACCAGAAGGACGCCCTGGCAAACGGCACGCTGTTCCCAGGGCTCAACTTGCCCTTCCATTTGAAGGCACAGGCGGCCACCCTGGCCGAGGGGGCCGCGGCTGAGCTGCAGGCCCTGAATTTTGTGATCACCGAGCTGGGCCTCTACCTGGACACCCACCAGGAGGACGCGGAGGCGGCTGCCCTCTTCCAGCAGTACACCCGTCTGGCCGAGCAGGGCAGACGCCGTTATGAGGCCATGTACGGCCCGCTGACCCAGGCCAACGCCATCCAGAACGGCGTCTACACCTGGCTGAACGACCCCTGGCCCTGGGAGTATCGCAGAGAGGGGGGTGACAACTAAATGTTCGTCTATGAGAAAAAACTACAGTACCCGGTTCGCATCAAAAACTGCAACCCCAAGCTGGCCGCGGCCATCATCTCCCAGTACGGGGGGCCTGACGGCGAGCTGGGCGCCTCCCTGCGCTATCTCAGCCAGCGCTACGCCATGCCCTACCCGGAGCTGAAGGGGCTGCTGACCGACATTGGCACCGAGGAGTTGGGCCATCTGGAGATGATCGGCGCCATCGTCCACCAGCTGACCCGCAAGCTCAGCGATGAGCAGATCAAGACCGCCGGCTTTGACGCCTACTTCGTGGACCACACCACCGGGGTCTATCCCACCGCCGCCTCCGGATGGCCCTACAACGCGGCCTCCATGGCTGTGAAGGGGGATGTGATCTGCGACCTGACCGAGGACCTGGCCGCCGAGCAGAAAGCCCGGGTCACCTACGACAACATCCTGCGCCTGTCTGATGACCCCGACGTCAGCGACGTGATCCGCTTTTTGCGGGAGCGGGAGATCGTGCACTTCCAACGCTTTGGCGAGGCCATTGAGCTGGCTAAGCAGCGTATGAACCAAAAGAACGTCTATTATATGAACCCGGCCTTTGACCGGTGAAACATCCCCGCTGGGCCGTCCGGAAAACCGGGCGGCCCGGCGTTTTTTCATTTTCTTTGAAATTCGATCAAAGGAGTAGTATAATGACAGGCAGCCCGGCCTCTGGCCCCGCTGTATGCCGGCCCGGGCTCTATGTCACCAAAGATAAAAGGAGTGATCGCCATGCTGAACGTGGGCACGAAAGCCCCTGATTTCACCCTGTCCGACCAGGACGGGAACCAGGTCCGCCTGTCCGATTTCCTGGGCCGGAAGGTGGTGCTGTATTTCTACCCCAAGGACAACACACCCGGCTGCACCCGGCAGGCCTGCGCCTTTGCCGAGCGCTACCCGGCCTTCCAGGCTCAGGGGGTGGTTGTCATCGGGATCAGTAAGGATTCCGCCGCCTCCCACCAGAAGTTTGCTCAAAAATATGAACTGCCCTTCCTGCTGCTGGCCGACCCGGAGCTGCAGGCCATTCAGGCCTATGGGGTCTGGCAGGAGAAGAAGCTCTACGGCAAGGTGAGCATGGGCGTGGTGCGCACCACCTATCTCATCGATGAACAGGGGATCATCGTTCAGGCCCAGGAGAAGGTTAAGCCGGACACCAACGCCCAGGACTTCCTGGCCTATGTGGAGGGGGTGGGCACATGCTGAGGAGACTGGCCCAGCTGCTGGGCGGCGGCCAGGATGGCGGCGGCTACCACCACATCTCCCCCCAGCAGGCCAAACAGCATATGCAGGAGCATCCCGATGCCGTCATTCTGGACGTGCGGGAGCGGGACGAGTACGCCCGCGGCCACATTCCCCGGGCCACCCTGCTGCCCTTGAGCATCTTCAACGAGGCACAGGCGGCCCAGGCCATCCCCGGTGGCAAGGACACCCAGGTGCTGGTCTATTGCCAAAGCGGAGGCCGCAGTCGCATGGCCGCAGAGGCCCTTGCCGACATGGGCTACACCCAGGTCTATGACTTTGGCGGCATCCTGCGCTGGCCCTATGAGGTGGAGCAGGGGGGATGAAGCTGATCATCGCACCGGCCAAGAAGATGCGGGTGGACCGGGACACCCTGCCATGGCGGGATCTGCCTCGGTTTCTGGACCGCTCGGAGGTGATCTATCGGCAGCTACAGTCCATGTCCTACGAGCAGCTCAAGGCCCTCTGGAAGTGCAACGACCAGATCGCCGCCCTCAACTTGGACCGGCTGGCCCGCTCCGACCTGCGCCGGGACCTGACCCCTGCCATTCTGGCCTACGAGGGGACCCAATACCAGTACATGGCCCCCGGGGTGTTCACCCAGGCCGCCTTCGACTACACTCAGGATCACCTGCGGATCCTCTCCGGGCTGTACGGGGTGCTACGCCCCTTTGATGGGGTGATCCCCTATCGACTGGAGATGCAGGCCAAGCTAAAAATAGGACAGGCAAAAGACCTTTACAGTTACTGGGGCAGTTCCATCGCAGACGAGCTCTATCGGGAGACCGACTGCGTGGTCGATCTGGCCTCCAAGGAGTACAGCCGCTGCGTCACCCAGCACCGCCCGGCAGGGACACGATGGATTACCTGCGTGTTCGGGGAACTGGCAGGCGGCAGGGTAGTGGAAAAGGGCACCCTGTGCAAGATGGCCCGGGGCGAGATGGTGCGTTTTCTAGCCGAGCAGGGGGTGGATAGCCCGGAGGGAATCAAGGACTTCCAGGGGCTGGACTATACCTTTTCTCCCGCCCACTCCGATGGGGAGACCTACACCTTCCTGCTGCAGCCAAAGGAGGGCAGCAGGTGTGGATGAATTCATCCAAAAGCACCCAAAAGCGGGAGATAAGCCTTGAAATCCGGATCTGGGTGTGCTATGATGAAGCAAACCAAACGAATGGAGGGAGAATCCATGACCCACATCCAGACGATCAACGGCGCCACGTTGAAGAGCAGCGCCGCCCACGGCGGCTGCGGTGAGTGCCAGACCTCTTGCCAGTCCGCCTGCAAGACCTCCTGTACGGTCGCCAATCAGACCTGCGAGCATCAGAAATAAGAAACGCGAAGCGAGCTCCAGAAAGGGTGGGCCTGTCCCACCCTTTTTCTGCGCAAAATGCCATCAAAGGAGAAGATACCCTATGGTTCACACGTTTCAATGTCTGGGCGTTTTCCTTGCCGTTGACGTATACAGCGGTGCGGTTCACATCCTGGACGAGACCGCTTATGACCTGCTCAACCTGCTGGACGGCCCTTTGCCGGAGGGGGATTGCCCCGCTTGGGTGCTTGAGCAACTGTCCGGCCATGGCGCGCAGGCGGTGCAGGGCGCCTGGGAGGAGCTGCAAGCGCTCACCCGGCAGGGGCTGCTGTTCACCGACGACAGCTACCTGGATCCTGCCGCCGCGGCCCTTTTGCAAAAGGAGGCCCCCATCAAGGCCCTGTGCCTACACGTCTCCCATGACTGCAACCTGCGGTGCGAGTACTGCTTTGCTTCCACCGGTGATTTTGGCACTGGCAAGCGGGTGACCATGGATGTGGCAACGGCCAAGAAGGCCATTGACTTTGTCATCCAGCGCTCGGGCAAGCGGCGGAACATCGAGGTAGACTTCTTCGGCGGGGAGCCCCTGATGGCCATGGACACCGTCAAGGCCACCGTGGACTACGCCCGCTCTCTGGAAGAGAAATACGATAAGAGCTTCCGCTTTACCATCACCACCAACGGCGTACTGCTCAACGACGAGACCATCGAGTACATCAACCGGGAGATGTCAAACGCGGTGCTGTCCCTGGACGGACGCCCTGAGGTCAACGACGCCATGCGCAAGACTGCCGCGGACACCGGCAGCTATGAGGTGATCCTGCCCAAGTTCCAGAAGCTGGTGGCCGGCAGGGGGGAGAAGGACTACTACCTGCGCGGGACCTTTACCCGGCACAACCGGGATTTTGCCGCAGACGTGCTCCACATTGCCGACCAGGGCTTCCGCCACGTCTCGGTGGAACCTGTGGTGGGAAGCCCTGAGCAGGACTACACCTTCCGGGAGGAGGATCTGCCCGGGCTGCTTCAGGAGTATGAGAACCTGGCCGAACAGCTTCTGGACCGGGACGACGTGAATTTCTTCCATTTCCATGTGGATCTGTCCCAGGGCCCCTGCGTCATCAAGCGGGTGCGGGGGTGCGGGGCCGGGTGCGAATACGTGGCCGTCACCCCGGACGGCGACATCTATCCCTGTCATCAGTTCGTGGGCAACGAGGACTACCGCCTGGGCAACGTCTGGGACGGGAGCTTCAACATGGATCTGTCCCACCGGTTTGCCGACCTGAACATTTACAGCCGTCCAGATTGCCAGACCTGTTGGGCTAAGTTCTATTGCAGCGGGGGCTGCTCGGCCTCCAACCTCCAGACCAACGGCGATATCAAGCAACCCAACGAGTTTGGCTGCCAGCTGCAGCGCAAACGCCTGGAGTGCGCCATCGCCATGCAGGCTCGGCGATCCATGGCCCAAAAAGCGAAATAAGCGAAAAAAACTCCGATTTATTTGCACCAGGGGCGTCTCACAAGATATGGTGGGGCGCCCTTTTTGTCTGCTCAACATCCAGCACCAAACCCCGGTTTTGTTTCGCAATTTACATAAATCATTTTACATAAAATTGTGTCGTAAAAAATTTTGGGGCGAAATTTCCGCAAAAACACTTGCGTTTCCTGAAAAAGTGGGATATAGTAATGGTTACCGTCAACCGGCGGGAAAGGGAATAGCCAACCGCCCTTCCGCATAGGATGTCCCCGGGGTGATGGACGTGATGAGGCGATTGGCAAAACGGGCTTTGGCTGAGCGGGGCGAAGGGGACGGACAACTGGTCTCCCTGCTGTTTTTGAGCGCGTTCTTTTTCCTGGGGCTGCTGGGTGGCCTGTTGTTCGCTGCGTTGGGAGAAGCCAGCCCCGAGTTGTCCGACTACCTGGGCGCGTACTTTCAGGTCGCTGGAACGGAGGGAGGATGGAGCCCCTCCCCTTGGAGCGCAGTCTGGGAGCTGATTCGTTGGCCGGTTGCTGCCCTGGCGCTGGGCTTTACCACGCTGGGGGTCTTTTGTGTCCCGGCGCTGCTGCTGGCCCGGGGTTTTTTGCTCTCCTATTCAGTCTGCCTATTCCTACGCCTGTTTGGGGTCGGGGGGCTGCTGGCGGCCCTGGTGGTCTTTGGGGTGACGGCGCTGTTTGCCTTGCCAGTCCTGTTTGCGGTCGGCTGCGAGTCGTTTCGCGCCTGCCTAGGCCGGCTTGGACGCTATGGGGAGCCGGCCAGACCGTCCTTGCGCCAATATCTGGCTACGCTGGTGCCGTCGGCGGGGATGATCGTGGCCGGTGCGGTGGCCCAATGCACGCTTATGCCGGCGCTGTTGGACGCCGTATGCGCCCGTTTTTTTGTTTCCTGAGAAGAGAGAGGTTGTGAGAAGGCATGGATTATCTGGCTGGCTATGAATCCTGGCTACGCCATGAGAAGAAGGCAGCGGCCAATACGCTGTGCTCCTACCTGCGGGACGTCCGTCAGTTCTCCCAATGGATGGAGGCCAGACACCTGGCCCTCTCCCAAGCCACCCAGGAGGACGTCAGGCGCTATGCGCTCCATCTGGGCCGGCACGGGAAATCCAACGCGACCATCGTCCGCTCGGTGGCCGCCCTCAAGTCCTTTTATGGGTATCTGCTGGGGATCCACGCGGTGCCCATAAACCCAGCCAAAGGATTTACGCCCACCAAGATTGAGCGCAAGCTGCCTGCCATCCTCACCAGTAAAGAAGTGGACTTGTTCCTGGAGCAGCCAGATCCCGCCGACGCCAAGGGGTGCCGGGATAAGGCGATGCTGGAGGTGCTGTATGCCACTGGCATCCGAGTGTCTGAGCTGATCGCCCTGAATGTCCAGGATGTGAACCTGCCCTTGGGATTTCTGCGTTGCACTGGCAAGCGCAAGGAGCGCATTGTCCCACTCTACCGGGGGGCGATCAAGGCCCTGGAGAGCTATGTGCGAGAGGTGCGGCCCCAGCTTTTGGAGGACTTGCAAGAGACAGCGCTGTTCGTCAACATGAACGGCGAGCGGATGAGCCGCCAGGGCTTTTGGAAGATCGTCAAATGCTATCAAGAAAAGGCGGGCATCAGCAAGGAGATCACCCCCCACATTCTCCGCCATTCCTTTGCCGCCCATCTGCTGGAGAACGGGGCCGATCTGAAGTCCATCCAGGAGATGCTGGGCCATGCTGACATCTCCTCCACCCAGATCTACACCCAGATCGTCAGCCAAAAACTCAAGGACGTGTACATCAAGGCCCACCCCAGGGCCTGAGCGGAACGTTTCGGCAAGTCTGCCTTGTGATGGCCGGGCTTGCCGTTTTTCCTTGCCATGGGCACGGCGGTATGATAAAATGCTAAAATAGGCAATGGGAGGGAATCACATGGTCATTTTGGGCATCGATCCGGGATACGCCATCGTGGGTTTCGGGGTGGTGGACAGTTCCGGAGGGCGGCAGCGGCTGGCGGGCTGCGGCGCTATTACAACCCCTGCCGGAGTGCCCCTCTCAACCCGTCTGCTCCAAATTTCCTGGGACCTGGAAGCCCTGATCGGACGTTTCCGCCCCCAGGCAATGGCCATTGAGGAGCTGTACTTCAACCACAACGTCACCACCGGGATCGGGGTTGCCCAGGCCAGAGGGGTGATCCTGATGACCGCGGAAAAGCTGGGCGTGCCCATCTATGAGTACAACCCTTCCCAGGTCAAGCAAGCGGTGGCGGGCTACGGCAAGGCGGCAAAGCGCCAGGTCATGGACATGACCAAGCGCCTGCTGGGGCTGCCCTCCGTCCCCAAGCCGGACGACGCGGCCGACGCGGTGGCCATCGCCCTGTGCCACGCCCGCTGCTCCACCTCCTTGCTCCAAGTGCTTCGCTGAACGCGCGCAGCCAGGCGCTATTTTACCATCTGGATGCTTTTTTCTATGGGAAGGGATGCTGCTGATGTTTTACTATCTGGACGGAACCGTCACTCATATCGGGCCCTATCTGGCTGTGATTGACTGCGGCGGAGTGGGATATGCCTGCCGCACCACCAATCACACCATCGCCGCCCTGACCCGTGGGAAAGTCGCAAAACTATATACCCACCTTCATGTCCGGGAGGAAATATTTGAATTATATGGGTTTATCTCGGAAAATGAGTTGAGCTGCTTTGAAATGCTCATTGGGGTTTCCGGTGTGGGTCCCAAGGCGGCGCTGGCCATCCTATCCTCCAACACGCCGGAGGAACTGGCCCTGGCCATCGTATCTGGCAATGAGACGGCCCTGACCTGTGCGCCGGGCATCGGCAAAAAGATCGCCCAGCGGGTCATCCTGGAACTGAAAGACAAATTGGCAAAAGGGCAGCTTCCCACCGGTGGGGAAAGCTTTGCCGGCGGGGTGACCATCATCCCGGAGAACAAAGCCAGCGAGGCCGCGGCGGCCCTGGCAGTGCTTGGCTACTCCCAGGGAGAGATCTCCGCGGCCCTGAAGGGGATCGATCTGGACAGCCTGGAGCTGGAGCAGATCATTCGCCAGGCGTTGAAGAAGATGATGAAGTAACTCTTGGCAAAAGCGCCCCCACCCCAGACAGGAGGTGATCCCATGGCAATTGATTTTTCCAGCCAGGACTTTGAGGCAGAGGGGATGGAACCCCTGGTCACCACCTCACTCACCCAGGCTGACGAGGGGGAGTACTCCCTGCGCCCCAAAACCCTGGGGGAATACATTGGCCAGGAGAAGGCCAAGGGCAACCTGGAGATCTTCATCCAAGCGGCCAGGATGCGCCAGGAGCCGCTGGACCATGTCTTGCTCCATGGCCCTCCTGGGCTGGGCAAGACCACCCTGTCCGGCATCATCGCCAACGAGATGGGGGTCAACATCCGCATCACCTCCGGCCCCGCCATTGAAAAGCCTGGGGATCTGGCTGCCCTGCTGACCAACTTGCAGGAGGGCGACATCCTGTTTGTGGACGAGATCCACCGGCTCAACCGCTCGGTGGAGGAGATCCTCTATCCCGCCATGGAGGACTACGCCATCGACATCATCATCGGCAAGGGCCCTTCGGCCAACTCCATCCGGCTGGACCTGCCAAAATTCACCCTGATTGGCGCCACCACCCGGGCCGGGCAGCTGTCCGCTCCTCTGCGGGACCGGTTTGGCGTCACCTTGCGCCTGGAGCTGTACACCCCTCAGGAGCTGGCCCAGATCGTCACCCGGTCGGCCGGTATTCTGGAGGTGCCCATGGAGGACGCCGGCGCCCTGGAGATCGCCCGGCGCAGCCGGGGCACCCCCCGCATTGCCAACCGGCTGCTGCGGCGGGTGCGGGACTTTGCCCAGGTGACTGCCGGCGGGGTCATTACCCGGGAGGTGGCCGACCGGGCTTTGCAGGCCCTGGAGATCGACCCACTGGGGCTGGATCAGCTGGACCGGAGGATGTTGGCTAGCATCATTGACAACTACGGCGGGGGGCCGGTGGGCCTGGACACCCTGGCAGCCACCATCCACGAGGAGGCCGTCACCCTGGAGGACGTCTACGAGCCTTATCTGATGCAGCTTGGTTTTCTCACCCGCACCCCTCGGGGCCGGTGCGTCACCCCAAAGGCATACCAGCATCTGGGCCTACGCCCCCCAGAGGGGCAGGGGCTGGAGCAGCTGCGCCTGGATGGATGAGGGCTATCCTCTGTCATGGCCTGCCCAAATCCGACAGGTCAATTCCCTTTACATCTTTTATGTGTATGCAGATTTCAAGGCGAGGTGGATACCGCAATGGGAAAACTATTTGGCACGGACGGCATCCGCGGCGTGGTCAACGCCGGGCTGGACGCGGACCTGGCCTATAAGGTCGGGCTTGCCACTGCAGTGGTGCTGGCAGGGGAGCGGGACGCAGGCGGAAAACCCCTGGTCACCATCGGCAAGGACACCCGGATCTCAGGGGACCTGCTCAAGGGCGCGCTCATCGCCGGGCTGTGCACCGCCGGGGCGGATGTGCTGGACCTGGGCACCATCCCCACCCCAGCGGTGGCCTGGATCACGGTGAACCGGAAGGCGGACGCTGGTATCGTCATCTCTGCTTCTCACAACCCTTTTGAACACAACGGCATCAAGATCTTCAACGGCCAGGGGTTCAAGCTGTCCGACCAGTTGGAGGAGCGCATCGAGGACATCGTGCTGTTTGGACACAATGATGTGCCCCGCAGGACCCATGGGGAGATCGGCCGGGTGCGCTATGTTGCCCCCGCCGCTTCGGAAGACTACATTGACCACCTGGCCGGCACGATCTCCGCCGACCTGTCTGATCTGCGCATCTTGGTGGACTGCGCCAACGGGGCCGCATCTGCTACGGCCGCCCGCCTGTTCGATCGATTTCCCGGGCTGAGCGTGGACGTGATCAACGCTGATCCAAACGGGATCAACATCAACCAGCGGTGCGGCTCTACCCATATGGACGCCCTGTCCGCCATGGTACAGGCTGGCAGTTACGCCTTGGGCATTGCCTTTGACGGGGACGCCGACCGCTGTCTGGCTGTGGATGAGCGGGGTGGTCTGATCGACGGGGACCAGATCATGGCCGCCTGCGGGGCGGACCTGCTGGCCCGGGGCCGGTTGGCCGGCAACGCGGTGGTGGCCACAGTGATGAGCAACATCGGCCTGCATGCCTTTGCCCGTGAGCAAGGGCTTACCCTGGAGTGCACCGACGTGGGCGACCGCAACGTCCTGGAGCGCATGGTGGAGCGGGGCTATGTGCTGGGTGGGGAGCAGTCGGGTCACATGATCTTTCTGGAGCACGCCACCACCGGCGATGGGGAGCTGACTGCCCTTCAGATCCTGGACTTGCTGTTTCGCAGCAGGGAGCCGGCCTCGGCTCTGTTTGGCCGCTGCAAGCGCTATCCCCAGGAGCTGATCAATGTTCCCGTCCCAAATGGACAGGCCAAGCAGCGGATCATGTCTGCCCCTTGGCTGGATGAAGCCGTGAGCCGGTGGGAGCAAAGGCTGAAAGGGGAAGGGCGCGTGCTGGTACGTCCCTCCGGCACGGAGGCGCTGGTGCGCGTTATGGTGGAGGCCGGAGCGGAACAAACCGCCCGGGAGATCGCCCAGGAGTTGGCAAATCTGATTAAATCGGCGGAAATCTGAGAAAATTCCTTTGAAATTTGCGTCAAATGCATTGACAAGCGACAGGATCTGTGATAAGAAAGATAGGAAAGGCCGCGAGATGGATTGGAGCAGAGAGATAATCGAATGGAGCGATGAGGCACTGTGCGCCAGCGCCCAGGGCGGCAACCGGGCGGCGGAGGAGATCTTGGTGGCCCGGTATCAGCAGTTGACCCGGGCCTGTGCCCGCCCCTACTTCCTGGCCGGCGGGGACAGCGAGGATCTCATCCAGGAGGCGATGTTCGGGCTTCTTAAGGCGATCCGGGAGTACGATGCCAGTCGGCAAGCGGCGTTCCGCACCTTTGCCCAGGTGTGTGTACGAAATCGGATCCGCTCTGCCGTCACCGCAGCGGCCCGGGACAAGCACACGCCCCTCAACCACAGCGTTCCCCTGGACGGGGCGGTCACAGGGGAGAGGGGAGACAGCCCTGAGGAACTGCTCCTCTCGCGAGAGGCAACCCAGGAACGGTTGGACCGGGTCAACCGCCAGCTCTCCACCCTGGAGCAGCGCATCCTGGCCCTCTATCTCCAGGGCCTATCCTACCGGGAGATCGGCCGGCAGGTGGCCCGGCCGGTCAAGGCGGTGGATAACGCGGTGCAGCGTATCCGCCGCAAGGTGGCCAAAGTCTACGGCGCATTCAGCGAAAGCTGACGCAAATATTACAGTCCCAGCAGGCTATGTCTCCGGTTCTGGGCATCAAAGAGAGGGTATTTCCATGTACGAAGACAAGACGTTAGTATGCAAAGAGTGTGGACAAGAGTTCGTGTTCACCGCCGGTGAGCAGGAGTTCTATGCAGAGCGCGGCTTCCAGAATGAGCCCCAGCGCTGCAAACCCTGCCGTGATGCCCGTAAGGCCGCTGCCCGCGGGCCCCGGGAGTACTTCACTGCCGTATGCGCGGCCTGCGGGGGCGAAGCCCGGGTCCCCTTTGAACCCAAATCTGACCGGCCTGTTTATTGCAGTGAGTGTTTCGCCAAGGCGCAGAGTGAAGCGCAGGTGTAAGCCCATCGCAGCCCCATCTGGAACCGGCATGGCATCCGCCGTGCCGGTTCCTTTTGTTCCTTAGAGGGATTATGCGTTATCCCTATGAGGGTCGTGAAGCAGGGATTTTTCCCGCTGTCTTGTTCTATCCGGAAAACCGTGGTATAATAGGGGGCAAATCGCCCCATCAAAACACGCTGGGTTCCAGCGTAGGGAGGTCACGTTACAAGGTGAACAAGCCAATCTATGAAAGCCCGCTCTCATCCCGGTATGCCAGCGATGAGATGCAGTATCTGTTCTCCCCGGACAAGAAGTTCTCCACCTGGCGCAAGCTGTGGGTCGCGTTGGCACGGGCGGAGATGGAGCTGGGTCTGCCTGTCACCCAGGAGCAGATTGACGAGATGCAGGCCCATCTCACAGACATTGATTACGAGCTGGCGGCCCAAAAGGAGCAGGAGCTTCGCCACGACGTCATGGCTCACATCCACACCTTTGGCGCCCAATGCCCCAAGGCCATGCCCATCATCCACCTGGGGGCCACCAGCTGCTATGTAGGGGACAACACCGACATCATCCTCATGCGGGAGGGGCTGGCCCTGATCCGGGATAAGCTGGTACGCACTCTGGACCATCTGGCCCAGTTTGCCCGGCGGTATCGGGCCCTGCCCACCCTGGGCTTCACCCATTTTCAGGCCGCCCAGCTTGTCACAGTCGGCAAGCGGGCCACCCTTTGGATGTATGACCTGCTCCTGGACCTGGAAGAGGTGGAGCAACGCATGGCCAAGCTCCAGCTACTGGGGTGCAAAGGTACGACCGGCACTCAAGCCTCCTTCCTGGAGCTATTTGAGGGGGATCATGAAAAGTGTCGGCAGCTGGAGGCCCGCATTGCCCGGGAAATGGGCTTTGATGGGGTGGTGCCCGTCTCGGGACAGACCTACTCCCGAAAGGTGGACGCCGCGGTGCTATCCACCCTGTCCGGCATCGCCCAGTCGGCTAGCAAGTTCGCCACCGACCTGCGCCTGCTTTGCCACCTGAAGGAGGTGGAGGAGCCCTTTGAGCGCAAGCAGATCGGCTCCTCGGCCATGCCCTACAAGCGCAATCCCATGCGCTGTGAGCGCATCTGCGCCTTGGCTCGCTATGTGATGGCCGACGCGGCAAACCCAGCCTTCACCGCGGCCACTCAATGGTTTGAGCGCACCTTAGACGATTCCGCCAACAAGCGCATCAGCGTGCCGGAGGCGTTCCTGGCTGTGGACGCTATCCTCAACATCTATCTGAACGTAACAGCCGGCCTGGTGGTCCACGAGCAGGTCATCCATCGGCATATCCTGGAGGAGCTGCCTTTCATGGCCAGCGAGAACATCATGATGGACGCGGTCAAGCGGGGAGGCAACCGGCAAGAGCTGCACGAGCGCATCCGCGTCCATGCCCTGGAGGCGGGGCGCAACGTGAAGGAGTTGGGCGGAAACAACAACTTGCTGGAGCTCATCGCTGACGACCCCTTGTTTGGCATGAGCCAGGAGGAACTGGCCACCCACATGGATCCCACTCGATATATCGGTCGTTGCCCGGAACAGGTAGACGAGTTCCTCCGGGACTGGATCCAGCCGGTGCTGGACGCTCATAAGGACGCTCTGTCCGGGTCGGAGGACACCCAACTGAAGGTATAAGGACAAGTGGCCGCAGCACAGCACTTAGATAAGGAGGTTTTGCACGATGGAATCTGCCGTACACCGCATCGGGATCCTCACCAGCGGGGGAGATGCCCCTGGTATGAACGCGGTCATCCGCTCTGTGGTGCGCACCGCCCTACATTCTGGGATGGAGTGCGTCGGGGTGCGCCGGGGATATCACGGCCTGATCAACGGTGACTTTCTCCCCCTGGGGTTTGAGAGTGTCAGCGACATCTCCCGCCGGGGAGGCACCATGCTCTACTCTGCCCGCAGCAAGGAATTTATGGAGCCGGAAGGGCAGGAGAAGGCGATCTCCACCTGCAAACTTCTGGGGCTGGACGCCCTGGTCGGCATCGGCGGGGACGGCACCTTCCGGGGGCTGCTGTGCCTGGCCCAGGCAGGCATTTCTGTGGTGGGCATCCCAGGCACCATCGACAACGACATCGCCTGCTCTACCTACACCATCGGCTATGACACTGCCTGCAATACTGCCCTGGAGAGCATCGACCGGCTGCGAGACACCATGAAGTCCCATGAGCGTTGCTCGGTGGTGGAGGTTATGGGACACCACGCCGGCCACCTGGCGGTGGCGGTGGGGGTGGCCTGCGGCGCCACGGTGGTGCTGGTGCCGGAGCACCAGACGGATTTTGAGGCGGAGGTGGCTGAACCCATCCGTAGGGCTCGACTGGCCGGCCGCACCCACTTCATGATCATTGTGGCCGAAGGGGTGCCAAACGGCGCCTACGGCGTGGCCCATCGGATACGGGAGGAACTGGCGCTGGAAACCAGGGTAACCATCCTTGGCCATGTGCAGCGGGGAGGCTCCCCCACTTCCCGGGATCGGATGATGGCCACCTACATGGGGTATGAGGCAGTCCGCCTACTGGCACAGGGAAAGAGCTGCCGCGTGGTGGCCGCCAAAGGGGATGACATCGTGGACTATGACATCGCCCAGGCCCTGGAGATGACCAAGGGGCTGGACCCGCGGGGGATGGAGGTTCTGCGCGCTCTGACCGGGGGGCGCCAGGACCCAATTAGCTAAAAACTTAGGTGTCCTGCGGGGGGACAGTGCTCTGGAGCTACGCCTATGGCTGTCCTATTTCCCAATGCAGACTATTTATTCAGATTTTATGGAGAAAAACTCATCGGCAAGATGAACGTGTCCGTGAGCTCGAGAGGGGAAAAGGCTTCTCGCGTCATGGCGTTTCCCTTGTAAAGCCTCATATGAAAGCAGTTGATGCACGTCAAAGCGGGAAAAGCTGGCCTGGAGCTATCCACTCCAGGCCAGCTTTTCCTCCCCAATCATCCCATCACTTCTGAGAGGCCAGTACCTTCTTTAGCCGGGCAAAACGGGGCAGGCCATTCTCTACCACCCGGCTGTTTTCTCCCTGGATCAGGGGCAGGGCATAGTCCAGGAAGGCCTGGGTCACGCCATTTCCCTCTGGGTTGATCCACTCCCGGGGCACCTTTTTTTCGTAATTTGCCACGCTGGCCAGGTCGAACAGCTGGATCTGGCAGTGGTACTGGCCGCCCTCCCGAGTGCAGGAAAAGCCCACCATCTTATCCGTGGCACCTGCCACCGCCGCCTCCACCGCCGCCTTGCCGGCCTGGAAGGACTCGTCAATATCGGTCTGGGAGGCCAAATGGGCCCCGCAGCGTTGGAGCAGGGACAGCTCAATGCCCCGCACCTTGACCCCGATCCTATCCTTGACCACATTGGCAAGCACAGCGGCCAGCCCACCCAGCTGAACGTGTCCAAATCCGTCGGTGGCAGAGATCTTAGCCTTGGAGACAAAGGATCCGTCAGCATAGTGGATCCCCTCGGACACCGCCACGATACAGTTGCCCTCCCGGCGGTAGACCGCTTCCACGTCGGCCAAGAATCGATCCATGTCAAAGTCTACCTCAGGCAGGTAGATCAGGTCGGGCGCACAGCCCACTACCCCGGCCAAGGCTGCCGAGCCGGCCAGCCACCCGGCGTTGCGGCCCATGATCTCCATGATGGTCACCGCTCCAATGTCATAAACCCGAGCATCCTTGTACACTTCGGCGCAGGAAGATGCGATATACTTGGCCGCGGAGGGAAATCCAGGACAGTGGTCGGTTCCGAACAGGTCGTTGTCAATGGTCTTGGGCACGCCGATGACCCGGCAGTCATAGCCGGACTTGGACATATACCGGCTGATTTTGGCGCAGGTGTCCATGGAATCATTGCCGCCGTTGTAGAAGAAGTAGCGCACATCGTACTTCCGGAAGATCTCCAGGATTCGCCGGTAGTCGGTGTCGTCCATCTCCGGATCAGCGATCTTATACCGGCAAGAACCCAGCTCGGAGGAGGGGGTATTGAGCAAAAACTCCAGCTCCCGCTCGTCCTCCTGGCCCATGTCGTAGAGCTGGTCGTTCAGCACTCCCTTGATGCCGTGGGCCGCGCCGTAGACGGCGGTGATCTCCGGGGTATCCAGCGCGGTACGGATCACCCCATAGGCGCTGGCATTGATGACGGAGGTTGGGCCTCCGGACTGCCCAATGATGCAGGCACCTTTCAGCTGAGCCATGAGAAGCTCTCCTTCCTGTCGTGAAAATCTCTGCTACACAGCAGGGAAGGGCAGGGCGCTCCACCGCCCCGCCCGCCCTTCTCCCAGGCTCAGGCCACGCTCATGCCTTGCCGTCGCAGCCCAGCACGTGGATCAGTTTGTGCTTGACCAGCTCCTTGATGTTGGCCCGGGCGGGTTTCAGATACTCCCGAGGGTCGAACTTTTCCGGGTGATCGTGGAAGAACTTGCGGATGGTACCCGTCATGGCCAGGCGCAGGTCGGAGTCGATGTTGATCTTACACACCGACATGGAGGCGGCTTTCCGCAGTTGCTCCTCAGGGATCCCCACGGCGTCTGGCATCTGGCCGCCGTTCTCATTGACCATCTTCACATACTCTTGGGGCACGCTGGACGAGCCATGCAGCACGATGGGGAAGCCAGGCAGCCGCCGGGAGACGTCCTCCAGAATATCAAAGCGCAGGGGAGGGGGAACCAGCTCTCCCTTCTCATTGCGGGTGCACTGGGCGGCGGTGAACTTATAGGCGCCGTGGCTGGTGCCAATGGCGATGGCCAGCGAGTCGCAACCCGTCTTGGACACGAACTCCTCCACCTCTTCCGGCCGGGTGTAGTGAGACTGCTCCACCGAGACTTGTACATCGTCCTCAATGCCGGCAAGAGCGCCCAGCTCTGCCTCCACCACCACGCCGTGGTCATGGGCGTACTCCACCACCTGCCGGGTCAAGGCGATATTCTCGTCAAAGGGCTTGGAGGAGGCGTCAATCATCACGGAGGTGAACCCACCGTCGATACAGCTTTTGCACAGCTCAAAGGTGTCCCCGTGGTCCAGGTGGAGGCAGATGGGCAGGCCCGTCTCCTGGATCGCGGCCTCCACCAACTTTATCAAATAGGTGTGGTTGGCATAGGCCCGCGCGCCCTTGGACACCTGCAGGATCAGGGGGGCATTGACCTCCTTGGCCGCCTCGGTGATACCCTGCACGATCTCCATATTGTTGACGTTGAAGGCCCCAATGGCGTATCCGCCGCTGTACGCCTTCTGGAACATCTGGGTGGTATTGACCAGTGGCATGTTGTTCAACTCCTTAAAAATAACATAAAAGACCAGGTTTCATGCGCCATGATTGTAACATTCAAGCGGAGAAAAAGCAAGAGCGCAGCCCCGTTTTCCACCTTCCATCCATCCACGGGAAAGCAGAATTTCCAGCCCCGAGCCCCGTCCAGCCAAGGCGGGCAGGGCAAGGGGCCTGCTTGTCTGTCACTCCTCCTGTCCCTGGGCTAGCTCAGAGCGTCCGGCGGGCCGGCCCCGGCGCTTCCGGCTGACCGAAGCCAGCGGGTTTGCCTGGGCAGCCACCCGCAGCGCGTCGCTATCCACGTGGGTGTAGATCTGGGTGGTATTCAAATGCTCATGGCCCAACACCTCCTGTAAGGTGCGCACATCCACACCGTTTTGCAGCATCAGGGTGGCTGCCGTGTGCCGCAGCTTGTGGGCTGAGTACTTGCTGCTGTCCAGGCCGGCTGCGCTCAAACGCCGCTTGAGCATATAGTGTACCCCAGATCGGGTGATCCGATGATGCCCTCTGGTGAGAAACAGTGCATTTGGGTCAGCCGCCCCGGCATAAGAGCGCACTGCCAGCCAGTCGGCGATAGCCGCCTGACAGGCTTGGTTGAGAAAGATAACCCGCTCCTTGTTGCCTTTGCCAAGCACCCGCAGCCGATCCCCTTGGACGTCTGTGAGGTTCAGACCCACCAGTTCGGAGATCCGCAGCCCACAGTTGAGAAACAGGGTGATGATACAGAAATCCCGGTCGGCAAAGTCCCCATCAATACTGTCCAGCAGCTGGACGCTTTCATCCAGTGTCAAGAACCGGGGCAGGCTCTGGCGCTGGCGGGGGGAATCCAGCTCCTGCACCGGGTTTTCCTCCAGCAGTTTGGCCTTGTTGACCAAATATTTGTAAAAGGAACGGATGGTGGCCACTTTGCGGGCCCGGGTGGAAGCCTGGAGTCCCCGATTCGAATGAGGGCTGTTGGGGCTTTTCGCCCGATCCCGGCTGAGAAAGCTGAGGTAGGAGTAGACCTCGGCCAACCCAACCGACCGGACCAGCTCCAGGTCCACATCCTCAATGGGGATCTGCTCAAAGGGAACGCTTTTGTCCGCCAAACCTTTCTCCAGTTTGACATACCGAAAGAAGTTGCGCAGGTCCAGAAAATACTCGTCCACGGTTCGCCGGGAGTGACCCTGGATCGTCTCGTGGTAGGCCAGGAAATCCCGCAGGATGCGGGGCGCTTTTGTGCGGTAGTCCATGTTTGCCCATTGCGTTGGAAGAGCCCATGCGGCCTTACTGAGCCCACCCCTCCACCCAACTAAACAAAATTTTTATTTTGTTTAGTTGGGTGGCTGTCCCAACGCGTCCTCCTTCCAAACCATCAAGATTGCCGAGACGCACCCCGGCCGCATATTCTCTCCCCCTTCCGACGAAACTACCAGTACGAGAAGGGAGAGACAGTCGGATGAGTTTGATCCCATGCACCCAGAACTGCCAGTTTCAGCATGACGGGCTGTGCACCCTGGAACAGGCAGCCCAAGTTACCACCAGCCAGGCCAGGCCCAACAACCTGTGCCTCAACTTCACGCCTCGAACCGACTCAGCACAGCGCGGCGATCGCCTCCCGGATGTTGGTCACCCGAATTAGACTCAATCCATCCGGAGCGGTCAGCTTGCCGCTGCCACGGGCCGGCACCAGACACTTGGTAAAGCCCAGGCGCTGCACTTCGGACAGCCGTTGGCCCAAGGCGTGAACCGCCCGCAGCTCTCCGGTGAGCCCCACTTCCCCGACGGCAGCCAGATCATAGGGCACGCTCTTATCCCGGAAGCTGGATGCCAGGGCCACCACTAGGGCCAGGTCGGCAGCGGGCTCGTCCACTGTGAGCCCGCCAATGACATTGACATAAAAATCACAATTTGACAGACCCAATCCCCCCCGCTTCTCCAGCACTGCGGCCAGCATCACCGCCCGGTTGTAGTCAAAGCCATTGCTGGAGCGGCGGGAGTTTCCATAGGCCGACGGGGTGACCAGCGCCTGCACCTCTGCCAGAACCGGTCGTACCCCCTCCATCACACAGGTCACACAGGAGCCAGGGGTGTCCTTTGGCCGCCCAGACAACAGCGCTTCCGAGGGATTGGGCACCTCCATCAGTCCCCGGTCACCCATCTCAAACACGCCGATCTCGTTGGTGGCCCCAAACCGATTCTTGGCCGCCCGGAGGATGCGGTAGGAGCTGTGCTCATCCCCCTCAAAATGAAGCACGCAGTCCACAATGTGTTCCAGAACCTTTGGCCCGGCCAGCGATCCCTCCTTGTTGATGTGGCCCACCACAAAGACGGTGACACCCATCCCCTTGGCAAGCTGCATCAGGGCCATGGTGCACTCCTTTACCTGGGCCACGCTGCCCGGCGACGACGAGGAAGCGGTGCGATAGATGGTCTGGATAGAGTCCACAATCAGGATCTCCGGTCGGTGCTGCTCCACCGCGGCGATGACCTCCTCCATGCTGGTCTCAGAGAACAGATACAGCCCGTCCCCCAAGATGCCAAGCCGCTGGGCCCGCAGCTTGATCTGCCGCTCCGACTCCTCGCCTGATACATAGAGCACTGTGGCAAACTGGCACAGATTGTGGCAGATCTGCAACATCAGTGTAGATTTTCCGATCCCTGGCGCGCCACCAACCAGCACCAGGGAGCCCTGCACAGCACCGCCCCCCAGCACCCGGTCCAACTCGTCCATCCCCGTATGAAAGCGGAGCTCATCAGCGGCCTCTACTTCTTTCAGCGGCCTGGGCTGGCGCGATCCCACAGAAGCGGGCCGGATCGTGGTCCCAGTCCGGATCTCTGACGCCGCTGGACGCTCCTCCATGGTATTCCATGCTCCACAGCCAGGGCACCTGCCCAGCCATTTGGGCGATTCATTCCCACACTGGGTACAGAAAAACATTGTCTTGGATCGTGGCAATTCAGCTGCCCCCCTCCTAATCTAACAGACGCAGTTCCTGAAAACAGGCTCCCGCCAGCGCCACGGCAATCTTCCGCTGATAGGCATCCGTGACCAGCAGGGACGCCTCCTCCCCGTTGCTCAAAAACCCGCACTCCACCAAAATGGCCGGACAGACAATGTGCTGGAATAGATAGACTGAGTTGGACAGGGCCATAGCCTCCCGCTGGTTGTTCTCATCCAGCACCTGCCGGAGGGCCTGCTGGGTAGTGCTTCCCCACTGGCGGCTGACGTCCCCAGGATTGTAGAACACTTGAGCACCATAATATCGAGAATCTGTAAAGTGATTTTGATGTACACTAATTAGCATGGCGTTTGGCGTCTCATTGACCAGAGAAACCCGCTGGCGCAAGTCAGAGGCCTTCTTTTCCCGCAGGCTCTGACAGCCGGACTCATGCAGGGAGATGTCTTCCTCCCGGGTCAGTACTGTGGGTACGCCCAGAAAGGCCATCAGGGCCTCCAGCTTCCTCACGATGGCCAGGTTGATTTCACTCTCCTTTGCCCCGCTGGCGGAGACCGCTCCGCCGTCCTCCCCTCCGTGGCCTGCGTCCAGGATCAGGATCGGATTCCCACCCTCATCCTGGGACAGCCCAGACGCAGGGACGAGCCGCCCCGCCTCCAGCAGGGCCACGCCCACCACCAGGCAAATGCACACCACAGCCGTCGCAAGCTCCCGTCCTTTCCGCAAACCGATTCCCCCCTTCCCCACCATCCTATGAGGGGTCAGACGGCTTCATGCGCCTGGCTCAGAGATAGGAAAACACCTCCTGGTGGCGCTTGGAGACCTCCACAGACAGCTGGGGAAAACGCTGGATGATCCAGTCCCGCAGCACGGGGCAGACCACCTGCTCGGTGGGGAAATGGCCCGCGTCGATCAGGTTGATGCCAAGCGCCTTGGCATCTAAAAAGCCATCATACTTCACGTCTGCGGTGACGAAGGTATCACAACCGGCGGCGATGGCATCGGCCAGCATCCCCCCGCAGGCGCCGCCCCCCACGGCTACCCGTCGCACCGGCTTGCCCCCATCCACCAGGCGGACGCCCCGGGCGCCCAGCAGCTCCTTCACCGCCTGGGCAAAATCATACAGGTTTTGCTTGGGCACCAGCCCAGTGCGTCCAATGCCATAGGCCCTGCCCTGCCCATCCACACCGTCCTGGTGCAGCTGCCCAATCTCGCTCAGACCAAGGCGTAGAGCCAGCGCGTCGTTGACCCCGCCGGCCACGGCGTCCAGATTGGTGTGGGCAGAAATGACGCTGATCCGGTTTTCAATGAGTTCCAGGAGCTTTCTCCCAATTAAAGTCTGGTCGGTAACCGACTTGGTCCCACCCCAGATCACCGGGTGATGGGACACGATCAGCTGGGCCCCGCGCTCCTTGGCCTCCCGAATCACGCTCTGAGTGACGTCCAGGGCCACCAGCACCTGGTGAACGCTCTGGCCCGCCCGTCCCACCAAAAAGCCGGCATTGTCAAAATCCATTTGCAGCGCGAAGGGGGCCTTCTCCTGCAAAAAATCATAGACATTCCCCACAGTGACAGCCATGGTCTCACAACTCCTTCCGCATTTGCCGGATCCCTTCCAGCACTTCCCACAGGGCCTGGATCTCCCCTTCCTCCCGCTGCCGGGAGGCCAGGCGGCCGGCCAGAGCCCGTTCCGCCTTGCCGGCCATCCAATCCAGGTAAGCCCCACGCAGTGGATCGTCTCCCCGCTGCCGTCCCACCCAGAGCTCCGCCCGGCTCAGCGGCTCCATCTGCCCGCCGGTAGCCGTCCAAATGGTATACAGGCGCTCTCCTTCCCGGGCGATGCGCTCGTCCGCAATGCGGTAGCCGTGGTTTTGCAGGAAATATCGCAGACTGGGAAAGCCGGTCATGGGCTGAAGCAGCAGCGTTTTTTCCTGTGTCCATGGGGCTGCGGCCAGGATGGAGGCAATCGTGTCCCCTCCCATACCAGCCAGAGCCACAGCATCCACCTCATCGCCGCTGATGGCAGCCAACCCGTCGCATTGCCGGAAGCTGATTCGGTCCTCCACCCCATACTGCCGGGCAGTCTGCCTGGCCCGCTCCAGCGGACCAGACCGCAGGTCCGCCGCGATGGCCCCGGATAGCCTACCCCTTAGGATCAGCCACACCGGAAGATAGCCGTGGTCCGTGCCCACATCGGCCAGCCGTGCCCCCTGGGGTACCCGGTCGGCCACCGCCCGCAGCCTCGGTGTCAGTTCCATGCCCTTTCCAACCCTTTCAGACCCCAGAGAAAGGAAAAGAGCGGATCACCCGCTCTCTTCCTTTCATTCCGATTTAACCCATGGTGGCGTTCAGTCGCTCCAGCAGCTCCTCCACTTCAATCCCATGGACCATGCAGGCCTGCTCCACCGTCTCCCCACGGGAAGCGGGGCAACCCAGGCAGTGCATACCGATGGACATGAAGATGGGTGCGGTATCAGGCGCGATGTCGAGAATATCGCCGATCACGGTATCTTTGGTAATCTGAGCCATTGGGCTCGACCTCCTTGCTATGTGGATTACACCCTCAGTATACCCAAAGCGACCCCATTTTGCAAGAGAAACTTGAAAACTCCCCTCACTTCTCCGTCTTGGCCAGGAATTGCTCCAACCGATCCAGCCCCTTCTGGATGTTTTCCATAGAGGTGGCATAGGACCAGCGCACAAAGCTGGCTGCGCCAAATCCGCTGCACGGCACCGTAGCCACCAGGCCATGCTTCAGGAAGGCGGCGCAGAAGTCGTCGCTGGTCTGGATGCGCTCCCCGCAGATGGTGCTGCCCAGCAGCCGCTCCACATTCATCATGGCGTAAAAGGCGCCCTCCGGCTTTAAGCAGCTCACCCCTTCAATCCGGTTCATGCGCTCCACCAGATAGTCCCGGCGCTGCTCAAAGGCCCGGCGCATCTCCTCCACCCCATCCTGGGGCCCGTTGAGAGCGGCTACCGCGGCAGCCTGGGAAATGGAACAGGGCGAGCCGGTGGAGTGGCTGAGGTAGTTGGCCATCACCTTGGTAACCCCCTCCTCGGCCAGGGCATATCCAATGCGCCAGCCGGTCATGGCATAGGCCTTGGACACGCCGTTGATGAGGATGGTGTGCCGTTTGACCTGCTCCCCCAAGGTGGCCACGCTGGTAAACCCAACCCCGTCATAGAGCAGGCTATAATAGATCTCGTCGGAGATGAGGTACACCTCCTGGTCCACGCAGGCCTGGGCAATCCCCTGCAGCTCTTCCCGGCCGTATACCATACCAGTGGGGTTGGAGGGATTGTTGAGGATCAGCGCCTTGGTGCGCGGGGTGATGGCCTGACGGATCTGCCCGGCAGTCACTTTAAAGCCGTCCGACTCCTCCGCCGTGACGATTACCGGAACGCCGCCCACCATCTTGATCAGCTCCAGATAGCTCACCCAGTAGGGGGCGGGCAGGATCACCTCGTCCCCAGGGTTGACCAGAGCCCGCAGGGCAATATAGACGCAGTGCTTGGCCCCGCTGGTGACCACCACCTGGGAGGGTTGATACTCCACACCGCAGTCGGCCCGCATCCGGTCACATACCGCCTGCTTCAACGCAGGTGTGCCCGAGGCAGGGGTGTACCGGGTGAGGTTATCGGCGATGGCCTGAGCGGCGGCAGCCTTGATGTGATCAGGGGTGTTGAAGTCCGGCTCCCCCGCCCCGAACCCAATCACATCCACGCCGTCTGCCTTCATCTGCTTGGCCAGCGCGTCGATGGCCATGGTTGTGGACGCCTGCACCTGCCCAGCCAACTGTGAAAGCTCTTTCAAAGCAATCCCTCCAAATCAGATTTCCTTGCATATTATATGCCCTGACTTGCAGGATTGCAAGCTTTTTCCGCTCCGATTAGAAGATTTTGCAGTTTTTCTGTCCTTGTATTGCAAAACTCCGCCGTCCAAAAGGGTATCGGGGCCGGGACCAGATTGGCAGGGCGGACTACCTGCCCCGCCCCTTGGGGGCGTTCTTCCGGTAGAGCAGGTACAGGCCATGGGCCAGCAGGTCGTGGTCATAGGTGATCTCCCGCTGGCAGTGGCGGAAAATCTCCGGGAGATGCTCCCCTGTGGCCACCACCGTGGCGGCTGGGATCCCGGCGGCCGCCTCCAATGTGAAGATCAGGCGGTCGAAGGCCCCGGCATACCCGTAGACGATGCCCGCCCGCATGGCGTCCACGGTGTTGCGCCCCAGGGGGCTGTCCACCCTGCCCATGGAGATCTGGGGCAGCTGTGCCCCGTTTTGGGACAGGGCCTCCAGCGCGATGCCCATGCCGGGCATGATCGCGCACCCCTCAAAGGCCGATGGGCTGACATAGGAGAAGGACACCGCGGTGTGGGAGTTGATCACAATGGCCGGCATGGGATAGCGGGCCACCGCCGCCACCGCTGAGGCCACCATATCGCTGCCCAGCTCATTGTGCACGTCCGCCCGGATGTTCAGTCCCGTCTTCAGCCCCGGCCCCACCAGCAGGGGAAGCTGCCCCGTCAGGCGGCGGATGGCCTGGGCATAGGGCTGTGTGGCCGGCGGTACCACGCTGGACAGGATGGCCCCGTTCACCTGTTCTACCCTGGCCTGATAGAGCTGGAACACCCCCAGGATTCGGATGGCACACTGGTCCTGGGTCATCCTCCGGTCCGTCTCCAGCTCGGAGAGGAAGACAGGCTGTCCCTCTATGGTAAACAGGGCAAGGGTTGTCCGGGTATTGCCAATGTCAACGGCCAGGATCATAGCAGTGGCACCTCCAGGGAATCCCCATCAAGGGGTTTGGCTTCATTATACACAAATTCCGGCCACCTGTCATCCCCTTACCCCTATGCAGTCGCAGCGCCGCGCCCAAACTGGGCGCGGCGCTGCGAAGGAAGCCTGACCTCAAGGTTGATCGATTCGGTCCAGAATGGCCTGGCCCATCTGCCGGGTGCCCACAGCCCGCTCTCCGGGCCGGGCGATGTCCGGCGTCCGGAAGCCGTCGGCCAGGGCCTGATCCACCGCCCTTTCGATGGCCTCCGCCTCTACAGCCAGGTGGAAGGAGTAGCGGAACATCATGGCCGCTGACAGGATGGTGGCGATGGGGTTGGCCTTGTCCTGCCCGGCGATGTCCGGAGCCGAGCCGTGGATGGGCTCATATAGGGCAGGCGCTCCGTCCCCCATGGAGGCGGAGGGCAGCAGACCGATGGAGCCGGTGATCATGGAGGCCTCGTCGGAGAGGATGTCGCCAAACATATTCTCAGTCACCACCACGTCAAACTGGCCCGGGTCCCGGACCAACTGCATGGCGCAGTTGTCCACCAGCACATCCTCATAGGCCACATCGGGATATTCCTGGGCCAAGCGGTGCATTACCTCCCGCCACAGACGGCTGGTTTCCAATACGTTGGCCTTGTCCACACTGGATACCTTTTTCCGGCGCAGGCGGGCCATCTCAAAGGCCCGGCGGCCAATGCGCGCGATCTCCCGCTCAGAGTAGGCCATCCGGTCGGCGCACTCCACCCCACGATCCTCCGTGTCATACCGCTCCCGCTTGCCAAAGTAGATGCCCCCGGTGAGCTCCCGCACCATCAGCAGGTCGATGCCCCGGGCCGCAATCTCCGCCTTCAGTGGGCTGGCGTCGGCCAGGGCGGGACGCAGGGCAGCGGGACGCAGATTGGCGTACAGCCCCAGATCCCGTCGGATGGCCAGCAGGGCGGTCTCCGGCCGCTGCTCAGCGGGCTTTTCACTGCCCCATTTGGGGCCGCCCACAGCTCCCAGCAGCACCGCGTCACAGCTCTTACATAGCTCCGCCGTGCCGTCTGGATAGCTCTTCCCCACCGCATCGGTGGCACAGCCCCCCAGCAGCACGTCCACATACGCAAAGCTGTGGCCAAACTTCTCCCCCACCCGGTTGATGACGGAGACAGCCTGCTCCACGATTTCCGGGCCGATGCCGTCCCCCCGGATCAGCGCGATCTGGAAGTTCACTTGGCCACCCCCCGGGCTTTCAGCGAGGCCAGCAGACCGCCGCTGGAGATGATGCCGTTGACAAACTCGGGGAATGGCGCGGCCTGAAAGCGCTTGCCGGTGCTCTGGTTGACGATCTCTCCGGTCTGAAAGTCCACCGTCACCTGATCCCCCGCCGAGATCCCATCCACCGCCTCCGGGCACTCCAGGATGGGAAAGCCAATGTTGATGGCGTTGCGGTAGAAGATACGGGCAAAGCTCTTGGCGATGACGCACTTTACCCCGCAGGCCTTCAGGGCCAGCGGCGCGTGCTCCCGGGAGGAGCCGCAGCCGAAGTTGTTTCCTCCCACCACAATGTCCCCCGCTTCCACTGACGGGGCAAAGGAGGCGTCAATGTCCTCCATGCAGTGCGCGGCCAGGGATTTTTCATCAGGCGCATTCAGGTACCGGGCCGGGATGATGACGTCGGTGTCCACATTGTCGCCGTATTTATAAACTTTCATTGCGCTGCACCTCCCTCAAATCGTGGCCGGATCGGTCACCACGCCGGTGAGGGCGGAGGCCGCTGCCACAGCGGGGCTGGCCAGGATGACCATGGAGCTGGTGGGCCCCATCCGCCCCACAAAGTTCCGATTGGTGGTGGTGATGGCCCACTCGTTGTCGCTGAGCACCCCCATGTGGCCGCCCAGGCAGGGGCCGCAGGTGGGGGTGGAGACCGCCACGCCCGCCTGGATGAAGTCGGCGATCAGCCCCTCGGCCATGGCATCCAGATAGATCTGCTGGGTGGCGGGGATGACGATGCACCGCACCCCGTCGGCCACCTTTTTGCCCCGGAGGATGGCCGCCGCCTCCCGCAGGTCCTTCAACCGGCCGTTGGTGCACGAGCCGATGACCACCTGCTGGATGGGCTTGCCCGCCGCCTCGTCCACCGTCCTGGTGTTGGAGGGTAGATGAGGCAGCGCCACGGTGGGGCGCAGCTTGGACAGGTCGATCTCGATCACCTGGGTATAGACCGCGTCTGGGTCGGCCTCCACCGGGGTGTAGGGACGCTCCACCCTGCCCTTCAGGTAGTCCAGCGTCCGCTCGTCCACCGGGAAGATGCCGTTTTTCGCCCCGGCCTCAATGGCCATGTTGCAGATGGTGAATCGATCATCCATCTCCAGGCTGGCAATCCCGTCCCCACAGAACTCCAGGGACTGGTAGAGCGCCCCGTCCACCCCGATCCTGCCGATCAGGTGGAGGATCAGATCCTTGCCGCTGACATAGGGGCCCAGCGCCCCGGTCAGCTTGACCTGGATGGCGGTGGGCACCCGGAACCAAGCCAGCCCAGTGGCCATCCCCGCAGCCATGTCGGTGGAGCCAACCCCGGTGGAGAAGGCCCCCAGGGCGCCGTATGTACAGGTGTGGGAGTCCGCACCGATGATCACCTCACCCGGGGCGGCCAGTCCCTTTTCCGGCAGCAGCGCGTGCTCCACACCCATCTCACCCACGTCATAGAAGTGGGTGATCTGATGGGCCTTGGCAAAGTCCCGGCAGACGGCGCACAGCTGGGCGGACTTGATGTCCTTGCAAGGGGTGGAGTGGTCCAGCACGATGGCGATCCGCTCCCGGTCAAACACCTGATGCAAACCCGCCTTCTCAAACTCCCGGATGGCCACCGGTGCGGTGATGTCGTTGCCCAGCACCAGATCCAATCTGCCCTCGATCAGCGCGCCCGCCTCCACCCTGTCCAGGCCCGCGGCCCTGGCCAAGATCTTTTGCGTCATGGTCATGCCCATGGAATAACCTTCTTTCCTGCTGTTTTGATGCCCTTTCAGTATGGCAGAAACCTTGCCAAAAGAATGTAAAGTGTGATACAATCATTTAAAACATACCATGGAGGTGAGGGCTATGCCCATTTGGGAACTGCTGGGGGAGGGACGCATCCCAAAGCGCTACGCGCCGGGGCAGATGATCTATCTCCAGGGGGAGATGCCCGCCTGCTTCTACTACTTGCAGCAGGGGGAAGCCCGCAGCTTCCTCAGCCTGGATTCCGGCCAGGAGCGGGTACTGGCCGTCCACCGCGCCGGGGACCTGATGGGGGAGGCCTCTTTTTTTGACTGCTGCCCCCGGGTGTCCTCCGCCATGGCCGTGAGCCCGTGCCTGATCCTCCCCGTGGACCGGCAGCAGCTTGATACAGCCTTGCTCAAGCACCCTGAGCTGGCCCTGCCCATGCTGCAATATTTGGCTCGAACGGTGGGACGCCTCTCCCGCCAGGTGGGCAGCGCCTCTATGCCTGCCCAACAGCGCATCGCCCGCTTCCTCCTGGAGCAGCCCACCGGCGATCAGGGCCGCCTGGCCTGCACCCACGAGGAGATCGGCCAGGCCGTTGGGGCCAGCCGGGTGACGGTAAGCCGGGTGCTGCGCCAATGGAGCCGGTCGGGGATCGTGCGCACCGGCTATGGCAGCCTGTGGCTGCTGGATCCGGAGCGACTGCAACAGATGGCGGAACCGGTGCCGTTTGCGTGATTGGCTGCAAGGGCTTGGCGCTCCCATTGGGACCGGTGGATGCAAAGCCAGGGATGGTTAGCCGCCGCGCCTTGGATGGCGGACCAGCTATCAGCTCATCGTGCGTACAGACGAATAGGCGCTCCGGTCCCCCGAAGCGCCTTTGCCTAGTATTCGGATCCTGTCACAGAATGATGCAGATCAGCCCGCCGGAGCCCTCGTTGATGATCCGCTCCAGCGTCTCCCGCAGTTTCTCCCGGGCGTCCTCCGGCATCCGCTTGAGCTTGCTTTGCAGATCCTCCCCCACCAGCTCGTGGAAGGAGCGGCCGAAGATATTGGAGTCCCAGATCCGGCCGGTATCCCCCTCGAACTGCCGCAGCAGATAGTCCACCATCTCCTCCGACTGTTTCTCGGTGCCCATGATGGGGGACAGTTCTGTTTTGATGTCCGCCCGCATCATGTGGATGGACGGCGCAGAGGCCCGCAGACGCACACCGTACCGCCCGCCCTGTTTGACGATCTCCGGCTCTTCCAGGATCATCTCCTGGATGTCTGGCATCACGATACCGTAGCCGGTGCGCTCCACCTGGGCCAGCGCCCCCTCCACCTTCTCATAGTTCTTCTTCATAGCGGCCAGTTGGGTCAGCTGGTCGATCAGATCCCCGTCGTCGGCAATGTTCAGCCCGCAGCGCTCGGAGACTGTGGTATAGAACAGGCTCCTGGGCAGCTCCAAGGTGGCCGTGACCACGCCGCTTCCCATATCCATGCGGTTGAGCAGCGCGCGGCTGACCTCCTCCCTGCACCCCATGGCGGCCACCGCCTGCTCCGCGTCCCGGATGCGCTGCAAGCCCGCCGTCTCCTCCCGGATCATGGCGTACAGGCTGCTCTTAATTGGGTGGTCAAAGGGCAGCACATCCACCCAGGCGGGCAGGAACAGCTCCATCTGTTTGATTGGAAACTCGTGGAGTACCCCCCGGATGATCTCGCTCACCCCGCCCTCGTCCAGGGCCAGGCAGTTGACCGCCATACACGTCACGTCATACCGCTCAGCCAGGTCCGCCTGGATGGTCTGGGCCCGGTCGCCCTCTGGCTGGGCGGAATTGAGCAGCACCACAAAGGGCTTGCCCAGCTCCTTCAGCTCGGTGATCACCCGCTCCTCCGCCTCCAGGTAGTCCTCCCGGGGGATGTCAGTCACCGTGCCGTCCGTCGTGATCACGATGCCGATGGTGGAGTGGTCGGCAATCACCTTTCGGGTGCCAAACTCCGCAGCCTGGGTCATGGGGATCTCATGGTCAAACCAGGGGGTGGTCACCATGCGGGGCAGGTCTCCGTCAAACTGTCCCATGGCGCTGGGCACCAGGTAGCCCACGCAGTCGATGAGCCGGACGGAGAAGGTGCTGCCGTCCTCCATGGCCATGACTACCGCGTCCTCGGGGACAAACTTGGGCTCGGCGGTCATCACCACCCGGCCAGACCCGCTCTGGGGCAGCTCATCCCTGGCCCGGTCCCGAACGTAGGTGTTCTCGATCTTGGGCAGGACCAGCGTCTCCATAAACCGCTTGATAAAGGTGGACTTCCCGGTGCGGACCGGCCCGACCACCCCAAGATAGATGTCGCCCTGGGTGCGCTGCGCGATCTCCTCATACAGCTTGTGATTTTCCAAAGCAGATTCCTCCTCGCCCCGTGTTTTGTTCCATGTTTATGGGGATAAGCTCTGGAATATGACAAGCTGGGCCAAGTGATCATGGGAAAACCGGACAGGGCGGCGCTCCCGCCGCCCTGCCCGGTCCAGATACCTCAGCCTCGCTGGGTGGGGATGAGTAGAAGGGTCCCCTGGGGAGCCTGCTCCTCCTCCAGGCCGTTGACCGCCCGGATGTCTCCCAGGGCCGCCCCACAGGCCTTGGCCACGTCCCACAGGGACTCCCCCTCTCCAACCCGGCGGATGATCAAGGAGGGCCGGGGGGATTGGGTGGCGGGAACCGTCCCCGGCTTTAGGGAGAGCACACAGGGCACAGACTCCTCCCGGGTGGTCATCCAGGTGAACAGCGCCTCACAGCGCACCTCCAGCCCACCGGTCACCGGCACGGCGGTGACCGGCCCCACCGGAGCGCACCGGCAGCGGCAGTTGCTTCCCTCCGGCAGCTCCAGCCGGCAGGAGACGGGAAGGCTATCACTCATCCCGCACAGGGCCCCTTCCTCGCTGAGGTAGAGCACCTCCACCCGGAGCTGGGCGGTGCAGCGCATCCCCCCCTCCTCCAGCGCACACTCCAGGGACTCCACCGCGGCGAAGCAGTCCAGCACCTCTTTGGCCGGGATACCACATTCACAGGACTGGCGAGCTGTCTCCCGCCGGGCGTCCCACCCGGCCGCTACCCACAGTGGGCAGGGGGCCCGCTCCACGTCCAGGGGCGCGGTGGTGGAGTAGGCGTCGCTCAGGAGCGTCAGGGGACGCTTGCCCCACAGCACCGCCTGGGCAAGCGCCTCCACACTCACCGTCAGCTCCCCGTCTTGCAGGGCACATTGCAGCCCAGTCACCAGGATGCTCAGCTCAATCTGACAGTCCTCGATGGGCCGGTCCAACTCAAAAATCTGGGAAAAGGGCAGCTCAAAGCCGGCGCTTAGGATCTCCTCCCCGCTCCGGTAGAGGGCCCGCAGATGCAACTCCCCTTTGCAGATCAGCTTTTTCCCGATAGCCTTTGCCTCGGCCGCCCCCAGATGGATCCGGCAGTAGAGCAGCTCCTCCATGGCCGGACGGGAGGCGGGAGGACGCAGCACATCAGAGAACAGGAAGGGCCGTTCCACCACCTGGACAGCAGCCCAGTCCGCCCGCTCCACAAAGCGCTTTTCCAGTCTGGCCTGCCCGCCATCGGTGGCGTCGCAGGTCACCTCTCGCATCTCCTGCTCATAGGCGGTGACCTGGAAGGACAGCCCGGCCCGGATCATCAACTTGCGGGGGTTCATGGCCCGGGCATCGGCAAAGACCACCCAGGCTTCGGCCTGGATCTGGCACCCCTCCTGCACCTTGGGGCAGTCCTTCACGCATTGGAAGGGCAGCTCCGCCTCCATGATCCGGGGCGCCTGCTCCCCTTCCGGGATGTACACCACAGCCACCTGGACCGTCCCGTTCAGACGCAGCGCGCCTGTCTGCGCCTGTCTGCCTTTGAGAAACACCCGGCCGGCCGCGGAGACGATCCGGGCCACGTCGGGCAGCGCGTCTGGCACGATGCACTCCAAGGTCTCTTCCTGGCTCAGCACGCCGTCAAAGACCGACCGGTATCCCTCCAGGGTCTGACGCTGTAATTCCATTTCCATAGGTGTCCTCTCCTTGCTCGTATTCTGGTGCGCGGGCCCGCCGCGCGGCAATCATGCTAAGACACCTATATGTAAAACCGGGCGCAAGTATGCCGGAAGCCGTCACTCCATATGCAGGATCTTGCGCAGCAGGGCCCGCAGTCCCTTTGGAAACTTGACAACCAGGATACGCATGAAAAACAGCCTCCTTCCTCATCAACCGGATTCTGTACCAGTCTATGAGGAAGAAGGCCTGTCTGGTTCCTCTCTTTCAAGCTTTTCCGCCCCCCGGCCAGCTTTTATGGGTCAGGGCCTGGGCGTACAAGCGGGCATAGCTGTCGTAGCGGCTGGAGGCAATGCGTCCTTCCTTTACCGCCTGGCGCACCGCGCAGTCCCGCTCCTTGTAGTGGGCGCAGCCGGCAAAGCGGCACAGCCCGGTATAGGGGGCAAACTCCCGAAACACCCCGGCCAGCTCCTGCCGGGGTACCTGCTCCATCTCCTCCGCGTCCAGGGCTGAGAAGCCGGGGGTATCTGCCACCAGTCCTCCCCGCACCGGAAAGAGCTCCACATGGCGGGTGGTGTGTCGGCCCCGGCCCAGTTTCTGGCTCACCTCCCCCACCCGCAGGGCAAAGGTGGGGTCCAGGGCATTGAGCAGGCTGGACTTGCCTACGCCGGAATTCCCTGTAAAGGCAGACACCTTTCCGGATAAGGCAGCGGCCAACTCATCCACCCCCTCCCCTGTCTCGGCGCTGACCTGGAAGGTCTGGAAGCCCGCCGCCTGATACACCCCGGCCAGCTCATCCATGCGGCATAGATCACACTTGTTGAAGCACACGATAGGCTCGCAGCCCTTCCACTCGGCCATGGCAATCATCCGGTCAATGAGGTAGGGATCGGTCACCGGGGTGGCTCCAGAGGCCACCAAAACCATCTGCTGGATGTTGGCAGCCATCGGCCGGCGGAATTGGTTGAGCCGGGGTAGGATGGCCTCCACCCGGCCGGTTCCGTCGTCTTGGCAGGTCAATTCCACCCGGTCCCCAACCAGAGGGGTGACCTGCTGATGGCGCAGCCTGCCCCGCCCCCGGCAGGCGACCACCCCCTGCTCTTCCGTGTGCACATAGTAGAAGCCGCTCATGGCCTTGACGATGATACCAGTCATGCGCCAAAGGTGAGGGAGTACCTCTGCATCAGCTGGCCATTGATATAGACGCTCACCGTCTGGGTGCCCGTCCCAGTCACCGGCTGGGACAGGAAGCCCACCTCTGCGGCATTCACCCGGTTGTCATAGATCTCCCGGCCCCCCACCTCAATGCGCACCTCCACGGTGCCCTCATAGGGGCTGAGATCCACATGGACAGTAGAGGTACCCGCCGGGGCGTTGACATCCTGGGTTCCGCCGGGAATGGGATCGCTGGCCCCGGGGCTGGGTTCCACCGACGGCTCGGGCGCAGAACCCATGCTGACCTGGAAGTTGATAACCGTACCAGTGCTGACTTCATCCCCCACAGAAAGGCTCTGCCAGATCACCACATTTTCGGCATACTCGTCGTTATAGAAGGGGGAGACCGTCCCAATGGTCAGCCCCAGGCCAGCCACCTGATCCCGTACCTGGTCGATGTGCAGGCCGACGAAATTGGTCACTGTGATGGGCGGTTCCTCCTTGGGCCCCTGGCTGATGACGATGGTCACCTCGTCCCCCTCCTGGAGCAAGGTGCCAGTCATGGGGGCGTAGTCGATGATATACCCTTCCGACACGGTGGAGGAGTACTCCCGGTCCTGGCGCACAATGATCCCCCGCTCCTGGAACATGGCAATGATCTCGGTGGCCTCCTGGCCGATGAGCTGATCTCCTGCGGGCATATAGAAGTCCTCCTCCCCCCCCAGGATGGTAACGGTGATCACACGATCCTTCTGGTTGGCCGGCAGAGTGCTGTCTGCCTCGGGAGTCTGGGCACAGATCTGACCCTCCTCATAGTCTGCGTACTCCTCGCTGTACACCGTCTCTCCCACCTCCACGGTGAACTCCCCCAAAATACTTGGGTCGGCCTCCAGTTCCTCCAGGGTGCGTCCCAACAGGTTTGGCACCGTGGCGGAGGACTGTTGTGTTCCCCGATCCTGGGAGAACAGGGTCACTGCGAAGAAGATGATCCCCCCCACAAAGAGCAGAATGGCAATCACGGCATAGGCGATGGGCGGGATGCCCCGGCGCTCTTCACCCTCCTGCTCCCGGTCGCTCCGGCTCCCATCCCGGTCAAAACGGCGCCGCCCCTCCCGCCGGGACTGGCTGGCAGACTGTCCCCGAACAGCCTGGGCCGCGTCGGACAAGTCCGCTAAGGAGACCACCATGGTTGGTTCTTCCACTTCTCCCGACTCATGCCCCGGCCCTGCCGGGCCAGGCACCGCCCCATCCGGATTTTTCCGGAATTCCTTCAGGTCGGCCAACATGGCATCAGCAGTAGGATAGCGCTGCTCCGGGTCTGGAGCCATAGCCCGCAGGATGATGCGCTCCAGCTTGGGTGGGATGTCCGGATTGAGCTCCCGGGGTGGGATGGGGATGGAGTTGATGTGCTGGATGGCCACGAAGACAGGGGTCTCCCCCTCAAAGGGAAGCCGGCCGGTGAGCATCTCGTAAAGCACCACACCGGCAGAATAGAGGTCTGAGCGCCCGTCCACCTGGCTGCCCTTGGCCTGCTCCGGGGAGATATAGTGCACGGAGCCCAGCGCTTCCTGGGTCAGGGTAGCCTGGGCGGCGCTGGCCAGCCGAGCGATTCCAAAGTCAGCCACCTTTACGCTTCCATCCCGGAGCACCAGGATGTTCTGGGGCTTGATGTCCCGGTGGACAATGCCCCGGCTGTGAGCATGGCCCAGTGCCCGGAGGATCTGGGTGATGAAGTGGATGGCCTCCCGCCAGTTCAGCGGCGTTCCGCGCTTTTGCATATACTGCTTGAGCGTCATGCCGTCGATCAATTCCATCACGATGTAATCCAGCCCATCGGAATGGCTGACGTCGTAGACGGAGACGATGTTGATATGAGAGAGCATGGCCACGGCCTGGGACTCGTCATGGAAACGGCGGCGGAAGTCTGCGTCATTGGCCAGTTCCGGCTTCAGGATCTTGACGGCCACCAGGCGGTTGAGCCGGTGGTCCCGGCTCTTGTAGACCACCGCCATGCCCCCGATGCCGATGCACTCTAAGATCTCATAGCGGTGGTCCAGCAGTTTACCGATATACTGATCCATGGGAAAGCTCCTCCTCGCTTACAGCTGCGCCATGACAATGCTCACGTTGTCCGGAGCTCCCAGCTCCAGGGTGCGGGCCATCAGGTGGCGGCAGCGCTCCTCCAGCAGCCCGCCCCGGCAGAGCTCCAAAAGCTCCTCGTCCGAGAGCACGTTGCTCAGCCCGTCCGAACACAGCAAGAGCCGATCCCCCGGCTGAGCCGACATTTGGAAGAGGTCCGCCTCCACCTCCGCCTCCACACCCAGGGCCCTGGTGATCAGATTCTTCTTGGGGTGTACCCTGGCCTGCTCCCGGGTCAGCTCTCCCCGAGCAACCATGGCCTGTACCAGGGAATGATCCTGGGTGATCTGCCGGATGTCATTCCCCCGGATCACGTAAGCCCGGCTATCCCCAATGTTGACCACGGAAACCTGATCGGGCTGGATCAGCGCCCCCACCAGAGTGGTGCCCATACCATGATACCCCGGCTCGCGCTCCGCCAGCTCAAAGACCACTTGGTTGGCCTTCCGGCAGGCCTGACCCAGAAGGGCCTGCCGGTCCGGGCCGCTCGCAGGCGGGCCGGCCAGGCAAGCATCCTCCACCGCGGCGGCAAAAGCTTCTACCGCCACGGCGCTGGCCACATTGCCTGCCTGGGCTCCCCCCATCCCATCGCACACCACCGCCACGGCCAGTTGCTGGCTCAGCTCCCGGATGGTATAGCTATCCTGGTTGTCCTGTCTTACCGCGCCCGTATCAGTCAGTCCAAACAGCATCATGGCACTTCCTCCTTTCCAGGCTCTGGCACTCGCGTTCCCATCTGCTTGCGGCGCAGCTGACCGCAGGAGGCGTCGATGTCGCCGCCCAGCTTGCGCCGAATAGTGGCTGTGACGCCCTGGGCCTCCAGCCGCTGTTGGAACTGGCGCACCCTGGAGCTGGGCTTCAGAGGGGATTCCTCCACGTGGTTGAGTGGGATCAGGTTGACATGGGCCCGCTGCCCCTTCAGCCGCCGGGCCAACAAGTCGGCCTGCCAGTCGCTGTCGTTCACCCCGTCGATCAGGGCATACTCATAGGAGATGCGCCGGCCAGTGCGGGCAAAGTAGCGCCGGCAACTCTCCAGCAGCCGCTCCACTCCTACCGACCGGTTGACCGGCATCAGCTTGGACCGGGTCTCGTCATCCGGGGCATGGAGGGATACGCTTAGGGTTAATTGTAACGCACATTCGGCCAATTTGTCAATTTTGTTCACCAAACCGCAGGTGGACAGGGAAATATGCCGCATTCCAATATTCAAACCGTCCGGATCATTGACCAGTTCCAGAAAGCGCAACACGTTGTCCACATTGTCCAGCGGCTCCCCGATGCCCATCATCACCAGGTTGGACACCGGAAGGCCGCTGTCCTTCTGGGCGAAGATTACCTGATCCAGGATCTCAGAGGGTGCAAGATCCCGTACTTTACCCCCAAGGGCAGAAGCGCAAAAGACGCACCCCATGTTGCACCCCACCTGACAGGATACGCACAGGCTGTTGCCATGGTGGTAGCGCATGAGCACCGTCTCCACGCAGTTGCCGTCCCACAGCCGCCAAAGGTACTTGATCGTGCCGTCCTGGGCCGACTGCTGCCGGCGCACGACCTCCGGCACGGTAAGGCGGCAGCTCCGGGCCAGCTTCTCCCGCAGGGCCTTGGGCACGTTGCCCATCTGGTCAAAGCTGGTGATCCCCCTGTGCAACCACCCAAAGACCTGCTTGGCCCGGAACTTAGGCTCCCCCATCTCTTGGAGGAAGGCCGCCAGCTCGGCTTGGGTCATGGACTTTAGGTCCACCGGCGCGCCCACGCCCTGTTCCATCCCATCGGTCATCCTTCTCTCACCCGCCTTTTGCGCAGCTTGGCAATAAAAAAGCCATCGGTGTCGTGAAGATGGGGCCACAGGGTGGCCATCCCCTCCTCCTGCCTCCCCAACCCGGGCAGCTGGAACCCCTCCAGCGTGTAATCCGGGCACCGGGCCAGAAAGCCCTCCACCACCTGCTCGTTCTCCCGGCGCAACAGGGTGCAGGTGGAGTAGACCAGCACCCCGCCCGGCTTGACATAGTCGGCGTTGCAGGCCAGGATCCGACCCTGAAGATCCGGCAGCCCTTGCAGCTGCGCCGGGTCCTTGTAACGGATATCCGGCTTCTTCCGAATGATCCCCAGCCCCGAACAGGGCACGTCCGCCAGCACCGCGTCAAAGCCCTCCCGCCAGTCCGTCCGGGGCTGGACGGCGTCCTGGAGGGTAGGGTGTAGGCTGCTTAGCCCAAGACGCTGCTTCCCCGCCTTCATCAGCTCTATCTTGTGGGGGTGGATGTCACAGCAGACCACTTGGCCCTGGTCGCAGAGATCCATCGCCGCGGCGAAGGACTTGCCTCCCGGGGCGGCACAGCAGTCCAGCACCCGCATCCCAGGCGTCAGTCCCGCGGCGGTCACCGCCAACCGGGCCGCGCAGTCCTGGACATAGAACAGCCCCTGGCGAAAGGCGTCCAGTCCCTCCAAATTTCCGGTGCCCTCCAGCACCAGGCAATCCGGCATCCAGGGATGCGGCTGGGCGGCCACCCCCTCCCCTTCCAGCCGCCGGCACAGCGCTTGGGCCGAGGTGCGCCGCAGGTTGATCTGAACGGCCATGGGCGCGCCCAGATTGTCTGCCTCCAGCAACGCCCGGGCCCCATCCTGCCCCAGACGCTGGGCAAAGGCATCCACCAGCCATCGGGGATGACTGGTGACGATGGACAGCCGCTCCAGCTCGTCCGCCCCCTCCGGCTCGGGCAGGGGATTTTGACGCAGCAGGGCCCGCAAGATCCCGTTCACCATCCCCGCCGTCCGTGGATTGCGGCTGTGGAGGCGGGCCTGGTCCACCGCCTCGTGCACCGCCGCACTGGGTGGGATCCGGTCCAGGAACAAAAGCTGATAGGCCGCCACCCGCAAAATGCACAGCACCCAGCCCTCCAGCCTGTCCAGCGGCATCTTGGACAGCCGGCTCAGGTGCCAGTCCAGCAGCATCTGGGTTTGCAGCGTACCAAAGCACAGGCGGGTGGCCAGAGCAGCCTCCCGCCTGTCCAGCTTCTGCTCCCGGAGCAGCCGCTTCAGGTAGCCGTCCGACCAGGCGCCCTGGCGGCGGCAGGCCTCCAGAGTGCGCACGGCCACCTCCCGGGCGGACATCCCAGGCCGCCTCCCCTGCCCGGTCACGTCACCGGGATGGGGTGGCCGGCCAGAAAGGCGCTGGCCGTCATGCGCTTTTTCCCCTCAGGCTGGAGCTCCAACACCTCCAGCGCCTGCCCGTCTCCACAGGCCAGCTTCAGCCCTCGCCGGTCGGCCTGCACCACGCTTCCAGGGGCCTTCTGGGTGGCCTGTCCGGTTAGGGCGGTGCGCCACAGCTTGCAGCGCACCCCGTCCAGCATCGTCTCCGCAGCAGGCCAGGGGGACAGCCCGCGCACCTGGTCGTGGATCTGCCGGGCTGTCCGGCTCCAGTCCACCGGGGAGAGGGCCTTGGACAGCATGGGGGCGTAACTGGCCAGCGCCTCCTCTTGGGCGATGGCCGTCACCCGTCCCTCCTCCAGCTCGGGCAGGGTGGCCAGCAGCAGCTGGGCCCCCATCCGGGCCAGCCGCCGCTGGAGCTGACCGGCGTCCTCGTCCAGGGGAATCTCCGTCTCGGCCTGGGCCAGGATGTCCCCCGTGTCCAGCCCCTGGGCCATATACATCAGGGTCACGCCGGTATGCGACTCTCCGTTGAGGATCGCCCATTGGATGGGGGCAGCCCCCCGGTACTTCGGCAGCAGGGAGGAATGGATGTTCACGCACCCAAGGGGGGGCAGGGCCAGGATCTCCTCAGGCAGGATCTTCCCATAGGCCGCCACCACGATCAACTGGGGCGCCAGCTCCCGCAGGACGGCCAGGGCGGCGCCGTCCCGCAGGGTATCCGGCTGCCAAACCGGGATGCCGGCTTCCTGGGCGCACACCTTGACGGGTGGCTGGGTCAGCTTCATGCCACGGTTGCTGGGGCGGTCCGGCTGAGTGAACACCCCCACTACTTGGTTGCCCGACTCCACCAGGGCGGTGAGGGCCGGGACCGCAAAGTCCGGGGTTCCGAAAAAGACGATCCTCATGCCTGGCCGTCCTCCTGCTCCATGGCGTCCAGCTCTTCAGTGGTGTACAGCCGGTCGGTGTGCTCCACAAACAGGTGGCCGTCCAGATGCTCCAGCTCGTGGAAGAAACAGCGGGCCACCACCCCCTCCCCCTCCATCTCAAATTGGTTTCCCGCCCGATCCTGGGCCCGGACGACGGCCTTGTAGGGCCGCGTGACCATCCCGTACTGGCCCGGGACGGACAGACAGCCCTCCAGGCCGGTCTGTTCCCCCTCCCAGCTCAGGATGACGGGATTGACCAGCTCCACCATCTCCCCCTGGCTGTCCACGACCACCACCACCCGGCGCAGGATGCCCACCTGGGAAGCGGCCAGCCCCAGGCCGTTGGCCTGGGCCAGGGTTTCCTTCATATCGTCCAGCAGGGTGTGCAGCCGGTGGTCAAAGTTCTCCACCGGACGGCACACCTTACTCAGGGCGGGGTCGCCCTGAGTGAGGATCTTACGCAGTGCCATCTTCTTTCCTCCTGTCAGTCAGTTGATCGGCCGGCCCTGAAGGCCTCCCATCATCCTATGGGATTTACATCGGCAAAGATCGTCAGCCCCCGGTTGGCCCTGTCCCCCTGGCCCTGGCGGACCAGGTGGGCCACCAGCTGCCGGATAGCCCGGGTGTTCGGAGTGCTCAGGGTGACCCGGTAGCGGTATCGGTCGTTGAGCTTGGCCACCGCAGCCGGGGCGGGGCCCAGTAGGCGGTAGGACACGCCCTCATAGGGCTCCTGCCGGAGGGCCTGCTCCAACCCCTCCCGCAGCTTGAGGCAGGCCCGGAGCACCGCCGTCTCCTCCAGACCGGACACCCCAAGTACAAACAGGTCGCTGAAGGGGGGAAAGAAGCGCAGCTGCCGCATCCGGATCTCCCCTTCATAGAAGCTGTCGTAATCCTGACGGGCGGCGCATTGGATCACCTCGTTGTCTGGCGTGTGGGTCTGGATAAGGGCCCGTCCCGTCTTCCCCCCACGGCCCGAGCGGCCCACCACCTGGGTGAGCAGGGAGAAAGTGCGTTCCCCCGCCCGGAAGTCCTCCACATAGAGGGCCTGGTCCGCGTCCAGCGCCCCCACCAGGGTGACGTTTGCAAAGTCCAACCCTTTGGCCACCATCTGGGTGCCCAACAGGATGGGGATCCGCTCCTGGCGGAAGCGCTCCAAGATGGTCTCGTGGCTGTGGGTGGCGGAGACGGTGTCGGTGTCCATGCGCACCACTGCCACCCCCGGCAGCTTCTCATGCAGCTCTTCCTCCGCCTTCTGGGTGCCTGCCCCGATGAAGTTCAGGATGCCACCACAATGGGCGCACCGCTCCATCAGCGGCTCGGAATGGCCGCAGTAATGGCACATCAGGCGGTGGTTGGCCGAGTGGTAGGTCAGGTGTACCGAGCATCGGGGGCAGGTGGGCACCTGGCCGCACTCCCCGCAGCTCACCATCCGGTTGGCCCCCCGGCGGTTGAGGAACAGGATGGCCTGCTCTCCCCGCCGGGCCGTGTCGGCCAGGGCCTGCTCCAGCCCCTGGCTGATGCACCCGCCGTTGCCCCGGCGCAGCTCCGGCTTCATGTCCACGATAGACACCTCCGGCAGCTGTTGGGCGTTGTACCGCTGGGACAGGCGCAGCAGGTGGTAGGCGCCGCGGCGGGCGTGGTACATGCTCTCCACGCAAGGGGTGGCCGAGCCCAGCACCAACAGAGCCTTGGCCTTATAACAGCGGTACTGGGCCACCTCCCTGGCATGGTAGCGGGGGGTCTGCTCCGACTTATAGGCCGGCTCCTGCTCCTCGTCCAGAATGATCACCCCCAGCTCAGGCAAGGGGGCAAACACCGCCGAGCGGGTGCCCACCGCCACCCGGGCCTGGCCCTCCCGAACCCGTTTCCACTCGTCGCACCGCTCCCCGCTTGTCAGCCCGCTGTGCAGGATGGCCACCTGCTGGGCAAACTGGGACAGGAAGACCCGCATCAGCTGGGGGGTCAGGGCGATCTCCGGCACCAGCACCAGCGCGGACTTGCCCCGCTCCAGCACCGACTGGATCAGCCGGATATAGACCTGGGTCTTGCCGCTGCCAGTGACGCCATACAGCAGCGCCGCCTCCGGCCTGCCTGTGGCGCTCAGTTCATCCAGAGTCTGAAAGGCCCGTTGCTGCTCCTGGTTGAGGACGGGCGGCTGTCCCCGCTCCACCTCCGGCAGCTTGGGCCGGCGGGGGATCTCCTGCCGCTCCAGGGTGAGGATTCCCGCCCTCCCCAGGGCCTTCAGGGTAGACAGGGAGGCGCCGGTGAAGTAGCACAGCTCCTTGGCAGACGCCCGCCCCAACCCACACAGGACTTGGATCACCTCATACTGGAGAGGGGCCCGGCGCTTCCGGGGCTGGGCGTAGGCCATGGCCTCCTCTGGGGGGACGGCCAGGACGGCCACCTGCTCGCTGCGCGCCCCGATCCCCCGGGCGGCGCTGGTCTCCCGCACCAGCACACCGCTCTGCTCCAGCTGCCGCAGGGCCGGGTTTGGATCCGCCACGCCAAAGGCCAGCCGGATCTGCCCCAGCTCCGCCCAGCCGTGGTTGGCCCAGAGCAGCTCCACCAGCTGCCTGGCCCGCCTGGAGCTGCCCGCCGCCTGGCAGGCAGCCTCCCGGTCCACCCCGGGGGCAAGCCGCCAGCAATCCTTGAGCGAAAACCACAGCCCGGAAGGCAGGATGGCCCTGGCCGCGTCGTACACGGTGCAGAAATACCGCTCCCGCATCCACAGGGCCAGCTGGAGATCCGCCGGGCTGAGCATGGGCTCCTCATCTAATTGGGCCACGATCCGCTTCAGCTTCCGATCCTCTCCCGCTGCCCCCATCACGGACAGCACAATCCCGTCGCTCACCCGGTTGCCCTTTCCAAAGGGGACGGCCACCCGCATCCCGGGACGCAGAGTGGCCTCCAGCTCCTGGGGAACCAGGTAGTCGTAGGGGCGGTCGATGGCATAGGGGGCGGCGGCCACGGCGAGCTTTGCAACAGTTGGCATGGCCCCTTCCCCCCTCTCCCCATTTTGGCTTAAATGGCAAGCGGCGTTACTGCCGCTTGCCATTGCGTCACTCCGATGCCTGCTCGTCACCCTCCAGAGCCCCATCTGGCCCTTCGTTCCCCTCATCCTGGCCGGCGATCTGGGCGGTCTCTGGCCGCAGTATTCCCTCGGCCACCTCCTGGATGGCCATGGTCACCGGCTTTTCCTCCAGGGGAAGCCCCTCCTGCTCGGCCAGGCTGGAGATCTTCCTGGCCCGGGCTGCCACCAGGTTGACCAGCAGGTATCGGCTGGGTACATTCTTCAACAGATCCTTCATCGCGGGATACAGCAACATCGTCTCGTCCGTCCTTTCGTTTTCTCACTGACATTTGCGCCCATCCGCGTCCCCAATGATGCCATGGGCCAGATGGATGCGTTTCTTGACCTTGCAGCGCTCCGCCTCCAGGATGGAGCGAATCTCCTGGGCGGCGTCCACCACGTTGTCATTGACCACCAGGTAGTCGTAGCACACGCTCTCCCGGCACTCCTGCCGGGCCTGTTCCAGGCGCAGGCTGATGGCCTCCGAGGCGTCGGTATTGCGCTGGTACAGCCGCCGGGACAGCTCCTCCAGCGAGGGGGGGATGAGGAAGATCAGCACCGCGTCCGGGCACTTTTCCCGCACCTTGGCCGCCCCCTGTACCTCAATGTCCAGCAGCACGTCCACCCCCTGCTCCAATTTTTCCCGGATCACCTTCATGGAGGTGCCGTAATAGTTTCCCACATACTCGGCAAACTCCAGCAGCTCCCCGTCCCGGATCATCCGCTCAAACTCCTCCCGGGAGACAAAATGGTAGTTGACCCCCTCCGCCTCCCCCACCCGGGGGGCCCGGGTGGTGTAGGACACCGAAAAATAGATGTCCCGGCGGTTGCTGAGCAGCTCGGCGATCACGGTGCTCTTCCCCACTCCGGAGGGCCCGGACAGCACGATCAGCTCTCCGTTTTTCTGTTTCTTCAGCCCACTCATAGACGCTCGTCCCCTGTTGTTCCATTCTCCCCCTGCCCGCGGGGGGCCGCCCGGCTCTGGATCTGTTCTGGCGTCAGCGAGGACCAGACCACATGGCCGGTATCCATCACCAGCACCGATTTCGTCTTACGGCCAAAGCTGGCGTCGATCAGCTGCCCCCGCTCCTTGGCCTCTTGCCCCAGACGCTTGATGGGCGCAGACTCTGGGCTGACCACCGCCAGCACCCGCCGGGCAGCCACCGCATTGCCAAACCCGATGTGGATCAGCTCCATGCCGGCACCTCCCTATTCCAGATTCTGCACCTGCTCCCGGATCTTCTCAATCTCCGCCTTCAGCTCCACCACATATCTGGTGTTCTCCAGGTCGGTGCACTTGGAGCCGATGGTGTTGGCCTCCCGGTTGAACTCCTGGATCAGGAAGTCCAGCTTGCGCCCCACCGGCCCGCCCTGGTCCAGCAGCTCCCGCAGCTGGGCCAGGTGGCTGCGCAGCCGCACCGTCTCCTCATCCACCGCCACCTTGTCGGCAAAGATGGCCGCCTCCGTCAGCAGCCGCCCCTCATCCAGCTGCGCACTGCCCAGCATCTCCTGCAGCCGGGCGGTCAGCCGGGCGCGGTAGTCGGCCACCGACTGGGGGGATCGGGCCTCGATCTGCCCGGTCAGCTCCTCCACCCGATTCGCCCGGGCCAGGATATCCTGAGCCATGCGCCCGCCCTCCCGGCGTCGCATGGCCTCCAGGTCGTCCAGCGCCGCCTCCAGCGCGTCCAGGATCAGCCCCTGCACCGCCTGCTGATCCTCCGGCTGCCGCTCCACCACCAGCACGTCGGGAAAGCGGGCCAGGTCGGTGGGCTTGCAACCCATGCTCATGCGCTGGCCACCGTCAATCTGGTACAGCTTCCCCAGCGCATCCAGATACGCCCTGGCCAAAGGCTCGTTCACCGTCACGGTGAGGGCCTCCTCCCCGGTCTGGTCGATGCTCACAAACACATCCACCTTCCCCCGGGCCACCCGGGCCCCCACCCGCTCCTTCACCACGTCCTGGGCAAAGAGGTAGGCCCGGGGCAGCTTGATGGCGCAGTCCAGGTAGCGGTTGTTGACCGTACGCAGCTCCACCGTCACCGTCCGGTTCTCCCCACTGCGCTCCCCACGGCCGTAGCCCGTCATGCTCTTGACCATCTCTTCCCCTCCCCGCTCAGCGCACCGCCCGGTGGATCCGGGCCAGATAGGCCCCGATCAGCTTGCTCAACCCGTAGTCATACAGCAGAAACACCACGTTCCCCGCTCCATACAGCGCCCAGACCACCGACAGCGCCTGGGGCAGCGAGGCCAGCACCGCCGCCCGCATCACCAGGTAGAGCACCGTGAGGGCCGCGTTGAAAAACACCAATTTGAGCAGGTACTCCACCGGCCGGCGGCGCAGGCGCTCAATGAGGGCCTTGACCATCGGGTACAGGCCGAACAGCACCCCGTACAACAGGACGCAAAACTTATCCGGCACCATCAGGAAGGCCAGGATGGACACCCCCGCCCAGCACAGAAAGCCGGCGGGAAGACCGGCGGAAATCACCGCCGCGCAGGGCATCAGCCCCGCCACAGCCACCACCCCCCAGCTTCCTGTGGGCGTGATGGAACCCAGGTAGACCACCACCAGGGACAGCGCGCCCAGCAGGGCGGGATAGGCAATCTTTCTGGCCGATCCGTTTGGCCTCATCTCAGTTGCACCCTCCACACATACAATTCAGGCACAGCAGGGAGGTACAACAGTCCAAGCTGTCGCACTGCCCCCCGGCCATGTCGGGCCGGTAGCCGTATCCCCCCTGCTGCATCATGTTCAGCGCCTGGCGGTACTCCAGGTTTCCAGGTTCCATCTGGCAGGCGATCTGGTAGTTCTGTCTGGCCTCGTCCAGCCAGCCGCGGCGGTAGGCAATGCTGCCCATCAGGAAGTACCACTCGCCGTTCTTCACCCCCGCCCCCTGGAGGATGCGCTCCGCCCCATCCAGGTTGCCCATATTGATGTACTGCCGGGCTTGGGCAAAGCCCTGGCCGCCGGACGCGCCGGCATAGCCCCCCTGGGAGGCGGAGGCGCCCCCGGAGCCATAGCCTCCAGCCCCATAGCCGCCGGACGCGCTCCCCCCGGAACGGATGCGGGTGATGGCCTCATAGGCCTCGTTGACCTCTTTCATTTTCTCCTCAGCCAGGTCGGCCAGGGGATTGTTCTGGTAATTGTCCGGGTGATACTTCCGCGCCAGCTCCCGATAGGCCCGCTTGATCTCCTCATCGCTGGCCGTCTGGCTGACCCCAAGCACTTCATACGGATCTCTCATTGATCTGCTTCTCCCTTATTTTACGCGTTGCGCGCATTTCGTTCCACCGTCCGTCCAGCACCGCCCCTTGCACCGCAGGTAGGCCGGCGTACACCACGTTTTCCACCACCGGGGTCCAGCGCCCAAAGGAGATGAGGTTTGCCGCCGCCGCCACCAGCCGGGCCGAGTGGGTCAGGGTGGTCTCCACATAGGCCCGCTCCTGCTTGGCCCGGCCGGCAAAGCGGGCCTCCAGGGGGTTGTACCGCCCACGCCGGGCATCCTGCTCCAGATCGTCCCAGGCGTCGGCCAGGTAGATCCACCGGCCCAGGTGGTACAGCAGCTGCTCCATGGCCCGCCGGTCCCCCGCGCCATCCACCTGCCCCTGCGCGGCGCAGGCCAGGATGCCCGCAAAGGCGTCCGCCACCCGGTCCAGCTCGGGCGAGGCCGCCCCCTCCAGCCGCCGCAGCCGCTCCAGCCCATCCCGCACCTGACGGTCAAAGTCCGGCCTGGCCCGGGCCGCCCGGCGGTAGGGGCGGCGGAACAGCAGGCGGACCAGCCGGTAGGGCAGGCCGGTGAGCAGCCCGTGGTCGTATACGTCGTCGGTCAGCTTGTGATAGGTGAGGACCATGCTCTCGTCGGCGGCCACATCCAGCCCAGGCCCGCACAGGCAGGTCCTGGGGGCGCGCAGAGGATGGGCCGGGCAGCGGGCGGCGCAGGTATTTCCTCCCCCCTGTCCCCCGGAGAGCAGGATGGCCAGGAAGGCGAAATCGTAATTGAGGGTGAACCGGGCCATCCAGCCGTACCGCCGGCCCATGGCCCGGCACAGTCCGCAGTAGGCGCTTTGGTAGGCGGCCCGGTCATCCTCGCTGAGCCGGTTGAGCACCGGCCTGACATAGCCAAACATCCCCGCTCAGGCCCGGCTCAGTTCCACCACGACCTCATAGCCGCGGTTCATCACGCCGATCTGGTCCACCGTGCCCACGCTGTTGAGATACACCGTGGCCGCCATGGAGTACTGCCCGGCTGCCTCATGCACCTGGGACAGGTCCACCGACACCAGCACGTTCTCCTCGATCACCGCGTCCACCAGCTCCGGGTCTCCCCGGATCTCCACGCTGAGCACCCGGGTAAGGACCCGTGCGCTCCACCCCTGGGGACAGTTGATGACCTCGATGTTGTCCGTCTCGATGGTCCGGGTGGCCAGCTCGCCCTCCAGGTGGATGGTCACCGTCACCTCGGTGAAGCCGCTGATGTTGGTCAGTTCGTCGGCCAGGGGGATGTTGAGCTGGAGCTCGTCCCCGTCCTGGACAGTGGCCAGGTCGATGGCCGCGATGGTCAGCGCCCCCTCCTCCTGGATGGCGGCCACCGCCTGGCTGCTGCCCGCCACCAAGATCGTGTCCTCGCTGAGGGTATAGCTGGCGTTTGCCGTGCTGGCCCCGCCGCCGGCCACCAATGTGACCTCCAGGGGGATCTCCGCCGTCGCGTAGATGGGGAAGGAAACGTGGACGGTCTGGCTATCCACCTCCACATCCAGCTCACCCAAAGGTTCTCCGTTGGCATCGATGAACTCATAGGGGAAGTCCCCGTTGATCGATTGCGTGAGCTCCTCCCCGTCCACGGTGACCAGGGCGTGGGAGATTTGCTCCACCAGCTCGGCCTGGCCGCTCACCGTCAGGGTGGTGGGGGAGAATACGAAGTCGTCCGCCGAGCCTGGCAGATAGCCCTCCGCCGCCGTGCCGGTAAACTGCCCCTGGATCTCAATGGGCCTGGAGGCATAGCGGGCCACGGTAAAGCTCACATTGCCCACCTGTCCGGACACGAACTGCACCTGGTTGGCGCTAACTCCAGCTGGCAGGCTCACTGTGTAGGCCAAGGTATACTGGGCCGCCTCCGAGATCTGGGAGACGTCCACCGTGGCCTGGAGGGACTGATTATCCAGCCGGGCCAGCACCATAGGCGAGGCGCTGATCCGCACCGACACCCGCGGCGCGTCATCCACGATCATCAGCCCCCGCTGCTCCAGCGCCTCCACCCCAGAAAAGGTGACGGGGATATTGCCGATGGTGATGGTGTCCTCATTGCCGTCCAGGGAGGTGACATAGAACCACAGGGCGATGGAGATGAGCACGGACAGGAAGATATAGAGGATTTTACTTTCGCGAATCTTCTTTCCCATTGCTCTTATCCCCCTTCCTCCCCTTGAGCAGATCGGACAGCTTGGCCGCGGGGGTAGTGGGCCTGCGCTCCTCCGGCTCGGGCATCAGCTCGCCCCGCAGCAGTTTCTCCAGCGTCTCAGGGGTCAGATGGCGCTTGAGCATCCCGTTGACCGCCACCGAGACCGAGCCCGTCTCCTCCGAGACGATGGCCACCACCGCGTCCGAGTTTTCGCTGATGCCGATGCCCGCCCGGTGACGCATCCCCAGATCCCGGCTCAGGTTGACATTGCCCGACATGGGAAGCATACAGCCCGCGCCCACAATGCGGCCATTGCGCACGATTACCGCCCCGTCATGGAGGGGGGCCTTGTCCCAAAACAGGTTCTGCAGCAGGTCGGCACAGATGCGCGCGTCCATATCCACCCCGGTCTTGAGCACGTCGTCCAGCACGGTCTTGCGCTCAAAGACCATCAGCGCGCCCACCTTATTCTTGGACAGGGCGCCGTATGCCTTCACCGTCTCCTGGATGGCCACCTCCAGCTCATCGGTGTATCCCTCCGTGAGGAACAACTCCTTGATCCTGCCGCTGCCCATGCGCTCCAGAAAGCGGCGGATCTCCGGCTGGAAGATGATCACCAGCGTGATCAGTCCCAGCTCCACGGCGTTGTTGAGCAGATAACTGACCACCCGCAGGTGCAGCAGGTTGGCTACCACCATGGCCCCGATGATGATCAGGATGGCCTTTGCCACCTGCCCTGACCGGCTGCGGCGCACGAACTGGAAGATATGATAGATCACAAAGGCAACCAGGGCGATGTCAATGAGGTCGAATACCCCGATCAGCCGGGCCAGCTCCAACCCGGTTTCCCACATCTCTCTGATCCTATCAAGCATAGTAAATCCCCGGCCCTTCCATCCGCGCGTCCAGCCCAGCACAGCGGGATGTGTTGATCTAATCCATTATAGCCCATTTGACATGGAATAGCAAGCCGATGGGTATAAAAATCTAAAAATGAAACATTTCTTTTCATGCCCCCCATCGCCCGGGTCGGAAGGGGGACGCGGCGCTCACCGCGTCCCCTCCCGGATTACCCCGCGCAGGGCGGCTGCCGCTCGATCCACCTGCCAGGGCTGGTTGAAGGCAGAAAAGCTCATCCGGACCGCGCCGCTGTCCAGCGTACCCACTGTGCGGTGGGCCAAGGGGGCGCAGTGCAGCCCCGCCCGCACCGCCACGCCCCGTCGGCCAAGCCCCTCTGCCACCGCCTCGCAGTCCATGCCGTCTACCGTAAAGGCGAACAGCCCGCTCTGGCTCTCCCCGCCCCGGTACACGCGCACCCTCGGGATGCCTGCCAGCGCGTCCATCATCCTCCGGCACAGAGATCGTTCATGGCGCCCGATCTGCTCCACACCCCGGGCCCGCACAAACCGCATTCCCGCCAACAGCCCGGCTGCCCCGCAGACGTTCTGGGTGCCCGCCTCCAGCCGGTCTGGGAGAAAATCGGGCATCTGCTGGCTGGCCGACAAGCTCCCTGTCCCACCGTAGATCAGGGGTGTCGTCTGGGCGTTGCACAGCAGCAGCCCGGTTCCCTGGGGGCCATACAACCCTTTGTGGCCGGGCATAGCTACAAAGGCTGCCCCCCAGCCCTCCAGGTCCACGGGCAGCATTCCGGCGGACTGGGAAGCGTCCACGATCAGCGCCTTACCCCGGCGGCGGCACAGCGCGGCGATGCGCTCCACCGGCTGAATGAAGCCAAAGACGTTGGAGACGTGGTTACATACCACCGCCTCCACCTCCCCTGTCATCCCCCGCTCAAAAGCCTCGTACACCCCATCTGGGTCAAACAGCCTCCCCGCTGCCACCTTCACCCGCGCATCCAGCCCGTTGCACAGCGGGCGGGTGACCGCGTTATGCTCATAGCCGGAGATGAGCACAACGCCGCCGGGCCGAACCAGGGAGCGGATGGCCAGGTTCAGGGCGTGGGTGGCATTGGAGGTAAGTACCACCTGCTCGGGCTGGGAGAGATGGAACAGCTGGGCGGCGGTCTCCCGGCAGCGATAGACCACCTCCGCCGCGCGCATACTGGCCTGGTGGCCGCCACGCCCCGGGCTGGCCAGATGGCCCATGGCCCAGGCGGTGGCGGCGGCTACCCCGGCCGGCTTCTCCAGTGTTGTGGCCGCACTGTCCAAATAGATCATGGCTGCACCTCTCGATACGCTCCGTCGGCATTCTGAAGGAATACCTGTTTGGGGGCCATTCCCTCCCGCTGCAAGGCCTGGAGGGCGTCGCTCAGACGCCGCTCGGCGATCTTGACGCAATAGCCGCACCCCTCCTTGGCAACCAGCTTGGGGGCCCGCATGATATGGCCGCTGATCCCGGCCCGCTCCAGGATGCGGGCCGTGCGCTGGGCATAGGTCAGCGAGCGGCAGATGATCAGGTAATAGAGCATGGCACCCTTCCCCTTCCTTTCTTATCCCGTCTTGGACAGAAGCCGCGCCCCCGGCCTCTCCAGGCGGGTCCTTCCCAGGCCATGACAAAGCGCTCCTCTCAGAACATCATATGTCCTGAGCGGAGCGCTTGTGCATCCTAGTGTGCAATTGTCTTATCTCTCTAACAGGAGGGCCACAGCGTGGGCAGCCATCCCCTCCCCCGCTCCGGTGAATCCCAGCCCCTCCTCCGTGGTGGCCTTCACGTTCACCCGGCCGGGAGGGACGGCCATCACCCCGGCCAGATTGTCCCGCATCTGCGGCAAATAGGGGGCCAGCTTAGGACGCTGGGCCAGGATGGTGGCGTCCACATTGCCCACCTGGAAACCGGCCGCCCCCAGCTTTTCCATCACCCGCTCCAGCAGCAGCAAACTGGAAGCCCCGGCGTAGGCCGGGTCCGTGTCTGGAAAGGCCCCCCCAATATCCCCCAGGCCGGCCGCTCCCAGCAGCGCGTCCATCACCGCATGGGTGAGCACGTCCGCGTCCGAGTGCCCCAGCAGCCCCAGCTGCCACGGGATGTCCACCCCGCCTAAGATGAGCTTGCGCTCCGGCGTGAGCCGGTGCACGTCATAGCCATGCCCGATGCGCATCACACCACCTCCCGTTCCAGCAGCCCTTCCGCCCAGATCAGGTCTTCCGGCGTGGTCAGCTTGAGGTTGTCCCCCCGCCCCGGCGTCAGCCACACCCGCATCCCAAGCCGCTCCACCGCGGCACAGTCGTCGGTCAGCTCCACCCCGTCGTCCAGCGCCTTTTGCAGCGCCGCCCGGATCAGGGACGCCTCAAAGACCTGGGGGGTCTGGACCGCATAGAGGGCGGCCCGGTCCAGCGTGCGCTCCACCACTCCGTCTACGGCCTGCTTGATGGTGTCCTTCACCGGGACGGCGGGAGCGGCCGCACCGGTCTGGGCTGCCTTCCCGATGGCCTCGGCGATCACCTCCTGGCTGACCAGGGGGCGGGCCCCATCGTGGATGGCGATCAGCTGGGCGGACTGGTCCGCCTCCAGGGTGCCCATGCGGGCCGACTGGGTCCGGGTGGCCCCGCCCCGGATCACCTTGGCCGCCTTGGAGATCTGGAAGTCCCGGCACAGCCCGGCCACTTGGGCCACCTGATCCTCCCGGGTGACCACCACGATCTCGTCCACCTGCTCGGCCCGCTCAAAGGCCAGCAGCGTGCGGGCGATCACCGGGATCCCCCCCAGCTCCGCCAGGATCTTATCCTGCCCCATGCGCCTGGAAGCCCCCGCGGCCACCACCACTGCCGAGCAGAACCCCGTCTCCCGGCGCGCCCTGCGCCGGCGCGCGAACCATCCCATGGATCGCTCCTCTCCCTTCCTTGCAAAAAGGGGCCCTCAGGCCCCTTCTCCGTCTGCCTCAATGGGCCAGGATCCCGTCCACCCTGGCCTCCACCGTCTCGTAAGGTAGGCTCTGGGCCAGCACCAGCTCCGAGATGAGGATTTGCTTTGCCACATGGAGCATCTTGCGCTCTCCGGTGGACAGACCCCGCTGGTGATCCCGGCAGGCCAGCCCCTTGACCACCCGAGCAACCTCCAGCAGGTCGCCGCTCTTGATCCGGGACATATTTTCCCGGTAGCGCCGGTTCCAGTTCTGGGTCATGTCTACCTGGATGCTCTCCATGGCCTGGATCAGCCGGGTGGCCTCCTGCCCGGACACCACCGGCCGCACCCCAATCTCCCGGGTGTTGTCGGTGGGAATCATGACCATCATGTTCCCGTTGGATAGATTCAACAGGTAGTAGTCCTTCATCTGGCCGTTGACCTTGCGCTGCACGATGGAGTCGATGACGCCCGCGCCGTGCATGGGATGGACGACCTTGTCCCCGATCCGATACACGTTCCCACCTCCTAAATGGTATAATCTCTCAATGGTTATTATACGCTCTTTTTCTTTTCCACGCAAGGATTTTCCCAAAACAATTCACTCTTTTTTGCTGACCGTGGGGAAAATAGGCTTATTTCGACCCAAAAGGACAAAAAAGTCTGGCCCACACCTTTGCAGGGTGAGCCAGGCCGCTTAGAGGATGAAGTTGCGCAGTGTACCGATCCCCTTTACCTCTACCTCCACCACATCCCCCGGCGCCATGGGGCCGATACCCGCCGGGGTGCCGGTGGCTACCACATCCCCCGGTTCCAGGGTCATGGAGGCGGTGATGAAGGCCAGCATCTGGGGGATCTGGGTGAGGAACTGCCCGGTGTTCCCCCGCTGGACCACCGCCCCGTTCAGACGGGTCTCCAGCTCCAGCGCCCCGGGATCCACCTCGTCGCTCACCCATGGCCCCACGGGGCAGAATCCGTCCATGGACTTGCCCCGGGTCCACTGCCCGTCCTGGCGCTGGACGTCCCGGGCCGTGATATCGTTCAGGCAGGTGTAGCCCAAGATGTACTGCGCCACGTCCTCCGCCCGCACGTCCTTGGCTCGGCGGCGGATGACTAAGGCAAGCTCCCCCTCGTAGTCCAGCCGCTGGACAAATCCGGGGGCGCGGACCGTCCCCTCCGGCCGGTTCAGGGTGTTGATCCCCTTGAGGAAGAGCACCGGGAAACCGGGGGGCTCCCCGCCCATCTCCCGGGCGTGCTCGGCATAGTTCTTACCCACGCACACGATCTTGGTGGGCGTGCAAGGGGGCAGCAGCGCGCAATCCGCCAGAGGGAAAACCGCCCCATCGTAGTCCAGCAGCCCATCATAGGGGTCGCCCCGCAGGGTGCGCACCTGCCCGTCCTGGATCACCCCCCAGCGGGGGATCCCCTCCACCTCAACTCTCACATACCGCATGGCTCTCGCCCTCCTCCACATGGGCCAGGATCCGGCCCAGCAGCGCCTCCCGCCCGTCTCCCTTCTCCGCCGAGAAGGGGATGACCGGTACCGCGGCAGGCAGGGCCAACGCCTGGGCCACCCGCTCCAGATTGGTCTGCACCTGGCTCTTTTTCACCTTGTCCAGCTTGTTTGCCGCCACCACGTAGGGCTTCCCTGACGCCTGGAAAAAGTCGGACATGGTCCGGTCGTCCTGGGTGGGGCTGTGCCTGGCGTCCACCACCAGCACGCCCAGGGTCATCAGGCTGGCGTCGGCAAACCACGCCTCCATCAGCCGGCCCCAGCGGGCCCGCTCCTGCTTGGACACCTTGGCGTATCCATATCCAGGCAGGTCCACCAGGTAGAACTTCCCGGACACGAAAAAGTAGTTGATCTGGCTGGTCTTTCCCGGTGCGGAACCCACCCGGGCCAGGTTCTTCCGGCCCAGCAGGCGGTTGATCACCGAGGACTTACCCACGTTGGACCGCCCGGCAAAAACCACCTGGGGCCGGCCGTCTCTCAGAAAGTCGGCGGGGCGGGCGGCGGCCCGGACAAACTCCGCCTGATTGAGGTTCACACCCATGGCCATCACCCGCCCTTACTGGCGCAGGGCGGGCTGCCGGGCCGGGGCCGGGCGCGACTCTGCCCGCGCCCCCTCCCCTGCCCGCACCGCCTGGGCAGCGCCGGCCAAGGCCTCAGCCAGCACCTCGTCCACCTGCTCCACGGGCACAAAGCGCAGCTGCGCCCGGACGGCAGGGTCGATCTCTTCCAGATCCCGCTGGTTCTCCTTGGGGAGGATCACCGTGCGGATGCCCCCACGCAGAGCCGCCATCGTCTTCTCCCGCAGCCCGCCGATGGCCAGCACCCGCCCACGCAGGGTCACCTCCCCCGTCATGGCCACGTCCCGGCGCACAGGGACGTCCGTCAGGGCAGATACCATGGCCGTGGCGATGGCCACACCGGCCGACGGCCCGTCCTTGGGCACCGCCCCTTCGGGAAAGTGAACGTGGATGTCCTTGCTCTTGTGGAAGTCCGCCTCCAGCCCCAGCTGGTCTGCCCGGCTGCGCAGGAAGGACAGGGCCGCCCGGGCCGACTCCCGCATCACGTTGCCTAGGTTGCCTGTCAGTTCCACCTTGCCGCTGCCCGGCATCACATTGACTTCCACCTCCAGGATCTCGCCGCCCACCGCCGTCCAGGCAAGGCCGTTGACCACCCCCACCAAGGGGGGCTGCCCAGCCGGATGTTCCTGGTGGTAGCGGCGCACTCCCAGGGCTTCCTCCAAGTCTTTTTCTGTCAACTTAATCTGCTTTACCCCATCTGACACCACCCGCATAGCAGCCTTCCGGCACAGGGCGGCCAGCCGACGCTCCAACACTCGTACCCCCGACTCCTTGGTATAGCCGGAGATAATCTGGCGCACCGCCTCATCGGACACCTTGAGCTGCCCCCGGCTCAGCCCATGGCGCTTGATCTGCCGGGGCAGCAGGTGGCGCTTGGCGATCTGCAACTTTTCCTCGTCGGTATAGCTGGACAGCTCAATGACCTCCATCCGGTCCAGCAAAGGCCGGGGAATAGAGGCGGTGGTGTTTGCGGTGGTGAGGAACAACACGTCGGACAGATCGAAGGGCAGCTCCAGATAGTGATCCCGGAAGGAGGCGTTCTGCTCGGTGTCCAGCACCTCCAACAGCGCAGAGGCCGGGTCACCCCGGTAATCCCCCCCCAGTTTGTCAATCTCGTCCAGCAGCAGCACCGGGTTGGCGCTGCCCGCCTGTCGGATGCCCGCGATGATGCGCCCGGGCATGGCCCCCACATAGGTCTTCCGATGCCCCCGGATCTCCGCCTCATCGTGCACGCCACCCAGGGAGATCCGGGCCAGTTTCCGGTTCATGGCCCTGGCCACGCTCATGGCGATGGAGGTCTTGCCCACACCAGGCGGGCCCACCAGGCACAGCACCTGGCTGTTTAGCCCGGGGGCCAACTGCTTGACTGCCACAAACTCCAGGATCCGCCTCTTGACCTTATCCAGCCCGAAGTGGTCGGCGTCCAGGGCTTTGGCCACGGCGCTGACGCTCACCCTCTGGCGGGTCTTTTTCCGCCAGGGCAGCTCCAGGCAGGTGTCCAGATAGCCCCGCAGCACGGCAGCCTCAGAGGAACCAAAGGGCTGCTTTTCCAGATGGCCGATCTCCTGTTCCAGCTTCTCCCGCACCTCATCGGGCAGGTCCGCCTCAGCCACCCGTTTGCGGTACTGCTCTGCCTCGTCGTTTTCCTCCTGACTGCCCAGCTCCCGCTGGATGACCCGCAGCTGCTCCCGCAGCACATACTCCCGCTGGTTGGCAGCCATCTGCTCGTGGATCTTGACCTCCAGCTCGGTCTCCACCTCCAGGATCTCTACCTCCCGGGTGAGGATCCTGCTGAGCTTCTCCAAGCGCTTGGCCGGGCGCAGCTCCTCCAGCACCGCCTGCTTATCCTCAAAACGCAGGGGCATATTTTGGGCCGCATAGTCGCTGATGTAGGCCGGGTCGCTGCTGGACAGCAGCTTCAGGTGCACCTCCGAGGACACCCGGTCGGACAGCTCAGTGTACCGCTCCACCATGGCGTAGATCTGCCGGATCCTGGCCTCAGTCCGGCGGGAGTTGAGCTTGGGCGCGCGCTCCTCGGGCAGTAGCTCCACCCGGGCCAGCAGGGTGGGTTCCAGAGCGGATAGCTCCACCAGACGGCCCCGGCTAAGCCCCTCTACCATCACCCGCACCCCGTTTTCCGGCAGGCGCAGGATCTGCTTGACCCGCGCCACCGTGCCCACCTCATACAGGTCTGCCTGGCGGGGCTTTTCCTGGGTAGGATCCCGCTGGGTCACCAAAAAGACCTCCCGGGCCCCTGCCATCGCCCCCTCCAGGGCATGGATGGAAGCCTCCCGCCCCACGTCAAAGTGCAGCAGCAGGTTGGGGAATACCGTGATCCCCCGCAGGGCCAGCGCGGGCATGGAGACCAGCGCCCCGCCCGTCTGATTTGGTTGTGTCATGCTCGTCGCCTCCTTGGCGTGTCAACGGAAAAGGGGCGGGCCAGGCCCGCCCCTTTGATCGCGCGAAGTTGTGTTAGGATACGTGCTTGCCCCGGGCCGCGTTCTTGCCCCCCTGCTCAGCCCGCAGCGCCGCTCCTCCCAGCCGGGGCCGGGGCGGGCGGTTCTCCTGCCGCTCCAGGATGGGTTCGGCCTCCCCGCGGATGGCCTGATCGGTCACCGTCACCTTGGCGATGGCCGGGTCGGAGGGCACCTGGTACATCACCGGGGTCATGACCTCCTCCAGCACTGCCCGCAGCCCCCGGGCGCCGATCTTGCGCTCCACCGCCTTGTCCGCGGCGGCGGCCAGCGCCTCGTCGGTGAAAACCAGCTCCACATTGTCGTACTCCATCAGCTTCTGGTACTGTTTGACCAAGGCGTTCTTTGGCTTGGTGAGGATCTGCACCAGCTGCTCCCGGTCCAGCGCCCGCAAGGCGGTGATGACAGGCAAGCGGCCCACCAGTTCGGGAATGATACCAAACTTCAGCAGGTCGTGGGGCTGGACGGCCTTGAACAGGTCAGCCCGCTCCCGCTCCGCCTTGGTCTGGATGTCCGCGCCAAAGCCGATGCTCTTCCGGTTCAAGCGGCCCTCGATGATCTTCTCCAGCCCGTCAAAGGCCCCGCCACAGATGAACAGGATGTTCCGGGTATCCACCTGCAGGAACTCCTGGTGAGGGTGCTTGCGCCCACCCTGGGGCGGGACGTTGGCCACAGTTCCCTCCAGGATTTTCAAAAGTGCCTGCTGCACCCCCTCACCGGAGACATCCCGGGTGATAGAGGTGTTCTCACTCTTGCGGGCGATCTTGTCGATCTCGTCCACATAGATGATGCCCCGCTGGGCCAGCTCGATGTCGTAGTCGGCAGCCTGGACCAGACGCAGCAGGATGTTCTCCACATCGTCCCCCACATAGCCCGCCTCAGTCAGGGTGGTTGCGTCGGCAATGGCGAAGGGGACCTTCAGGATGCGGGCCAGCGTTTGGGCAAACAAAGTCTTGCCGCAGCCGGTGGGACCAATGAGCAGGATGTTGCTCTTTTGCAGCTCCACATCGTCCCCGCCGCCGAAGTAGATGCGCTTGTAGTGGTTGTACACCGCCACGGACAAGGCCACCTTCGCGTCCTCTTGCCCGATGATATACTCGTTGAGCACCCCGCAGATCTCCTGAGGGGTGGGGATCACGTCGGGGATACCCAGCTCCAGGGTGGCGCGATCCTCGTCTACCACTTCCTCATTGAGGATGTTCAAGCACAGGTGCACACATTCATTGCAGATATAGGCACCGGGCCCTGCGATGATGCGCTCCACCTGATCCTGGTGCTTGCCGCAGAAGGAGCAGCGCACAGAGCGGTATTCGTCTCGAGCCATGGCTTCACTTCCCTTCCCATCACGCGCCGGCAGGCGTGGGAACGCCCACGCGCGCTCAGCGGTTCTTGATCACTTTGTCAATCAGGCCGTAGTCCAGGGCCTCTTGGGCGCTCATGAAGTTGTCCCGCTCGCAGTCAGCGGTAACCTGCTCCACGCTCTTGCCCGTGTTTTCAGCTAAGATCTGGTTCATGCGGCGCTTGATGATCTCCAGCCGGCGCAGGTGGAGGGCCATATCCGTGATCTGCCCCTGGGTCCCCGCCGAGGGCTGGTGGATCATAATCTCGGCATTGGGCAGGGCCAGCCGTTTACCCTTTGCCCCAGAAGAGAGCAGGAAGGCCCCCATGGAGGCAGCCATGCCGATGCAGATGGTAGACACATCACACTTGATGTACTGCATGGTGTCATAGATGGCCATACCATCGGTGACGGAACCCCCAGGGCTATTGATGTAGAACTGAATGTCCTTGTCGGGGTCCTGAGCTTCCAGGTAGAGCAGCTGGGCCACAACCAGCGAGGCGGTGGTGGCGTTCACGTCCTCCCCCAAAAAAATGATCCGGTCGTTGAGCAGACGGGAAAAGATGTCATAGGACCGCTCGCCGCGGCTGGTCTGCTCCACAACATAAGGTACCAAACTCATGTAATCATGCTCCTTTTCAGCGGAAATCTCCGTGTTTCCCAGCCAGTATACCCACTTAGGCCGCCCTCTTATTCCTCCCGATCCCGATGGGAACACTCATTCCTCAGCAGCCTGCTCCCCATCCTTCTTGGCCGGGCGCTTGGCGGTGGAGGTTTTCTTGGCCGGCTTGGCCCCCTCCCCCTTGGCGGCAGCTTTGGTGGTGCTGGCCTTGGATGCGCCTGCCTTGGCAGACTTCTTCTCCGGGGTGACCCCATCCTGGGCCGCCGCCTTCTTGGCAGGGGCCTTTTTGGCCGGCTTGGCCGCCGGTTGGTCAGTCTTCCCCTCCTCCTGATCCTTCGCTGCGGCCTTCTTAGCCGGCTTCTTCACTGCCCCCTTCACCAGCTCCAGGGCCTTGCGGCGGGCCAGATCCTGGCGCAGCTGCTCCAGGCTGATCCCCTCCCGGGCCTGCTCCGGGGTCAGGTTGTACTCCTTGGCCAGTCGGGCAATCTCCTCGTCCACGTCCCCGTCGTCCACCTGGATCTTCTCCGCGGCGGCCACCGCCTCCAAGGCCAGCTCGCTGCGCACGGCCCGGTCTGCAGCCGTCTTGGACTGGGCCTGCAGGTCCTCCCGGCTCATGCCCATGACCCGCAGGTAGTCGTCCAGAGGAATGCCGGAGTTTTGCAGCCGGGCGGCATAGTCCTCCATCATCCGGTCAGCCCGGATCTCCACCATGACCTCAGGCACATTGCACTGGAGCTTTTCAATCAGTGCGTCCACTACCGCGTGCTCAAAATCCTGGTCTGCCTGGGCCTGGCGGCGCTGCTTGAGCTTCTCGCCCAGGTCCTTCTTCAACTCCTCCAGGGTGTCAAACTCGGACACGTCCTTGGCAAACTCGTCGTCCAGCTCGGGCGCCTGCTTCTCCTTGACCTCGTTGACCTTGACCTTGAACACCACGGAGGCGCCGGCCAGCTCGGGCGTGTAGTCCTGGGGGAAGGTGATGTCCAGTTCCCGCTCCTCGCCGGCTTTCACCCCCACCAGCTGGTCCTCAAACCCGGGCACGAAGCTGCCCGAGCCCAGCTCCAGGGCGTAGTTCTCCCCCTTGCCGCCCTCAAAGGGCACCCCATCCCGGAAGCCCTCGAAGTCGATCTCCACCGTGTCGCCCTTCTTGGCCTTGCGGCTCACGCTCACCAGGCGGGAGGCCCGGTCGATGTAAGGCTTCAGCTCCGCCTTCACATCGGCGGCGGTGACCTTGACCTCCGGCTTGGCCACCACCAGCCCCTTATAGCCCTGGATGGAAGCCTCTGGCTTGACCGTCACCTCGGCCCGGAAGCTGTACCCGTCCTTGCCCACCTCCAGGATCTCCAGCTTGGGATAGGCCACCGGCTCAATACCCGTCTGCTCCAGTGCCTGCTCATAGGCCTTGGGGTAGGAGGCTTCGATGGCGTCCTCATAGAAGACCTCAGCGCCGTACATCCGCTCCACCATCTTCCGGGGGGCCTTGCCCTTGCGGAAACCGGGGATCATGATGTTCTTCTTCTGCCGATTGTAGACCTGGTTGATGGCCGCCTCAAACTCCTCGGCGCCGACCTGGATGACCAGCTCAATGATGCTGTTTTCCTTTTTCTCATTGCTCTTGATGTTCATGCGTTCCGTTCCTCCAACGCTGGCCACAGCGGCAGGTGGGCGGCCACGGCCAGATTCTTTCTGTGAAATCCAATTTATTCTACCAGATGGCATGGGAGATTTCCACTCTTTTTTTGCTCAATCCAAAATTTTTTTCGGCTGAAATCCCAGGTAGTCAGACGAGATCAGCCGGTAGTCCACCCCGCCCCGCATCCCCTCCACGGCCAGGCGGTGGCTGGGCCCGTGCAGGTGGCCGTAACAGCAGCGCTTCACCCCATAGCGCTCCAGAAGGTCCAGGATCTCCTGGCAGCGGTAGCCCTGGTACAGGGGGGGATAGTGCAGGAAGCAGTACCGCTCCCGCTCCCCCGCCGCCTTGAGGGATGCCTCCAGCCGGATCAGCTCCCGGCGGAACACCTTTTCCGAATGGGGCCCGCCGTTCTCCTCATAAAACCAGCCCCGGGTGCCGCACAGGGCCACATCCCCGTACAGGGCGCAGTTGTTATGCAGGATGTGCAGCCGCTCCAGGCCGTTTTCCCGGAAGAAGCGCTCCATTTTAGCCGCGGTGGTCCACCAGTAGTCATGATTGCCCTTGAGCAGCCACTTCTCCCCGGGCAGCTCCCGATCCAGAAATCGGAAGTCCTCCAGAGCCTGCTCCAGGCTCATCCCCCAGGACAGGTCGCCGCATAGCACCACCACGTCCTCCTCGTTCACCTGGGCAAAGCCCGCGCGCAGCTTGTCCACATAGCCGGACCAAGCCCCGCCAAACACCTCCATGGACTTATCCGTCCCCAGGGAGAGGTGGGTGTCACCGATGGCGTACAGGGCCATCCAATCCCTCCTCGCTCACCGCAGGAACTCCAGCACCTGTTCCCGCATCCCGTCCCGCTCAGTTACCGCGTCAAAGCGGCGGGCCTTTCCCTTCAGGGCCGCCAGCGGGGTGGGGATCGGGACCCCCGTGTGCTGGGCCAGCTGGTCGAGCGCCTCGGTCCCCGGCCGGTGCTCCTCAACCCCCAGGGCGCTGAGCACGCTGGTGCAGAACTTGAAGGGGCTGGCGGTGGACACCACCACCGCAGGGGTATCGTCTCCGGTGGAGGCCCGGTACTCCTCCAGCACGTGGAAGGCCACCGCCGTGTGGGGGTCGATCAGGTAGTCAAACTGCCGCCACACCCGCTCAATGGTCCGGCTGGCTTGCCCGTCGTCGCAGCAGCCGGCGGCGAACAGCTCCTGGATCTTTTTGTGCAGCTGGGCGCTCACCTGGTAGCGTCCGCTGTCGGCCAGCTGCTCCATATATCCCCGTACCAGGCCGTCCTCCCGCCCGGACAGCTCGAAAATCAGCCGCTCCAGGTTGCTGGACACCAGGATGTCCATGGAGGGGGAGGTGGTGTGATAGAAGGGGCGGTTCCGATCATATATCCCGGTGCGGATGAAATCGGTGAGCACGTTGTTCTGGTTGGAGGCGCAGATCAGGGTCTTGATGGGCACCCCCATCTGCCGGGCGTAATAGCCCGCCAGGATATTGCCGAAATTGCCCGTGGGCACGCACACGTTGATCTCCTGGCCGCTGGCGATCTGCTCGGACTGGAGCAGGTCGCAGTAAGCTGAGATATAGTACACGATCTGGGGCAGTACCCGCCCCCAGTTGATAGAGTTGGCCGAGGACAGGAAGTAGCCCCGCTGGGCCAGGGTATCCGCCAGGGCCCGGTCGGAGAAGATGCGCTTGACGCCGGCCTGTGCGTCGTCAAAGTTGCCCACCACGGCGCACACCCCCACGTTGCCCCCCGCCTGGGTCACCATTTGCAGCTGCTGGATGTCGGACACCCCATCCTTGGGATAGAAGACCAGGATCTTGGTCCTGGCCACGTCCTTGAACCCCTCCAGGGCGGCCTTGCCCGTATCCCCCGAGGTGGCCACCAGGATACAGGCAGTCTTCTCCTCGTCCAGCTTGGCCAGGGAGGCCGACAGCAGATGGGGCAGCATCTGAAGGGCCATGTCCTTGAAGGCGCAGGTGGGCCCGTGCCACAGCTCCAGGCAGCTCAGCCCGTCCTCCAGATGGCGCACCGGCGCCACCGCCGGGTGGGAGAAGCCTCCGCCATAGGCTGCGGCGGCAAACTCCGTCAGCTCCCGGGCGGAAAACTCCTCCAGGAAGCGGCTCAAGACATACACCACCCGCTGCTGGTAGGACATGGTCTTCATGCTCTCCAGCGCGCTGCCCGGCAGCCTGGGCAACAGTTCGGGGGTCATCAGCCCCCCATCCGGCGCCAAGCCCCGCACGATGGCCTGGGCCGCGGTCATCTTCCCGCTTTTATTCCGCGTGCTCACATAGTTCACGGCAAACTCACCACTCTCATCAGGTTGTTGTAAAACAGGCCGCGCACCACCGCTTCCGGGTAATGGCGGCACAACAAGTACTCATATAGACGCTCCAGCGCCCCAATGTCCGGCAGGGCCGGAATGGTCTCTCCCCCGTCCCAGTCGCCCCCCAGCCCCACTTGTTCCTCGCCGCCCAGCTCCAGGATGTGGTCCAGGTGGGCCCGGACGCTATCCAGGTCCCGGTTCCCACCCACAAAGTCTGGATAGAAGTTCAGGCCGACGAAGCCGTGGTTCTTTATTATGGCAGTTATTTGCTCATCCGTCAAGTTCCTTGTGTGCTCCCACACCGCCCTGGCATTGGAGTGGGTTGCCAGCACTGGCCGGCGGGACAGCGCCATCACATCCCAGAACCCGGCCGGGGACAGGTGGGAGACGTCCACCAGCAGGCCCAGCTCCCCCATGCGACGGACAAACCGCCTGCCCTGCTCAGTCAGCCCCTGCTCCGGATGGTCCCGGTGGGAGCCAGACAGGGCGTTGGCCCGGTTCCAGGTCAGGGTGATCACCCGCACCCCGTCCCGGGCCGCACGCTCCAGCCGCTCAGGGTCGCAGCCCAGCAGCTGCGCCCCCTCCACGCTCAGCAGGGCGGCCGCCCGCCCCTGGGCCCAGGCCCGGCGCACCTCCCCGCCGGTACGGCACAGGACGATCCGCCTCCGGTTGGCTGCCAGCTGCCGGCGGGCGCAGGCCAGCAGGGCCGCGTAGTCCCCCTCCGGGCCACCCCCGGCCCTGTCCGGGTCTGCCCACAGCGCAAAGATCTGGGCGTAGCAGCCAAAGGCCCGCTCCACCCGCTCCAGATCCACCGCGCCGGTGTTGCGCGCCAACCCCTCCCCCGTCTGCCAGCAGCGGTACACCGTGTCGCAATGGGCGTCAAATACCCAGGGTTTCCCCTCCATCCCGCTCCCCCCTCAAAAGGCGTTCTCCACATACTCTATGCGGGGGTTTGCGGTCGCCATGCCCCGGGGGGCATAGACCTGGGCCACGTCAAAGCGGGGCTGCCTGGGGTTGGGATGCTCGGCCAGGTAGAGCTGGGCAGTGGCCCGCAGCCGCTCCTGTTTGCGCTGGGTCACCGCCTCCAGAGGCAGGCCAAAGCGGCTGTCCTTGCGCAGCTTGACCTCCACAAAGGCCAAGTAGCCGCCGTCCTGGACGATCAAGTCGATCTCGCCAAAGCGGCATCGGTAGTTGGCCGCCAGGATCCGCCAGCCCCTGGCCGCCAAGTGACGAGCCACCAGCTCCTCCCCCCAGCGGCCCAGCGCCCTGGCTTGGGCTCCCCCGCTCATAACTTGCTCAGGAAGCTGCGCCGGTGGATGGGGCAGGGCCCGTATTGGCGCAGCAGCTCATAGTGGCGGCGGGTTGGATAGCCCTTGTGGCGCTCAAACTCATATTGGGGATAGCGCCGGGCCATCTCCTCCATGTACCGGTCCCGGCTGACCTTGGCCAGGATGGAGGCCGCGGCGATGCTGGCCGAGCGGCCATCCCCGCCCACCACGGTCTCGTGGGCCAGGGCGATGGCGCAGCGGCTGCCGTGGTCCCGGTTGCCATCGATCAGGGCAAAGTTCGCCGGAGGGGACAGCCCCTCCACCGCCCGGTTCATGGCCAGGATCCGGCTGTTGAGGATGTCCAGCCCGTCGATCTCCTCCGGCTCTGCCCAGGCCACCGCCCAGGCCGTCGCCTGGGCCTGGATCTGATCGAACAGCACCTGCCTGCGCCGGGGCGTCACCCGCTTGGAGTCGTCCAACCCGGGCAGTTCCAGCCCCAGGGGCAGGATGACTGCCGCAGCGTACACCCGACCTGCCAGTGGCCCCGCCCCTGCCTCGTCACAGCCGCACACCCGGGTATGTCCCCTCCGGGCAGCCTGGCGCTCCAAGGTCCACATGCCCTCCCGATCCATCTCAAGCCTCCTCGGGCAGTTCTAAGGTAAAGCGCCCTAACTTGCCACCCCGGAACTCATCCAGCAGCACCCGGGCCATCCGGTCAGTGTCCACGTTGCCGCCGGAGACCAGCATTCCCCGCCGGCGGCCCGCCTGCTCCAACAGCGCCCAGCCGGGCAGCTCAGGGTCTACCTGGAGCTGATACCGGGCGGCCAGGGCCTTAGGATAGCGGTCCCGCAGCAACTCCATCAGGGCGGCGGCCAGGGCCTCGCTGTCCATCACCTTGTCCTTCACCGCGCCGGTAAAGGCCAGATGCAGCCCGGTGGTCTCGTCCTCAAATTTCGGCCACAGGATCCCCGGCGTATCCAGCAGCTCCAGCCCGCTGTCCACATTCACCCACTGCTTGCCCCGGGTGACCCCAGGCCTGTCCCCCGCCTTGGCCGACTTGCGCCGGGCGATTCGGTTGATCAAGGTGGACTTGCCCACGTTGGGCACCCCCACCACCATGGCCCGCACCGGGCGGCCCACTTGGCCTTGGGCCCGCCAGCGGGCCAGCTTGTCCGCCAGGGCGGCGCGGACCACGGCGGCAAATTGGCCCACTCCCTTGCCCGTCTTGGAATCGGTGGCCAACACGGCGTAGCCCATGCCCCGGTAGTGGGCCAGCCACCGGTCGGTCTGGGCCGGGTCGGCCTGATCTGCCCGGTTGAAGATCATCATCCGGGCCCTGTCCCCCACCATGGCGTCGATGTCCGGGTTGCGGCTGGAGCGGGGGATGCGCGCGTCCACCACCTCGGCCACCAGGTCCACGAACTTGACGTCCTGTTCCATCTGCCTTCGGGTCTTGGTCATGTGGCCCGGATACCATTGGATTTGCAAGTTCCAACACCTCCCTGGCCCCTGCGGGGCCGCTGCTGCCGGATGCAAAAAAGGAGCGGGTTCTCCGCTCCTTTTCCCCTGTCCAATCCAGCTGGGTTATAGGTTCTCCTTGACCTTGGCGGCCTTACCCACACGGCCGCGGAGATAATACAGCTTGGCCCGGCGCACCTTGCCCTTGCGCACGGTCTCCACCTTCTCAATGGTGGGCGCGTGCAGGGGGAACACCTTTTCCACGCCCACCCCGTAAGAGATGCGGCGCACGGTAAAGCTCTCCTCAATGCCGCCGTGCTTCTTGGCGATCACGGTGCCCTCAAACACCTGGATACGCTCACGGCTGCCCTCCTTGACCCGGATGTGCACACGAACGGTGTCCCCCACACAGACCTGGGGGGCCTCCTCCTTCATGTACTTCTGGCTGAACTGTGTCAACAGCTCCATCTTTGTTCCTCCTAAACTCACAGGCGTTCTTGCCTCGGGATACCCCGGGCAGAGGACCGCCCTTTTTTCAGACTGAGGCAGTATATCACAATATCTTCAGGATTGCAAGGGGGATTGCGGGATTTTTGCAAATTTTCTCCTGCCCGGCCCCACTTCCCTCATCCAGCCTTGCAAGCGCCCGGTTTTCTGCTATAATGCCGGTAAAAGGCCGGGGCGGAGCCCCTGGCGCACAGGACGGAAAGGAGGGGCGAGGCGGCCCTGGCAGGTTCAGCCTCGCGGCCACAGCATGAAACTTTTGGTCACCGGCGCGGCCGGCTTCATCGGCTCCCACTTCGTCGACCTCACCCTTCAGGCCCACCCGGAGGACCAGGTGATCGGGCTGGACAAGCTCACCTATGCCGGCAGCCTGGACAACCTGGCCCAGCACCGGCAGGACGGGCGTTTTCGTTTTGTCCGGGGGGACATCTGCGACCGAGCGCTACTCGCTTCCCTCTTGGAAAATACCCAGGTGGACTGCATCGTCAACTTTGCCGCCGAGAGCCATGTGGACCGCTCCCTGGACAGCCCAGACCTGTTTTTGCAAACCAACGTGCAGGGGGTGTGCGCCCTGCTGGACATGGTCAACCGCTTCCGGGTGCCCCGCTTCCATCAGGTCTCCACCGACGAGGTGTACGGCCAGCTTCCCTTGGATCCGTCCACACCCCCCTTCCGGGAGGACAGCCCCCTGCGTCCGTCCAACCCCTACGCCGCCTCCAAGGCGGCGGCCGACCTGCTGGCCCTGTCGTATTTCCGCTGCTTTGCCACCCCGGTCACCATTACCCGCAGCGCCAACAACTATGGCCCCCGCCAGGTGCCGGAAAAGCTCATCCCCCGGATGATCCGCCTGGCCGAGGCCGGCCAGCCCTTGCCCCTGTACGGGGACGGGCAAAACGTCCGGGACTGGCTGCATGTGCGCGACCACTGCGCCGCTGTGGACCTGGTGGTCCGGAAAGGCCGGCCAGGGGAGGTGTACAACGTGGGGGGCGGCTGCCAGCGCTCCAACCTGGAGCTGGTGCGGCTGCTGCTGGATCGGATGGGGAGGGACTCATCCCTCATCCGTTTCACCGCCGACCGGCCGGGCCATGACCGGCGCTACGCCCTGTGCTGGGACAAGCTGCGCCGCCAGCTGGCTTGGCAGCCCACCGTGGACTTTGACGCAGGCATCCGGGACACCCTGCACTGGTATCGGGATCACCCAAACCATGGTCAGCCAGGCCCCTGCTGATTGGGGATTGCCCCTGCCATCAGCGGCTGGGACGCAGGATCCCCCACAGCAGCCAGGCTGCCGTCAGCAGCAGGGTCACGTTGCCGTACACCGCCAGGGCAATGGCCCCTATGCCCGCCAGCAGGCCGGCCAGCACCCCTGCCGTCACCGCCAGAGCCGCCGGCGCCCAGTCCAGCCCCCAGCAGCCTGTCAGTAGGTTGTACGCCAGCACTCCACCGTCCAGGGGCGGGATGGGCAGCAAGTTGAAAGCCCCGATCCATACACTGGACACCGCCAACACTTCCAGCCCCAGGGCAAAGGCGGGCACAGCCAGCAACAGGTTTGCTGCCGGGCCGGCCAGCACCACCAGCCCCTCCCATCCATAGGACAGAGGCATCGGCCAGGCAAAGCGCAGCTCCGCCCCCACCGCGCTCAGCCGCAGCTGCCCTACCCGCCCCCCCAGGGCTCGGGCAGCCGCCCAATGTCCTAACTCGTGGACCGTGCAGGCCAGCAGCGCCCAGGGCAGCAGCCCGGATCCCTCGTCCAGATAGGCCAGGGCCGCTATCAGCAGGGCAAATCCGGGGGTGATCTCCAACCGGGGCAGCCGGTCAGGCCGGATCCACATAGTACGCCGGATCCAGCCGGATGTTATCCTTCTCAATGGTCAGGTGCAGGTGGGGGCCGGTGACGTTGCCCGTGGCCCCCACCAAAGCCACGGTCTGTCCGCAGGTGACCGTGTCCCCTTTGCTCACCAGAAGCTGGCTGCAATGGGCGTAGAAGCTGGCCACCTGGTTATCGTGACGGATCTTCAGGTACAGGCCAAACTCATCGCTCTCCCCAATATACTCCACCACACCGGCGGCAAAGGCCCCGATGGGCGTGCCCACCGCCGCCCCGATGTCCAAAGCCAAGTGGAACTCCCGCTCCCCGTCAATGGGGCTGTCCCGGTAGCCGAAGGTGGAGGTGACCGGCCCGTGGACCGGAACGGTGGTCTCCGTCAGTCCCAGCTCATAGTAGGCAAAGCTCACATTGGAGGGCAGGGCCACCCCGTCCTCCCCATAGGCCTGGGCCACCGCGGTGACAATCTCTGGAGTGGGCTCCGGCTGGGGCGTCTGGCTGGGTTCCGGCTGAGGCTCCTCCTGCTCCGTCTGGGTGGGCTGGGCCGCCAGAGCCTTGCGCACGCCGGCCTGGGCGGCGTAGTCCAGCCCCATCCGGCTGGTCTGGCTCAGCAGCGTCACCGAAGTTGTCTCCGCTGCCTGGTCCCCCTGTCCCGACTGGCCCCCCAGCACCGACGCGCCCAGCTGGCCAAGGGCCTGCTGGATCCCTTCCCCCTGGGACAGAGACTGCTGCAGCTGGCCCAAGGCAGCCTGGAAGTCCACGTCGGCGCTCAGCACCCGCCGCCAGGTCTCCAACTGCTCGGGAAAGACCCCCCGCCCGATAAACACCAGGAGGAACAGCGCCAGGCTCACCAACAGCTGGATCAGCCTGCGCCGGTCCCGCCGCATCCCTGTACCCGGCCGTCCCCCACCGCCAGACCTCGCCCGCCCAGTCCGGCCGCGCGGCCGGGCAAAGCGCCCACCCCTGTCGGTCATGCCCATCCCCTCCTTGTCCACAAACAGTCCTGTCCCTACTGTATGTCCGCCCCTGGGAAAATATGCGCGCTTCGGGAGGGCTGGAGGACAGCGATGGGACAAAAGCAAAGCCCCCCGCGGTCACCGCGGGGGGCTTTTTCAGGCTCATGCTCAGCTCACAGCCACTGCGCGTTCTGGGCACGGCGGATGTAATTCTGCTCCAGCATGAGCACATGGGAGAGGAAATCCGGGTCGTCGAAATACTTGGCCCCGCTGTGGCAGCAGCGCACGCAGGCCTGGCACTTGATGCAAACGCTTCCGGTGGCGTCCATGTTTTCGTCGATGCACTCTACCGGACAGGCCCGGTAGCACGCCCCGCAGCGATCACACTTGTCCCAGTCTGTCTTGGGCTTTGCCTTGAGGAACTTGGCGGGGGTGCCATCCGCCTTCAGAGGGTTGTAGTAAGGACCGATCTCCCCCCGGTCCAGCGATAGGGGGGATAGCTTTTCCCCGGTCAGCTTTTGGGCCACCCCGGCGGCAAAGTCCCTCATCTGGGCAAAGTCCTCCTCATCCGGCCGCCCCTGGCCCACCTGGTTGGAGAATGGATGGCGGCCAGCGAAGGCGGCCGCCCCGGCCACCTGGAAGCCGTTGCCCTCCAGCAGCAGCACCAGCTCCCGCAGCGCCTCGTCAAAGCTCCGGTTTCCAAATACGCACACAGGCACCGCCGGTCCCCCCTGCCCGTGGATCTTGGCCTGATACTCTGGCCGCAGCTTGTTGGGCAGCCGCCCGGCATACACCGGAGACGCCATGACCAGCAGCTGATCCGGGCCAAACCGGTACTCCCGCTCCCGGTTCTGAGGGCGGGTGAAGTCGAACTCCTCCACCTCCAGGCTCAGCTTGGTCGCCAGCTCCCTGGCCACATAGCGCCCCACCCGGCGCGTGCCCCCCGTAGGGCTAAAACACAGCAGGCAGATCTGTTTGAGTTTCACGTTCCGTCATGCCCCTTTCCATGCTCCATACCGTCCCGGGCCCGGCCCCGACCGCCTGCCAGCAACCGCCCCGTGACGATCTCTTTCTCGGCCAGCACCTGTTCCAAGGTAGCTGCCGCCACAAGCCTCCTCTTCCCTGCCTCCCGGCCCAGGTCGGTCAGGTAGTCGGCGTTGCCCATCACATCCAGGTCGTGCTCGATGGCCACCGCCGTGCCTCCCTGCTCCATCAGGGGCTGAAAAACCTCCAGCACGGGATGCCCCTCACAAGTTCTGCTGCGTCCCATCCACTGGACAATCCACAGGTAGGGCCGCCCCAGCGCTGCTGCCTGATTTTTCCCATCATAGCATGCGCACCCATCGGGGTCAAGCCCCGGGCAATCTGGCGTGGACACACTGCCCACCGTCCTTCGGCCTACTCCCTGACCAATGTCCCCTAGATCTTTTCTCATCTTCTTCCCGTTTACTCTTTACTTTCCTGAAGCAAAATAGTACAATGGTGGGGCAAATTCAACCAGCTGCTCTCCTGCGGTTCACCGCAGTCATCCCACCGATTGGAGGAACCTGAACCATGCAAAAGATAGACCAGGGGCAAACCGAACGGCTCTATCAGGCTGTGCTCTCCCTCACCTCCCAGGAGGAGTGCCGGGCCTTCTTCCAGGATCTGTGCACCGTGGCCGAACTGCAGGCCATGAGCCAGCGGCTGGAGGTGGCCCAGATGCTGGACGCCGGCCTGATCTACCACGATATTCTGGCCCGCACCGGCGCATCCAGCGCCACCATCAGCCGGGTCAACCGGGCCCTGCAGTACGGGGCCGGGGGCTACAAGGCGGTCCTGCCCCGCCTGGAGGGTTGATGGAGGCCTACACCGGCCTGGCCCAGCACTACGACCGGCTCACCGGGGACGTGCCCTATCCCGCCTGGGCCGACTACTTGCAGCGCCACTTCCGCCGCTGCAAGGGCGGGGTGCGCACCGTGGCCGAACTGGCCTGCGGTACCGGCAGCCTGGCCTGCCTGCTGGCCCAGAGAGGCTATCAGGTGACGGCGGTGGACCGCTCGGCGGATATGCTCTGCCAGGCTGACCAGAAGTGCCGGGGGCTGGACGTGCTGCTGCTCTGCCAGGACCTGTCCCGCCTGCGGCTGCTTCAACCGGTGGACGCGGCGGTATGCTGCCTGGACAGCCTAAACTATATTACCCGCCCCGCCCTGCTGCGCCAGGCCTTTCACCGGGTGCACCGGGCCCTCCGGCCCGGGGGCCTGTTCCTGTTTGACGTCAAGACCCCAGCCGCCCTGGAAGGTGCCGACGGACAGCTCTACCTGGACGAGAGAGAGGACATGTACTGCCTCTGGCGGGGCAGCTACTCCCCACGCCGGCGGGTGTGCAGCTACGACATCGACCTGTTTGTCCGCCAGGATGACGGCCTCTGGCTGCGCCTGCAAGAGCGCCACCGGCAATACGCATACACCATGCAGGAGCTGCAGCGCTGGCTGGAGGATGCGGGCTTTGCCCCGGTCCGGCAGTATGGCGACCGGCACATGACCCCGCCCCAGACAGGGGAACAGCGGGTCTTTTTCGCCGCCTATCGGAAAGGAGAAGGATAAGCCATGGATCAACTCATCCGCGCCACCGCCCAGGACGCTCCCATCCAGGCCATGGCCATCTCCGGGGCCGGCCTGGTGGAGCGGGCCCGGCAAATCCACGACACCTGGCCCGTGGCCACCGCCGCCCTGGGGCGGCTGCTGCTGGGGGCCTCCATGATGGGCAGCATGCTCAAGCAGGCCGAGGGCTCCGTCACCCTGCGGGTGCAGGGCGATGGCCCGCTGGGGACGGTGCTGGCCGTATCCGACAGCGAGGGCAACGTGCGGGGCTATGTGCAAAACCCCGCCGTGGATGTACCCCGGAAGGCCCATGCCAAGCTGGACGTGGGCGCGGCGGTGGGACACCAGGGCAGGTTGAGCGTGGTCAAGGATCTGGGCTTGCGGGATCCTTATGTGGGCGCGGTGGAACTGGTGGGCGGGGAGATCGCCGAGGACCTGGCCGCCTACTTCGTGGAGAGCGAACAGATCCCCACCGCCTGCGCCCTGGGGGTGCTCATTGCCCCCGACCAGTCCGTCCAGGCGGCGGGGGGCTATCTCATCCAGCTCCTGCCCGGGGCGGACGAGTCGGTCATCTCCGCCGTGGAGCGGGGCATCGCCCGGGTGGGGGCGGTGAGCGCCCAACTGGACCGGGGCCTGGGGCCCCAGCAGCTGCTGGAAGAAGTGCTGTCCGACTTCCGCCTGGAGGTGCTGGAGACTGTGCCGGTAGCCTACCGCTGCACCTGCTCCCGCCAACGGGTCAGCCGCGCCCTCATCAGCCTGGGGGAGCAGGAACTGCGCTCCATGATCCAGGAGGGCGGCACGGAGCTGACCTGCCAGTTCTGCGACCGGCGCTACCCCTTCTCCCGCCCAGAGCTGGAGGCTCTGCTCCAGCAGGCCCTGTCCTAAATCCGGAGGTGGGCGCGGGCCGCCCCTTCACCCGGTTTCTCCCCCGGCTCTCAGGGGAGAAAATTCAAATTAAGGCTTGACAGTCTGACGGCGCTTTTGCTATAATGTGGCTTGCCGTTTGACAAACAGCCTCGGTTTTGGGGGAGCATAGCTCAGCTGGGAGAGCACTTGCCTTACAAGCAAGGGGTCACAGGTTCGAGCCCTGTTGTTCCCACCAACTCCTCTCGGGGACTCATCTGTGGCGCGGTAGTTCAGTTGGTTAGAACGCCGGCCTGTCACGCCGGAGGTCGAGGGTTCAAGTCCCTTCCGCGTCGCCACGTTACGCCTCTGTAGCTCAGTTGGTAGAGCAGCGGACTGAAAATCCGCGTGTCGCTGGTTCGATTCCGGCCGGAGGCACCATAATGCGAGTGTAGCTCATCTGGTAGAGCGCCACCTTGCCAAGGTGGAGGTAGCGAGTTCGAGCCTCGTCACTCGCTCCAAATTCCGAAAAGAGATGTCATAGCGCACTTCTTTTGGGAATATTATGAAAGCGTCCGGCGCCATAGCCAAGTGGTAAGGCAAGGGTCTGCAAAATCCTGATGCCCCAGTTCAAATCTGGGTGGCGCCTCCAAAAAGGACACCAGCGGTTGGCTGGTGTCCTTTTTGGTTTCCATCGCCTGTCACGGCCTCTCCCCTTTGGACATGATGTACTTGAGCATCCGCAATGCCCCCTGGCCCATCCCAGCATTCCGCATCGGGGCGATAAACAGAAATCCTCAGTAAATCCGCCCCTCAACAGTAAGGGCTGGGCTTCATGCAAGCCCAGCCCTTACTGTTTTAGCTCCCACTCGTGGTGGGGTACACCGCTTTGGGGGTATTCCTACCCTTGTTATGATGATACGCACCTCTATACGCATCTCACCGGAATATGTCAAGAAAAACCTGTGGCGTTCCCTACGGTTCCGGACCCGGAGGTACCTTCCCTCTCCCATGCGCCCTTGCCGGAAACGCTTCCCCCACTACGGTCTGTCCGGCATCCAGCTCAAGTGGCCGCCGCCGAGGTGGGGGGCAGCTGCACCTCGGACATCAGCTCCTGGCCGATCACCGTGAGCATCTCCTCCAGCTTCTCGCACTCCGCCTGGGTGAACCGCTTCTGGATGCGCTGCATGACCACATGCAGGTAATCGTTGCTGATATTGCAGTACCGAAGGTACTTCTCCGTCACCTTCAGGTGGTGTTCCCGTTTATCCTGCTCGGACTGTACCTTTTCCACATAGCCCTTCCGGATCAAGCTGTTGATCTTGTAGGCAGCATTGGAGGAGGAGATGCCCATGAAACTGGCAAACTCGTTTACCGTGGGCGTACCCAAGGCAAGGATGGTTTCCATGGCAAAGGTCTCCACCGTGGTCAGGCTGGCCTCCCGGTTCTGGAAGCGGGAGAAGATCTCTTGATAGAAATGCAGCTTAAACTTCGTGTACACCATTTCAAACTTCTGCTCCAACATGCTGGTCCCCCCGGAATCATCCCTTTCTTCCCGCGTCGGGCCACAGGGAATCGGCCGCGCACAAGGGCTACGGTTCTTGCTTGTTCAGAGCAAAGGTCAGCTCTGCCGTCACCGCTTCCTGGCCGTTCACCGTGGCCCGGGCCTGGGCCTGGGCCACCGGCCCCTTCTGTCGGGTGATGGTGCACTCCAACTCCAGCACGTCGCCGGGTGTGACCTGGCGGCGGAACCTGGCGTTGCGGATTGCCCCCAAAAAGCCGATCTTACCCCGGTGCTCAGGCAGGGACAGCACCGCCACCGCCCCCACCTGGGCCAGCGCCTCGATGATGAGCACCCCAGGCATCACGTGATACTGGGGGAAGTGGCCCTGGAAAAAGGGCTCGTTGACGCTGACACACTTGATGCCCCGGGCCCACTTGCCCTGCTCCCCATCCACGATCCGATCCACCAGGGCAAAGGGGTAGCGATGGGGCAGGATGGCCGCGATCTCATTGGATTGAAACTGTAACATAGCTCACTCCCCCCACCGTTTCAGCAAGACGCAGGCATTGTGCCCGCCAAAGCCCAGGGAGTTTGACAGCGCGTACTCCACCTGGGCCGCCCTGCCTTGGTTAGGCACATAGTCCAGATCGCATGCCGGGTCCGGCTCCTGGTAGTGGATGGTGGGCGGCAGGAAGCCGTCCTTCAGGGCCATGGCCGTAAAGATGGCCTCCACCGCCCCCGTCCCCCCCAACAGGTGGCCGGTCATGGACTTGGTGGAACTCACCGCCAGGCTGCCGGCATGGGCGCCGAACACCGACTTGATGGCCGCCGTCTCCACGCTGTCGTTGAGAGGGGTGGAAGTGCCGTGGGCGTTGATGTAGCCCACCTGCTCCGGCTCCACCCCGGCGTCGGCCAGGGCCAGGGCCATGGCCCTGGCGCCCCCCTCCCCGCCGGGGGCGGGAGCGGTCATGTGGTAGGCGTCGCAAGTGGCGCCATAGCCCACCAGCTCGGCATACACCTTTGCCCCCCGAGCCATGGCGTGGCTGTACTCCTCCAGCATCAGTACGCCGGCCCCCTCCCCCATGACAAAGCCGCTGCGCCGTGCGTCAAAGGGGACGCTGGCCCGGTCCGGGTCATCCCCCACATGCAGGGCCCGCATGGAGGTGAAGCCGCCGATGGACAGCGGCGTGATGGCCGCCTCCGTCCCACCGCACAGCATCACCTCGGCATAGCCGTCCCGGATGTGCCGGAAGGCGTCCCCCACCGCGTTGGTGCCTCCGGCGCAGGCAGTCACCGGACAGGTGCACATCCCCTGAAAGCCAAAGGCGATGGCGATCATCCCCGCGCCCATATTGGCGATGGTCATGGGGATATAGTAAGGGTTGGCCCGGTCAAAGCCCTTTTGGGAACAGCGTGCCTGCTCCCGCTCAGTCATGCCGATGCCGCCCACTCCGCTGGACAGGATGACGCCGCACCGGGTGCGGTCCAGCCCCTCCAGATCCACGCCGCTGTCCGCCACCGCCTCCTGGGCGCTGGCCATCGCAAATTGGATGAAGCGGCTCATGTGCCGGTGATCCCGGCCAGCCAGGACGACAGCGGGATCCCAGTCCTTCACCTCGGCGGCCAGATGCACTTTCTGGGCGGAGCAGTCATACTGGGTGATGGGGCCAATGCCGCACACCCCCTCCCGGGCGGCCTGCCAGCTCTGAGCCAAGTCATGGCCCAGGGGATTGGCCGTCCCCATGCCGGTAATCAATACTCTGCGTTTTTCCATAGTCGATTCTGTTCCTCCTGAAAATGATGGATCCATCTCCCACACCCGACCGGTGGAAAGGATACACTGCCCGTCCATCCTCTCCGCTTTCTCCCTGTCACGCTGCAGATTGGACGCGCGGCCGGGTGGCTTTCGCTGCGACTTCTTTCGCAAGCAGGATCGCTCTGCAATCCCGCTTGCAAAATCCGCTCCGTTTCAAGCTACCTTGCGCGTCTATCCTCCCCGCTTCCTTTCACATCGCCATGCCGCCGTCCACGCACAACACCTGGCCTGTGATATAGCCAGCCTCGTCTGAGGCCAGGAAAGCCACCGCCCGGGCCACCTCCTCCGGCTGACCAGGCCGGCCCAGGGGGATCGTCCCCAGCATGGCCTGCCTGGCCCCCTCGGGCAGGGCGGCGGTCATGTCCGTCTCAATGAATCCCGGAGCCACCGCATTGACCGTGATCCCACGGCTGCCCAGCTCCTTGGCCAGGGATTTGGTCATGCCGATCAACCCCGCCTTGCTGGCGCAGTAGTTCACCTGCCCAGGGTTCCCCCGCAGGGCCACCACCGAAGTGAGGTTCACGATCCGCCCATATCTGGCCTTCATCATGGGCCGGATCGCCGCCTTCGTACAAAGAAAAGCTCCCTTCAAGTTGGTGTCCAGCACCCCGTCAAAGTCCTCCTCCTTCAAGGTCATGGCCAGCCCATCCCGGGTGATGCCCGCATTGTTGACCAGGATGTGCACACCGCCCAACTCGCCGGCCGCCGCCAGCAGCGCGGCCGCCGCCTGTCCGTCCGATACATCCCCCTGCACCGCCCGGGCCTGTACCCCCAGTTGCTGGAGCTGCTCCAGCGTCTGTTCCGCCGCGGCGGTGTTGCCCGCATAGGAGAAGGCCACATTCGCCCCCTGCCGGGCCAGCTCCAGGCAGATGGCCCGCCCGATGCCCCGGCTGCCGCCGGTGACGGCGGCGGTCCTTCCCTGTAAACTCATCGTTTCCTCATCCTTTCAGCGCCGCGGCCAAGGCCTCCACCTCGGCGCAGGTTTCCACCCCGTAGATCTGCATCTCCGGGGCCGTTTTGCGCACAAATCCGCTCAGGGCCTTGCCTGGGCCGATCTCCACCACGGTGTCCACCCCCAGCTGGGCCAGGCGGCGGATGGTGTCCTCCAGATAGACCGAGGACTGCACCTGCCGCTCCAGCAGGGCGGGGATGGTGTCCTCCGGCCCCATCTCCCGGCCCAGGCAGTTGAACAGCACCGGAAAGGCCATGGGGCCAAACTCGGTCTGCCGGAACCGCTCCCTCAGGGCTTCCCCGGCAGGGGCCATGAGAGAGGTATGGAAGGGGCCGCTCACCTTCAGAGGCAGGCAGCGCCGGGCCCCTGCCTCTTTGGCCAGGGCCGCGGCCTTGTCCACAGCGGCCTGGTCCCCCCCGATGACGATCTGCCCAGGGCAGTTGTAGTTGGCGATCTCCACCACTCCCGCATCCCCGGCCTGGCGGCACACCTCCTGGAGCCGCTCCCGGTCCAGGTTGAACACCGCCGTCATCCCGCAGGGGCGTCCCTGGGCAGCCTGGGCCATCACCCGGCCCCGGAAAGCCGCCAGCGAAATGGCCTGCTGGGGCTGAAAGACCCCGGCGGCCTGCAGGGCGGAGTACTCCCCCAGGCTCAGCCCCGCGGCATAGTCTGGGCGGATGCCCCGCTCATAGAGGATAGCCGTCATCCCCACGGCAAAGGCCACCATGCATGGCTGGGTGTACGCAGTCTCGTTGAGCACCCCATCCGGGTCGGAAAAGCAGACTGTCTTCAGATCAAAGTCCACCTCGACCCCATCCAACACCTGGCGGAAAACCGGATAGGACTCATAGAGATCGGCCCCCATCCCCGGGTGCTGGCTGCCCTGGCCGGCGTAGAGGAAGGCGAGCTTCATAACCACAGCTCCCTTCCCACCGCTTGGCAGCCCTCCATGAGGGACTGGAAGATTTCCCGCAGCGGCCGGATCTCCCGCACCATGCCAGCCACCTGGCCGGCCATGAAGCTACCGTTGTCCACATCCCCATCCACCACTGCCCGGCGCAGGGAGCCCAGGGTCAGCTTCTCCAGCTCCTCCCTGGGGGGGCTGTTCTTCTCCATCTGGAGGTAGGCCTGGGCCATCTTGTTCTTCAGAACCCGCACCGGCGCGCCGGTGCTGCGGCCGGTGACCACCGTGTCGGTAGCCTTGGCCTTGATCACCGCCTGCTTATAGTTGTCGTGGATTGGGCACTCCACGCTGGCCAGCAGGCAGGTCCCCACCTGCACGCCGCAGGCGCCCAGGGCAAAGGCGGCCGCCATCTGCCTGCCATCGGCAATGCCGCCGGCGGCCACCACAGGCACGTCCACCGCGTCCACCACCTGGGGGATCAGCGCCATGGTGGTCATCTCCCCCACATGGCCGCCGCTCTCGGTGCCCTCGGCGATGAAGCCGTCCACTCCATAGCGCTCCAGCCGCTTGGCCAGCACGGGGGCGGGCACCACGGGGAAGACCTTGATGCCCGCTTCTTTCCAGGCCGGGATATATTTGCCTGGGTTGCCCGCCCCGGTGGTCACCAGGCTGACTCCCTCCTCAGCCACCATCTGGGCCAGCTCTTCGATGTGGGGGTTCATCAGCATCAGGTTGACTCCAAAGGGCTTGTCCGTGGCCGCCCGGGCCGCCCGGATCTCCCGGCGCAGGGCCTCCGCGTCCATGCCGCCGGAGGCCACCACCCCCATGGCCCCCGCGTTGGACACCGCCGCGGCAAAGGCCCCGGTGGCAATGTTGGCCATCCCACCTTGGATGATGGGGAACTCGGTACCCAGAATTTCATTGAGCTTCATGGCAAACCTCTCCTTTCTCCGTATCCGCTGCAAGGGCGCGCGCCAGCCCGGGCCGCCCCATCACGCCAGCTCCAGCAAGGCGCCGGCCCAGGTCAGCCCGCCGCCAAAGCCCACGCACAGCACCCGCTGGCCCCGGCGCACCGCCCCATCGCGCACCAGCTCGTCCAGCAGCAGAGGCACGCTGGCTGCGGAGGTGTTGCCCGTATGGTCGATGTTGCCCGTGCATTTCTCCGGCGGCAGATTCAGCTTTTTTACCGCCATGTCGATGATGCGCTGGTTGGCCTGGTGGAAGACGAACCGATCCACGTCCTCCACCCCAAGCCCCGCCCGCTCCAGCACCTGGGTGATGCACTGGGGCACCGTCTCCACGGCAAAGCGGAACACCGGCTGGCCGTCCATATGGATGTAACTGGGAACCCCCACCGCTACCCCGGGAATCAGCAGGTTCTCCGTGTTGCCCCGGCAGCCCAGCACCGCGTGGATGGAAGGGTAGTCCTCCCGCCACTCCAGCACCGCCGCCCCTGCTCCGTCTCCAAACAGGACGCAGGTGCCCCGGTCGGTGTAGTCCGTTACCCGGCTGAGCACCTCCGCCCCGATCACCAGGCCAAACTTCCTGGTTGCGGCAGCCAGCAGGCACTGGGCGGTATGCAAAGCGTAGACAAACCCGGAACAAGCCGCATTCAGGTCAAAGCACACCGTGTCCTCCTCCAGGCCCAGCTCCTTTTGCAGCACGCAGGCAGTGGCTGGCGTCAGCCGGTCTGGGGTGAGGGTGGCCACAACGCACACGCCGATCTGATCGGGGCTTACCCCCGCCCGCTCCATGGCCTGCCTGGCTGCGGCCAAGCACAGGCCGGTGTGGGTCTCCCCCGGGGCGCACCGCCGCCGGCTGGAGATGCCCGTGCGGGTGGTGATCCACTCGTCCGAGGTATCCACCAGTTTAGCAAAACCCTCGTTGGTCAAAATCTCGCTGGGCACTCCGGAACCGGTGCCCCATAGCTTCAATCCGCTCATGCGCGCTCCTTTCTCAGGGCATTTGCGCCCATCTTACGGAATTTTTGATAGCGCCCGGCAGCCAGCGCCTGAGGGCGCAGCTTTTCCAGGCCGTCCAGTTCCCGGGCCAGCGCCCGGTCCAGCTCGTGATACAGCGTCTGGGGGGCCAGGTGAGCCCCTCCCTCCGGCTCGGGGATGACCTGGTCGATTACCTCCAGCTCCAGCAGGTCCGCGGCGGTGAGCTTCATCACCTCACAGGCCTCCGCGCTGCGGGATGCGTCCTTCCACAGGATAGAGGCAAACCCCTCCGGGGACAGCACCGAGTACACCGCGTTTTCCAGCATCAGCACCCGGTTGCCCACCCCCAGCGCCAGGGCGCCGCCGCTGCCCCCTTCCCCGGTGACCACGCAGATCACCGGCACCGTGAGGGCGGACATCACCGCCAGGGTGCGGGCAATGGCCTCCCCCTGGCCTCGGGCCTCCGCCTCCAGGCCGGGATAGGCCCCCGGGGTGTCGATAAAGGTGATGACCGGGCGGCGGAACTTTTCCGCCTGGGCCAGGATCCGCTGGGCCTTCCGGTACCCCTCGGGGTTGGGCATGCCAAACCGGCAGGCCAGGTGCTCCTCCAGCCCATGTCCCTTTTGGTGGCCCAGCACCGTCACCGGCCGGCCATGGAAGCGGGCGATCCCCCCCAGGATGCTGCCGTCCTCCCCGCACAGCCGGTCCCCACGTTGGGGGAAGAAGTCGGTGAACAGCCCCTGGATCAGCTGGGCGGTGCCCGGCCGGTCCGGATGGCGGGCCAGGGCCAGGCGCTGGGCGGGGGTCAGGTCACGGTTGGCCATGTTCGTCCCCCCCCTTCCGGTGCAGCCCCAGCAGTTGGATGAGGGTGGGGCGCAGCTGCTCCCGGGGTACGATGGCGTCCAGGAAGCCATGCTCCAGCATGTATTCCGCGCTCTGGAAGCCCTCGGGCAGCTTTTCCCCAATGGTCTGCTCAATCACCCGGGGGCCGGCAAAGCCGATCAGCGCTCCAGGCTCGGCCAGCTGGATGTCCCCCAGGCTGGCAAAGCTGGCCGTCACTCCCCCGGTGGTGGGATGGGTGAACACCGAGATATACAGCCCACCCCGCTGGGAGAACCGCTCCAGCGCGGCGGCGGTCTTGGCCATCTGCATCAGGGATAGGATCCCCTCCTGCATCCGGGCACCCCCGCTGGCCGAGAACAGGATCAGCGGCAGCTTACCCCGGCCCGCCTGCTCCACCAGGCGGGTCACCTTCTCCCCCAGGGCGGCGCTCATGCTGCCCATGAGGAAGCGGCTGTCCAGCACGCCCACCGCCACCTTCTGGCCCCCGATCCGGCCCAGGGCAGTGACCACCCCTTCCCCCGTTCCCGTCTTACGCCGGGCCTGCTCCAGCTTGGCCTGGTATTCCGGGAAGTGCAGAGGATCATTGGAGATCAGGTTGGCGTCCAGCTCTCGGAAGGTGCCCTTGTCCAGCACCAGGCTGAGCCGGTAGTAGGCGCTGACCGGGTGGTGGTATCCGCACAGGGGACACACATAGCGGTGGCTGGCCAGCTCCCGTCGCTCCACCGGCTGGCCGCAGCCGGGACAGTCCTGCCTGGCATGGACGGGCACATGGGGGCTGCTGCGCAGCGCCTTCATGGCCAACAGCTTCTGCCGGCGCTGTGCCAGGATACTGCTCATACCTGCCCCTCCTCTCCGCTGCCGCACCAGGCCAGCAGGATGTCCAGATGTTCCTCCAGAAACCCAGTGTTGTAGTTGCCCCGGACAAAGTCCGGGTGGTGGAGGATCTGGTGCAGCAGGTCAGTATTGGTGGCCGGCCCCTCGATCACCAGCTCCTCCAGGCTCCTGCGCATCCTGCGGATGGCCTCCAGCCGGGTGGGGGCATGGACGATGACCTTGGCCATGAGCGAGTCATAGTGGGCCGGTATCTCACAGCCCGGGTACAGCCCTGTGTCCACCCGCACCCCAAACCCACCGGGCAGGTGCAGAAAGCCCACCCGGCCCGGGCTGGGCCGGAAGCCGTGGGCCGGATCCTCCCCGTTGATGCGGCACTCGATGGCGTGGCCCCGGAGCTCCACCTCCTCCTGGCCCACGGACAAGGGCATCCCGGCTGCAATGCGGATCTGCTCCCGCACCAGGTCCAGCCCGCAGATCAGCTCGGTCACCGGGTGCTCCACCTGGATGCGGGTATTCATCTCAATAAAGTAAAATTGGTTGTCCTGATCCAGCACGAACTCAATGGTGCCCGCGTTCTCATAGCCGGCGGCCCGGGCAGCCGTCACCGCCGCCTGCCCCATGGCGGCGCGCAGCTCTGGGGTGAGGGCCTTGGAGGGGGATTCCTCCAGCAACTTCTGGTTACGCCGCTGGATGGAGCAGTCCCGCTCCCCCAGCTGGATCACGCCCCCATGCCGGTCAGCCAGGATCTGGAACTCAATGTGCCGGGGCCGGAGGATCAGCTTTTCCAGGTACATCTCCCCGTCTCCAAAACAGGCCTCCGCCTCCAGGCGGGCCTCCTCAAAGAGGGGGGCGAGCTGCTCGGGGTCAAAGACCTTACGCATCCCCCGGCCGCCGCCGCCGGCCGCCGCCTTGATCAGCACAGGGTAGCCGATGGCGTCCGCCACCTCCCTGGCCTGTTCCGCGCTCGTCACCGGGCCGTCTGATCCGGGCACCACGGGCACTCCGGCCCGCTGCATCAGCGCCCGGGCCGCCGCCTTGTTCCCCATGGCCCGGATCACCTGGCCAGGGGGACCGATGAAGGCGATGCCCGCCTGCTGACAGGCGTCGGCAAAGTCCCCGTTCTCCGACAGGAAACCGTAGCCGGGGTGGATGGCGTCGCAGCCCGTGGCCTGGGCCACCGTGAGAATGGCCTCTACGTTCAGGTAGCTGTCCGCCGAACGGGCCGGCCCGATGCAGTAGGCCTGCTCGGCCAGCTGCACGTGCAGTGCCTCCCGGTCGGCCTGAGAGTAGACCACCACCGGCTCGATGTCCATCTCCCGGCAGGCCCGGAACACCCGCACGGCAACCTCCCCCCGGTTGGCAATCAAAATCCGTTTGAACATACGCCCCTTATCCTTCCCGGTAGCGCACCAGAGGCTCGCCAAAGGAAACCAGCGTACCGTCCCCCGCGACGATCTCCTCGATCACGCAGTCACAGGGGGCCTGCACCTCACTCATCATCTTCATGGCCTCCAGCAAACCCACCGTCTGGCCCTTCTTCACCCGGTCACCCGGCTTGACGAACGGCTCCGCCCCCGGCTGGGAGGCGTGGTAGAAGGTGCCCACCAGCGGCGCGGTGATGCACGGCCCCTGGCCGTCAGGACACTCTTCCCCGGCCGCAGAGGCAGCGGAAACGGCAGAAGCGGCGGGCACGGCTAAAGCCGTCCCCCCCTTCTCAAGTTCCAGGGAGAACTCCCCCATGGTCAGCTTCATCCGCGTGACCCTGCCCGCCTCAAACCGGGAAATCAGTTCCAAGATCTCTTGCTTGTCCATACTCTCTCCTCTCGGAAAAGGGCATCGGTCTTCACCGATGCCCCAGGCTTCTTATTCCGCGTGCGCCTTGATGTAGTTGGCCAGGTCGGCCACCGTCTTCATCTTGGGCAGCTCCTCGTCCGCGATGGTCACGTTGAACTCCTCTTCCAGCGCCATGGACAGCTCCACCGCCGCCAGCGAGTCGGCCCCCAGATCGTCGGTCAGGCTGGCCTCCATGGTCACCTTCTCCAGGTCGCAGTTGAGGGTCTCGGCGATGATCTCGCGCATCTTTTCAAAATTCATGGGGAACACTCCTTGTCTTTTCTACCGGATTTTTAGCTAAAATTATTTAGTTAAAATTTTTGAGATATTTGCGATGGGCATATTGTATCAAACTGATGCCGATTGTCAAGGGAAAAAGAAATCCCTTTTTGTTCTCTCCAAATTTTCGGCGAAATGCTAAATCCCACCGTTTTTTTCTTGTCCGGTTTATCCAAATCCCCCGGGCCGCTTCTCCAATAGCCCAGGAGCCTCTTGCCGCTACACGGGGCTTGACAAATCTCAGTCCAATCCCTATAATAACAGGTACACTTTCGGGGTGTGGCGAAGTTTGGTATCGCGCTTGGTTCGGGTCCAAGAGGCCCCGGGTTCGAATCCCGGCACTCCGACCATCGCCGGAGCAAAGTCCGCTTTGCTCCGGTTTTGTTTTTTACCTGTGGTAACAAAGAACGTCATCCACCCCTTCTTCCTCTACAAAGCGGATACGCTCCGCTGGGCTTCGGTTTGGTTTGCCAGCTCTGTCAAATTCAGATCCTACAATATTACATACAAATTACATACAATCAAGGGCAAGCCCTCATAGGGCTTGCCCTTGATTGTATGTAAACCTACGTTCCGATCGAGTGGGTTTTCCGCACTAATTTTCTGTTCCTAAAAAGCGAAGCGGTGAAAATCTTCAGATTTTCACCGCGTTTGGAATGAGAGGTTAACATTAATATTTCCAAGTATCCACACACTGCCGGGAACATACCAAACCGGCCTTCTGGCCGGCGGCCCTTTTGGGCCGCACAAGTGTTTTCGCCTTCGAGAAAACCTTAGTGAAGGGCAAATTCATTTTACCCCAGCATTACAATCATCAGAGAATGAATCCTCCCCCTGGCAGCGGAACCCACAAAAAAAGACATCCTGCGGGATGTCCTTTTTTGTGGAGCTGGAAACGTGACTTGAACACGCGACCTGCTGATTACGAATCAGCTGCTCTACCAACTGAGCTATTCCAGCGCATTCTTACCCCCATCGGGCGGCAAGGGCAAGCGTTGTTATTTTAACATAGCACGTCCCCTGCGTCAAGAGCAAAAAATGTGCAAAAATCGCTTGATTCAACAGGAGAAACCCAGTATACTAAAGGGGCAGGCGGCCCGTTCTGATAGAGGGGCCTCCCAAGCGTAAACAAAGCCGGCCCAAACGGTGATTTCATCACAGACAGATGCTGGCCGGTCGGTTAAACTATGTGTAAAATTGGAAAAAGGAGCTGCTGATCATGTCAGTCATTCAGATCACAAAGGATAATTTTGAGCAGGAGGTCGTGCAGGCCAAGCAGACCGTTCTGCTGGACTTCTGGGCCGCTTGGTGTGGCCCGTGCCGGATGCTCTCCCCTGTGGTGGATCAGATCGCTGAAGAGCTGGACGACGTGAAGGTGGGTAAGGTCAACGTAGACGAGGAGCCAGATCTGGCCCGCCAGTTTGGCGTGATGAGCATTCCCACCCTGGTGGTGATGAAGGACGGTAAGAGCGTGGACACGGCGGTGGGCGTGCAGCCCAAGGGTGCGATCCTGTCCATGCTGGGCCACTAATCTATCTGGATATACGGCAAGGGCCACAGGCCTGCGATCCTCTGGATCGCAACCTGTGGCCCTTCTTTTTGGGTTAATCCGATTCCGATTGGGCAAATCCTTAATGTGTGTGCTGGAAGGGCACCACATCCTTGACTGCCTCCTGGGCAGTGATGGCCGCATCGCCGTGGTCCAGATCAATCAGGCGATATCGGTCGTTGCCCATACCCAGCTCCTTCATGTAGGTGAGCTGGCGCAGACCATGGCGGGACTCCATGCGCTGAACCAGATCCTTATGGTCCTCCTCCTTCATGGCGTACACCAGGTCTACGCAGGCCTGGTCCACAGCCAGGATGTCCAGGGAAGCCAGGATGCCCACGTTTGGAGTCACCACCGGGGCGGCAGCCGTCCCCTCACAGTCACAGGATACGGACATGTTGCGCATGACGTTGACAAAGCAGATGTTCTTCCCAAAGTGGTCCACCACTGCCTTGGCCGACTCCATCATGCGCTCCATGAATTCCTCTTTAGCGATGTCCCACATGTCGTCGGAGCCCGGGGTGGTGTGGATCATAGCCTTGCCGATCCGGCCGTCCGCACACCCGATCCCGATGTTTTTGGCCGAGCCGCCAAAACCGCCCTGGGCATGGCCCTTAAAATGGGTGAGCACCACCAGGGAGTCATAGTTGGACAGGTTTTTCCCCATATGCATCTCGGTGAACCATTTCCCGCCCTTCACCGGGTAGGCAACCGTCCCGTCCTCGTCCAGAATATCCACTGGGCAGAAGGTCCAGCCGTTGACCTTCAGGGTCTCACGGTGCTGCTGGGTGGTGTAGCGGTCCCCCTCATAGTAAGTGTTGGTCTCCACGATGGTAGCGCTGGGCAGCTGCGCCTTCACCAGGCTCTCCACCCACGGGCTGGGGATGATATTGGGGCCGTGGGCCTCTCCGGTGTGAAGCTTGATGGCCACCTTACCGGTGATGCCCTCCTTCACCCGGTCGTAGATCCGCTGCAATCCCTGGGCAGACAGATCCCGGGTAAAGTAGACCAAAGACTCCCCACCGGTGCGCTCGGCATAGGGAAGGTAGCGCTCCCCACCCAGGCCCGGAGTTGGCTTTTGTTCAGACATTGAGATTCCTCCTTTTCCGCTCGGTCCCAGGTAGGGCAAATTCCCGAGGCGGATCGTGTGTTCCCCTCCATTATAAAACCCCTCCCCCACCAGAAGTCAAGTAAAAAATCCGCAAAACAAAAACTTTTTCTCCGGTCGGATTCCGGAACGCTTCCCATCATAGCTGTCTGCGGCAAGGGCCGCCGGAACCAAAGCAGGAAGGCACAACGTATGTCGTGTCCTTTTTATGCAAGAGACGGTTAAAGTCAATATGTTCCGATGGCCGCATCTATGGGTAAACACCCAGCTGGCTGCACTTTTGCTCCGTGCAAGCGTTTTGCCGCAGGCAAAACCTTAGCACAGGGGGAATTCATTTCGTCCAACCATTTTCAATAAAAAGGGCGAAGCGGGCCTTGGCCGCCGGAACCCAAAAAGAAAGCCACGACGTACGTCGTGGCTTTCTTTTTGGTACGGCTGGAGGGATTCGAACCCCCGACCTTTTGGTTCGTAGCCAAACACTCTATCCAGCTGAGCTACAGCCGCATACTGCTTCAAGTTCAAGCAGCTTTGTTATGATAGCACAGCCGGAGGGGAAATACAAGTCCTTTTTCAAAATTTTTGGGTTCGGGGCGGCGGCGCAAACCGCTCACCCCATCCAGTCGGCAAAGCGCTGCACCATGGCGGCCACCTCCGCCCGAGAGGCGTTGTTGTCCGGCAGGATCAATCCATCAGAGCCCCGGATGATACCCAAGGACACCGCCCAGGACACCGCCTCTCGCGCCCAAGATGCAACCTGAGCGCTGTCGGAAAAGCTGTCCAGTGTTCCGCGGGCAGACACGTCCAGCCCCACATACCGGGCATAGCGGAACAGGATGAGGGCAATCTGCTGCCGGGACACATAGTCCTCCGGACCAAAGATCTGGTTACCCAGCCCGGCCACCACCCCCGTCTGCCCCGCCCAGACGGTGGGTAGGCTGTACCACAGCCCCTCCGGTACATCGGTGAAGACTGGAGCATAGGCTGTCTCTGGGCTTCCGGCCAGGCGGTGGAGCACGGTAGTCAGCATCCCACGCTGCATGGAGCTCTGGGGAGAGAAGATGGTGGCGCTGATCCCCCGGTACAAACCATTTTCATAGACATACTGAACCGCCTCATAGTACCAGTCCGAGACGGATACGTCCAGGAAGGGCAGCCCCGCCGAGCCTCCCTGCCGCCAAAGCCCCTCTATCGACCAGGAAGAGGCGGAGGTCAGGGTGAGAGTGACCTGCCCTGAAGCTAGGTACCGGTGGTTGGGCTGCAGCCCATCCCCTGGGGCAACCTCTGCCCCCAGGGTGAGATCCACCAGCGTTCCCTCCACCTGAGCACTTCCGGATCGCCAGACCAATCCCGATCCCTGTCCCAGAGTGAAGCGCTCCCCCTCCCCGCCGCTCTGAGACGAGAAGCTGGCGCTGTACTGCCAAAGGTGGCCCTGGGCGACCTGTTCCAGCGTCTCCTGGATCTTCTGGTAGTCTGGCTCCAGCAGCGACTGGGCCTGCTGGGTCGCCTGATGGGTCACCTGCTGGAGGAATGTCCCCTCCAGATAGCTCCGGGAGACTAGGGACTCTTCCCGCCCGACGGCAGCGCCCATCGCCCCGCCCCCCAGGGCCACGGCCAGGACAGCCGCAGCGGCTAGGCCAATCACCGATCGCTTCATAGCCGTTCCTCCGAAATCATATAGCTCAGGGTCAACAAGCTATCGGCAAAGTGCACGCTCTCCACCCGAACTTTGCCAATCTCTTGCTGGGGGATCTCAATGTTGGTGAAGTTCCAGATGCCCTCCACCCCGCCGTTGGCCAGCCGGCGGGCCGACTCAACCGCCACCGATCCAGGTACAGTGAGTACCCCTACATTCACCCGGTGCTCGTGCAGATAGGATTCCAGCGCGCGGGTGTGGTAGATGGGCACCCCGCCCAGGCGGGCGCCCACCAGGGCAGGATCCACATCAAAGGCGGCCACCAGCACAAAGCCGTTGGCCTGAAATGGGAAGTTCTCAATTAGCGCCCGGCCCAGGTTCCCTGCCCCCAGAATGACGGCCGTGTAAGCGCGGTTCATCCCCAGGATGTCCGCCACTTCCCCCCGCAGCCGCTCCACATTATACCCATATCCCTGCTGGCCAAAGCCTCCAAAGCAGGACAGGTCCTGCCGGATCTGGGAGGCGGTCAACCCCATGGACTTGGCCAGCGCCCCGGAGGATATACGCACCGTGCCCTTCCGGTGCAGCTCGTCCAGATGGCGGTAATATCTCGGAAGCCGCCGGATGACAGCGGATGAGATCTTATCTTTTTTCATCTTCTCTTCACCAATTCAGAAGTTTGATCAAAAACCAGTATCTGTATTGTACTGCATCCGTCGCAACTTGTCAAACTTTTTAACGATCTCCACGGGCAAAAATCCACAATTTTTCCCAGGCCATTTCATATACTACTACATCGAATCTGAGCAGGAAGGATGATGCCCTATGCCGCAAACCGGCACCCTGATTGTCCGAACCTTTGTCTCCCGGGCCCAGCTCCCTGTCCCTGGGGCCACCGTAGTGGTGGCCCGCATGTTGGGCGAGCAGCAGGAGATCCTGGCCGTGCGCATCACCGATGAAAGCGGGATCGCCGGTCCCATCGAGCTGCCCGCACCGGAGGTGGCCTCCAGCCTGACCCCAGACCAAGCAGACCCTTTCTCCAGCTATCTCCTGCTGGTGGAGCACCCTGGGTTCGAGGTGGCAACCTTTCGGGATCTGCAGGTCTTTCCCGGGGTGCAGACCATCCAAGACGTGCCTCTAATCCCAAAACAAACCCAAGGTACAGGGGATGGTGTGACCATTGTCACGCCCCAACCGCTGTGAGAGGAGGGATCGCTGTCCATGCCGCCGTTCAATGTCATTCCCTATGTGCCACAGACTATTACCGTCCACCTGGGCCCCGCCGACCAGCCGGCTGAAAACGTCACCGTCTCCTTTCCTGACTACATTAAGAACGTGGCCTCCAGCGAGATCTATCCCACCTGGCCGGAACAGGCCTTGCGGGCCAACATCCTGGCCCAGATCTCCTTTGCTCTCAACCGGATCTACACCGAATACTACCGGAGCAGGGGCTACGACTTTGACATCACCTCCTCCCCCGTCAACGACCAGAAGTTCATCAAGGGACGCAGCACCTTTGAAAACGTGGACCGGCTGGTGGATGAGCTGTTTACCTCCTACATCCGTCGGGTGGGCTATGTAGAGCCGTTGTCCGCCCGGTTCTGCAACGGGACCACCACCACCTGCGACGGCCTGTCTCAATGGGGCAGCGAAGCCCTGGCTCGGGATGGGTACGATGCCATGGAGATCCTGCGCTACTACTACGGGGATGACATCGAACTGGTCACCTCTGCTCCGGTACAGGATCTGCGTAACTCCTATCCGGGCTACGCCTTGCGCAGCGGCTCCTCCGGGGAGTATGTCGTCGTGCTCCAGACCATGCTCAACCGGGTGGCCCGCAACTATCCGGCCATCCCCCGGATCAACCCGGTGGACGGGGTCTTTGGCCCCCAGACGGAGCGGGCGGTGCGGGAGTTCCAGCGGGTGTTCAACCTGGCGGTGGACGGCATCGTGGGCCGGGCCACCTGGTATAAGCTGGTGTTCCTCTATGTGGGTGTGACCCGCCTGTCCGAGCTGACCAGCGAGGGACAGACCTTCACCCAGGTCCAGGCTCCCAGCGCAGGCGTCACCCTGAGCGAGGGCAGCTCCGGGCCCGCAGTGTCCGCGTTGCAGTTCTTCATCACTGTGCTGGGCCAGGTGCTATACAACTTCCCCACCCTGAACATCGACGGCATCTTCGGTCCCCGCACCCGCCAGGCTGTGATGGACGCCCAGCGCTACCTGGGCCTGGAGCCCACCGGCGTCGTGGACACCGACACCTGGATGGCCATCTACGACGCCTATGTCCGCGTGGCTGAAACCCTGCTGGCCGAAACCGAACTGCCCCTGACCTACGAGGAGATTGAGCAGGATGCGCTCTCAGGGCAGTTTCCAGGCTATCAGCTGACCTACCAAGGGTAGGAGAAAGGAAGGGATCAATCATGGAGCAAAACCAAAGCGCTGCCTCCATCCGGGATCTGCAGCGGATGCTGGATCAGCTCTCCCAGCGCAACGACCATCTGCCCCGGCTGGTGCCCACCGGCAACTTTGACGAGCCCACGCTGGAGGCGGTGATGATCTTTCAGCGGGACACCGGTCTGCCGGTGACCGGTGTGGTGGATCAGGACAGCTGGTATGCCATCGTGCAAGCCTATCAGGACGACCTGCTGCACTATGGGGAACCAGCGCTCCTGCGGGTGTTGCCCAACGGGAGCTTTCGCACTGAGCCGGGCCAGGCCAGCGAACCGGTGCGCCTTGCCCAGGCGTTGTTCTGCGCCCTGTCCGTCCCCTTGGCCAATTTTGGCCTGTGCCAGAGCGACCGGCACAACCAGGGCTCCACCCAGGAAAACCTCCGGCGGATACAGCGTCTGGCAGGCCTGGAGCAGACCGGGGCGCTGGACCGGGCCACCTGGGAGTACCTCACTCGGATTTACCACCTCTATATAACCCACTCTATTGAGCCAGCGGAAGGTGTGGTGCCAGCAATGACCTGAGCCTCAGGCGGCCCTCTGCCCTTTATCTGTTACTTTTTCCTTGTAAGACAGCCGGATTTTCGGTATACTAAAGGGTAGATCGCAACCGCTCCGGCCCGCCTCCCCGTCCGGGGGCTGGATCGTGGGCGGCATAGGAGGGAAAACCCTTTGGCCAGATTCGGCTTCATCCATGGAAAACTTGACATCAAGCTGCTGATCCTCTATCTACTCTCCCGGGTAGCTGCCCCCATCGACTTTGCCACCCTCACAGACCTGTGCCTGTGCGATGAAGGGGTAGACTATTTCCTGTACGCCGAGGCAGCGGCTGAGCTTCTGGACAGCGGGCACCTGGTTCAAGAAGCGGGGCACTACGCCATCACGGACAAAGGGCGCAGGGTGTGCGCGGATGGGGAGAGCAGCCTGTCCCCCGTGATCCGCCAGCGGTGTGACCAGCGTCTGACCCCCCTCAACGCTGCGCTCAAGCGCAGGGCTCAGGTCCGTGCTGGAGTGGAGCCCCTTCCCGGAGGGGCCTTCCAGGTCCGGCTGGATCTGGAGGATGACCAGGGCAGCCTGCTCTCCCTGTCCCTGCTGGCCTCCACCCAGGAGGATGGAGAACAGATTGCGCGCCGCTTTACCGACCATCCAGACCGGATCTATAACGGGATCCTTGGGGTCCTGCTCTCGGACGGCCCCCAGAAAGGCGGCGTGTCATGACCCTTTTCGGCCATCCACTCCCTGCCCTGTTCCTGTATTTCCTGCTCTACTCCTTCTTGGGGTGGATGATGGAAACCTGCTATTGCTCGGTGTTGCAGCGCCGCTTGGTACCTCGGGGGTTTCTATACGGGCCTATCTGCCCCATCTACGGAGCGGGCGTGCTGATCATGGTGCTGTTCTTTACTCCGCTCAAGGGCAATCTGCTGGTCTTTTACGTGGTGGCTGTGGTCGTGATGAGCGCCTGGGAGTATTTTGTGGGATGGCTGCTGGAGGTCACCACCCACATGAAGTATTGGGACTATTCCAATCACCCCTTCAACCTCAAGGGACGCATCTGCCTGTGGGTGGCGCTGGTGTGGGGCGGGCTGTCCTACCTGGTGATCTTCTGGATCCATCCACCCATCCAGCAGCTGTACCACCGCATCCCGCCCTGGCTGGTAACCACCCTGTGTGTAACCCTGCTGGCGGTGCTGCTGGCCGATACCCTGCTCACCCTGCGCCACCTGGCCCTGATCTCCAAACTGGTTCGGGGGGTGAGCGCCGCTGTCCAGCAGCTCCAGCTGGCCCTTGGCAGGACAGAGCTGCCAGACCTGCTGGCGGGTCAAACTGCCAAGCTGCGGGATCGGTATGGGGAGCAGGTGGCCTCCATCCAGGCATCCTATCGCCAGCAGATCGCCCGGCTGGAGCAGCAGAGCCGCCGCTTCCGCAAGCGCTATGCCAACATGCGGGCCGCCGGGCACTATATCGTGCGCTCTGAGGACATTCGGGCCGCCGCCGAGCGGGCTAAGGAGGAGTTTGTCCGCCGCAAGCAGTCTATGAAGCAGAACTTGGCCCAGCGCCGGCAACATAGAAAGCAGTAAAGCACGGGACAGGGGCCAGCCCCTGTCCCGTGTTCAGCCATCTGGCAGGAGATCGTTGGCCTCCATGTAGTAGCGGATGATGTCGATGAACTCCCCCGTGGATGGCTTCATCTTCATCTGGTACATGGCCATCTCCCGCAGCCGCTCTCTGTCCCCCTTGGCCCATTGCCGGTCGCGCAGTGCCCGCAGGTTGCGCTCCACTGCGGTGTTGTTGGTGTTGCCCATCTCCTCTGCCACCCGCTGGTACAGCCCCTTGGAAACATTGGTCAGCAAGGACAGATCCTCGTGGGCCAGCTCCACCGCGTACACCATCTGGCGCATGGACACAGAGTACCCCAGCAGCCCCAGGGTGTGTAGGACGCCCTCGATCTTCCTGAGATTTTTTGGATACAACATTGGCTCATCCTCCCAGCGCTTCCAGATTCTATCTGCTCCAATTTTATCGCAATCCGTCGAAGATGCAAAGGAATTTTCGTTTCATTTTTCGACAGTTTCCGACAATTCTCCCAGAAAGAAAGCAGCACCCCGGCAGGGCAAAGCCTGTCGTGGTGCTGCAGATGCAGAGAGCCATCAGCGCTGTCCCTTATCATAGGGGATGCCCTCCGCTTTGGGCGCCCGGGAGCGCTTGGAGGTGAAGGCCAATACCGCCAGGGTGATCAGGTAGGGCAGCATCCGGTAGAAGTGGGAGCTGATGCCCAGCTCATTGAGCAAAAAGACGCCATCTCCGTTGATGTCCAAGCTGGAGTAGGAGGCGGCGATGCACTTGAACAGCCCAAACAGCAGGGACGCCCCGGCGATGTTCAGCGGCTTCCAGTTGCCGAAGATCATCACCGCCAAGGCCAGGAAGCCAAAGCCGGCCACATCCCCGTTGGCCGTGCAGTTGGCGGTGGTCAGGGCATAGACAAAGCCTCCCATGCCCGCCAGCGCTCCGGAAATGGTGGTGCCGGCGTAGCGCATCTTGTAAACGTTGATGCCCAGGGAGTCAGCGGCCTGTGGATTCTCCCCGCAGGAGCGCAGGCGCAGGCCAAAGCGGGTCTTGTACAACAGGATGGCCAGCAACACAAAGATCAGGATGCACACATAAGTGGCCAGGTAGGTGCGGTCCAGGAAGGTGGAGCCGAGAAAGCCCATCTCCTCATTCCGGCCGTATCCGAAATCGCTCTTTTGGATCATGAACCAGCTGGCCGCGTTCCCGGTGGCCATCTGCAGGGTGTTCTGGCTGGCGATGATGCGGATGAAGAACAGCACCAGGGCCGGGGCCATCAGGTTCAAAGCGGTGCCGCCGATGGTCTGGTCCGCCTTCAGGTTCACCGAGGCAAAGGAGAGCAGCAGGGAGAACACGCCCCCCATCAGGGCGGACACCGCCATAGCCAGCAGCTCAAAGCCCTGCAGGGCGATCCAGTTTCCCTGGGCATAGGCCGCATCAAACACGCCGGCCTGCTGCACCAGGTTGACGAAAAGCACCCCGATGAATGCGCCGAAGATCATGATGCCCTCCAGCGCCAGGTTGATGATCCCGCTGCGCTCGGCAAAGACGCCGGCCAAGGCCACCACCATCAGCGGAATGGCATAGAGCATCGTTTGCTGAATCAGGAATGTCATCCCTCTCCCCCTCCTTTCCCAGGACGCTCCGGATCCATGGCTGGAGCAGGTGTAGGCGGGTCGTCTATCGCCCCGGGCTGGCCCCCCTCAAGCTCTTCCAGCAGCCGCTTCCGCCGGCCCCGCAGCAGCAGCTTGATGGCCAGGGAGAAGGCGCTGAGGTAGACGATGGTGGCCACAATGATGTCGGTGATGTACTCATTGTAGGGCGTGAGATTGGTGATCTGCTGGCCCACCACGTCCAGCATGGACATGAAGCAGCCGGCAAAGACCACCCCAATGGGGTTGCTCACCGCCAGCAGCGCCACAGGGATACCGCTAAACCCTACGTCTGGCAGGGATTGATAGGTGTTCCAGTAGAATTCCGTGTTGCCCGACAGGTAGTACAGCGCCGCCCCCGCCCCGGCCAGCGCGCCGGCAATGGCCATGGACAGCACGATGTTGCGCCGGTCTGCAATGCCAGCGTACCGGGCCGCGTGGCGGTTGGCCCCACAGGCCTTGAGCTGGTAACCCAGGGTGGTCTTGTTCATCAGGATGTACATGAGCACCGCGATGACGACGGCCACCAGGATGCCCCCATTCACCTGGGAGTTTGGAAAGAGCTGATCCAGCCCCAGCTTGGCCGTCTGCACCCCGTTGAAGCTGGTCTTGTAGATATAGGCGCTCTTGGTGCTCTCCACCAGGTTGCGAAACTGGCTGCCGTCAAACATCCAGGTCACCAGGTTGGCGGCGATCCAGTTGGTCATGATGCAGGCCAGCACCTCGTTAATATTCAGCAGAGCCTTCACCAGGCCTGGGATGCAGCCCCACAGCGCTCCCGCCAGCGTGCCGCCCAGAAAGGCGATGATCCAGACCAGGGGGGCGGGTACCACCTGGGTGGGGATGCCAAGGGCCAGCATCAGGGTGGCGGCGGTGCCCATCAGATACTGACCCGGCGCGCCGATGTTGAATAAGCCGGTCTTGTAGGCCACCGCCACCGACAGCCCAGTGAGGATCAGCGGCGTGGCCCGGAAGAGCATGTCCCCCATGCTCACCGGGTTAAAGCCAAAGGTGAGCGCTCCGGTTGCAGTCCGGCCGGTGCTGAACAGCCCCAAAAACTCCAGCCGTACGGCTTCCCACACAGTGCCCAGGCCCAGGTTGGGATTGGACAGCCCCATGATCAGGATGATCACAGCGCCCACTGCCAGTCCGATGAGGATGGAGATCAGGGAGGCGGCCACCGATTGGGTCCCCTCCCGTCGCCACAGCTTGGAAACCTTTCCCTTCATGCCCCCCACCCCTCCTTTTCCGCCCGCTTGGCCCCCGACATATACAGGCCCAGCTCCTGGGCGTCGGTGGAGGCGGGATCCAGCTCGCCTACGATCTCCCCCTCATACATCACCAGGATCCGGTCGGACAGGCTCAGCACCTCGTCCAGCTCCAGCGAAACCAGCAGCACCGCCCGGCCCTTGTCCCGTTCGGCCACCAGCTGACTGTGGATGTATTCGATGGCGCCCACATCCAGCCCCCGGGTGGGCTGGACGGCTACGATCAGCTCCTTTTCCCGATCCAGCTCCCGGGCGATGATGGCCTTTTGCTGGTTGCCCCCGGACATGGAGCGGGCGATGGTGGATGGCCCCTGGCCTGAGCGCACATCGTACTGCTGGATCAGCTGCTGGGCATACTGGCGCACCGCCCCTTGGCGGAGAAAGCCCAGGCGCTGAAAAGCCGGCTCCCGGAAGCGCTGAAGCACCAGGTTTTGCTCCAGGGTGAAGTCCAGGATGAGCCCGTGCTTGTGCCGGTCCTCCGGGATGTGGCTCAAATGTTGTCCACGCTGACGGATGGAGGCCCGGCCGATCTCCTCTCCGCACAGCCTCACCCGGCCCGCCGAGGGCTTCTCCAGCCCGGTCAGGCCGTAGACCAACTCGCTCTGGCCGTTGCCGTCAATGCCGGCGATGCACACGATCTCCCCGGCCCGCACCTGGAAACTCACGTTGCGCACCGCGTCCCGCCGGCGCCCTTCCCCGCGCACGCACAGCCCGTCCACCTCCAGCACGCTCTGCCCTGGCTGGGCCTTGCCCTTGACCACCTCCAGCTGCACCGGGCGGCCCACCATCATGTTGGACAGCGCCTGCTTGTCCGTCTCCCGGGTGGCCACCGTGCCCACCAGCTTGCCCTTGCGCAGCACGGTGACCCGGTCGGATACCGCCATGATCTCGTTGAGCTTATGGGAGATGAATAGGATGCTTTTCCCCTCCTGGGCAAACTCCCGCATGGTGGCCATCAGCTCATCGATCTCCTGGGGGGTGAGCACCGCGGTGGGTTCGTCAAAGATCAGGATCTCATTGTCCCGGTAGAGCATCTTCAGGATCTCCACCCGCTGCTGCATCCCCACGGTGATATCCTCCACCCTGGCGTCCAGATCCACCCGGAGGCCATAGCGCTGGGAGAGCTGCTCCACCTTGCGCCGGGCCTCCTTCTTCTGGAGAAAGCCCAGCTTGGCCGTCTCCGCGCCCAGGATGATGTTGTCCAGCACCGTGAACACCTCCACCAGCTTGAAATGCTGGTGGACCATGCCGATGCCCAAGGCGGTGGCGTCGTTGGGGTTGTGGATCTTCACCACCTGGCCGTTCTTGCGGATCTCCCCCGCCTCCGGCTGGTACAGGCCGAACAGCACGCTCATCAGGGTGGATTTGCCCGCGCCATTTTCCCCCAGCAGGGCATGGATCTCCCCCCGGCGCAACTCCAGGGTGATGTCGTCGTTGGCCACAATCCCGGGGAACTGCTTGGTGATGTGGCGCATCTCAATGACGTTGTCAGTCTGCATCACGCTTCTGCTCCCTCCCTCCCGCTTTTCTTTGACAACATTATATAATAGCCCCTCCCAAAAGACAAGGGAATTCTTCCCTCCCCCTCCATGGGAAAGGGCGGAACGCAATGCGTTCCGCCCTTTTGAAATGGAGATCCAGGTTGGATCACTCCACCATATTCAGGTTTAGGTTGGTCCACTGCGTGCCGGCCTGGTTAGCAAAGTTGGCGTCCACCACCACAGTGCCGTCCACCAGCTGCTGGTAGAGCTGCTCGTACTGCTCCACGGTGTAGCTCTCAAAGCGCCAGGCCTCGTCAGTGGTGGGCAGGCCCACAGCGTCCTCGGCCGCGCCCAGCTTGGTAGCCTGGCCGCCAATCTGGGTGAAGGTCTCGTCATACACATGGTCCAGAGCCCACTGCACCGCGTCGGCCAGGCTCTTCATGGCAGAGGTGATGACAAAGTCACCCTCGCCGGACTGGTCCACATCCACGCCGATCACATACTTGCTGTTGGTGGCGGCGGCATTGGAAATGGAGTTGAACATGGCCCCGCCGCAGGCAAAGACGACCTCGGTGCCGCTGGCATACCAGCCGGAGATCATGGTCTGCAGGTCGGTGGAAGCCTGGAAGTCGGCCCCGTACAGCCAGGAGAAGTTCACATCCACGGTGATGTCCAGCTCGGCAGCCGCGGCATTGATCCCCTGGAGGTAGCCATAACCAAACCGGTTGCAGGCGTCGTTGTTGCCGCCGCCGCCACCGGAGAAGCCCAGGCTGGTGAAACCGTCCATCACGGCGGCGTAACCGGCCAGATAGCCGGCCTGCTCCTCCTGGAAGGAGATGGCGGCCACGTTGGTCAGCAGATTGCCCTCGTCATCGCTGAGGGGATTGCCGTCGATGAAGATGAAGGGGACGTCGGAAAACTCCATGGCGGCCCGGCGCAGGGCGGCCTCCTGGAGGTAGCCGGCGCACACCACCACCTCCGCGCCGCCCTCCACGGCGGCCCGCATGGCGTTGTAGCGGTCCTCGTCGGTGGCCTCGGAATTGTTGGCGGGCCGGTAGTACTTGTAGCTCAGGCCGTTGTTGGCGGCGTACAGTTTCACGCCGTCATAGGTACCCTGGTTGAAGGACTTGTCCTTCAGATCGCCCACGTCGGTGACGAAGGCCACCTGATAGGTGCCGTCCTCAGAGCGCATGTCGTCGGCGATGCTGTTGGGGTCGGTGATCTCTGCGGCGGAGCCGCTGTTGGTGGGCTCCCCGCTGGAGGTCTCCGAGGAGCCGGCGCTGGCATCAGGGCTCTGGTTGGCGTCGTTGCTGTTACAGGCCGCCAAACTCAGCGCCATGGTCATGGCCAACAACAGAGCAACAAGCTTTTTCATTGGGCATACATCCTTTCTTTTTCTTTTGAACCGAGGGCAATATCGCAAGGGCAAACGCCCACAGCTCCGGTGCCTCGTCCTCCCAGTCGAGAGGGAATGCTGGCCGCGCGGCCATGCGGCCCCGCCTCCAGAACCGCCTTCATTATACAGGGGATGCGACAAAATTACAAGCAGATTTTACACCCGCGCCCCGCCCCTCAATATCCCTGGGCCTGCTGGCCCTTCACCAGCCTGACGATCCGGCTGGTGCCCAGCCGGTCGGCGCCCAGCTCCAGAAAGTCCTGGGCGTCCTCCAAAGTGGCGATGCCGCCGGCGGCCTTGACCCGCACCCGTGGGGCCACCTGGGCGCGGAACAGGGCCACATCCTCCCGAGTGGCCCCGCCGGTGGAGAATCCGGTGGAGGTCTTGATATAGTCCGCGCCGCTGTCCGACACCACATGGCACAGCTGGATTTTTTCCTCCTGGGTGAGCAGGCAGGCCTCCACAATCACCTTTAGAACCCGCTCGCCGCAGGCCCGCTTCACCGCCTGGATCTCCTCCAGCAGCTTATCCCACAGCCCGTCCTTCACCCAGCCCAGGTTGACCACCATGTCGATCTCTTCCGCCCCGTTGGCAATGGCCTCTTTGGTTTCAAAGACCTTGACCATGGTGGTGGCGTATCCGTTGGGAAAGCCGATGACAGTGCACACCGGCAGCCTGTCCCCCAGGTAGTCCGCCGCCTGCCTGACGTAGCTGGGTGGAATGCACACGCTGGCACAGCCGTACTCCACCCCTTCGTCGCACAGCTGCCGGATCTCATCCCAAGTGGCCGTCTGGGCCAGCAGAGTGTGGTCCACCGCGGCCAGGATGCGTTTGGGTTCCATTGTCCTCACCTCTCTCGTATTCTGTCCCTATCATACCCCCTTCCGCCCTCCCTTGCAAGTATGACAGATGATAAAATACCCCGCTTTCCCGGGAAGATCGCAACCTCTCTCGCCCAAGACACAACCATTAGTTGTAATTTGACAACATACACTCCATTGAATTCAATTGTTGGTTTTGCTATGATACAACCAAAGGATGAAATGAGGTGATCCAATGAACGAGGGATTGAGCCAACAGATCACGCGGCTGCGCCGGGAGCGGGGGCTGACCCAGGAACAGATGGGCCAGCTGGTTGGGGTGTCTGCCCAGGCGGTGAGCAAGTGGGAGAAGGGGGGCGCGCCTGACGTGGAGCTGCTGCCCGTCTTGGCCGACCGGCTGGGAGTGAGCATAGACGCGCTGTTTGGCCGGGAGGAGACCGCCCCCCAGGACATGGCCGGTCAGCTGAGCCGGTGGATCCAGACCATCCCACAGGCCGAACGGATGGGCCGGCTCTTCCGTCTGATGGCTACCACCATGCTGGATCTCTATGTGGATCCCAGAAACTTGAATCAGGACGCGGGCAAGACGGTGGCAGCCACCTGCTACATGAATGGCATCGACGGCACCCTGTTCTGGCTGCGTTCCCAGTTCGTCACCGAGGAGGGGATGATCCTGGGCGTGATGGCGGAGGACTTCCCCCTGTACCTGCTGCTGCCCGAGCCACCGGAGGGCTATGGGGCCCAGTTCGCCCCCGACGGGGACTATCGGAAGCTGTTCGCCCTGCTGGCCAAGGAGGGCTGCCTGGAGCTGCTGCGGCATCTCTATGGCAAGCCCCGCAGCTACTACACTGCCTCCGCCCTAGCCAAGCAGGCCGGTTTACCCACCGAACAGGTGGAGGGATTATTGCCCAGCCTGGTGGACTGCCATCTGATGCAGGAGCGGTCGCTGGAGCTGGACGACGGCCCCACCAAGGTGTACTGCCTCCACGACAACCGGGGCCTGGTCCCCCTGCTCTACTTCGCCCGTTGGTTCATGGAACCGGTGGATGCCTGGCTCTACGGCTATGATGTCCGGACCAGGCCCACCTTGGCCCTGAACGAGGAACAAAAACAGAGGAGGAAGGGAACCCAACATGAATCCAAGCACTGACCGCCGGGCCTATACCCGGGCCTTTTACCAGGGAAACCGGCTGAACTTTGCCCTGGCATTGTTGTTCACAGTGCTGAGCACCGGGGCGATGCTCTACCTCTCCTGGGTGCTGGGGGAGGTAACCAACCTCATGGCCGCCAGCGACTTGGATGAGCTGGGCCGCACCCTTTCCGTCACCCTGATCTCCCTGGCCGGCATCCTGGCCGTGGAACTGCTGACCTACTACTACAAGAGCCGGTTCATCCATAAGGCCATGCGCCAGTACAAGGACCTGGCCTTCTCCCGGCTTTCGGAAAAGAGTATCAGCGCCTTTTCCCGGGAAACCACCAGCCGGTATCTGTCCGCCCTGACCAATGACGCCAACTCGGTGGAGGAGAACTACTTAAACCGCTCCCTGCTGCTGATCTATCACGGGGCCCTGTTTGTGGGTGGCATGACCATGATGCTGGCCATGAGCTGGCAGCTGGCCCTTGCCGCCATCGTACTCTGTCTGATCCCCATAGCCTGCGCCCTGGCCATGGGAGGCGGGCTGGCCCGGCGGGAGCGGGCCATGAGCGACCAGAACGAGCGCTTTGTGGCCCAAGTGAAGGATTTCCTCTCCGGTTTCTCCATCATCAAGAGCTTCAAGGCCGAAGGGGAAGTGAAGCAGCTGTTTTGCGCCACCAACGCAGAGACCGAGCGGGTCAAGGAGCGCCGCCGCCGATGGGAGGGAATGCTCAGCGGCGCTACCCAGGTGTGCGGGGTTTTGCTCCAGATGGGCATCTTCTTCATCGGGGCCTGGCTGGCCATCACCGGAAGCATCCAGATGGGTACGGTGCTGGTCATTCTCAACCTGTGTAACTGCTTCACGGCGCCCATCCAGATCGTCCCCCAGTACTGGGCCAGCCGGAAGGCCGCCCTGGCCCTGGTGGACAAGCTGGATCAGGTCACCCGGGAGAACGCCGGACGGTCCGGCAGGGCCATCCCACCCGTCCTAAAGCAGGCCATCGCCCTGGAAGGGGTGAGCTTTGGCTATGAGGAGGGTCGGCCGGTGCTCCAGGGCCTATCCATCCGGTTTGAGCCGGGCAAGCGCTATGCGGTGGTGGGCCCTTCTGGATCGGGCAAGTCCACCCTGCTCAGCCTGCTCATGGGCGCCTACCATAGCTACACCGGCTCCATCACCATCGACGGCCAACAGCTGCGGGAGGTGGATCCAGACAGCCTCTACGATTTGATGAGCCTCATCGGCCAGAACGTCTTTCTCTTTGACGACACCATCACCCGCAACCTGACCCTGTTCCGGGACTTCCCAGCCCAGCAGGTGGAGGATGCTGTTCAGCGCTCCGGCCTATCAGCGCTTGTGGAACAACGGGGAGCGGACTACCGCTGCGGGGAGAACGGCGTGGGCCTGTCCGGCGGGGAGCGCCAGCGGGTATCCATTGCCAGGGCCCTGCTGCGGGGCACGCCGGTGCTCTTGCTGGACGAGGCCACCGCCGCGCTGGACAACCAGACCGCCTATGAGGTCACCGACGGGATCCTCAGCCTGGAGGGGCTGACCCGGATCGTGGTCACCCATCGGCTGGACGCTGCGCTGATGCAGCGATATGACGAGATCCTGGTGCTGAAGGACGGGCGGCTGCTGGAGTCGGGTACCTTCCGAGAGCTGATGCAGGCCAAGAAGTATTTCTATTCCCTGTTCACCCTGTCAGAGGGATGAGGTATGCGCCGAACCGACAAGCCAAACACATATACACAGGAAGGCCCGCCGCAGAAAAAGTCTCTGCGGCGGGCCTTCTAAGTTTTAGGGTCAGCTGGACTTACTCCTGGTCGGAAGAATCCTCCTGGGAAGTCTCCACCGCCTCCTGGGCCGGCTGCTCCTGCTGGAGCGGAGGCTGATCAGCCTGGGCAGGCTCGTTGTCCATCTCCACAGGCTCGTCGTCCATCTCCGCCGGTTCGTCCTCCAGGTACGGACCACCCTCTATCAGGGCCCGGATGGAGAGGGACACCTTCTGATTTTCCTCATCGATGGCGATGATCTTAGCCTCCACGCTCTCCCCCTCGGTGAGCACGTCCTCCGGCTTGTCGATGCGGTGGTCAGCAATCTGGGAGATATGGATCAGCCCGTCCACCCCAGGGACGATCTCAGCAAAGGCACCGAAGGTCATCAGCTTGACCACCCGCACGGTGGCCACGTCGCCCACCGTGTACTTGGAAAGGAACACGCTCCAGGGATCCTGGCTGTGATCCTTCATGCCCAGGGAGATCTTTTTCTTCTCCGGGTCAAAGGAGATCACATAGACCTCCACCTGGTCGCCCACCGAGACCACCTCGGCAGGGTTTTTGATCCGGGACCAGGACAGCTCGGAGATATGCACCATGCCGTCCACCCCGCCGATGTCCACGAAGGCGCCGTAGGAAGTCAGGCTCTTGACGGTTCCGGTGTAGCGCTTGCCCTGCTCGATCTCAGCCCACACCTTGGCCGCGGCGGCCGCCCGGGCCTCCGCCTGCACGGCCCGGATGGAGCCCACCACCCGGCGGCGGGAGCGGTTGACCTCGGTGATGCGCAGCTGAACCTGGGTCTTGACCATATCGGACAGGTCCGCTCCCCGGGGCTTGCCCGACTGGGAGGCGGGAATGAATACCCGGATCCCCTTCACGCTGGCCACCAGGCCACCCTTGTTCTCCTCGGTGATATAGCCCTCCATCACCTCTTTGCTCTCCACCGCGGCCTCCACAATCTCCCAGTTCTTGGCCGCGTCCAGCCGCTTCTTGGACAGCTTGACCATGCAGTCCCGGTCGCTGACCATCATCACCTGGGCCTGGATCTCGTCGCCAACCTTGACCAGATCCTCCACCTTGGCGTTGGGATCGTCGCTCAGTTCGGACAGGGGGATATAGCCCGGGTACTTGATCCCCAGCTCCACCTGTACCTCGGTGGGTGTGACGGCAACAACGGTTCCGGTGACCTTATCCCCATTATTCAAGGTTTTGAACGACTCCTCCAGCATCTGGGCAAAGGACTGTTCAATCTCCATAATTTCATCGCTCATTTTGTTGTAGACCTCCTTTATTATCCACTCCGGCGTGGATGCGCCGGCAGTGATTCCAAGCGTTTGAACGTGTTGGAAGTCCTGCCTGCTGAGTTCTTCCCCACGCTCGGTCTGCACCACCAGAGGGCAGCTGGCCTGGCACAGTTGGGCCAAACGTCTGGTATTGGAGCTCTTTGGGTCACCGATCACGATCATGGCGTCGCACCGTTTGGCCAATTCTGCAGCTTCCCATTGACGCTTGGACGTAGCACCACATATTGTATCAAAAAATTCTGCGCTTGTACACACTTTTTTTGCGTTTTCAACGGTTTTTTCCCAGCCGTCCCGAATCGCCGTGGTTTGACACACAAAGCTCAGCGGGGCCTGGGTCAATTCCGGCCTGGATCGGAACAGCTCCTCCAGCTCCTGCCAGTCCCGGACCGCCAGGGCAGAGCGGGCGCTGCCCACGATACCCACCACCTCTGGATGGTCCTTCTCCCCCACCACAATGAGGATGCGCCCCCGTTCCTGGGCCTGGCGGACAATGTCATGGATCTTAGCCACGTCAGGGCAGGTGGCGTCCAGCACCTGGCACCCCCGCGCCTCCAGCAACCGGTAGGTCTCGTCTGGCTCACCATGGGCCCGGATGAGCACGGTGGCTCCCGGCGGCACCTGCTCCGGCGTAGAGACCGTGACCGCCCCCTTGTCCTCCAGCCAGCGGATCACATGGTCGTTGTGGGTGATGTGGCCCAGCAGATAGACCTGCCCGGCCTCGGCCGCCTGGGCCGCCTGCTCCACTGCCCGGCGCACCCCATAGCAAAAGCCGGCGGAACTGGCCAGCAGCACCTGCATCATAGCTCCCCTCCCAACTGGCGGATGCGGGCCATAACATCATCTGCAATCCGCTGATAGTCTTCCGGCGTAGGCTTGTGCCCTGCAAACTGGGGATGGTAGGGCTGGCCAAACACCACCGTGGTGGGGCGGAAGAGCCGCTTCTTGGGCTGTATGTAAACGGGGACGATGGGGGCTCCTGTCCGGGTGGCAAACATGGCCGCGCCAGTGTGGGCCTCGGAGGTGGCGCCCTCCCGCACCCGGGTCCCCTCGGGGAAGAGCAGCAGCTTTTCCCCGTTTCGGAGCACCCGCATGCTCTCCTTGATGGCCACCACGTCCGCCTTTCCCCGCTTGACCCCGATGATGCCGGCCCGGCGCAACAGCCAGCCCACCACCGGCCAGCGCACGATCTCCTCCTTGGCCATGATGTGGGTCTGCCGCCGGCGGCCCAGGGCGCACACCACATAGACCGGGTCACCCAGGGTGGTGTGGTTGCCGCACAGCACCGCGTTCCCCTCCGGCACCTGCCCCAACCCCACGCTCTTCCACGGGTGGAACAGGCGCATGAACAGCCAGACCAGTGGGTACAGAACGGCATACATTCGGTTCATCTGCCCACTCCCCCCACTTCTCCAAGATGCGTCTGGACCAGCTTCAGCAGAAGCTGAAAACTCTCCTCCCGCCCCTTGCCCGTGGTGTCCGCCACCACCGCGTCCGGGGCCTGGCGCAGCGGGGAGGCCGCCCGCTCCATATCCTGCCGGTCCCGGCGCAGCACGTCCTGGAGGATCTGCTCCTCATCCGCCTGTTCCCCCCGCTGGCACAGCTCCAGATACCGGCGCCTGGCCCGGTCCTTGGGCTGGGCGGTGAGGAAGATCTTCAGATCCGCGTCGGGCAGCACCACCGTGCCGATGTCCCGACCGTCCATGATCACATCGTGGGACTGGGCCAGCTTGCGCTGCGTATCCAGCAGGAAGGCCCGCACCGCCGGGATGGCCGCCACGATAGAGGCCCACTCGGACACCGCATGGCTCCGGATCGCCTCGGTCACGTCCTCCCCGTCCAGCACCATGCGCTGCCCCCCATCGGGGCCGTAGCGCACCTGGATGTCCAGCTCGGGAAGCATGGCTGCCACCGCCTGGGCGTCCTCCTTCCCGATGGCCCGGCGGCTGGCAGCCAGCCCCACGGTGCGGTAGATGGCCCCGGTATCCACGTGTAGATAGCCGATGGCCCGGGCCAGCTGGCCGGACAGCGAGCTTTTTCCCGCCCCGGACGGCCCGTCAATGGCAATGCTGCGATAGGCTCTACGCATCTCTATGTCCTCTCCTCCCGGCGTTGCGCCGCGGCCAGGCCGGCGGCGTGCCCAGTTGCCCAGGCAATCTGGAGGTTGAACCCGCCGGTGTAAGCGTCCACATCCAGCAGCTCTCCAGCAAAATACAATCCCCCCACCAGCTTGGACTCCATGGTGGCTGGATTGACCTGCCCCACCTGCACGCCGCCGGCGGTGACGATGGCCTCCTCCACCGGCCTGGGGCCACGGATGGGGATGGAAAAATCCTTTAAGGTCTTTAGCAGCTTCCGCCGCTGTTCCCGGCGCAGATCCCGAAGCTTGCCCTCCAGCGGGATGCCTGTCCGCTGAGCCATCACCTCCACCATAGAGCGGGGCACCAGCGCCCCCAGCAGGCTGGAGGCATTCTGGTTGGAGCGGACCTGGATCTCCCGCAGCAGCCGCCCGTCCAGCTTTTCCTCGCTCAGCGCCGGCTTCAGGTCCAGGTGGGCGGTGTACCCGCCCTGGGTGAAGTCCAGATGGGCAGAGGCGGACAGCACCAGCGGGCCGGACAGCCCAAAATGGGTAAACAGCAGCTCCCCCAGCTCCTGGTAGACCCGCTTGCCCCGACCGTCCAATACCGACAGCGACACATTGCGCAAAGACAGCCCCTGCATCTGCCTGCAACAGGGGTCGTCCGACGCCAGGGGAACCAGGGAGGGCCTGGGCGGGACAATGGTGTGGCCGGCCTGTCGGGCCAGGTGGTAGCCATCCCCGGTGGAGCCGGTTCTGGGATAAGAGACGCCTCCGGTAGCCAGGATCAGCCCCGTGCAGGGCAACGCATGAGCCTCCCGGGCGGTGCGGGCCGCCCACACCCGCTCGTCCCGGATCTCCATGCCCACCAGCCGGTCCCGGCGGATGTCCACCCCCAGGCGGCGCAGCCGGCCCCACAGGGCGTCTACAATGTCGGCAGCCCGGTCCGACTGGGGAAAGACCCGGTTGCCCCGCTCGGTCTTCAGCGGTACGCCCAGCCCCTCAAAAAAGTCCCAGGTGTCCTGGGGAGTGAAACGATGTAAAGCGCTGTAAAGGAATTTCCCATTATGGGGGATATTGGCCAGGCACTCCTCTGGGCCGCACCGGTTGGTCACATTGCAGCGCCCTTTCCCCGTGATGTACAGTTTTCTTCCCAGCTTTTCATTGGGCTCCAACAGCACAACCTGTGCCCCGCGCTGCGCGGCGGTGAGCGCGGCCATCATGCCTGCCGCCCCGCCCCCGGCCACAATGATCTGTCCCTGCACCGCCTCTCTCATCGCTCCATCCTTTCCCGTCCACCCACAGATAGGGACACGCATGAGAAGCGGCCTGGGCTTTTCGCCAAGGGCCGCGCCGGGGCCGTTCAGGCCCGCTACGGGGATGAGTCCCCTGCCTTCTCATAGACGTGGTACTCATCCCAGATGCGCTCCAAGCGGCGGAAGGTGTCCGTCACCTCCCCCAGCTTCTTCCGTCCCACCGCCACAATGAGCGCGTTGAGTACCGACAGAGGGGCCACCAAGGAGTCCACAAAGGAGGCCATATCGCTCTTGGCCAGCAGGCGCAGGGAGGCAATCTGGTACAGGGGGGACAGCTCGCTGTCCGTGATGGCCACAACGGTGGCCCCCTGGTCCCGGGCAAACTCCATGGCCCGGGCTGTCCGAGTGGAGTAGCGGGGGAAGCTGATGCCGATCACCACGTCCTTCGGCCCCACCCGGAGCATCTGCTCAAACATCTCGCTGGCCAGGGTGCTTTGTACCTGGCGCACATTGTCGAAGATCAGGTTGAAGTAGAAGGTAAGAAAGTGGGACAGGGCGGTGGAGGAGCGCACTCCCAGGATATAGATCCGGTTGGCCCGGACGATGGCGTCCACTACGGCGGAAAACTCCTCCCGGCTCATCTCCTCCAGGGACAGGCGGATCTTGTCGATGTCCGACTGCACCACTTTGGCCAGGATGTCCTGGTCGCTGATGCGGTCGTTGGCCACCTCGATGCGCTGCACCGCGGTCAGCTTGCTGCGGATCATCTCCTGAAGGGCCCGCTGCATGGACGGATAGCCGTCATACCCCAGTTCGGCGGCAAAGCGGACCACCGTGGACTCGCTGACCTTCACCGTCCGGCCCAGCTTGGCCGCGGTCATGAAGGCGGCCTTATCATAGTTATCCAGGATATACCGCCCAATGAGCTTTTGCCCCTTGGAGAAGGTTCCCATCCCGCTTTGAATGGCCAAAAGAATATCACGGCTCATGCCGACCCTCCCATTCCCATATCCCAACCAGGCGCCCAGCGTCTGGTCGCCAGTCAACGTCTATCATAGCCGGTTTCCAGACAAAATGCAAGGGGGTTTGCACGCTTTGCCCTCTGCTGGCCAGGTTGGCCCGGCCAGCTCCTACTGCAGCCGATTCAGTTCTTCCTGGGTGAGGGCCCGCCACGCTCCCTCCTTCAGATCCCCCAGCAGCAGACCGCCCTCCCGCACACGGATCAGCCGTTCCACAGCCAGCCCGACAGCGGCGCACATCCGGCGCACCTGGCGCTTCTTCCCCTGGTGGATGACAATGGTGAGCCAATCCGCTCCGGCCCACTCCACCCGGTCGGCCATCATCCGCTCTCCGTCCAGCTCCATGGGAGCGCGCAGCAGAGGCAGCGCCCGCTCCAGGTCGCCTCGCACCTGGACACGGTACTCCTTCTCCACCTGGTGGGAGGGATGGGTGAGGGCATGGGTCAACGCCCCGTCGTCGGTGAGCAGCAGCAGGCCCTCGGAGTCCATGTCCAGCCGGCCCACCGGCCACACCCGGGCTTTACAGCCCTTGATCAACTGGGCCACGGTCCTCCGACCCCGCTCATCGGACAGGGTGGTCACATAGCCCCTTGGCTTGTGCAGCATGAGATATGTATGGCGGCGGGGCAGGCGCACCGCTCGGCCATCCAATGCCACCTGGTCCCGCTCTGGGTCGGCCCGGTCCCCCAGGCCAGCCGGCTGCCCGTTCACGCTTACCCGGCCTGAGCGCAGGTAGGCCTCCGCCTGCCTGCGGGAGCACACCCCGGCCATGGATAGTATCTTTTGCAGCCGCTCTTCCATGCCCTTCCCTCCCCTTTCCGCCCTTTCTCAAGCCCTGGCAACCTATCCCAGCAACGCCTGCCACAAGCGGGCCCACCAGCCGTCCGGCGTATAGAGGTCGCTGGCCGCCCCGACCGCACAGATCAGCTGAGTGCTGGCCACCTCCTGGCCATCCAGCGTCCACACCGCCCGGCCTACCGCTTGCCCGGCCTGGACCGGAGCCTGAAGGGATCCTATCAGCTCCACCTCCAGGGTGGGAGTCTCCCCTTGAGCCAAGGGGAAGCGCACCGCCTGGGCTGTCACCGCCTCCAGGCTGGGCAGCAGGCTGCCTGCCAGCGGGATCTGCCCCATCCCCTGCCCCTGCTGGCACAGCTGGGTGCTGGGATAGGTGGCAAACCCGTAGTCCAATAGCTGCTCATGGTCTTGCCAATCGTCCGGGTCATCCAGGGTGACGCAGATGAGGGTCTGCCCCTCCCGCCGGGCCGCGGAGACCAGGGTGCGGCCGGCCCGCTGGGTATAGCCCGTCTTCATCCCCACGCAGCCGTCATACTCCGCCAGCAGCCGGTTGTGGTTGACGAAGGTCCGGCTGCCCACTGTGATCGACCGGGTGGCGCAGATGCGGGCCACCGCCTCGTTTTCCAGGCAGGCCTTGGCCAGCAGCGCCATGTCGTAGGCGGTGGAATAGTGCCCTTCCTGATTGAGGCCGCTGGCGTTGGCAAAGCTGCTGTTGTCCATCCCAAGCCCCTGTGCCTTCTGGTTCATCAGCTGGGCAAAAGCCTCCTCATCCCCTGCTACAAAGCAGGCGATGGCCAGTGCCGCGTCGTTGCCCGACTGGAGCAGCAGACCATAGAGCAGACCCTCCAGGGTGATCTGCTCCCCCGCCCGCAGGTAGATGGAGGAGCCCTCGCTGCCCAGCCAATCGGGCTGGATGGTCACCACCTGCTCCAGATCCGGCTCCTGCTCCACCGCCACCAGGGCCGTCATCAGCTTGGTGATGCTGGCGATCAAACGGGGCTCATGGATATTCTGGGCATAGAGCACCCGCCCGCTCTCCCCGTCCATGAGGATGGCGCAGCGCGCACTGGTGCCCACGCCGTGGGCCCGGGCAGGCAGGACGGTCAGGGCTATGGCTGCTGCGGCCAGGGCGGCAAACACTCGTCTCACAAAAGGTCACTCCCATCCGAGTGGTTTCAGATGGGAGTTAGTATGGCCCTGTTCAGTCCGCCTTATCCTCGGCTGGCCCATCCCCGGACTTCCGGTCCAGGTAGCCGGTGATCCGGTCAAACATCTCGGGTACCAGCTCCACCGCCCGGCTCACGCTGTCCCCGGAGGGAGGGGCAACCGGCAACAGCTTCACGCTCCCACCCTTGACGATGAGGAAGGCCACGGGAACTACGTTGACCCCCGCCCCGGCCCCTCCGCCGAAGTTCTTGCTTACGTTGGGGGCCTTGCCAAAATCCGATCCGCCGGTGGCAAAGCCGAAGGACAGGCGGGAGACCGGGATCAAGGTTACCCCGTCCTGGGTGGCGATGGGCTGGCCGATCACCGTGTTGGCATCCACCATCTCCCGGAGTTTGGACATGGTGGTTTGCAGGACGTCCTGAATAGGATGATTTTGTTCGCTCATGGCTTATGCCTCCTGTCTTTGTTGGGCCCGCCGTCCGCTCCGGCTCCAGCGGGCCAGCGCCTTTCCGCCATACCGCAGGACAAAGGCCAGGGCCTGTCCCACCGTCAGGGTCAGCTCCAGCTCCACCCGCACCTCCGGGCGGCTGGCCCCATAGTCCACATCCACCTGAAAGCGGTGGCGCTTGACACGAAAATTATGGTCAAACAGTGGCCAGATCATACCGATGACTCCATGGGCCCGCCCAAATCCGATGGCCGCCCCCGCCGCATCTGGCGCGCCCCACACCACCGACAGGTCCAGATGGTGGATCAGGATCTTCCGGCGCAGCGCCCCGGCGGCCTCGGCCAGCACCGGCAGCAGATCCATCAGCCGGGCCAAGCTGCCCGGCCTCTTTTCCTTCTGCTCAGCGGCCCGCACCGCCTTCCGACGTTGCTTCCGTCTCTTATCTGGCTTTGTCCCCTTGTCCTTGGCCGGGAGCACCTGGATCCGGGCCGGGCCCACGATCGCCCGCACCACGAGTCCGGCGGCGTCATAGCCGATCCAAGCCCCCACCCGGATTTGTCCGACCAGCAACAGGGCCAGCAGGATCAGCAAAAGTACCAGCCACCCGCTCATGGCTCCGCCCCTTCCCCATCTGGCTCTGACTCTTCCTCCGGCGCCTGTGCCGGAGGCTCCTCATGCCCCTCTGCCGAAGGTTCTTCCTCCTGTCCCTCTGGCTCCATCTGCTCCTGCTGCTGCAACCGGCCGATGGCCGACTCCAGCTCCATGGTCATCTGCACCCCCTCCTGGGTGGATGCGGGCAGCTCGGGCAGATCATCCAGGCTGGCCAGGCCAAAGCAGCGCAGGAAAGCGCTGGTGGTGCGAAACTGCACCGGCCGGCCGGGGACGTTCAGCCGGCCCGCCTCACAGATCAGCCCCCGGTCCAGCAACAGCCCCACCGTATAGGAGCTGTCCACCCCCCGCACCTGTTCAATGTAGGCCCGGGTCACCGGCTGGAAGTAGGCCACGATGGCCAGCGCCTCCAACGCGGGCTGGGACAGCTTGGGCGGCTTGCGGCTCTCCAGCGCCCGGCGGATGCCGGAGGCGTACTCCGGCGCAGAGCACATCTGCCAGCTGTGTTCCAAGCGCACCAGGCGGATCCCCCGCCGTTCATAGCTGTAAGCGTCGGCCAAGCGCTGGCACACGCTGTCCACCGTCTCCCGATCCTGCTCCAGGGCCAGGCAGATGCGCTCTGTTGGCACCGGATCGCCCGCGGCAAAGAGGATCCCCTCGATGGCCGATTCCAGCTCTTTGAGTTCCATCCCGTCTCCCCTTCCTGCGGCCGGCCCGGCCGGGTCAATAGTGCTCCACCGTCACGTCCAGCCCCTGCACCCCGTCCTGCCCGGTGCTGGTCACCGTGCAGTCCTCCGCCGTACCTGCCAAGTGGATGCGGTTTGCCTTGCTCAGCTCCAGGACGGCCAGAAAGGTGGCCACCACCTCCGAGCGGCTGCGGCTGCTGCCAAACAGGGCCCGGAACCGGGTGACGCCAAACTGGATCAGCCGGTCCAGGATGGCCCTGGCCTTGTCTGCCACCGGATAGGGCTCCCGCCCTACGATGCCCTCAAAGGCCTGTACCGGTGGGGGCAGCTTGTTGCCCACCCGCTCCAGCACGCGGTTCAGCGCTGTCAGCAGGTCTCCCCCCTCATGTCGGTACTGGTACTCCCGCTCCCCCCGCAGCGGCTCCGGGGGCTTGGACAGCAGATCCTTGCCATAGGCATAGCGCTGGCCCAGGGGCAGGGCGGCCTGCTGGATCTTCAGGTAGTTTTCGTGGCGCTGGTGCTCCTCCAGGGCGGAGATGAGCTGCTCCATCTCACTCATGACCTGCTCGTCCTCAATGGACAGCAGCATCCGGGTCTTGAGATAGATCAAGTAGGCGGCCATGGTGACAAACTCGCTGGCCACCTCCAGGTTGAGCTGTTCCCGGCGCTCCATCCACTCCAGGTACTGGTCCAGCAGCAGGGTGATCTGGATGTCGCGGATCTCAATCTTGTTCTTGCCCAGCAGGTGCAGGATCAGGTCCAGCGGCCCGTTGAAGTCCTCCAGGTCTTCCTGCCGGGCTTTGACCACCTTTTCCAGATGATAGATGGGGGCCTCCACAGCCGCACCTCCTCCCAGGCTTCGGTTCTTTTTGGTTATTATACCAAACCACCGCCCGTTTTACAACCCCCGCCGGCCTCAGTCTGGCTGGAAACCGCCCCATTCCCCCTTGACAGCGTGGCGCCCGCGTGCTATGGTGAAGCAGTAAAACCTGGTGTGGATTTTTACGGTCCGATTCCCCTTCGGATCCTTTTCGCCACGCAATGATCTCAAGTGGATCATTGCGTGGCGTTTTCGATCTCCCCATCCCATCTCCCGGGAGCCCCTTCCCGGTTCAGGAGGCCCGCCATGAACGAATCCTTTATGAAGCAGCGCCCCATCCTTCCCCTGTTGCTCACCATGGCCCTGCCCATGGTCATCTCCATGCTGGTCAACTCCCTGTACAACATCGTGGACACCTATTACGTCTCCCAGATCAGCCAGGACGCCATGACCGCCCTGTCCCTGGTCTACCCAGTGCAGAACCTCATCAACGCCGTGGCCATCGGCTTTGGGGTGGGCATCAACGCCGTCATCGCCCTGCACCTGGGCGCGCAGGAGCGGGACCAGGCCGACCAGGCCGCCACCCAGGGCCTGGTGCTGTCCATTGCCCACGGCCTGGTGCTTGCCGTGGGCTGCATTGCCGCCATGCCCGACTTCCTCTCCCTCTTCACCGCCTCCCAGGCGGTGGTCGACCTGGGGGTGCGCTACGCCACGGTGGCTTTTGCCTTCGCCCCCATCATCATGGCGGGGCTCGCCTTTGAAAAGCTCTTTCAGGCAGTGGGCAGCATGACGGTCACCATGGTGGGACTGATGTGCGGCTGCCTGGCCAACATCATCCTGGACCCTTTGCTGATCTTCGGCATCGGCCCCTTCCCCGCCCTGGGCATCGAGGGGGCGGCCCTGGCCACCGGAATCGGTCAAACCCTCTCCCTGGCCCTCTACCTGTGCGTCTACCGCCTGCGGCCCATCGGAGTGGGCCTGCGCCGCCGGTACATCCGCCCCCAGGGGCGCATGAGCCTGAGGCTGTATGCCATCGGCATCCCCGCCATCCTGAACCTGGCCCTGCCCTCCTTCCTGATCTCCGCCCTCAACGCCATCCTGGCCGCCTACTCCGAGCTCTATATTCTGGTGCTGGGGGCCTACTACAAACTGCAAACCTTCCTCTACCTGCCCGCCAACGGCATCATCCAGGGGATGCGCCCGCTCATCGGCTACAACTTCGGCGCAGGCGAGTACGAGCGGGTGCGGCAGATCTACCGCACCGTGCTGGCCATGATCGGAGGGATCATGGCCCTGGGAACCCTGATCTTCCTGCTCTTGCCCGGCCCCCTCACCGGCTTGTTCACCGACAGTCCGCAGGCCATCCGGGCCGGTGAGAGCGCCCTGCGCATCATCAGCGCCGGCTTTGGGTCTCGGCGGTGTCCGTCACCACCTCCGGGGCGCTGGAGGGGTTGGGCAAGGGGCTGCCCTCGCTGGCCATCTCCCTGTTTCGCTACACCCTGCTGCTCATCCCCATCGCCTTCCTGCTCAGCCTGGCCCTGGGCCCAACGGGGGTGTGGAACGCATTCTGGATCACCGAGGTGCTGGCCGCCATCCTCGCCCTGCTCATCTACCGCAAGGCGGTGGGCCGGCCCTGACCCGAAAGGTCACAACAGCCGGCGGAGCAATCCGCCGGCTGCCTTTTCCCCTCTTCTTTTCTTCCCAACTCTATGGACTGCAAACCCTCACCGCTCCATCTGTTCCAGGGCCGCCTTGGCCGCCAACTGCTCGGCCTCCTTCTTGGTGCGGCCCTGCCCCTGGCCGGCCACCTTGCCGTCCACCGTCACTTCCATGACGAATACCCGGTCGTGGTCGGGCCCGATCTCCTCCACCAGGTGGTAGCCCACCCGCCGGCCCGGCGTGCGCTGTACCCGCTCCTGCAGGCCGGTCTTGTAGTCCCGGTCCACCGCCTTCTCCCGCTCCTTATTCAGGATGAAGTTTTGCACGATGCCCCGGGCCGCGTCAAACCCACCGTCCAGGTAGACCGCCGCCAGCGTAGCCTCCACCGCGTCGGCCAGGATGGACGGCCGGCTGCGTCCGCCGCCACTGTCCTCCCCCTTGCCCAGGCGCAGATAGGCCCCCAGCCCCAAGGTGCGGGCTACCTCGTGTAAGCTGTCCTCGCACACCAGGGCGGCCCGGGTGCGGGTCAGCTCCCCCTCCGGCATATCCGGGTGGGTGCGGAACAGGTACTCGGCCACCACCAGCCCCAGCACCGAATCCCCCAAAAACTCCAGCCGCTCGTTGCTGGTGATGCCAGCGGCCCGGTGCTCGTTGGCATAGGAGCTGTGGGTGAGCGCGTGCTCTAGCAGCCCGGTGTCCCGGAAACGATAGCCCAGTTTGTTCTCTAATTTTTTCATCTCAAGATCTCCTTTGAAAACGGAAGCCCCGCACGCGCGGGGCTTCCGTCATGCTTTCCGTTCAGATGTCCAAATGCTCCTGCAGATACTTGTAAAGATCACCCACGGTGGCAATGGAGCTGATGTCCTCCTCCTCCATCTCCTCCAGGCCGAACTCCTCCTCCAACGCCATGGACAGATCCACCAGATCCACGGAATCAGCCCCCAAGTCACCCACAAAGGCGGTCTCGGCGGTGACGGTGTCTGCATCCACCCCAAACTGTTCGGCGATTAGCGCACACAATTTCTCAAACATGGTTTACGCAGCTCCTTTGGCATAGGCTTTGAGACCATAATAGGAAGAATCTTCCCTGCTGTCAATAGTTTTTTGCTTCAATTTGCTGGCCTTGGTCCTGGTTGGCCCCGCCTCCGGCCGCACGCACAGGCAGGCGCATATGCGCGATGTTCTCCACGATATCCTCGATAATCCCTGCCTTGCAGAAGGCCATGGCCTGGCGGATGGCGTTGCGCATAGCGTAGGCGTCAGAGGATCCGTGGGCCTTGATCACCGGCCGGGAGATGCCCAGCAGGGCGGTGCCCCCCACCTCGTCAGCGCTCATCATCCGCTTAAACTCGCCCAGCTCCTTGCGCACCAATAGGCCGGCCAGCTTGGTCTTCAGGTTCTTCAAAAACAGCTTCTTGATCTCCCGCCCCAGGAACAGCCCGGCGCCCTCCATGGTCTTGAGGAAGATATTGCCCGAGTAGCCGTCGGACACGATCACGTCCACGGCCCCCCCCACCGCCTCCCGGGCCTCCACGTTGCCCACGAAGTTGATGCGCCCTTCCCCGCCGGCCTTTTGCAGCAGCGCGTAAGCCTGCTGCTGCAGCTCGCCCCCTTTGGAGGGCTCCGCGCCGATGTTTAGCAAGCCCACCTTGGGCTCAGGCCTGCCCAGCACCCGCTCTGCGTAATAGCTGCCCATAAAGGCAAACTGGAGCAGGAACTCCGGAGTGCACTCGGCCGTGGCCCCACAGTCGATGAGCACCGCGCCCCCCTCCCCCGTGGGCACCACCGGGGCCAGCGCCGCCCGGCGGATGCCTCGGATGCGCTTGGTCAGCAAGGTGGCCCCAGCCAGCAGCGCGCCGGTGGAGCCCGCCGAGACAAAGGCGTCCCCCACCCCTTCCTTGAGCAGGGTCAGCCCCACTGTCAGCGACGAATCCTTCTTCTCCTTAAAGGCGGTGGCTGGATTGTCGCACATCTCCACCACCTGGTCGGCGTGGGTGATCTCCAATCCTGTGGGCAGCTCGGCAATACCGTCGGCATGGAGCACCGAGAGGATCTCCTCCCCCCGGCCCACCAGGACCACCTCCGCCCCCAGCTCCTCAATGGCCTGGATCGCCCCGCGCACGGGGGCCTGGGGAGCGTTATCCCCGCCCATGGCGTCCACAATGATCTTCACAAGAAATCAGCCTCCCTCAATGCGTGAAAGCGCCTCCCGCAGCCCCTCCACCAGTCCCAGCGAGCGGCGGGCCAGCAGCGCGTTGCGGTTGCGCTTGCCCTTGACCTTCTGATCCAGGGCGGGCAGAAGCCCGAAATTGATGTTCATGGGTTGAAAGTCTGCCACGCTCTGGTCGCTCACATACAGAGCCAGCGCGCCGATGGCGGTCTGCCGGGGAAAGTCCACGGCGGGCAGCCCCAGTAGCCGGTGGGCCAGCTCCACCCCGGCCAGCAGGCCCGAGGCGGCCGACTCCACATAGCCCTCCACCCCGGTGATCTGGCCTGCGAACACGATACGCTCCTGCCCCCGCACCCGGTAGTAGCGGTCCAGCAGGCGGGGGGAGTCCAGGTAGGTGTTGCGGTGCATCACCCCATAGCGCACATACTGGGCCTGGCGCAGGGCGGGGATCATGGAGAACACCCGCTTCTGCTCCCCCCACTTCAGGTGGGTCTGAAAGCCAACCAGGTTGTATAGCGTGCCCTGGGCGTTGTCCCGGCGCAGCTGCACCACCGCGTAAGGCTCCCGCCCAGTCCTGGGATCGGTCAGCCCCTTTGGCTTGAGAGGGCCAAAGCACAGGGTCTGCTCCCCCCGGCGGGCCATGACCTCCACCGGCATGCACCCCTCAAACACCCTGCTGTCCTCAAAGCCGTGCACCGGGGCCTGCTCCGCCTGGCACAGCTGCTGCCAGAAGGCCAGGTACTCCTCCTGGCTCATGGGGCAGTTGATGTAGTCCTCGCCCCCTTTGCCGTACCGGGAGCCAAACCAGGCCAGATCCATGTCCACGCTCTCAAAGGTGACGATGGGGGCGGCCGCGTCATAGAAGTTCAGGTAGCGGCTGTCCGGGAAGAGTTGGGCAATGGCCGCAGACAGGCCGTCCGAAGTGAGCGGGCCGGTGGCGATGACCACCTCCCCCTCGGGGATGGCCGTCACCTCCCCCTCCTCCACGGTGATGCCCGGGTGCTGCCGGACCGCCTGGGTGACCGCCCGGGAAAAGCCCGTCCGATCCACCGCCAGCGCGCCCCCAGCCTCCACCCGGGTTTGGTCGGCGCAGGCCAGGATGAGCGAGCGGCACAGCCTCAGCTCCTGCTTGAGCAGCCCCACCGCGTTCTCCAGCTGGTCGGAGCGCAGGGATTTGGAGCACACCAGTTCGGCAAAATCCCCGCTGTGATGGGCGGGGGTCATCTTCCGGGGCTTCATCTCCCTCAGGGTGACGGGGACGCCCCGCTGGGCCAGCTGCCAGGCCGCTTCGCAGCCCGCCAGCCCCGCCCCGATCACGGTCACAGGCTTGATCTTCTCTAACATATTCAGCCCCTTTTACTTTTGTGTGTCGGCGCGGCCCAGGAGATAGTCGGTGGTAACGTCAAAGTAGTCGGCCAGGGCCACCAATCCTTCATAATCTGGCCGGCGGCGTCCGGCTTCATAATACTGATAGGAACGCACTTCAATCCCCAGGTACGCGGCTACATCACTTTGCTTCAGCCCCAACCTGTTACGTTCCACTTTCATTCTCCCTGAAAATTTTATCACAAAAACACCAATCGCTTAGCATGAATATAAACCGACCGTTTATAATGCAGTCATATTGTTCGTCCACCTCTGAGCGGAGGGGGGCCAAAAGGCGTACGTCATCAACCAGCTCTATCCTGGCCCCTCTGTACGGCCCAGGAGGTAGTCGGCGGACACCCCGTAGAAATCCGCAAGGAGTCGCAGGCTGGTCGCGTCCGGTTCCCGCTCAGCCTTCTCATAGCGTTGGTAGGTCCTTTCCGCCATCCCAGTTGCCTGGGCCACCGCCCTCCGGCTCAGCTTCCGCTCTTTTCTCAGCTTCCGCAAGCGCTCTGCCAAAATGTCCACCCGAATGCCTCATTTCCTATCGGCAAGACCGTCTGGTCTTGGTACGTTACATTCAGATTAAACAATCCGAATTTTATGGGAGTGAATGCCATGACAGATCTCATGAACCATCTCTATCGGTATGCCCAGGACAACCTGATCCCGGGCTGTTTGAGCCGGAACCGGGAGTACCAGGACTCCAGAACCTGTGCGGAGCTGGGGGAGCGGGCCCTGCGGGCCGCCCTCCCCCAGGCGCATCGCCAGAAGCTGGACGATCTGCTGGGCGAACAACTCATCTGCCAGTGGGCCATGATGGAGGCCGCCTTCCAGGCTGGCTTTTCCATGTCCATAGATCTGAACCACGGATAGCCTTTACACCTCTTCCCCGTCGCCTTCCGTCTTTTTGGCCGTGGTCTTTCGGGGGGTGGTTTTCTTGGCCGTTGTCTTCTTGGCTGTCGTCTTTTTCGTTGCGGTTCTGGACGCAGTCTTTCTGGCTTTGGTCTTTGGCGCCACTGCGTCTCCCTGCCCGGCCTCACCCGCTCCAGAATCTTGCGCCTCCTTCTTTACATAGCCCCCCCGCTTCTCCTCGGGGGTGAAGTTGGCGCAGTCCGGATTGATGCAGAACGGGCGCTTGAACCCTCGGCCAGACTTTTTGAACATGGTCTGGCCACACACCGGGCAGTTGTCCTTCACCGGCACGTCCCAAGTCATGAAATCGCACCGCCGGGATTCATCCTTGCTGTTCAGATGCTCGCAGCAGTAGTAGGTGTACTGTTTGCCCGTGCGCTTGCTCACCCCGGTGCGCTTGACCAATCGGGCGCCGCACTTGGGGCACTTGCCCGGCATCTCCACCACCAGCGGCATGGTGAAGGTGCACTCCGGCCAGCCGGGGCAGGCCAAAAAACGGCCAAACCGCCCCGACTTCACCACCAGGTTGCGCCCGCATTGGGGACAGATCTCCTCCGTCACCTCGTCGGGTACCTTGATGCGCTCGCCATCCAAGTCCCGCTCAGCCCGCTCCAGCTCAGCGGAAAAGTCCTTGTAGAAGTCGCCCAGCAGCTGCTTCCAGCGCACCTGGCCCGACTCCACCTTGTCCAGCTCCCCCTCCATCTGGGCCGTGAAATCAGGGTCCACAATGTCGGGGAATTTATCCTTCATCAGCCCCGTGACCACCTCCCCCAGCGGGGTGGGGCGCAGGTGCCGCCCCTCCTTGACCACGTACTCCCGGTCGGTGATGGTGGAGATGGTGGGGGCGTAGGTGGACGGGCGGCCAATCCCCCGTTCCTCCAGGGCGCGGATGAGGGTGGCCTCGGTGTAGCGGGCGGGGGGCTGGGTGAAGTGCTGGATGCTCTCCATCCCCTGCAGCCGCAACTCCTCCCCCTCCTTCAGATCAGGCAGGGGGGATTGGGGCGCGTCCTCCTCGTCATCCCGGCTCTCTTCGTAGACCGCGGTAAAACCATTGAACTTGATGGACGAGTGGGTGGCTCGGAACTGATAGCCCGCCGACTCCACCTCAATGGACACGCTGTCATACACCGCCGCCGCCATCTGGCAGGCCAGAAAACGGCTCCAGATCAGCTTGTACAGCCGGTACTGCTCCCCCGTCAGGTCCTTCTTGATCTGCTCAGGCGTCAGGTTCACATCGGAGGGGCGGATGGCCTCATGGGCGTCCTGGGCGTTGCCCTTGGCCTTGAAGCGCCGGGTCTTTTCGGGGTAGTAACGCGTCCCGTAGCGGCCCACGATGAAGGTTTTGGCCGCCGCCAGCGCCTCCTCGGACAGGCGCAGGGAGTCGGTACGCATATAGGTGATCAGGCCCACGGTGCCCTCCCCTTCAATGTCCACCCCTTCATAAAGCTGCTGGGCCACCGACATAGTGCGCCGGGGGGTCATGTTCAGCTTGCGGGAGGCCTCCTGCTGCAAGGTGGAGGTGATGAAGGGCGGGGCGGGGTTGCGGTTCTTATCCTGGCGTTTGACGGCAGTCACCTGAAAGGCAGATTCCTTTACAGCATTGGACACCTCGTCCGCCTCTGCCTTGCTGCCCAGCTCCATCCGCTTGCCCCGGCCGTAAAACTCCGCCTGAAACCCGCCCAGGTTCGGGGCGATGCGGGCCAGGTCGACGGTGATGGTCCAGTACTCCTTGGGCTGGAAGGCACGGATCTCCTCCTCCCGCTCCACCACCAGGCGGGTGGCCACCGACTGCACCCGTCCGGCGGACAGCCCCCGCCGGATCTTCTTCCACAGCAGCGGGGAGAGCTGATAGCCCACAATCCGGTCCAGCACCCGGCGGGCCTGCTGGGCATCCACCAGGTTCTGGTCGATCTGCCGGGGGTGGGCGATGGAATCGGTGACCACCTTCCGGGTGATCTCGTTGAAGGTGACCCGGCAGGTCTTTTCCTGGGGCACCCCCAGCACCGACTGAAGGTGCCAGGAGATGGCCTCCCCCTCCCGGTCCGGGTCGGTGGCCAGGTAGACCGTCTGGCTGCCCTTGGCCGCCCGGCGCAGCTCGGACAGGGTGTCCTCCTTGGACTGGATGTCCTGGTAGTCCGGTTCAAAGCTGGTCAGATCCACCCCCAGCTTGCTCTTGGGCAAGTCCCGCACATGGCCCATGGAGGCCTTGACCTGGAAGTCAGGTCCCAGGTACTTCCCGATGGTCTTGGCCTTGGCCGGTGACTCCACGATCACTAAATTCTTCTTTGCCATAAATGATCCCTTACTCCGTCTTCCATCTGACCGCCAGACAAAAGCGCTTGCCGCTCTCCTCCCGCACGTAGCCCTGCACCTGGAGAATGGTCAGCGCAGACAGCACCCGGCGCACGGGCAGTTGGGTCTGCTCCACCACGTCGTCCGCCTTCCGGGCCCCCTGCTCCAGGGCGCGCAGAACGGCTTGCTGATCGTCGGTCAGTTTTTCTTGACATTCCTTCCAGTCAATATATGCCTCCCCAGGGGGGATGTCAACCTCTTTTTTCTCCTCCCGGCTGATCTGGGGCTCTGGGATCTGGCGCTGGAGCTGGCCGTTCTGGGCACCCTCCAGGCGCTGGCGGGTCTCCTCGGGGGACAGCCCCGCCCGGCGGCCCAGCCGCTGTGGAAAGCGGTCGGCGAACTCACACAGCACATCCTCCCCACTGAGGATCAGTTTGGCCGCCCCCTCCTGGATCAGCCGGTTGGTTCCCTCGCTGGCCGGCGCGTCCCAGGGGCCGGGCACGGCAAACACCTCCCGATCCTGCTCCAGGGCATGGCCCACGGTGTGCAGCGTTCCGCCGTAGCGGGGGCTTTCCACCGCCACCACCCCCACGCACAGCCCGCTGATGATCCGGTTGCGCACGGGAAACAGCGGCCCCCGGGGCTCCGTCCCCGGCGGGTTTTCCGAGATCAGCGCCCCAGAGGCGGCCACGTCCTCAAACAGGTAGCGGTTCTCCTTGGGATAGACCACATCAATGCCCCCGGCCAGCACGGACGCCACCGTACCACCCGCTTGCAGCGCGCCCCGCACCGCCGCAGCATCGATCCCCTCGGCGATGCCGGACACCAGCAGCGCCCCACGCCGGGCCAGCTCCATGGCCAGCTGGGTGGCCGCGCGCACCCCATAGGGGGTGGCCGACCGGGTGCCCACCACGGCGATGGCCGCCTCCTCGTCAAAGGCGATGGGCTTGCCCTTCCAATACAGCACCGGCGGGGGCTGGTGGATGGCGGCCAACCGCTCAGGATACAGGGCGTCCTGGAGGGTCAGGATCTGAATGCCCAGCCGGTCGCAGTCACCCAGGATGCGGTCGGCCTGGTCCAGGGACTTGTCCCCCAGCGACTGGGCCGCCCCCTGGGACAGCCCCTCCACCAGGCGATATTCCCCTTGATCTGCAAAGTAGGCCCCCTCTGGCGATCCGAAATGGCGGAGCACCGCCGTCATCTGCTGGCCGGACAGCCCCTGTCGAGTGGTCAGCCACAGCCAGTATTTCAGGTTTGCCATGCCCCCATCTCCCCTTCCCCACTCTCTGGATGGCCCGGCAGACTGGCCCTGCCCATCTCCCACAGCACCACCGCTGCGGCCACCGCCGCGTTGAGCGACTCGCACCGCCCGCGCATGGGGATGCGGATGCTCCCCTGGCACAGCGCCAGCCCCTGGGGGGATACCCCCCGGCCCTCGCTGCCGATGATCACCCCGGCCCGCTCCAACTTGGCCTGGCGCACGTCCTGGCAGGAGTCCGTCAGGGCGGCGGCATACAGAGGGATCCCCACCTGGGCCAGCTTGTCCGCAGCCCCTTCCAGCGTGTCCTCATACACCGGCAGTCGGAACACCGCCCCCATGGTAGCGCGCACCGTCTTGGGGCTCCAGGGGTCGGCACAGGCATTGCATAAGATCAGCCCATCCGCCCCAAAGGCGTCTGCCGTGCGCCAGATGGTGCCCACATTGCCCGGGTCCTGCACCCCGTCCAGCAGCAGGTACCGGCCGCCGGAGGGCCGCTGGGGCAGCGGGCCCAGTTCGCCCTTGGCCAGAAACAGGATCCCCTGGGCGCTCTTGGTGTCTGACAGGGATGCCATGAGCGACTCCGGCACTTCCACCTGCCGGACCTGCGGTGGCAGCGCCGGCAAGGGTGTGTCTGGGGTAAAGAGCACCGCCTCCAGCCGCGCCCCCCACCGCAGGGCCTCCTGGAGCAGCTTTGGCCCCTCCCCCAGCAGCACCCCCTCCTGCCGACGCTCTGACCGCCGGTCCCGCAGCCGCCTCACCCGGACGGCGAGCGGATTGCTCCGGCTGGTGATCCGTTCCGGGCTCACTTCCCGCACAGGGCGGTGATGTCCGCGTCTTTGCCCAAAACGATCAATTTGTCCCCTTCGGTCAGAATCCAGTCCGCCCCAGGGGCCACATGGAACTCACTGCCCCGGCGCACCGCGATGACGTTGACCTTGCACTTGGCCCGCACATCCAGCTCCCGGATGGTGCGCTGTACCCAGCTCGGGGGGATGTCCACCTCCACGATGGCAAACTCCGGGGACAGGTCGATAAAGTTCAAAATGTTGGACCGGGCCAGCCCTTGGGCCGTCTTGATGCCCATCTCGTGCTCGGGGAACACCACAAGGTCGGCCCCGATCTTCTCCAGCAGGCGCTGATGCACATGGCTCTGGGCCTTGCAGATCACCTTGGGTACGCCGGCCTCCTTCAAGCGCATGGTGATCAGCGCGCTGCTGCCCACGTCGTCGCCCACGGTGACTACGGCGCAGTCATAGTCCTGCACCCCAATGGCCTGGAGTACTGCGGGATCCCGGCCGTCCCCAGTGACTGCGTGGGTCACATGGTCGGCGATGTTCTGCACATTCTCCGCCTTAACGTCCATGGCCAGCACATCCTTGCCCACGCTGTACAGCTCCCTGGCCACGGCGGTTCCAAAACGACCCAACCCAATGACAATAAAGTTTTTCATCATTGACCTCCATTCATTTCGTTCCCTCGCGCGATACCTTGACCATCGCACCTGAACTTATCCGATCATCACGTCGGTCTCTGGATAGCAGATCTTGCTCTTGGCAGGATTTTGTGCCAGGAAAGCCAGGGAGAAGGACACAAAGCCCACCCGGCCCAGATACATCAGCAGGATCAGGATGATGTGGGAGGCGCTGCCCAGCCCTGGCGTGATGCCGGTGGTCACCCCCACTGTGGCCATGGCTGACGCCGTCTCGTAGGCTGCCGCCAGATAGGGTACGCCGTCCAGCACCGCGATGGAGATGGACGCGGCCAAAAACAGGATGCCAACTACCAGCAGCAGCGTCACCGCCGAGAGCACCTTCTGCTGTGGGATGGTGCGTCCCCGCACGCTCACCGTCCCCTGCCCCCGCAGGCCAGAGCGCAGCGACAGCAGCAGCACCCCAACTGTCCCCGTTTTCAGCCCCCCCGCGCAGGAGCCCGAGGAGCCCCCGGTGAGCATCAGCAGGATGCACATCACAAGGGACACGTCGGTGAGCGCCCCCTGGCTGATGGAGTAGAAGCCGGCCGTGCGCAGGGTAGCCGACTGGAACAGGGCGTTGAGCAGGCTCTGTCCAAAGGGCATGGAGGCCATGGTTCCCCCGTTATCGTACTCGCTGAGCAGGAAGAAGGCCGCGCCAAAGGCCAGCAGGAAGCCGGTCAGGAGCAGGACCATCTTGCTGTACAGGGACAGGAACTTCCACCTGCGCCGGCGCTTGATCTCCTCCCAGACAAAGAAGCCCAGGCCGCCGCAGACGATGAGGGCAGCCACGGTAAGTAGTACCACCGGGTTGTCGTCATAGGTGGACAGGCTGCCGATCTTCTCCGTGCCGAAGATGTCAAAGCCGGCGTTGCAAAAGGCGGAGATGGAGGTGAAGAGCCCTTTCCAAAGGGCCTGTGCCCCGAACCGGGGCCAAAAGCACACCGTTAGGATCAGTGCCCCCGCCCCCTCAAAGGCAAAGGTGGTCTTCAGCGCGCCCCGAACCAGGCGGGCTACGTCACCCATGTCATTCAAATTGAAGTTGGACACGGCCATCAGCCGCTGGCTGAGGGACAGCTTCCGTTTGACCCTCATGGCCATCAGGAAGATCACCGTCATGAACCCCAGCCCACCCAGCTGGATCATAGCCAGGATGACCACCTGGCCAAATAGCGTCCATGCCGACAGGGTGTCCACCAGGATCAGGCCGGTGACGCAGGTAGCCGAGGTGGCAGTAAACAGCGCCGTCATGGGCCCGCAGCTCTGGCCGGACACCGAGGCGATGGGCAGCATCAGCAGCAGAGCCCCACACAGGATCACCGCGGCAAAGGAGATGGCTACCACTTGGGCCGCCCGCATCACCCGCCGCCGCTTTACTCTGGACTTCAAAAGCGTCACCTCATTCTGGACACGCAAAGGCATACCGGTCGGCCAGCAGCCACCGGTATGCCCTTCGCAGTCAATCCAATGGTTTCATGGTGGGGAAGAGCAGCACTTCCCGGATGGAGTCGTTGTTGGTCAGCATCATCACGCACCGGTCGATGCCGATGCCCAGCCCACCGGTGGGCGGCAGGCCATATTCCAGGGCAGTGAGGTAGTCCTCGTCCATCATACCCGCCTCCTCGTCGCCCCCCTCCCGGAGCTGCACCTGGCGCTGGAAGCGCTGGCGCTGGTCAATGGGGTCATTGAGCTCGGAAAAGGCGTTGCCCATCTCATTGCAGCATACGAATAGCTCAAACCGCTCTGTCAGTCTTGGATCCTTTACAGAGCGCTTGGCCAAGGGCGACACGTCCACCGGATGCATGGTGATGAAGGTGGGCTGCACCAGGTGCTCCTCCACCTTTTGATCAAAGACCTCGTACAGGGCGTTGCCCCATGTGGACGGGGCGGTAGCCGGCAGCTCCACCCCCACCGACTTGGCCATGGCCACCGCCTGGGCATCGTCGGACACGGCCATGAAGTCCAGCCCCGTGTATTGCAGCACCGCCTCGGCCATGGTCAGCCTGGGCCAACCCGGGGTCAGGTCCAGCGCTTTGCCCTGCCATTCCAGCTGATAACTGCCCAGGATCTTCTGGGCCGCCGAGGACAGCAGCTGTTCAAACAGGTCCATCATGTCGTGGAAGTCGGCGTAGGCCTGGTACAGCTCCACCGAGGTGAACTCGGGGTTGTGCTTGGTATCCATCCCCTCATTGCGGAAGATACGGCCAATTTCATACACCCGCTCCAGGCCGCCCACCACCAGCCGCTTCAGGTGCAGCTCGGTGGCGATGCGCAGATACATGTCGATGTCCAGGGTGTTATGATGGGTGATAAAGGGCCGGGCGGTGGCCCCGCCGGAGATGGTGCTCAGTACCGGAGTCTCCACCTCTATATAACCCCGCGCGTCCAGGAAATCCCGGATATGCTTGATGAACTTGGAGCGCACCTCAAAGGTGCGGCGCACCTCCGGGTTGACGATCAGGTCCACGTACCGCTGCCGGCAGCGGGTCTCCACGTCGGTCAGGCCGTGGAATTTTTCCGGCAGGGGCAGCAGGGACTTTGCCAGCAGGGTGATGACCGCCGCCTTGATGGAGATCTCCCCCCGCTGGGTGCGAAACACTTCCCCGTCTACCCCGACGAGGTCGCCGATATCATACTTCTTGAAGGCAGCCAGCGCCTGCTCCCCCACGTCGTCAATGCGCACGTACAGCTGGATGCGGCCGCCCCCGTCCTGCAGGTCTGCGAATACTGCCTTGCCCATCCCCCGCTTGCTCATCAATCGACCGGCCAGGCGCACCCGCTGCCCCTCCAGCTGTTGGAAGTCTGCCTTCACCTGGTCGCTGTGGTGGGTCACGTCATATCTGGTCTGGGTGAAGGGGTCCTCTCCCGCCGCACGCAGCTGCTCCAGCTTGTCTCTGCGGATCTGCAGCAGTTCGGGCAGGGAGGGTTCTCCCTGGCTGGTCGGATCGGGCCTGTGCTCGGACATAGCGCTTCCTTCCCTTCTTCTTTTGTGACCATCAGGTTCAGCGCTGGATGTCCAGCACCTTATACTCCACGTTCCCCGCGGGGGCCTCCACCACCACGGTCTCCCCCACCGCCTTACCCAGCAGGGCGCGGCCGAAAGGGGACTCCTCCGAGATCCGACCGTTCATGGGGTCTGCCTCCTGGGAGCCTACCACCTGATAGTGCTCCTGGTTGCCCAGCTCCATGTCCTCTACTGTGATCCGGCTGCCCAACTGTACAGCATTGGTGTCAGTGGGCTCCTCCTCGATGACAGAGCAATTGGCCAAAATGTTCTCTATCTCTGCGATACGGGAATAGAGCTTTCCCTGCTCGTTCTTGGCCTCGTCATACTCACTGTTCTCCGACAGGTCGCCGAAGGAGCGGGCCTCTTTGATCTGATCGGCCACCTCTCGCTCCCGGACCGTTTTCAAATAGCTGAGCTCGTCCTTCAGCTCCTCCAGGCGCGTGGCGCTCAGCTTGTACTCTTTTGCCATGTTCACATCCCTTTCCACTTGGCAGATTCAGATGGAATGCCACGCCATGCGGCATGGAACGTCTCAAATCCTGCGGTTCTATGGTATTGCTATGGCATTATAGAGACTTTGCCGTCGTTTGTCAAGGGGGTACGTCCCCGGTCTGCCGGAGCCTACCGGGCCCGGCTCCCCCCTTTTTTTCGCCGATTTTTTCCCCGGCACAACAACCCTGCAATCGCCCCGCCACACAGGCATCCGGCCAGCTCGATCAGCGCCTGCAGGCCCAGGGACAGCTCCCCTCCCCATAAAAGCCCAACCGCTAAGATCAGCAGAAAGCACACCCCGCCGGCAGCCAGCCCCGCCAGCAGCCGTCGAGCCGGCCACCAGGCGCAGGCTAGCCGTCCGCCCACCAGGCACCCAATCACGCAGGCGGCCGCTGTGAGCTGAAGGGCCGCGCCCTGCTTGACGATCCCGTTGGAGATGGCCATGGCCCCCAGCAGCAGCAGGATCAGTTCCACCCCCAGGGCCAGCAGCCCGCCCAGCAGCACCCCCAGCGTCATATGCACCGCCTTGGGCTCCATTCCTTCCCCTCTACGCATAAAAGCACCCCTTTCATACGGCTGATACAACCATATGCCAAAGGGGTGCTTGTCATGCAGGGATATCTTCCCAAATCAGCGCTGGCGGCAGGCCGTCACTTCCCGTCCTTTTCCCCGCCCTTGCCCTTCTTGCTCTCCTGCTCTGGCTCAGAAGCGGCGTTCTGCTCCCGCTGAGTGCCCTTGCTGGAGATGGCCCACCGGGTGAACTCGATCCGCACCCGATCCGCACCCGTCTCGATGACCACGGTGGCCTCCTTCACCGCGCAGACAGTGCCTACGACGCCGCCAATGGTGGTGATCTCATCGCCCACTTTCAGGCTGTCCCGCATAGATTGAGCCGCCTTCTTCTTTTTGCCTTCCGGCCGGATGATAAAGAAGTAGAATACGGCGACCATCAGCAGGATCATCACGAGCGTACTTCCAAAAGTGCCCAAGCTGTTCGCCCCTGAACTCAGGGCCAGGGTATGGATATAAAACGGCATCATCAGCGCTTCCTCCAGTATCAATGTGAAAATCAAGGTGTGCCTCCCGCCCCATCCAGGCGGAAGATTAAGGTTATTATAGCCGTCTCCGGCCAGAAACACAAGCCTTTTTTTCCCTGTGCCCTCTCCAGAGCGCCGTTAGGGCTGGGCCCGCTGGGCCAGAAGCTGGGCGTATTGCCGGCGGAAGGCCGCAAACTCCCCCTGCTCCAGCGCCTGGCGGATGCGCTCCATCAACTGGTTGTAGAAGTATAGATTGTGCAGCACCGCCAGGCGCATGGCCAGCATCTCCCCGGCTACAAACAGGTGGCGCAGGTAGGCCCGGCTGAAGCTCTGGCACGCCGGGCAGCGGCAGTCTGGGTCGACGGGCCGCCCGTCCATCTTATACGCCTCGTTCTTCAGGTTCAGCCAGCCCTTCCAGGTAAACAGCTTGCCATGGCGGGCGTTGCGGGCGGGCATGACACAGTCGAAGAAGTCTATCCCCCGGGCCACCCCCTCGATCAAGTTGGAGGGTGTGCCCACCCCCATGAGATACCGGGGCTTATCCTCTGGCATGTGGGGCTCTACCGCCTCGATGATCTCATACATCACCTCGGTGGGCTCCCCCACCGCCAGGCCACCGATGGCATAGCCGTCGCAGGGGATCTTGGCCGTCTCCTGCATGTGCCAGACCCGCAGGTCGGGAAATGTGGCCCCTTGGTTGATGCCAAAGAGCAGCTGGCCCGGGTTGATACAATCTGACAAGGCATTTAGCCTGTCATGCTCTGCCTTGCAGCGCTCCAGCCAGCGCAGGGTGCGCGCGCAGGAGGCCTTGGCATAGTCGTACTGGGCGGGGTTGGCCACGCACTCGTCAAAGGCCATGGCGATGTCGCTGCCCAGGTTGGACTGGATGCGCATGGACTGCTCCGGCCCCATAAAGAGCTTGTGCCCATCGATGTGGGAGGCAAAGGTGACCCCTTCCTCGGTGATGCTGCGCAGCCCGGCCAGGGAGAAGACTTGGAAGCCCCCTGAGTCGGTGAGGATGGGGCCGTCCCAGTCCATGAAGCGGTGCAGCCCCCCCATGGCCCGGACCACGTCGTCCCCCGGGCGCAGGTGGAGATGATAGGTGTTGGACAGCTCCACCTGGCAGCCAATCTCTTTCAGATCATGGGCGGACACCGCCCCTTTGATGGCCCCTTGGGTGCCCACATTCATGAACACCGGGGTGTCCACCCTGCCATGGGCGCAGGTAAACACCCCCAGGCGGGCTTTCCCCTCGTTCTTTCTCACTTCAAACATGGCTCACATCCTCAGATGATTCTAATCTCACGGGCTTTAGGAGATGAACATCGCATCCCCAAAGGAGAAGAACCGGTAACGAGCCTCCACCGCCTCCCGGTAGGCGGCCAGCACCCGCTCCCGGCCGGCCAGAGCGGACACCAGCATGATCAGGGTGGACTCAGGCAGGTGGAAGTTGGTGATCAGCCCATCCAGCACCTTGAACCGGTAGCCGGGATAGATGAAAATACCCGTCCAGCCCGCCCGGGCCTCTAAATGTCCGTCCTCACTGGCCCAGCTCTCGATGGTGCGGCAGGAGGTGGTGCCCACGCAGATCACCCTTCCCCCCGCGGCCTTGGTCCGGTTGACGGCGTCCGCCGTCTCCTGGGGGATGACGCAGTATTCCCGGTGCATCTCGTGCTGCTCCAGCTGCTCGGCCTTCACCGGCCGGAAGGTGCCCAGCCCCACATGGAGGGTCACATAACACACCCGGACCCCCATAGCCTGCACCTGCTCCAGCAGCTCGCGGGTGAAATGCAGCCCCGCCGTGGGGGCCGCCGCCGAGCCGGTCACCCGGGAGTAGACCGTCTGATACCGCTCCCCATCCTGGAGTTCCTCCCGGATGTAGGGGGGCAGGGGCATACGCCCCAGCCGCTCCAAGATCTCCAGAAAGATCCCCTCGTAGTCAAAGCGGATGAGACGGTTCCCCCCCTCCACCTGGCCCACCACCTGGGCAGTGAGCGCCCCGTCGCCAAAGCTCAGCCTGGTGCCGACCCGCAGCTTTCTGCCCGGCCGTGCCAAGCACTCCCACACCCGGTCCCCCCGGTCGATGAGCAGCAGCACCTCACAGGCGCCCCCCGTCTCCCGGCGGCCCAGCAGCCGGGCGGGCAGCACGCGGCTGTCGTTGAGCACCAGGCAATCCCCCGGGCGCAGAAGGCTGGGCAGGTCGTAAAAGTGCAGGTGCCTGGTCTGCCCCGTGGCCCTGTCCAGGGTCAGCAGGCGGGAGTCGTCCCGCCGCTCCAGCGGCGTCTGGGCGATGAGCTCCTGGGGCAGGTCAAAGTAAAAGTCTGATGTGTTCAAGCTCTCATCCCACCGTAATGCCGGTATAGTAGAACGTCAAGATCTCCCGGTACGTGCGCCCCTCCAGCGCCTGGGCATAGGCCCCCCATTGGCTCATGCCCACATTGTGCCCCCAGCCGCTGCCGGCGATGGTAAATGTCCCATCTGCCCCAGCCTGTCCACCTCCGGTTCCGGCCTGGGCAATGGTTCCGTCCCCGGTGATGAGGTAGGCCCCCTCCCCCACCGCCGTGCTCTGCCCGTTGCCGCCGATGGCATACAGCCCCTCCAGGCTGTCCACCGGCTGGCTGTTGACCAGCAGCTGACCTCCGCCTCCCACAAAGTCATAGCGGTAGGATCGCAGGCCAAAGTAGGTCACCACCCGTCTGGAAGCCACGGTGTAGCTGCGCCCATCCTGGTCGGTGAAGGTGACCTGGGCCGGGTTGCCGGTATCGCTGTACTGGCTCACCTGGGCTGTGGCAATCAGGCTGGCCTGGGTGTATCCCCAGCCGTGGAGCATCTGTGTCAGCGCCTCCCCGGTCACCGTGCGGGTCCATTCATAGTTGTCAATCCGGTCAGCCACCAGCGCCTCATAGGGATCGTTCACCCCCACCAGATAGGGGTATCCGCTCTGGTTGCTGCCCCAAACCACATTTACTCCCTCGGTGGCCCCTCCGTTGGAGGAGTGGTAATAGCATTCCGCCAGCTCCCCATTGTAGATGGCCACCTGGCCGGCGGTCTCGTCCACCGCCTGGTCGGAGTTGGTCCCCGCCCCGTACACGCCCAGGTAGACCTGGCAGTGGGACTCGTTGCACAGGTCAAAGTGCCCGCTGCTGTGCCGGTTCAGATTGGTCAGCGTGTAGGTACGGGCGCAAACCGCCTGGGCCTTGAGGGCCTCCAGCGGCCAGGCGTTGCTCATCTCGTGGGGGACTACCCCCTTCACATAGTCGCCCAAGCTGACCAGGTTGGCAATGGTCAGGTTCCCACCGTTCACCCGCTCAAAGCGGAAGCCCCCCCGCCAGTTGATGTTGTGAAACCGGGTGCGGTAGTCCTCCCCCTGGTCCCCGGCGGCGTTGGGTTCCACCCCCAGGCCGGTGCCCGCCCCCAGATCATCGTACTGGAACAGGATCTGATTGCTCCCGGTGCGCACCACGCTGACCCCATAGGCCGATGTGCCCCGGATCTCGGCGCTCACCCCTTGGGCAGACAGCTGGGATTGGGCCTGCTCCGCCCCCGCCCGGTCCGGGTAGTTGCCCACCCGGGCGTAGTAGGCCCCGTCAATATAGGCGGCAAACCCGCCGGAATAGGCCTGCGCCGCCGCCTGAGCCTGCTCAAAGGAGCCGTAGCTGCCCGGAAGCTGCAGATGATAGCATCCGATGACCACCGCCTGCCCACCACCGGTATAGTTGTAATAGGAGGCATATCCCCCGCTGTCCACATAATATACATTCTCTGTCTTGACCACCGACAGGTCGGTCTGGTCTGTGCTGGCCAGCTGCACAAACCGGTTGTCCCCATCGTAATAGCCCAGGCGGAAACCCGATCCCGCCGCGTTGGTCATGTTGACACCGGGCAGCGCGCTGCCGTCAAAGTAGATGCCCACCCGGATAATTTGATCCTCCGCAACGGCGGCCCGGGCCCGGGGAGCCGCTCCAGGGGCAAGGGACAGGCACAGGCCGGCCAACAGGACGGTCGCCGCAATTTGCACGAATTTTTTCCGCATACCCTTCTCCATTTCTCCCAGTTCTGGGCCCGCGCTTCATTGACACTTTAGCACGTTGATGTTATGATGGTCAAAATAGGCGCCTGCCCTGCGGGGCAAAGGCCGTTTCCCTTATTATAGTACACAAACCGCCCCTCTTTCAACTATAATCTTGGGACTTTTGATCGGGCGGCAGGAGGTTATGATGATGAAGCAGTACAAAGTGGGCGTGATTGGCGGAACCGGTATGGTGGGACAGCGGTTCGTCACCCTGATGGACGGCCACCCCTGGTTCCAGCTGACCGCCATTGCCGCCAGCCCCCGCTCGGCTGGCAAGCGGTATGAGGACGCGGTGGCCGGCCGCTGGGCCATGGACGTGCCCATCCCGGAGCAGGCCCGGGACATGGTCCTGCTCAGCGCTCAGGACGACGTGGACCGGATCGCATCCATGGTGGACTTTGTCTTTTCCGCCGTGGACATGGGCAAGGAGGAGATCCAGGCGCTGGAGGAGGCTTACGCCCGGCGGGAGTGCCCCGTGGTGTCCAACAACTCCGCCCATCGCTGGACCCCCGACGTGCCCATGGTCATCCCCGAGATCAACCCTGAGCATCTCCAGGTCATCCCAGCCCAGCGCCAGCGTCTGGGCACCCGCCGGGGCTTCATCGCGGTCAAGTCCAACTGCTCCATCCAGAGCTATGTTCCCGCCCTGTCCCCCCTGCGCCCCTTCGGCATCGAGAAGGTGCTGGTGTGCACCTATCAAGCCATCTCCGGCGCGGGCAAGAACTTTGACACCTGGCCCGAAATGGTGGATAACCTCATCCCCTATATCGGGGGTGAGGAGGAGAAGAGCGAGCAGGAACCCCGGAAGGTCTGGGGCCGGGTGGAGGGGGGCGTCATCGTCAACGCCGACGCCCCGGACATCACCGCCCAATGCCTGCGGGTACCCGTGACCAATGGGCACACCGCCGCCGCTTTCGTCACCTTCCGGGAAAAGCCCTCCATGGAGCAGATGCGGGCGGCCTGGCAGTCCTTCCAGGGTCTGCCCCAGCAGCTGGGCCTGCCCACCGCCCCCAAGCAGTTCCTGCATTATTTCGACCAGCCCGACCGCCCCCAGGCCAGGCTGGACCGGGATCTGGAGGGAGGTATGGCGGTGTCCATCGGCCGGCTGCGCCCGGACAGCCAATACGACTACAAGTTCGTCTCCCTGTCCCACAATACCCTGCGGGGCGCTGCCGGGGGCGCAGTGCTGCTGGCCGAACTGCTGTGCGCCCAGGGGTATATGGACCGCGGGTGAACGCACCCCCACACGGACAGAGGAGGATCTGAGGCAAATTCGTATTTTTATGCGTTTGATGATGAGAAAGGGTGGTTTTGATGAGAGCTCCTGTGTTCACCGGTTCCTGCCCCGCGCTGGTCACCCCATTTCACGCCCACGGCGCCATCGACTATGACGCCTTTGGCCGGCAGATCGATCACCAGATCGCCGCCGGCGTGGACGCGGTGTGTGTGTGCGGCACCACCGGAGAGTCGGCCACCATGTCCATCCGGGAGCATATCGCCGCCGTTGAGTTTTGCGTCAAGCGGGTAAACCATCGGGTGAAGGTCATTGCCGGGGCTGGCAGCAACGACACCTCCGCCGCCGTCTACCTATCCCAGCACGCCCAGGACTCCGGGGCGGACGCCCTGCTGCACGTCACCCCCTATTACAACAAGGCCAGCCAGACCGGCCTGATCCGCCACTACGAGTACATCGCCGACCGGGTGGACCTGCCCATCATCCTCTATAATGTGCCCAGCCGCACCGGTGTATCCTTCACTGCGGAGACCTACCACCACTTGTCCCAGAACCCCAAAATCAACGGGGTGAAGGAGGCATCTGGAAACTTCTCCCTGCTGGCCCACACCCGGTTCCTATGTGGGGACGACTTCTACATCTGGTCGGGCAACGACGACCAGGTGGTGCCCATGATGGCTCTGGGCGCCAAGGGTGTGATCTCGGTTGCCTCCAACATCGTGCCCGAGGTGATGGCCCAGATGGTCCATCTGTGCCTGGACAACGATTTTGAGTCCGCCTCCAAACTCCAGATCCAGTACATGGACCTGATTGACGCGCTGTTCCTGGAGGTCAACCCCATCCCCATCAAGACGGCCATGAAGCTGCTGGGCATGGACCCGGGCACCCTGCGCCTGCCCCTGTGCGAGATGTCCCAGCACAACCTGGACACCTTGCGCCAAGCCATGGCCCGTATGGGCCTGCTGTAAAGGAGCCAGCTATGCGAAAGATAATCCTCTCCGGCTGCAACGGCCACATGGGCCGGACCGTGGCTGGCCTGTGTGCCCTGGACCCAGAACTGGAAGTGGCCGCCGGCATCGACGTGCTGGGCCAGCCCGGGGAGGGGTTCCCCGTCTTTTCCTCCCCTGCCGCCTGCACCCCCCGGGCCGACGTGCTGGTGGACTTCTCCCATCCATCCGCCCTGGAGGGGCTGCTGGCCTTCTGCCTGGAGCGGTCCATGCCCGCGGTACTGGCTACCACCGGATACAGCAAAGAGCACCTGGAGCAGATCGACCAGGCCGTCCAGCACATCCCCATCTTCCGATCGGCCAACTTCTCCCTGGGGATCAACCTCCTGCTGGACCTGGTCCGGCGGGCAGCTGCCGTGCTGGGTGGGGACTACGACGTGGAGATCATAGAGCGTCATCACCGCCGCAAGGTGGACGCCCCCAGCGGTACTGCCCTGATGCTGGCCGACGCCGCCGCCGGGGTCCTGCCCTATGAACCGGAATACATCTATGACCGGCATGATGTACGCCGCCCCCGCCAGCCCCAGGAGATCGGCATCTCCTGTTTGCGGGGGGGCACCATCGCCGGGGACCACACGGTGGTGTTTGCCGGTCTGGACGAGGTGGTGGAGATCAGCCACCACGCCGCCAGCCGGGATGTCTTTGCCGCTGGCGCGGTGCGGGCGGCAAAGTTCTTAGCTCAGGTAAACCGCCCTGGGCTGTATGATATGTCCCATCTGCTGGGAAGCACTCCCGCCTAAAAAATGTCCAATGGGGAGGGCCGCCGCATTTGCTTGCGGCGGCCCTCCCCATTTCCCTATCCCTGGGGCAGGCCCAGCAGGGTGTACAGCATGGGCTGAAAGGAGAACTCCTCCATCAGGGCCTGCGCCTCAGCCAGAGCCTTCTCCCGGATCCCCTTTGGGATCGTGGGCCGGCGCACCGCCCGGATCAGCAAATTCTTTGGAGTGTGGGCCAGGTCGATAAACTCCAGCAGCTGCGTCTTATAGCCGCAGTACTCCAGCAGGTTGGCCCGGATGGCGTCGGTGGCAAGGGCGGAAAAGCGCTCCTTGACGATGCCGTATCGGGTGAGGATCCCCAGCCGGTCGGCGCGGATCTGACCGTTGAGCTCATGCTGGCAGCAGGGCACGGAGAAGATCAGCTTGGCCTTCCAGTTCACCGCGTTGAACAGGGCGTAATCAGTGGCGGTGTCGCAGGCGTGCAGCGTCAGCACCAGGTCCACTTCAAAAGGGGCTCGGTAGCCGTTGATGTCCCCCAGCTCGAAGTGCAGGCCAGTATATCCATACCGCGCCGCGGCCTGCCGGCACTTCTCGATGACATCCGCCTTCAGGTCCAGGCCGATCACGTTGGCCTGTATCCCCTTCAAGCGGGTGAGGTAGTCGTACACCACGAAGGTCAGATAGGACTTCCCACAGCCAAAGTCAATGACATTCAGCCTCTTGGTTTTCAGCGATCCCACCGCGTCGTCCAGCAGCTCCAGGAAACGGTTGATCTGGCGGAACTTGTCGTACCTGGCCCGCACCACCCGCCCCTCTTTGGTGAGGATCCCCATATCCACCAGCGGGGCTGCCGCAATGCCCTCCTCTAGCAGGTAACGCTTCTCCCGGTTGTGTCCCGCCGGCATTGCCCCAACTGGGGCCTGTTCCTCCACCCGCTTGCGCCGGTAGGTGCACCTCCCCTTCCTGGACAGGAGTATGATGTGCTCCACCCCCTCCCCCCAGCCGTTGAGCTGGAGGTAGCGGCCCTGGGCCAGATCAAAGCAGGCCTGGCCCAACTGGTCCAGCGGAACCTGCCCGTGGAACGCCTGGGTCTGGGTATAGCGGGAGAGCTGATAGTACCCCTCCCGCCGCTCCAAAACCAGCTTTCGGTAACGCTCATCCCGGTGGGCCGGCTTGCTGATGACCACCCGGTCCACCCCCTGCCCCGCCATCTCGGCACAGGCCGCCCGAAGCTGATCCTGCCCGTCCGTCTCGGCTGGTGCGGGGACGCTCATAGATACTGCACCAGCTCCTCCATGGGCTTGCGGTCCTCGTGGAGCCGGGATGGGCGGGCCCCCTCCGCTGGATAGCCCAGGGTCAGCACACCGACAATCTCCAGCCCGGCCATGGCGGGAAAGGTCTCCCGGAGCTTCTCCGGGTCGAACAGGGCCACATAGGTGGTGCCCAGCCCCAGGTCGGCCGCCTGAAGCATCATCTGGGTGGCGGCGATGGCGGCGTCCACCATGCCAAAGTCCGCCCCGTCCTTCTCCCGTTTCCAGGACTGGGCGGCGTCATAGGCCACCACCAGCACCACAGGGGGGCGGAAGTGCGATTGGATGCAGCCGTCCACCTGTTCCAGCCCCTCAGGAGTACGGATCACAAGATCCGCTGGGGCTGGTTGTTGTGGGCGGTGGGGGCATTCCGGCCGGTCTCCAGGATGGCGTCCAGCTTCTCCTGCTCTACGGGACGGTCGCTATACTTGCGCAAGGAATAGCGCTGCGCGGCCAATGCGGCAAAATCCATGGTGATTGCTCCTTTGCATGAAAGATGGAAAAATTTTATCACATTCCCCTATCCCGCGCAAGCCCAGGCTGGGCAGGCCAGGACAGCGCTCCCCAGTCCGGAAATGGACTTGGACCCGGTGGCACATCACGCTGTCCTCCCAAAATCAATCCCCCGGATCGCGCCCCCCTCACCAACGTGGCCGCTCACAAGGGGGGTGCGCCTGGCCTCCGGTTTCCTCAACGGCCACTCCAACAACCACTCCGGGCAGTTTGCCTGGGTACCCTTCGGCTGTCTCGAGATCATCCCCTGTGTCCTGTCCCCATGCCAGAGTCCAGCCCCCTCAGGCGCTGGACTCTGTGCGCAACCTCAAGCAGCTCTATGCCCATCAGTCAATTGCCTGCTTTGATGCCCCACCCAACAAGCAAGAGAGAGCTGCCTGATCAAATCAGGCAGCTCTCCCGCATGTCAGAAAACGTTCGTCAGATGCTCTCTCCGCTTCCAAAGCGCTGGCAGAAACGCTGGATGATTGCGTCCACCTGGGCCCGGGTGGCAGTGTCCTGGGGCGCCATGGTGCCGTCGCCCATGCCATAGAGCAGCCCCTCCCCGTTGGCCCACTCCATGGCTGCCAGCGCGTAATGACTGATCTCATCCGCGTCGGCGTAGCCAGACAGGTCAGTGCTGGCGCTCACGTCGCAGCCCATGTACTGGGCGAAACGGTACAGCATCACCGCCAACTGTTCTCTGGTAATGGCATCCTCCGGCCCGAACAGCCCATTGCCATAGCCTCCCACGATGCCCTCGCTAGTCGCCCAGCGGATGGCCTCGGTGTAGTAGGCATCCACGGCCACGTCGGTAAAGCTCAGCTGGTTATCGGCCGCCGGCTCGCCTGCCAGCCGCCATAGGATAACGGCGATCATACCCCGGCTAGTGGCGGCGTTTGGGCTGAAGGTGGTCTCGCTGGTACCGACCATCAGGCCCCGCTGGTATACATACATCACGTGGTCGTAGAACCAGTCATCTTTGGAGACATCCTCAAAGGGTAGGTCTACAGCGAGCCGGTAGGTCACCGTAACGGTCGTCCCGCCGGCAGGCTGGACATAGCTCCAAGTACCATCCCCATTGTCAATAACAGGCACTTTGTTGCCACCTTGGTCAAGGACGGTGATCGCCTCCACCTCATGGCCCTGCTCCGGGGCGGTTAGAATGATGGCCTGCTCCCCCACCTGGAGCATGGTAGAGTTGACCTGAGTCTTGCCCCCAGGGGTATCCGTCACCGTGACCGGGGCACCCTCGCTCTCTTCGTCATTATCAGAGGGGTTCAGCACAGTGTCGTCGCTCGGTTTTGGGTTAGTATCCGCCTCAGGCTCAGTGCTCACTTCAGGCTCAGCATCCGCCTCAGGCTCAGTGCCTGCCTCAGGCTCAGTGCCTGCCTCAGGCTCAGCGCTCACCTCAGGCTCAGCGCTCACCTCAGGCTCAGCGCTCACCTCAGGCCCAGCGTCCACCTCAGGCTCAGCGCCCACCTCAGGCCCAGCGTCCACCTCAGGCTCAGCGCCCACCTCAGGCCCAGCGTCCACCTCAGGCTCAGCGCCCACCTCAGGCTCAGCGCCCACCTCAGGCTCAGCGCCCACCTCAGGCTCAGTGC
>DVJZ01000050.1 GCA_018716385.1 Candidatus Enterenecus merdae
CAGATATTTATGGATTAGCTGATACAATACGGGATAATCTGGAAAACAAAGTGTCAGATTTATATAAAGATGAAATTACACGAGGGTTTAACAGCAATGACTATTTGAAATTGTTCCGCCACATCAAGGACAATCAAGTATTTTATCAAACTTATTTCAAGCTCGGATATGACAGCAACTACAAAATTATACGGTATGATGCTATCCTTGCCCGCAAACATTTCCAAAATAGATTTATTGAGTATCACATGGAATTTTTCAAGGCAGGCATTACACAAATCATAAAGCTATGGTTGAAAAATGGTTGCAAAGAAAGTCCGGAGGCTATGTTTGAAATCCTCAAAAGCGAATATCGTGGACGAGATAAATTCTCTTCTGATCAAAGCACGGGATAGCGGGCGGCTACCGATCAAATTCTTGTGTGCTGCTTTGCGGCACATGAGCGTTCGGAGCTTGGTTCGTTCATGGTTTCCCCCTCGCCCGGCAGGCAGCTTTTGAGTCCCCAGGGCAAGCCCAGCCTCCTCCCGGGCCGGCTGCAAAAAGCCAGGACGGCTGCCAGCAAGTGCTGGCAGCCGTCCTGGCTTTATCAAGGGGTGGAAGTTTCACGCGATGGGCTCATACCCATCGGGAATGGTGAGGTTTAGCGCCTGACAGTTGGCCTCGTTGTACATCTTGGTCACCTCTGGGGCGTACTGCACTGGCAGCTGCGCAATGTCCGCCTCCCCGGTGAGGATCTGGGCAGCCATCTCACCGGTGGCATAGCCTAGGTCGTAGTAATCGATGGACAGGGTGGCCACGCCGCACCCGGAGCAGATACCAGACTCACCGGCCACCACGGGCACCCCGGCGGGGATCACCACATTGGCAATCACCTCGGTGTTGTTGGCCGCGGTGTTGTCGGTGGGGATGTAGATGATGTCAGAGCCGTCACAGGCGGTCTGGGCCACGGTAGGCAGATCGTTGGCGTCGGAGAAGGCGTACTGCTGGCAGGTGTAGCCCATCTCCTCCAGATACTCCTGGATGGTGTTCACCTGATAGGCGGAGTTGGGCTCGGCCGAGCAGTAGAGCAGGCCCACGTTCTGCACGTCGGGGAACAGCTCCTGAATCATGTCCGCCTGCTGATCCAGCGGGGCCAAGTCAGAGGTGCCCGATACGTTGCCGCCCACGGTGCCTGTCCAGTCCTCAATGCTCAGGGCGGTGGCGTAGTCGGTGACAGAGGTGCCCAGCACGGGGATGGTGTCAGTGGCCTGGGCCGCCGCCTGGAGGGGATAGGTGCCGTTGGCCAGGATCAGATCCACTCCCGCAGCCAGGAACCCGTCCACAATGGTGCCGCAGTTGGTGAACTCACCGGCGGCATTACCCTCCTCAAAGCGCACGCCGTCCTGGCCGAAGGCCTCGATCAGCGCGTCCTTAAAGCCCTGGGTGGCCGCGTCCAGCGCGTCGTGGGTGGACTGCTGGGCAATGCCCACCACATAGACCGTTTCACTGCCCCCCTGGCTGGCGGGGGTGTCGCTTGTGGCGGCGGAGCCGCTGGGTTCCTCCGCCTGGTTGGAGCAGGCCGCCAGGGCCAGCGCCAGGGTCAGCGCCAGCAGCGCGGCCAGCAAACGCTTCATTTTCTTCATTCCAATTTCCTCCAAACACTTTGATCTATCACTTTATCGCTTTCATGCAACAAAGCATCCGGCGATAAGAGAGGAGCCCCACGGGCCCTTGCCGCAAGTATAATGCTTTCCTCCCCTGCTGTCAAGTGTTTTCTCCAAGCGGGCGCAGGGCTCTGCCCTGCGCCCTCGGATGAGTAGCAAGGGGCTGGGCGATAGCCAGTCAGGGTGCAGACTGCGCCAGGGCGGCCCCCCAGAAGGCAGGGGCCAAGGGCCAGAGCTGCCGATGGGACAGCGCCTGGATCAGGGCGGACAGATTGTCCTCCAGGTGCTCCACCTCCCGGCCAAAGGCGGCCCAGATGGCCTGTTCCCGTGCCCTGTCCGCCCTCCCGCTCTCCAGCCACTCCCCCATCATGAGCTGATAGACAGCCAAACATCCCGCTCCCGCCAGGGCCGCACGACCATACAGCAGTCCGTCGTTCACCGCCTTGGGCCAATGGCGGAAGATCAGGTAGCAGGCCAGGTTGGTCAGGTGCCTGTCCCAATCCTGCCAATCCCGCTCCAACCCCGCCTGGGCCGACCGGACGGCCTGCGCCCCCAGCGCCGAGAGCCGGGCAGCGGTCTGCCCCAGCAGCTCCGGCCATTGCGGGCGCAGGGGCTCCAGCTTCCCCAAAGTCTCCAGCAGTTGGACGCCCAGGGCCTGGAAGCCGCCGGATCCACGCCCAGTCCCCCGCCCCGGACGGCAGCGGGCCAGCGCCTCATACTGCCCCCGGTCCAGCCGTACCTGGCACCGGGCGGCCAGCTCCAGCAGCCAGGCCAGCCGGCGCCACAGGGGCAACTTCTTCTCTCCCAGCAGAGCCAGCGCCCGGGCTCGGGTGGCCTCCAGAGCGGCCAGCAGCGCCCCGTCCACCCCGTCAAAGGGGGGGGCCCCGCCGCCGTCGTCCCATTGCTCCAGCGCGAAGGACTCGGCCTCCATCAGCAGTTGGGCCGCCTCGGGGCAGGACAGGGCCAGGGCAGTTTCCGCCAGGCAGCCGTACTCCTCAGTGAAGCGAGGGTAAGCCGCGCAGTGGCCGCACAGGTGGGCCTCCCCCCAGTCCCGCTGGATCAGGCACAGCCCCTCCGGGGAGAGCAGGGCGCAGCGGCCGTCCTCTACCAGGCGAAAGCACACCGTCCCGTCCTCTCCCGTCGTCAGCGCCCCGGCAATCCGCTCCCGCAGGCCGGCGGGAGCTGTCTGATAGTCCCGCAGCGCTTCCCTGTCTACCTCAATCTCCCAATCCCGGCAGCAGGTGTCCGGGCAGCTTCCCCCTACGCAGCGGAACCGGCGGTTGTAGTCAGGCTGTCGATGGCGCATCTTTCTCCCCCTCTCCTCAGCTCGTCCGTCCTCCATTATATCGGTTTTCTCCGCCTTGGCAAGCCCGATTGGCCTTTGCATTTCCCGCCAAACGTGGTATAATGTCCCCAAATCAAACTTCCGGGCCCTGCCCGGGAAAGCGAGGTATCCTCACATCCATGACTAAGATTGACATCATTTCCGGCTTCCTGGGGGCGGGCAAAACCACCCTCATCCAGAAGCTGCTGGCTGACGCCTATCCCGGCGAGAAGCTGGTACTCATTGAGAACGAATTTGGCGAGATCAGCATTGACGGTGGTTTCCTCCAGGGCTCGGGCGTGCAGATCTCCGAGATGTCCTCCGGGTGCATCTGCTGCTCCCTTGTGGGCGACTTCACCCAGGCCCTCCAGGATGTATACGCCCAGTTCCAACCCGACCGTATCCTCATCGAGCCCTCCGGCGTGGGCAAGCTGTCCGACGTGGTGGCCGCTGTGGAGCAGACCGCTGCCCAAGTCCCCGGCCTGGCACTGAACTGCGCGGTGACGGTGGCCGACGCGGGCAAGGTGCGGGCCTACCTGCAAAACTTCGGGGAGTTCTATGCCGACCAGGTGCGTACCGCCGGGGCCATCCTGCTCTCCCGCACCCAGAACCTTTCCCAGCAAGCGCTGGATCAGGCAGTGGCCCTGCTCCGAGGGGAGAATCCCAGCGCGGCCATCCTCACCACCCCCTGGGACCAGCTGGACGGCAAGACTATCCGCAAGGCCATGGAGGGCGCTGTCCCCCTGGAGCGGGAGCTGCTGGAAAACCTGCGCACCCAGGGGGCCGGCTGCTGCCAGGGCCATGAGCACCACGAGCACGGCCATGGCCATGGGTGCTGCGGCCACCATGACCATGAGCACCACGAGCACGGCCACGGCCATGGGTGCTGCGGCCACCACGACCATGAGCACCATGAGCACGGCCACGGCCATGGGTGCTGCGGCCACCACGATCATGAGCACCATGAGCATGACCACGGCCATGGGTGCTGCGGCCACCATGACCATGAGCACCACGAGCATGACCATGGCCATGGGTGCTGCGGCCACCATGGCCACGGCCACGAGGGTCACCACCACGCCGACGAGGTGTTTGCCAGCTGGGGCCGGGAGACCACCCATCCCTTTACCGCCCAGCGGCTGGGGGAGATCCTCGCCGCCCTGGACGGCGGTGACTACGGCACAGTACTCCGGGCCAAAGGCATCCTGCCCGGGGCGGAGGGGGGCTGGATCCACTTCGACTATGTCCCCGGAGAGCACAACATCCGCTCGGGCAGTGCGGACTTCACCGGCCGGCTGTGCGTCATCGGCGCGCAGCTAAAGGAGGACGCTCTGGCCCAGCTGTTCGGCCTGTGAGGGAGGACGGACCCATGAAGGAAATTCCGGTCTACCTCTTTACCGGCTTTTTGGATGCAGGCAAGAGCACCTTTCTCAACGGCATCCTGTCCGACGGTTTTGCCCGCCAGTCCCCCACCCTGCTGCTGCGCTGCGAGCAGGGGGAGGTGGATTACGCCCCCGAGTTGCTGGGCCAGGTGACGGCGGTCGCGGTGGACAGTCAGGAGGAGCTGACGGTCGCCCGGCTCAAGCAGTTGGAGCAGCAGCACCGTCCGGAGCAGGTGCTCATCGAGTACAACGGGATGTGGCCCCTGGCCCCGCTGGAGCAGGAGGCGCTGCCCGCCAACTGGATCTTGTACCAGGTGGTGACCATCGTGGAGGCGGCTACCTTTGAGGTTTACGCCAAGAACATGGGCCAGCTCATGATGGAAAAGCTGGTGGCTGCGGACATGATCGTCTTCAACCGGTGCACCCCTCAGCTGCGCGACGCCCTGCGGGCTCGGAACCTGCGTATGGTCAACCGCCGGGCGGACATCTTCCTGGAGTATCCGGATGGCTCTGCCGAACCCTACCTCACCGGCGACGAGTGCCCCTTTGACCTGAGCCAGCCGGTGCTGCACATCCCCGACGAGGACTTCGGCCTGTGGTATGTGGACGCCATGGAGCATCCCCGCCGGTATGCGGGCAAAACGGTGCGGACCAAGCTGGTCATGTGCCATGTGCCCCAGTATGCCGACGTGGCCATCCCCGGACGGTTTGCCATGGTGTGCTGCGAAAACGACGTGACCTTTCTGGGCCTGGTGGCCACCGGCCAGGGGCTGAATCAGTTCCCCAACCGGGCCTGGGTGGAGGTCACCGCCCAGGTGGAGGCCCGCCGCCATCCCGCCTACGGCGGGGAGGAGGGTCCCATCCTAGCCGTCACTTCCATCACCCCGTGCGAAAAGGCCCGGCAGGAGGTGCTCACCTTCTAACCCCCACCGGGCCATGCCGCTGTCTTCCGTCCAAAGCAAAAGCCTTCCCCAGTGGGGAAGGCTTTTGTCTCATCTTGCACGGCTTGCCGCCCGCTGGTCAATGGGCGGTGCGGGCCTTGCGGCCCTTGCCTACGGCGAAGGGGTCGCCGTGGATCAGGTAACGGGACACCGTTTTGTACACCAGGAATGTGACCGCGCAGTTGATGCCCGCGGTGATCAGGTTAAAGGGCAGGATGCCGGGCAGCAGCAGCGCGTCCACCTGCTCCACCGGCCAGCCGGTGAAGGCTGGGGTGATGAAGTGGTTGGCCGGCAGCATGACTGCCGGACGCACCAGCACCCCTAGGATCAGCCCCAGTACGCCCCCCCGCTTGGTGTGGACAAACTTGTAGACCAGGCTGGCCGCCAGCACCATGCTACCGGTACCCACGATGTGCATCAGGATGCCGTACACCCCGCTGGAGGCGCTGACGGTGAGCCCCTGAATCAGGCTGACCACCACGGTGAGCACCACCCCCGCCACCGGCCCGTAGGCCAGCGCGCCAATGAGGATGGGGATGTCCGCCGGGTCGTACTCCAGGAAAGAGACCATGGGGATCAGCGGGATGCGGACCGCCCACACCAGCACCACCGACAGGGCAGCAAGCATGGCTATGACCGCCAGCTTCTTCACGCGTGCGTTCTTCAAAACAAAACCCTCCTATGCAATGTGAAACACCTGAAAGAAGTCTTCCAGGCGCGACAACAAAACATGGGAGGTGCTGTGCGCATCTTCTTCCATCCGGACTATAACCGTTGGTCCCGGAGTTTCACCGGGTCAGCCGCGCGGGTGCGCGCGGGTCGCGGACTGTACCGCCAGTGGGGAATTTCACCCCGCCCTGAAGACGTTCTATTGGGTTGTTTCCACCTTTCATTATAGCAGGCGGCGGCGAAAATGCAAGCACAATCTTGTGAAATTTTTATCCAATCTTCTTTTCCAGACCTTCCATTGGGCGAGAGGGGCTGGATCAAAGACGGCGCCTGATTGTTCAAAAAGCGAATCGGTGGACACGGCCCCGCTTGCGTTGCAAGCGGGGCCAGAGACGATGGATTTTTCTTTTTACATGAATGGATTCCCGTTGTGCTGCCAGTCATTGAATGATGCAAGCCTTCTTGTTTTTCCCCTTTCCTTTATGAGCGCGCGCTTCATCCGGATCCGCCGGCTGCAGCGCAAAGGAGGGAAGTAGTCTGTGCTTTTTCATGTGGTGCCTGAGGAAGGAGTTCGCATGTGAAATACGCTTAGCTGCTTCCCCATCATCGTTCATTGCATCCTCTATGATCTCCTGACTATCACCTGGGTTTTGGGACAGTTCATACTGTGCGTAAGCGACTATATCAATGAGCTTTTGAATTTTTTTATCCGTTATTTTCTCTCCGCCTTTCTTCAGCAACGCACCGCGGGACCTGTGAGCAAGACCTTCTCCGTTATCGTTCACTTTGCCTCTCAAATATTCCATAAGGCACGTCTGATATCCGTCTTGCATATTGCGGCGGAAAACTTTATCGGAAAGCTCCAACCTGGGCCCAAGCCAGTGTAGGAAACGCAACCGGCCTCCTTCTGTTCCAGTCTCGATCTCACGTTCCGTTGCCTCCTCTCGGGAGGGCTCATAGTGATTGCTTCCTCCAAAGTAGAGACTCCCCATCAGCAGTTCAGACGTTGAGATGCGCTGAAGCTCGTCAAACACGGATCTGCCTCTGACCACAGCAGACGCTAACCGATCGACAAGAGACTCCGTGTAGGAAAAGGATCCTCCCGCATAGTTTTCTTGCGTGAACAATCTCCTGGCTCTCATGACAGCTTCCACTTGCTGATGCATATTCCCATGGTCATCCCATAATTTTTGTGCGGAATCCTTCTCTCCTTGTGAGATACCGCTGTCATCCAGCCGCGTTTTCGCCTCGATCAATTCCTCGATCTTCGACTTCCAATGCTTAAAGTTTTTCTCATCTTTCCGATGCTTTTTATCACACTGCACCACCGGCCCAGCCGCCACCCCCATGGTCTGGGGCACAACCCCCATATCGGCGCTATGCTCCAAGGCCGGAGCGTCATTGACCGCCATCCCATTCTCCATGCCCGTGGGCCGCACCAGCCCCATCATCTGCTGGGCCACATGGGTGACCTCGTGCTCCAAAGAGTCCTCATACCCTGGCCCCAGGAAAATATCGCTGCCGTAAGCATAGGCTTTCGCGTCAAACTTGGCAGGCTCATCAGAATTGCGATGCACCCGGACCTGATCCATGGGCAGGCCGAACTGCCGCTCAAATTTGGCCCGCATGGCGTCTCCCAGGGGCTGCCCCCCAGACGCGGCCCGGGCAGGCTGCTCTCTCTGGCCCACCAGCATGGACAGCATGGCCTGGTTGCCCACCCCAGCGGGCCGGGCCGTCTGCTCCGGCCCCACCCCCTGGCCCTGGGCCGCCGTCCGTTGTTTCTGCAGATACTCCAACATGACGTCACCTCCCAGCTATGGTTGACCACATTTTGTCCTGTGACTGTCCATTGCCTCTCTTGGTGAGCAGATTATACAACATTAAGAAAAAAACGGCAAGTATTTTTCCAATGAGACACTCAGATAGGCGTATCGGCTCCCATTCCCCTCATTCTACATGTCCAGAAGAGCAGGCCAGGCTGAAAGGGCAAGCAAGCCATTTGAAACTTTTGTTCGATTTTCTCTTGACGCGGCCCCTGTCTTTGGGTAAACTATGGAGGCGAAAGGAGGGGCGGCTATGACGGAGGAACGCACCTGCTGCTTCACCGGCCACCGCCCCGGCAAGCTGCCCTGGGGGTGGGACGAGGACGACCCCCGCTGCCAGGACCTGAAGGGAAGCATCGCCCGGGAGCTGGATGGACTGTATCGCCGGGGCTACCGCCACTTCCTGTCCGGTATGGCCCAGGGCTGCGACCTGTATTTTGCCGAGGCGGTGCTGGCCCTGCGCCAGGCCCGGCCGGACGTCACCCTGGAAGGGGCGGTGCCCTTCCCAGGCCAGGCCGACCGCTGGCCCCCGCAGGACCGGCTGCGCTGGCGGGCGGTGCTGGACGCCTGCGATGTGGAGACGGTGGTGCAGCAGCGCTATGACCGGTTTTGTATGCTGCGCCGGGACCGATACCTGGTGGACCGCTCCGGCTGCATCCTGGCCGTGTTTGACGGCTCCCCCGGCGGCACCCGCTATACTCTGAACTACGCTATGAACCGGCAGCTGGAGGTCCTCCTGCTGGACTTGAACCGTCCCCAGGCCTCCGCCGTGCGCCTGGCCCTGTAGCCTTCCCGAAGGGGCGGAAAATTTTTGGTTGACAGCGGCATGCCCCTCTGCTATACTGTTTTTCGCAAAACAAAGCAGGAATGGCGCCGCCGTCCTCACCTCCAGCCACCGGCAAAGAGGTCAACAGGGAGAAAACCCGCGCGGGTCGCGCGTGTTTTTGCTGTGGATGCGGGCGTTTCTGCGCCCGCGTTTTTCTTTCTTCAGGAGGTGCTTTGCCATAGCTAACGCGACCCATCAGATCAACGAGCAGATCCGTGACCGGGAGGTCCGCCTGATCGGTTCGGACGGCGGCCAGCTGGGCATCATGTCCGCGGCCGAGGCCCAGCGCCGCGCCGACGAGGAAGGGCTGGACCTGGTGAAGATCTCCCCCGCCGCCACCCCGCCGGTGTGCAAGCTCATGGACTACGGCAAGTTCAAGTTCGAGCAGGCCAAGCGGGAGAAAGAGGCCAGGAAGAACCAGCATGTGGTGGAGGTCAAGGAGATCCGTATGTCCCCTGGCATCGACATCGGCGACTTCAACACCAAGCTGCGCAACGCCCAGAAGTTCCTGGCCGAGGGCAACCGGGTGAAGGTCACCGTGCGCTTCCGGGGCCGGGAGATGGCCCACACCAACATCGGCCGGGAGCTGCTGCTGGACTTTGCCGGCCAGTGCGCCGAGCTGGCCTCCCTGGAGAAGGATCCCAAGTTGGAGGGGCGGCACATGAGCATCTTCCTGTCCGCCAAAGCGGGCAAGGCAAAGGCATAACCCCTGCGGCGTATCCCGCCGCCATCACACAGAAAAGGAGCCAACCACCATGCCGAAAATTAAAACCCACAGCGGCGCAAAAAAGCGCTTTTCGCTGACCAAGAACGGCCGCGTCAAGCGGGCACACGCCAACCGGCGCCACCTGCTCAACGGCCACGGCAAGACCACCAAGCTCAAGCGCGGCCTCCGCAAGGGCGCCTATGCCGACGTTACAAATGAGGCGACCCTCAAGCGTTTGATCCCCTACAAATAAGCAATTTTTACGCAGCGATAGGAGGCTGAGACACCATGGCAAGAGTGAAGGGCGCGATGATGACGCGCAAGAGAAGGAAAAAGATCCTCAAACTGGCCAAGGGCTACTGGGGCGCCAAGAGCAAGCATTTCCGCATGGCCAACGAGCAGGTGATGAAGTCCCTGCAGTACGCCTACACCGGCCGGCGGCTGAAAAAGCGGGATTTTCGCCAGCTGTGGATTGCCCGCATCAATGCCGCCTGCAAGTGCAACGGCATGAACTACTCCACTTTCATGCATGGGCTGAAGCTGGCCAATGTGGAGATCAACCGCAAAATGCTGGCTGAGCTGGCCGTCAACGATGCGGCCGCCTTCACCCAGCTGGCCGAACTGGCCAAGGGCAAGCTGGCCTGAATTCCTCGTTACAAACCAAAACCGGCCCGGTTCTCCTGAGAGAACCGGGCCGGTTTTTCCGCGCCCCAATGACCCCGGACAGGCAGAGTCAAAACAAATCCTTCTTCTTGAGAATTACCGCCACCAGCACGATGAGCGCCACCGTGAAGAGCATGGGGAACCACCAGAACTGGTCCAGCGGCAAGCCCATCACGTTCATGCCATAAAATCCAAAGATGATATTGGGGATGGCCAACAGAATGGTAATGGAACTGAGCACCTTCATGGTGACGTTCAGGTTGTTGGAGATGACCGAGGCAAAGGCGTCCATCATCCCTGAGATGATGGAGGAATAGATCTGGGCCATCTCAATGGCCTGGCGCACCTCGATGAGCACGTCCTCCAGCAGATCGTGGTCCTCCTCATACAGGGTGACGATGCGCCCCCGGAGGATCTTCTCCAAGGTGACCTCGTTGGCCTTCAGGGAGGTATTGAAATAGACCAGGGATTTCTCCAGGTCCAACAGTTGGATCAGCTCTTTGTTGCGCTGGGACTTGTACAACTGCCGCTCCATATGATTATAGGTTTTGTCGATCTGCTTGAGGTATTGCAGGTAGCACTTGGCCACCAACAGCAGGATGTTGAGAATAAACCGGGTGCGCTGCTGGGTGCGCACATCCCGCACCAGCCCATCCTGCAAATCCCGCACCACCGAGGTCTCCTTCAGGCAGACGGTGATAATATGCTTGCCCGTCACAATGATGCCCAGGGGCAGGGTAGAGTAGACCCGCCCGGTCTCGTCCTGCTCCATGGAGGGGGTGTCCACAATGATCAAAGTCTGCCCGTCCTCGCTGTCAATGCGGGAGGTCTCTTCCTCGTCCAAAGCAGCTCGCAGGAAGGTGGGGTCCACCCCCAGGCCGGAGGACACCTGCTCCAGTTCCTCCTCGCTGGGATAGACCAGGTTGACCCAGCAGCCGTCCTCCATTGCGTCCAGCCGGGCGATCTGTCCGTCCACAGTTTTGTAGATATTCAGCATTGCCTTCACACCTTTCCCGAAACCGGTGAAAGGGCAGAAAAAGCCCGTGCGGTTCCGCGTTCTCTTGGCTCCATGAATCCATGGAGCGGCGGGCGCACGGGAGGGCAGGCTATCTGCTCAACAGGTGCGCCGCGATCGGGATGTCCATCTTCGGCCTATGGGATCGCTTGTCACGACGCATTCCACTTCCTTTCCTGTCAGGCTTAGGGCCGGGGGACGTAGCAATCGCCCCAGCCTCTTGGGTTCTATTATATGCCGGTAAGCGGCACTTTGCAAGAGCAAAGCGGGGAAAAGCCTCCCCTTTTCCAATCCCAGCAGCTTTGGAAGCGCTAAAAAGGAAAGGTCCGCCGGTTCACGCCGGCGGGCCTTTCCCTCTACCTTCTCTCGATCAGCAGCGGCTGGAGCTGCCGCCCCCTCCGGGCCTCCTCCAGGGTCTGGATTACCTGGGTGAAGTCGGCCACCAGCGAAGTGGGCTTGCCCTGGCAGTCGTCCTGTCCGAATGGGACGAAGTAGACGTTCTTCCGGGCCAGCAACGTACCGAGGTTGGGCGCAGCGGCACTCAGCCCATCGTTGGTAGACAAAGCGATCACCAGGGGCTTCCCGTTGCGCAGGTGGGCCTTGGCCGCCATGGTCACACTGCTGTCGGTGATGCCGTGGGCCAGTTTGGCCAGGGTATTGCCCGTACAGGGGCAGATCACCAGGACATCCAGCAGGGCCTTAGGCCCGATGGGCTCGGCCTGCTCCACCGTGGAGATGACCCGGCGGCCGCAGATGCGCTCCATCTCCCGCATGAAGTCGTGGGCGTTGCCAAAGCGGGTGTCGGTGGCGGCCACCCGCTCGGAGACGATGGGCACGATGGGGGTGTACCGGGCCGCCGCCTGCTCCAAAATGTCCAGCCCCTGGCTCAGGGTGCAAAAGGATCCGCAAAAGGCGAATCCGAGCTTGAGCTGCTCCATACTCACACTCCTAACTCTTCCATGATATGATAGACGGTGTTCTGAATGTATCGGCCCGAGGTGACGGGGGCCACCTTGCCCGGCAGGGACAGGGCCCAGATCACCCGCACCCCCAGGGCGGCAGCCACGGACATATCCACCCCTCCGGGACGGGAGGCCAGGTCGATGACCAGCGCCCCTTGCTTCATGGCCGCCAGCTCCTCCACCCCCAGTACAGGGGCGGGGACGGTGTTCACCACCAGGTCGAAGCTGCACAGCCACTCCCGCAGCCGATCCACCCCCTCCGTCTCCAGCCCCATCCCCTCGGCCATGGCCCGCTGGGCATAGCTGCGGGCGGCCACCCACGTCCGGGCCCCCAGGGCCCGCAGCCGGGGAGCCAGCGCCCGACCCAGGCGGCCAAAGCCCACCACCAGCACCCGGGCATCATGCAGGGTGATGGGCAGCTCCTCCAGCGCGATCTGGATGGCCCCCTCCGCCGTGGGCACTGCGTTGAGCTGGGCCAGCTCCTCCCGGGCAAAGTAGTCCTTCAAGACCAACTGGCTCCGTCCAGCCAGCTCCGCCAACCCCTTGCCGGCCATCCCGGCGCACAAAAGCTGTCCGGGGCGCATGGCCCCTACGATCTCCTCCAACGTATGGGCCGCGGTGGATAGCGGCGCGTTCAGCCGCCCCTCCCCATCGGCAGCGGGCAGAGGCAGGACAACGCAGTCGGCCAGTTCCAGCCCCTCCAGCGTGGGCTCACACCGCACGCCTTCCCCCTGCTCCAGGGCGAAGGCGTGCACCCCATGTCCGTCGTCGGCCAACAGGCCCGCCAGAGATGCCTGTCGGGGATCCCCTCCGATGACCCAAAAATTTTTTGTCCGCAACATAGCAACCTCCCTGTCTGCCCGCAGGGCGGGCGGTGTCTGTATCCTCAATGCAGTGTATTCCCCCATCCGGCGAAGGGTTCCACGGTTGGCCCAGCCTCCCCGTCCGCCCGCGACCCAGCCGGGAGGGGAACAGGAGAAGGGGACTGCACCGGACGCAGTCCCCTTTGTATCCCACCCGCCCCGAGCCCAATTTCCGGGCCTTTCCCCTTGCTTTTCCCTCCGGGACGGCATATAATATTACAATCTTGTCCGCCCCGCGGCAGGGGCCGCACGCCTGGCGCGTTCGCTCCCACCCCTATGGTCAGCCCGTGCCAGGTCCCGCTTGAAAGGATGTGCGTTTTTCGTGAGACACGACGTCAACTACACCATGCTGGCTGATTTCTACGAGCTGACCATGGGCAACGGCTATTTCCAAACGGGATTAAAGGACCGGGTGTGCTACTTTGACGTGTTTTTCCGCAATGTGCCTGACGGCGGCGGCTTTGCCATCGCCGCAGGGCTGGAGCAGGTCATCCAGTATATCCAAAACCTGCGCTTTGATCAGGAGGATGTGGAGTACCTGCGCTCCAAGGGGTTGTTCGGGGAGGACTTCCTCCAGTTCCTGCTGGACTTCCGCTTCACTGGTGACATCTGGGCCGTCCCAGAGGGCACCCCTATCTTCCCCCGGGAACCCATCCTCATCGTGCGGGCCCCCGCCATCCAGGCTCAGTTTATCGAGACCTACCTGCTGCTGGCCCTCAATCACCAGTCCCTCATTGCCACCAAGTCCAACCGCATTGTCCGGGCCGCGGAGGGGCGGGCGGTGTCCGAGTTCGGCTCCCGCCGGGCCCAGGGGGCGGAGGGGGCTCTTCTGGGCGCCCGGGCCAGCTATATCGCCGGGGCGGGGGGCACCGCCTGCGCCATGGCCGACCAGATGTTCCACACCCCCGCCACGGGCACCATGGCCCACTCCTGGGTGCAGATGTTCCCCGACGAGTACACCGCCTTTCGCACCTACTGCCAGGTCTATCCCGAAGCCCCCACCCTGCTGGTGGACACATACAGCGTACTCAAATCGGGCGTGCCCAACGCCATCCGGGCCTTCCGGGAGGGAGGGCTGACCCGGGGAGCTATCCGCATCGACTCGGGGGATTTGGCCTACCTGTCCCGTCAGGCCCGGAAGATGCTGGACGAGGCAGGGCTGGAGGGGATCAAGATCATCGCCTCCAACTCCCTGGACGAGTATCTCATCCGGGACCTTATCACCCAGGGCGCGCGCATCGACGGCTTTGGCGTGGGCGAGCGGCTGATCACCTCCAAGAGCGAGCCGGTGTTCGGCGGTGTATACAAGCTGGCCGCCATTGAGGACGAGCAGGGCCGCATCATCCCCAAGATCAAGATCAGCGAAAACCCCGCCAAGGTGACCCTGCCTCACTTCAAAAAGGTCTACCGCCTGTTTGAAAACGCCACCGGCAAGGCCATGGCCGACTATGTCTGCCTGTACCAGGAGCAGCCCGACTTCTCCCAGCCCCTGGAGCTGTTTGACCCAGACGCCACCTGGAAGCGCAAGACGGTGCGCGACTTCACCCCTGTGCCCCTACTCTGCCCCATCTTCCAGGGCGGGCGCCTGGTGTACCAGCAGCCCAGCATCCAGGAGATCCGGGCCTACTGCGTGCGCCAGGTGGACAGCCTCTGGGACGAGGTCAAGCGGTTTGAAAATCCCCACAACTACTATGTGGACCTGTCCCAGGCCCTATGGGATGTGCGCGACCAGCTGCTCATCCCCCGCCGGTGAGCCTGCCCATGCGCGCGCTGCTGCTGGCCATGGGCAAGGAGGCCGCGCCCCCTTTTACCGGCGGGCGGCCCATCCCCAACCAGGCTGGGCTGCCCCTGCGCCAGCTGGGGGAGGATCTGCTGGTGTGCGTCAGCGGCGTGGGCAAGGTCAACGCCGCCCTGGCCACCCAGTTCCTGCTGGACCGCTTCCCCGTCGCCGAGCTGTGGAACGCCGGGGTGGCCGGCTGCTTTGCCCCCCTGCCGCCGGGGACGCTGGTGGCTGTCAGCGCCTGTGTCCAGCACGATTTAGACGTATTTGGCGATCCTCCCGGCCAGGTGCCCGTGCTAGAGCGGGTGCTGCTGCCCTGCGCCCAGCCCGACCAAACCGCCCAGCAGCTGGCCGGCGCCGGGCTACCCTGCCGCATCGGGGTGGTCGCCACCGGAGACTGGTTTGGCCGGGATCTGGCCAGGGCCCAAGCCATCCAGGCCCGGTTTGACCCGCTGGTGTGCGATATGGAGGCGGGAGCCGCCGCTCAGGTGTGCCTGCGGGGCGGCGTGCCCTTCCGGTGCCTCAAGGTGGTGTCCGACCACCTTTCCAACCCTGCCCAATATCAGCAGTACCAGGACAATCTCCCCGATGCGGTGGAGGAGCTGAACCGAGCGCTGGCCGTCCTGCTATCCCCGGGCTGACCGGCCCTGGTCGGAGCACTGTCGGCCCAGACGCGCAAGGCCCCCAGGCGGCGGTACCGCCTGGGGGCCTTTTTCACCCTCAGCCCGCCTTCCTGCTGCGCTCCAGCGAAATGCGGTCGGCAATCATGGCAATGAACTCGCTGTTGGTGGGTTTCCCTTTGGCATTGGAGACCGTGTAGCCGAAATACTTCTGCAAGGTCTCCAGATCCCCCCGGTCCCAGGCCACCTCGATGGCATGGCGGATCGCCCGCTCTACCCGGCTGGCGGTGGTGCCGTATTTCTTGGCTACCGCCGGATACAATACCTTTGTCACGGCGTTGATCACGTCCATATCCGCCACCGCCAGGCCGATGGCCTCCCGGAGGTACTGGTAACCCTTGATATGGGCGGGCACGCCGATGTCGTGAATGATGGCCGTCACCCGGCGCTCCAGCTCCCGGTCGTCCCCACCTTCCGAACCCTCCTGGGCCGCCTGACCGTGGGCCAGCTGGCGGATCCGCTCGACCACCGCCGACAGCCGGCAGGGCTTGAGCATACAGTAGTCGCCCCCTCGCGCGGCCACCTGTTCGGCCAAAGCGGGAGCAGCAAAGGCGGAGAGCACCAGCATCCGGGGCCGTTCCTTTCCAAGGTGCTCCAGCACTTCCAGCCCGTCCATGCCGGTGAGCAGCAGGTCCATTACCACCACGTCTGGTCTGAGCTGGTGCATCAGGCGCAGCAACTCTTCTCCGTCCCCGGTTTGTCCCACCAGCTCCAGGCCTGCCTCCCCGTCCAGCATCTCCCGAAACAGTCCCCGAAACTCCTCCGACGCGTCCGCCAGCAGAATCCTAATTTGCTCGTCCATTGCCACAACCCTTTCCGGTCCCTGACCTGTGATGTTTTCCAGTTTTTTACTGTGCTTCTAAAATACCACAGGATGTTCCACCTGACAAGGGCGTTTTACCAATTTCTTGTAATTATTTTTCGACAGCTGTGTCGCAATCAGGCGACAGCCAGGGCTGGCGGTTGCTTATTGGCCGTCGCAGGACTGGAGCATCCGGCCGGCGTAGATGCCGTAGCCGCTGGTGGGGTCGTCCACCATCACATGGGTCACTGCCCCCACCAGTTTCCCATTTTGCAGGATGGGGCTGCCGCTCATCCCCTGCACGATGCCGCCGGTGGTGTCCAGCAGGCGCTGGTCGGTCACCTGGATGAGAAAGTCCCGGCAGTCGCTCTCGCTCTCGGGATAGACCTTGACGATCCGAATGGTATACTCCTCTACCTCCTGGCCGGAGATATTGCTCAGGATGGTGGCCTCCCCTGCCTTGACCTCATCACGTGGGGCAATCTCCATCTCCTGGCCGCTCCAGCCGCCCCCTTCAGCCAGGGTGCCAAATACGCCGCTGTCGGTGTTGGCAGACAGCTGGCCCAGGGTGACCTGGGTGTCAAAGGTCCCCTTGAGCTGGCCCGGCACGCCCCGCTTGCCCTGTTCCACGCCGCTGACGCTGGCTGGCAGGATGGAGCCGTGCTCCAGGGGCATGAGCAGGGCGGTGTCCACGTCGCTGATACCGTGGCCCAGGGCGCCGAAGGCCCCCGTGTCCGGGCAGTAGAAGGTCACCGTCCCGATGCCCGCCATGGAGTCCCGGATCCAGGCTCCCAGTTTATAGGCCCCATCGGAGGCGCACAGCGCCGCCTGAGCGGTCAGCTGCACCTGCTTGTCGTCCCGGATGGCCTGGATGCTCATGGACTGCCCTTCCAGCTGCTGGAGCAGGGCGGACACCTCCTCAATGGTATCCACCTCGGTGGAGTTGATATGGGTGATAACGTCCCCCTCTTTCAGCCCACAGTCCTTGGCAGGGTTGACCATGCCGGTTTGGGTGTCGATCTCCGAAGTGCCCACCACGACAACGCCATCGGAGAACAGCTTGATACCCACGGCACGGCCCACCGGAACCACCGTGCGCGCGCTGGCCCGGGCGCTCAGAGGCCACAAGAGCGCCAGAGCCAGTAGGACCAGCAATCCCACCCGCAGCAGCGCCGTGCCCGTCCCTGCGGGCCTTGCTTCCTCGTTCAATCAAGCTCACCGCCTTTCCAAAAATAGTACGGGGCATGCCCCGCACTGTTAATATGGCAGGCCGGCCGCCCTTCCACCGTGGGAAAGTCAGGCGGGGCTGGCAGGGGGATGTTGCCTGTCTCCCCGTCCGGGCCGAATGCGGTGTTCATACTGGAAAAACCCCTTTTGTTTTTCCATGTTTTTCCTGCTTCTGCCCGAGGGTGTACCCCCTCAGTTTGCCCTCCTTCCCGGCGGAGCAGCCGAGGGTACGCCTGCCAAGTTTTCCGTTGGATGGAAAAAATACCCGGCCGGGAAGCTCCCGGCCGGGCTGATCCACCAACCAAGTGGGCAAACGCCCTCTCCGCGGTTTGATGGAGCGCTATGTCTGGCGCGGTCCCTGCAACAGGTCCAGCACCTGGCGCACGTTCTTTTTTCCAAAACTCACCTGTTCTCCCCCGTTGACCACCAGGCAGGGCACGCTCATGACCTGGTATTGGTCTCGCAGCTGGGGGAAGTGGTTCAGGTCGTACACCTCGGCGGTGACCGCCGGGTTCTCCACCGCCACCCGCTGCGCCGCCGTGACCAGCTCGGGGCACATGGTGCAGGACAGGGAGACCATCACCTGCAGGCGCACCGGGCCGGCCAGCCCCCTGGCCCGGTCCAGAAGCTCAGGCTCCAAGGTCTGCCCAGGGCCGGCGGCGTTATACAGGCCCAGCACGAAGCTGGTGAACTCGTGCCCGCCGGGCACGCCGTGGAAGGCCAGGCCAGTCCAGCTGCCGTCCGCCCGGCACACCCGCACGCAGGGCCGCTGGTCTACTGCCTCCTCCCCCTCCCGCAGGGTGAGCTTGTCCGTCAGGGCGCACAGCTGCTCCACATACTCCTTCAGCTCCCTGGAAAGCTCGCTCTCATCCAGGTACAGCCGCAGCTCCAGCGGAGCGGCCATGCGGGCGAACACCTCATCCAGCTGCTGGCGCATCTCGGGGGTGAACAGATCCGCCGTCTCCCCTTCCTCAGGCTGGTCGGCGCGGGAGGCGGTGGGGATGCTGCTGGGCGGGGTGGGAACCAGGCCGGTACGCTTTTGCATGGCCGCGGCGTAGCGCTCCAGCTCGGTAGCCGCCAGTGCCCCGTCTCCCACCGCCGTCACCACCTGGCGCAGGGGCTTGACGCACACGTCGCCGGCGGCGTATAGTCCTTCGCAACTGGTCTTCTGCCCCTTGTCGGTGAGGATATACCCCTGCTCGTCACACTGGGCCAACTCCCGCACCAGCTCGGTGGCGGGGGCGTAGCCAGCAAAGACGAACACGCCGATATTCTCCCCCTCCGGGGCCCGGTACTCCGTCACCTGGCCCGTCTTGTCGTTGCGGTAGCGGATGAAGTTCAGGCTGTCCTCACCGCCCACCTGCTCCACCTGGGTGTCGGTGAGCACGGTGATCTTCTCATGCTTCCGGGCAGGCTCGGCCACGGCGGGGGCGCAGGTGAAGTCCTCCTCCCGGATGAGGATGGTCACATGGCGGGCATACTTGGTGAGAAAGACGCTCTCCTCCGCGGCGGCAAAGCCGCCCCCCACCACGAATACCTCCTTGCCGGTGAAAAACTCCCCGTCGCAGGTGGCGCAGTAGGCCACTCCCCGGCCCCGGAACTCCTCTTCTCCCTGGAAGCCGATCATCCTGGGATGGGCGCCGGTGGCCAGCAGCACGCCGAAGCACCGCAGCGGCCCCCGGGTCGTCTGCACCGTTTTTACCGCTTCGGACAGCTCCAGCCCGGTGACCTCCCCCAGCAGGAACTGCGCGCCAAAGCTCTGGGCCTGGGCCCGCATGGTGTCGGTGAGCTGAACCCCGCTGGCCCGCTCCACACCGGGATAGTTGACCACCTCGTGGGTGATGGTGATCTGGCCGCCGAAGCGCTCCTTTTCCACCACCACCACCCGGTAGCGGGCCCGGGCCAGGTAGAGCGCGGCCGTCAGCCCTGCGGGACCGCCCCCCACCACCACCACATCGTAGAGGTCCTGGTCCACTCGGTCCATTACAGCTGACCCACCAGATCCAGGCTGGGCTTGAGGGTGGCCGCGCCGGGCTGCCACTTGGCCGGGCACACCTCGTCCCCGTGCTCGTGGACGAACTGGCAGGCCTGCAGCTTACGCAGCAGCTCCTCGGCGTTGCGCCCCACGTTGCCCGCGTTCACCTCATAGGCCACGATCTTCCCCTCGGGATTGACGATGAAGGTGCCCCGCTCGGCCAGGCCGTCGGCCTCAATGAGCACCTCAAAGTCCTTGGCCAGGGTGTGGGTGGGGTCGGCCAGCATGGGATAGTTGATCTTTTTGATGCGCTCGGAGGCGTCGTGCCACGCCTTGTGGACATAGTGGGTGTCGCAGGACACGGAGTACACCTCACAGCCGGCGCTCTGGAACTTGTCGTACAGGTTGGCCAGATCCTCCAGCTCGGTGGGGCAGATGAAGGTGAAGTCCGCGGGGTAGAAGAAGAACACGTTCCACTTGCCCAGCACGTCCTTCTTGGACACGGATTTGAAGGCCCCCTGATGATAGGCCTGCACGGTGAATTCGCCAATTTCCTTGTTGATCAGAGACATCTGTCATCCTCCTTAAATGTTTGTTGAACTTTAATTAGCGAAAACTAACTCATATTTATTATATAGGATTTCCATCCCTCTGTCAAGGAAATTTTTGGACCTCAAACCCCCGTCAGGTCAAAGGCCGGGATACACTCCCGCCCTGTGGCGGACAGCTCCTGGACATACCCTGGCAGGCCCAGGTTTTCCAGGTAAGCCCGGGCAGAACGCAGCTCGGAGGGGCGCAGGGTGCGGTTCAATTCCGGGCGGCCGGGCAGCGTCCCCATAGGGGTGTACTGGGCCATCAGAGAGAACAGCACGCTGCCCCGAGGGAACTGCTCGGCCACCCAGTCCATCACCCGCTTGGCCTCCGCCACCCCGCCGGGCAGCAGCAGGTGGCGGATGAGCACCCCGCTCTTGAGCAGGCCGCCCTCCAGCCGGACAGGGCCCCGCTGGCGGAACATCTCCCGGATGGCCTCCGTGGCCGCCTGGGGATAGTCCGCCGCCCCGGAGTAACGCTGGGCCCGCTCCGGCGTGAGGTACTTCAGGTCGGGCAGGTAGACGTCCACCTTCCCCGCCAGCGCCCGAAGGGTGCCCACCCGCTCGTAGCCGCCACTGTTCCACACCACCGGCAGCCCGCCGGGGATCGGCCGGGACAGCACCCGGGCCAGGACGTGGCTGTACTGGGTGGGGGTGACCAGCTCCAGGTTGTGGGCCCCCTGGCCGGCCAGGTCCTGGAAGATGGCCCAGAGGCCGTCCTCGCTCACCGGCTTGCCAAAGTTGCCGTGGCTGATGGGCCCGTTCTGGCAAAACACGCAGCCCAGGGTACAGCCGGAGAAAAACACCGTGCCCGCCCCCCGCTCTCCCGAGATGCAGGGCTCCTCCCACCGGTGGAGGGCGGCCCGGGCCACCCGCAGGTCCTCAGGCATCCGGCACCAGCCCGCCCCATGGCCCGCTTGGCGCGCTGCGGCGCACCGCCGGGGACACAGCGAGCAAATCATGGCCGACCCGCCGGCCCGTCCGGCCCCAGGTCCCCCGTCTTCCAGTGTCTGCGGCACAGGCCGATGTAGCAGTCGTTGGCCCCCAACACCACCTGGGCCCCCTGCTTGAGCACCACGCCCTGGGCGTCAAACCGGGCGTTGCACACCGCCTTCCGGCCGCACCAGCAGATGGTCTTGACCTCCTCGATCACATCCGACCAGGCCAGCAGCGCCTCTGAGCCTGGGAACAGGTCCCCCTTGAAGTCCGCCCGCAGCCCGTAGCAGATGACGGGCACATCCAGCTCGTCCACCAGGTCGGTGAGAAAGCGCACCTGGTCCCGGGTGAGAAACTGCGCCTCGTCCACGATGACGCACTGATAGGCGCGGATCTCCTCCCGATCCATCTCCTGCAGCTGCTCAAACCACACGCAAGGGTAGCGCAGGCCAATGCGGGAATTGACCACCTGTTCCCCCTCCCGCTGGTCCAGCATGGGCTTGACCATCAGGGCCCGCTGGCCCCGCTCCTCATAGTTATAACGCACCATCAGGGCGTTTGCCGACTTACTGGAACCCATCACCCCATAACGGAAATACAGCTTTGCCACGGGCTATCCTCTCCCTTCCTATCCTTCGCTCAGCCGCCCCTCCACCACCCTCTGGGCCCCCTGAAAGGCGTTGGGGATGGCATAGCGGCCCTTCCAATCGGCCAGGTCGGCCCACACCCAGCCCTCGGGCAGGCGGCTGTCCAGGGCCTTCACCGCCTGGAAGTCCAGATGCCACTCCACATGGGTGAAGATGTGCTTGCCCCGGCCGGCGGGCTCCTGCCCCTCCGCCCGGATTCCCCAGCCTGCCGGGAGCGGCCCCGCCCCCGGCTCGTTGGGATACTCCCATAGCCCGGCCAGCAGGCCACGATCCGGCCGTCGGCGCAGGGCCACCGCCCCACGGTGGAAGATCAGCCACACGGTGCGCGCCTCCACCCGGCGCGCCTTTTTGGCCGCCTTCACCGGCAGCTCCCCCGTCCTTCCATCCCGCCGGGCCACGCAGAAGTCCTGGGCCGGGCAGCGCTGGCACAAAGGCGCACCGTTGGGCAGGCACACCGTGGCCCCCAGGTCCATCATGGCCTGGGTAAACCGCCCCGGGGCCTGCAGGGGGATGACCTGCTCCAACGCCTGGGCGATCCGGCGCTTGGTAGCCGGGGCGGCGATGTCCCCCTCGTCCCCCGTCAGGCGGGTGACCACCCGCAGCACGTTGCCGTCCACCGCCGCCCGAGGCTGGCCAAAGGCGATGGAGCAGATGGCTCCCGCGGTGTAGTCCCCCACCCCCTTCAGAGCCCGGACGCTGGCATAGTCGGAGGGGAAGACCCCCCCGTGCTCGTCCAGGATCTGCCGGGCGGCGGCCTGGAGGTTCCGGGCCCGGTTATAGTACCCCAGCCCCTGCCACAGCTTCATCAGCCGGTCCTGGGGCAGGGCGGCCAGGGCGGCCACGTCCGGTGCGGCCTCCAGAAAGCGCTGATAGTAGCCCAGCACGGCGGCCACCCGGGTCTGTTGCAGCATGATCTCAGACACCCACACGTGATAGGCGGTGGGATCCTCCCGCCAAGGCAGGGTACGGGCGTTGTCCCGGTACCACTCCAGCAGCGGGATGGGCAGTTGTTCCAGCGGCGTCATAGGCCACCTCCCCACAGGATTCCGGCGCGGGGCAGCGCGCCGAGTCTTTCGCCATGGTACCACAATTCTCCTCCTTTTTCAACGCTCCGCCGCCCGATCCCCTCCAGTCCCGGCCTGTTTTTTCCTCCCCCGCCGTTTCGGCAAGTTTTTCCGCCCCCGGGCGGTATAATCTCGTCAAATCCCTTCAGGAGGACAAGCCATGCCCATCACAGTCAGCCGCCAGCCGGAAGGCGCCACCATCGCCCTGGCCGGTGAGATCGACCACCACGGCGCCCGGGCCATGATGGCCCAGCTGGAGGACGCCATCGCCACCACCCTTCCCCTTCGCCTGACCCTGGACCTGTCGGGCGTCACGTTCATGGACAGCTCGGGCATCGCAGTGCTGATGCGGGCCCTGCGGCAGATGCAACAGCTGGGGGGCTCCCTGCGGGTGACCGCCATCCCTCTCCAGGCCCGGCGGGTGCTGGACGCGGCCGGCGTGGGCCGGCTCATCACTTTGGAATAAGGAGGGCTACATAGTGAAAGCCATCGACCAGACCACCATCGTCTTCTCCTCCCGCTCGGCAAACGAGGGGTTTGCCCGGGCCTGCGCCGCCTGCTTCGCCGCCCAGCTGGACCCCACCCTGGACGAGGTGGCCGACATCAAGACCGCCGTGAGCGAGGCGGTGACCAACGCCATCGTCCATGCCTATCCAGACCGGCTGGGCCGGGTCACCCTGCGCCTGCGCCTGCTGGAGGGGAGCCAGCTGGAGGTGCAGGTCAAGGACGCCGGGGTGGGCATCCCCGACATCGAGCAGGCCCGCACCCCCTTGTTCACCACCGGCAGCGAGGAGCGCTCGGGCATGGGCTTTACCATCATGGAGAGCTTCATGGATGCGCTGAAGGTACGCTCTGAGCCAGGCAAGGGCACCACCGTCACCATGCGCAAGCGGATCGCCCGCCGGGCGGGCGGGACGCGGTGAGGGGGCTGGACACCCCCTCCCTGCTGGAGGCGGCCCGGCAGGGCGACAACGACGCCTGCGAGCGGCTGCTGCTGGACAACAGCGGACTGATCTGGTCGGTGGCCCGGCGGTACTATGGCCGGGGGGTGGATCCAGAGGACCTGTACCAGCTGGGCTGCCTGGGTTTTCTCAAGGCCGTGCGGGGTTTTGACCCGGACTACGGCACCCAGTTCTCCACCTACGCCGTGCCCAAGATCGCCGGGGAGATCCGACGCTTCCTCCGGGACGACGGGGTGGTAAAGGTCAGCCGGGGGATGAAGGAGCGGGCGGCCGCCCTGCGCCAGAGCCGGCAGGAGCTGGGCCATCGGCTGGGCCGGGAGCCCACCCTCTCTGAGCTGAGCGCCGCCACCGGGCTGGAGCCGGAGGAGATCGCCGCGGCGGACACCGCCGTGCTCAGCGTGGCCTCCCTGCAAAGCGAGAGCGGCGAGGACGGGTTCACCCTGGAGTCGGTGCTGGGCTCGGACGGCATGGAGGAAGAGGTGGTGGAACGGCTCACCCTGCGCCAGGCCATCGACGCGCTGCCCGAGCGGGAGCGCAAGGTCATCCTGCTGCGCTTTTACAAGAACCTCACTCAGGATCGAGTGTCCCGGGTGCTGGGGGTGAGCCAGGTGCAGGTATCCCGCATCGAGCGGCGGGCCATCGGCCATCTGCGCCAGGCCCTGTCGGAACACGGAGGGGAAGGATAGCCGGACGGCTGGGTAGGGCGTGGGTCCCGCCCGCCGTCCGCTTTGCGTTTCCTCCCCGCCGGGGCGGAAGAATTTTCTTGCAAATTGCCTTGGCGCGTACTATGATAGAGGTGCTGGCGGAGCGGGCCGTCCTTCCGGCCCCCTGCGGCGATTTTGTGCTTTTCCGGAGAGGACGACATGAATCACACCCTTTACATCGTGGTACCCTGCTACAATGAGGAGGAAGTCCTACCCGAGACCGCCGGGAGGCTGAAGGCCAAGTTGGAGCAGCTCATGGCCGCAGGCAAAGCCGGGCCCAAGAGCCGAGTGTTGTTTGTCAACGACGGCTCGAAGGACCGCACCTGGGAGATCATCTGCCAGCTGCACGCCCAGTCGCCCCTGCTGTGCGGGGTGGACCTGTCCCGGAACCGGGGACACCAGAACGCCCTGCTGGCCGGGCTGATGACCGCCCGAGACAAGGCGGACGCGGTCATCTCCATGGACGCCGACCTCCAGGACGACGTGGATGCGGTGGACGCCATGGTGGACAAGTTCCTCCAGGGAGTGGACATCGTCTATGGAGTGCGCAGCAGCCGGAATCGGGACAGCTTCTTCAAGCGTACCACCGCCGAGGCCTTCTACCGCCTCATGGACGCCATGGGGGCTGAGACGGTGTTCAACCACGCCGACTACCGCCTGATGTCCCGGCGGGCGCTGGACGGGCTGGCCCAGTTCCAGGAGGTCAACCTGTTCCTGCGGGGCATCGTGCCCATGATCGGCTACCGTACCGACGTGGTGGAGTATCAGCGGGGGGAGCGCTTTGCCGGGCAGAGCAAGTATCCCTTGAAGAAGATGCTGGCCTTCGCCCTGGAGGGAATCACCTCCCTGTCGGTGCGTCCCCTGCGGCTGATCACCGCCCTGGGTTTCCTGGTCTTTCTGGCCTCGCTGGTGATGATCGCCTACAACGTGGCCCGCTGGATCGGCGGCAACACTATCACCGGCTGGGCCAGCCTGGCCTGCTCCATCTGGCTCATCGGCGGGCTGATCCTGCTGGCCCTGGGGGTAATCGGCGAATATGTGGGCAAACTCTACCTGGAGAGCAAGCACCGGCCCCGGTTCCTCATCCGGCAGGTGCTGGGGGACGTACGGAATGAAGAAGAGACTGCTTGATCCCACGGTCTGGAAGTTTTTGCTGGTGGGGGCGCTCAACACCCTGGTGGGCTCAGGAGTCATGTTCCTGCTGTACAACCTGGCCCACGCGGGCTACTGGCTGTCGGTGTGCGCCAACTACCTGGCCGGGGGGATGGTGAGCTTCCTGCTCAACAAGTACTTCACCTTTCAGAACCGGGATCGCTCCGCCGCCCAAGTGGCCCGCTTTGCCCTCACCGTGGCCGTGTGCGCCCTGATTGCCTACGGCCTGGCCCGGCCCCTGGTGGGCTGGGCGCTGACGGGGTACGGCCCCGCTGTCCGGGAGAACGGAGCGATGCTGGCCGGCATGTGCCTGTACACTGCCCTGAACTATTTCGGCCAGCGCTACTTCGCCTTCCGCCCCGGCTCAAAGGGGTAACGGCCCTCTTTCCCCCTTCCATCTTGCATTTTTCTCTCCCCCGTCATAGAATAGAGACGAACATTCCGCCCCATCACCCCCGTGAGGTATGTGAAAAGGAGGTTTTTCCATGAACATTGATTTTGACCGTCTGAAGGAACGCGCCGGCGAGCTGGCCCAGGCCGGGGTATCCAAGGCCAAGGAGCTGACCGACGCGGGCATGGCCAAGGCCAAGCAGCTGACCGAGATCGGCAAGCTGAAGGTGCGCAACTCCAGCGAGCGGGACGCCATCCGCCGGGCCTATACGGAGCTGGGCAAGCTGTACTATGCCGAGCGGGGCTCCGCCCCCGAGCCCGGCTATGCCGACCTGTGCCAGAAAGTGAGCCAGGCCCGGGCTCGGATCGACTACAACAACGAGCGGATCGCCGACATCAAGGCTGCCGGCCAGCTCACCGACCAAGAGGTGGAGAGCGCCTGCTTTGAGCAGGACAGCGACGACGGACAATCGGAGGACGGCGGCGCCGGCGACGATCCTCAGGTGTGAAAAGAAGATGGAAAAGGCCCCCGCTCTTCCCCTTGGAAGAGCGGGGGCCTTTCCCGCCTTAAATCAGGCCGTTTTCACGCAAAAAACTTGCCCTGAAAAAAATTCTCATTCCCCAGGGGCCTGGCCGTCAGGCGGAACAGAACACACCCATCTGGGCAGACGATGTCCTTGGTATATCTCCCGCTGCCGCCGATCTTCTCCAGATCGCCTCCGCTGCGCACCGCCTCCATGATTGGGTAGAGCATCATCATGGTCTTGGAGCAGATGCCGTATCCCTGGTCGTTGACAGGGCAACCGTAGGTGCAGGTGTATCTGTCCCCCACCTCCTCGCCGTTGCGGCAGTAGCGCTCTGTACACGTTCCCCGGAGGAAGCCGGTCACCTCCACCTCAAACTCATATTCCTCGTCATACCACTTTTTCATGCCTCTCCTCCTATCGTACAGGGAGCGGGTCCCTTGCCGTCCTGGAATCTTTGCCTAACGGTAGGCATCTTTTTGCTTGGAAAGGTCTGATGGAAGCCGTCTCTTCCTTTTCCCACAAACGCTTCACATCTCCCGCCGGCCCTCCAGGGCCCGGGTCAGGGTGGCCTCATCGGCAAACTCCAGATGGCTGCCCACCGGGATGCCGTAGGCCAACCGGGTCACCTTCACCCCAAAGGGCTTGACCAGCCGGGACAGGTACATGGCGGTGGTCTCCCCCTCCGTGTCCGGGTTGGTGGCCATGATGACCTCCCGCACCTGCCCGTCGGCCAAGCGTTGGGTGAGCTGGGTGACCCGCAGGTCATCGGGGCCCACATGGCTCATGGGGGAGATCACCCCGTGGAGCACGTGGTACACCCCCTGATACTCCCGGGCCCGCTCCATGGCCACCACATCCTTGGGGTCGGCCACCACGCAGATCAGCCCCCGGTCCCGCCGGGGGGAGGCACAGATGGGGCAGGGCCCCTCTCCCTGGGTCAGGTTCTGGCACACAGGGCAGCAGGAGATGCCCGCCTTGGCCTGCACGATGGCGTCGGCAAATTCCTGGGCAGCCTGATCGGGCTGGTTGAGCAGATAGAAGGCCAGGCGCTGGGCGCTCTTGCGCCCCACGCCAGGCAGCTTGGCAAACTGCTCTACCAGCCGCTCCAGGGCGGGGGGAAAATAGTCCATGGGTTTCACCTCCACATCCGCAGGGCGCGGACAGTTGTCTGCTCAGCCCTCCGCCCCCTCCCGTAGGGCGGCGATGGCCAGCTCAATATCAGGCGCGCCGTACACCGAGGAACCGGCCACCAACACATTGGCCCCCGCCTGGACCACCTTCCGGGCTGTGACGGGGTTGATGCCCCCGTCCACCTCCAGCTGGCAGGCGGGGTTGTATTGGTCGATGAGCCGGCGCACCTGGCCGATGGTGTCCAGCTGCCGCTCCAGGAAAGGCTGGCCGCCAAAGCCGGGTTCCACCGTCATCACCAGCACCATGTCCAGCCGCTCCAGGTAGGGCAGCACCGCCTGGGCCGCGGTGATGGGCCGCAGGGCCACTGCCTTGCGCACCCCACACTCCTCCATCAGGTCCAGCGCCCGGGCGATGCCCGTGGGGTGGTCGGCCTCCAGGTGGACGCTGAGCAAGTCCGCCCCCGCCTGGGCAAAGGCCTTGATATAGCGCACCGGCTTGTCAATCATCAAATGGATATCCAGCTCCATGTCGGTGTGGCTCCGGATGGACTTCACCACCGGCACTCCAACGGTGAGGTTGGGTACAAAGGCCCCGTCCATCACGTCCACATGGACCCAGTCGGCGGTGCGGATCCTGCTCAGCTCCCGGGCCAAATTGCAAAAATCGGCCGACAGAATAGAGGGAGCGATCTTTACCATCAGGTTTCCTTCCTTTCTGCCCCATCTGGGGGATCTCCCAGGGCACGACCGGCCGGCCCGGCGCGCACCGGGCGGCCGGCGCCCTCATAGGATACAGCACGCGGAAGTCGCCGCCGGCAGGCCGGGGGGCTTCCCGCCTCTCCCGCTCGCCCCCGGCGCTTGCCGCCGCGGCGTGCCGCACCTGAATAGCCGTCCGGCGGGGCGCAAGCCCCGCCGGGCGGCACTGTGCTGCCCGCCCGCTTCCGCCCCAGGCCCGGCCCGCTATCCGTACAGGTTGCCGGGCATGACCTCCTGAGCGTCATATCCAGCCCGGCGCAGGCTGGCCAGGATCTCCTCTTTGTGGGCCTTCCCAAAGGCCTCCAGGGTCACCTTCAGCTCCACGCCGGACTGACGGTTGATGTTGACAAACTGGTTGTGGTCCAGGCGAATGATGTTGCCGCTCTCCCGGGCCACCAGGTCGGCCACCCGCAGCAGCTCGCCGGGCCGGTCGGGCAGCTGCACCGAGAAGGTGAAGATCCGGCTGCGGTTGATCAGCCCGTGCTGCACCAGGGAGGAGACGGTGATCACGTCCATGTTCCCCCCGGACAAAATGGGCACCACGTTGCAGCCCTTGCAGTCCAGATGGTGCAGCGCCGCGATGGTCAGAAGCCCGGCGTTCTCCACCACCATCTTGTGCCGTTCCATCACGTCCAGGAACGCGTCCACCAGCTCCCCGTCCTCGATGGTGAGGATCTCATCCACATTTTGCTGGATATAAGGAAACACTTGCTCCCCTGGGGTCTTAACCGCCACGCCGTCGGCGATGGTCTCCACCTGAGGCAGGGTGACCACCTGGCCCGCCTCCAGGCTGGCCTTCATGGAGGCCGCCCCCGCCGGCTCCACGCCGATGATCTTCACCTGGGGATTGAGCAGCTTGGCCAGGGTGGACACCCCGGCGGCCAGCCCGCCCCCGCCGATGGGCGCCAGGATCACATCCACGTCGGGCAGGTCCTTAAATATCTCGTAGGCGATGGTGCCTTGCCCTGTGGCCACAGTGAGGTCGTCAAAGGGGTGTACATAGGTCAGCCCCTCCTGCTGGCTCATCTGGGCGGCCAGGGCGGCCGCATCGTCAAAGGTCTCCCCCTGGAGAATGACCCGGGCGCCGTAGTCCTTGGTGTTGTTCACCTTCACCAAGGGGGTGGTGGTGGGCATGACCACGGTGGCGGGAATGCCCGCGGCCTGGGCGGCATAGGCCACCCCCTGGGCATGGTTGCCCGCCGAGGCGGTGATCAACCCTCGCTCCTTCTCCTGCTGGGTCAGGGTGGAGCACTTGAAATAAGCCCCCCGGATCTTGTAGGCCCCGGTGACCTGCATATTCTCCGGCTTGATGTACACCTGATTGCCCGTGGCTTTGGAGAAGAAGGGGCTGTGGATCAGATCGGTGGGGTGGAGCACGCCATCCAGCACCCGGCGAGCGGCTTTGAAGTCTTCCAACGTCATCACGATAGCTGGGCCTCCTCGCCCATCGGCGGCGCGGCTGCCTGCCCGCAGATGGGGAAAATCGCAGTTATTTTCACATTCTACTCCAAGGCAGCCCGGAAGTCAATGCCGGTCCCTATCCTATCCCTTTCCCTTGACAGCCCTTGCCCAACTGGGGTACAATAGCGCTAAAGTGGGCGGCCACACCTGCGCTGCTCCCATATCCTGGAAAGGAGAGAGTGAGCGATGGCCCATGTGCGTAAGAAAAGCGTACTGCCCATCTATCTGATTGGCGTGGTCTGGCTGGCTTGGGCCGTCTTTGGCTCCCTGCATCGGCCGGCCGACTACCTGCTGGCCGCCCTGGTTTCCGCCGCAGCCTACTTTTTGGGCAAGATGATCTTCCCCGACCGAGGCTATGATCTGACCGGCTCGGAGCCAGCCGCCCCCAAAGCAGAAGCGGGTGCGCCCCGGCAGCAGGCTCCTGCCCAACCTGCGTCCACCGGCAACCCGGAGATCGACCAGCTCATTGCCGAGCGAGACCGGGCCCTGAGCGAGATGCGCCGGCTCAACGCCACCATCGAGGACGCGGTCATCTCCGATCAGATCGACCACCTGGAGGGGGTGACGGAGAAGATCATCGGCGCGGTGGTGGAAAAGCCGGCCAAACTGCCCCAGCTGCGGCGGTTTCTCAACTACTACCTGCCCACTACCCTGAAGCTGCTCAACGCCTATGACCGGATGGATGCCGCCGGGGTGTCAGGGACCAACATCGACGGGGCCAAGGGCAAGATCGAACAGATCATGGGCGCCATCTGCCAGGCCTTTGACAAGCAGCTGGACGCGCTGTACGGCGAGGAGGCGCTGGACATCTCCACCGACATCGCCGTGCTGGAAAACCTGCTGGCCCAGGAGGGGCTGGCAGGGCCCACCCTGCCTTCCCAGGAGTGAGCCTCTATTCCAAACCAAGGCTGAGACGCCCCACCTACCCCATATACGAACAGGAGGACCTACCATGGACGAAAAGATGGACCTGACCCCGGAACTGACTCTGACCCCCGATCTGGGCGCGGCCGCCCAGGCCCAGGCTCCCGCCGCCCCCGAGGCGCCCGCCCTGACTCTGGAGAGCGGCCCGGCCGCCGCCGATCCCGCCCGGGACGCCGTGGCCGTGCAGCTGGACGAAAGCCAGCTGAGCGAGGCCGAACGGAAGATGGTGGACGAGTTTGCCCAGAAGATCGATATCACCGATACCGCCGTGGTGCTCCAGTACGGCGCTGCCGCCCAGAAGAACATCGCCACCTTCTCGGAAAACGCGCTGAACAACGTGCGCACCAAGGACTTGGGTGAGGTGGGCCAGGCCCTGTCCTCCCTGGTGGTAGAGCTGAAGACCTTTGGCCAGGAGGAGCGGGGGGGCATCTTCGGGTTCTTCCAGCGCAAGAAGAACGAGGCCATGGCCCTGAAGGCCAGCTACGATAAGGCCGAAGTCAATGTGGACAAGATCGCCGCCATCTTGGAAAACCACCAGGTGACCCTGATGAAGGACATCGCCATGCTGGACCAGATGTACGATCTGAACACCAAGTACTTCAAGGAACTGACCATGTATATCCTGGCCGGGCGTAAGGCGCTGGACAAGGCCCGCAGCGAGACGCTGGAGCAGTTGCGCCAGAAGGCTGCCCAGACCAACGCCCAGGAGGACGCCCAGGCCTATAACGACTACGCTAACTTGTGCAACCGCTTTGAGAAGAAGCTCCACGACCTGGAGCTGACCCGGATGATCTCCATCCAGATGGGGCCCCAGACCCGGATGATCCAGAACAACGACACCCTTATGCTGGAGAAGATCCAATCCTCCCTGGTCAACACCATCCCCCTGTGGAAGAGCCAGATGGTGTTGGCCCTCGGTCTGGAGCACTCCCGCCAGGCCACCGCCGCCCAGTCGGCGGTAACCGATATGACCAACCAGCTGCTGCAAAAGAATGCGGATATGCTCAAGATGGGCACCTTGGAGACCGCCAAGGAGGCCGAGCGGGCTGTGGTGGATATCCAGACCCTTCAACACACCAATCAGCAGCTCATCTCCACCCTGGACGAGGTCATGCAGATCCAGCAGGACGGCGCGCAAAAGCGCAAGGAGGCCGAGCTGGAGCTGGGGAGGATCGAGGGCGAACTGAAGCAGAAGCTGCTGGAGCTGCGGGGCTGATCCCGCTCCACCGGAAAGGAGCCGCCTATGCGCTTTCTCAGAAGGCAGGGTGTGGCCTGGATCATTACCATCCTGATGGTCCTGTTTGCCATTGGTTTTGGCCTGGCCAAGGCCCGTGTCTCCCCCAGCGGGCAGCAACCCGGGCAGGCGGGCAGCTACTCTTATTATGTCTACGACGACGCCGGTGTGCTGGACGCGGGAACGGAGGAGTCCTTGCGGGCGCGCAACCGCCAGCTTGATGCCCGCATGGGAGTGGTCATCGCCTGCGTCACCACCAACTATGGCCGGGACGACCTAGGTTCCTTTGCCATGGACTACGCCCAGGACATCGGCCTGGGCTCCCACGATTTCATCGTGGTACTGGATATCTCCGGCGAAAACTACTGGTTGGTCCAGGGCAGCGGCCTGGTGGGGCTGTTCTCCGATGACGACTGCCAGGCCTACGCCTGGGACTACATGGAGGAGTCCTTTGCCCAGGGCGATTATGACACCGCCCTGCTCAACCTCACCCAGGCCCTGGCCGATTGGTACACCGATCACTACTTGAACTGACACACCCCGAATAAGGAGGATGCTATGGAACTGCTGATCTGGATTATCGTGCTGGTGATCGTGGTACTGGCACTGATGGAGGGCGCCCACCGCCGTCGCTATCACAGCGGCTACTACGGCCCCAATTATATCTACCGTCCCTTCTTCATCTTCCGCCCTCGGCCCCCCCGTCCTCCCCGGCCCCATGGCCGGCCCTTCGGCGGCCCCCGTCCCGGGCCTGGCCCCCGTCCCGGGCCTGGCCCCAGGCCCGGGCCCGGTCCGCGCCCCGGCGCAGGTCCCAGGCCGGGCAGCTTTGGCGGCGGTCGTCCCTTCGGTGGGGGTGGGCGGCCCGGCGGCTTTGGCGGCGGACGTTCCTTTGGCGGAGGCGGCCGCCGGAGCGGCAGCTTCGGCGGGGGCCGATCCTTCGGTGGAGGCGGCCGAGGCGGCTTTGGCGGCGGCAGGAGCGGCGGACGGCGGTAAAAACCGCTTGGACCGCTCCCCTCTCCCAGCCGGATGGGCTTTCTACCTCAGCGTATGCCGCACCTTGGCGGCAGCTGAGAAAGAGTTTCGTCCACCCACCCAATCCCATTCGGAATGAAATATTCTGTTCCTTACACCAAAAAAGCTGCGGAGCCGCTCTCCCAATCAGGAGGGCGGCTCCGTTTTTGATGTCTCCTTCCCCGTCCGGCTCCCCTTCCCCTCCTCCTCGCTCAAGGGACGGCGGCGGTGCGTCCTGGGCGCCCAGGCGGGCAGAGGAAGGCGTTGCATCCCTCCGAACACCGCGTCCTTCAGCCGGGGATAGGTCTTGGACAGCTGGGCCACCAGCTCCTTCACCTCCTGCCGGCGGGTGCTGCCGTCGGCGGGGCAGGGATTGTGGACGATGGGCAGGGCGTTTCGCCGGGCGGCATTGCGGATCATCCCCTCCCCACAGTACAGCAAAGGCCGGATCTGGATGATGCCCGTCCGATCCAGGTCGGTCACCGGCTGGAAGCAGGACAGGCGTCCCTCGTAGAACAGGGAGAGGAAAAAGGTCTCCACCGCATCGTCAAAGTGGTGGCCCAAGGCGATCTTGTTCAGCCCCAGCTCCCCCATGGCGTTGTGGATGGCCCCACGGCGCATCTTGGCGCACAGGGAGCAGGGGTTCTTCTCCTGCCTGGCCTCAAAGAGGATGGGGAAAATCTCAGTCTGGACCAGGTGATAGGGCACCTCCAGCTCCCGGCACAGCTGGGCCACTGGGGCGAAGTCCATCTCGGGCGCGCCGGGGTGGACGGTGATGGCGTGCAGCTCGAAGGGCAGCGGATAGAACCGACGCAGCTTGGCCAGGGCGCACAGCAGGGTGAGGGAGTCCTTCCCCCCGGACACCCCCACGGCGATCCGGTCCCCCGCCTGAATCATCTCATAGTCCTCCACGCACCGGCGTAGACGAGACAGGATCGCTTCCATGGGCAGCCCTCCGAAGTAAAAATCAAAACGAGTATTTAGACGATTACATAAGATAATCAGCGTATTTCAAAGCATATTTCAGAACAGCACAAAAAATTTGCTTTGCCGGTTGACAGGGTGGAACGATGGCATTATAATACAAGACGCTTCGTTTTGTAAAGCAGGGCCCTGCCCCCTGCCGATTCGGAACCCATCACATCAATACAATGGAGGAACCCATTATGTCTACCTTTATGGCAAACAAGGGCACCATCCAGCGCAAATGGTATGTGCTGGACGCTGCAGACAAGCCACTGGGCAAGACTGCCGCCACCGCTGCCGTGCTGCTGCGGGGCAAGCACAAGCCCGAGTATACCCCCCACGCCGACTGCGGCGATTTTGTAATCGTCATCAATGCGGACAAGGCGGTGCTGACCGGCAAGAAGCTGGACCAGAAGTACTACCGTACCCACTCCGGCTGGGTAGGCGGACTGAAGGAGACCAAGTACCGCACGCTGATGCTCACCAAGCCCGAGCTGGCCATGAAGGTGGCCGTGCGGGGCATGATGCCCCGCAACATCATCACCAAGGATTCCCTCACCCGCCTGAAGGTCTACCGCGGCGGCGAACACAAGCACGCCGCCCAGAAGCCCGAAGCCTGGAGCGCGGAATAAGGAGGTAAGCGACCATGTATAAGAGCAAGAGGCCCTATCACTATGGCACCGGCCGCCGGAAGTCCTCCGTGGCCCGGGTGCATCTGATCCCCAACGGCACCGGCGCCATCACCATCAATGGCCGGGACATCGAGGAGTACTTCGGCCTGGAGACCTTGAAGATGGTGGTGCGCCAGCCGCTGAACACCACCAGCACCCTCGGCCGAGTGGACGTGGAGGCCACTGTGGCCGGCGGCGGCGTCACCGGACAGGCCGGCGCGCTGCGCCACGGCATCGCCCGCGCCCTGCTGGAGATGGATCCCGAGTTTCGCGCCGCCCTGAAGTCCGCCGGCTTCCTCACCCGCGATCCTCGCATGAAAGAACGTAAGAAATACGGCCTCAAGGCTGCCCGTCGCGCTCCGCAGTTCAGCAAGCGCTAAACTTTATCAAAAGTGGTCAAAAACCCCGGAACTACGCGGTTTCCGGGGTTTTTCCTTTTCAAATGGTTTGA
>DVJZ01000005.1 GCA_018716385.1 Candidatus Enterenecus merdae
CACGAAGGACTCTTCGTTCCTTCTGGTGCTTCGTGTTTGTCTGCATTGTTTAATTTACAAGGTGCAATCCGCCTGCCCTACACAGGCCCTTCTGCCGCCTCCGGCGCCGCCGCCTGCCTCGCCCGCTCCCGTGGGCCCGGCTTACCAGCGCGCCGTTTGACGCTCGATTAGTGTACCAAACGGTGCCCCGGTTGTCAACACTTTTTTCTCAACTTTTTGCAACTTTTTTATCCCCCTCCAACCAACCACAAGATATGCGGTTTCTAAGAGAAAGGAACCACTATTTTCTCCCCCGTGCTGGGAATCAGGAGGGTCAAAATTGCCAAAAGCAACGTCCCACCCCCCAGCACCTCCATCGGGATGAGAGCGGGCAGGCCGGTCAGCGCCAGGGCGCAGCCCAGGGCAGCGGCAATGGCCGGTCTGGGCCGACGCCCCCAGCTCTGGGCCAGCAGCCCCGCCAGGGTCAGGTCAGGCAGCAGCCACAGTGCGGAGATCAGCCCCTCCAGCCGGGCGGTATTCCCCATCACCCCCGCCGCGGCGAAGAAAGGGTCGGCCAGCTGGCCGGCCAGAGCAGGGCTGAGCACCCCCGCCACCAGCACCGTCAGCGCCGTCCCTACAAGCCCCAGGGCGGTCAGCCAGGCCAGGCCCCGCCGCCGGTCCCCCGGCGCCGGCTTCACCTGGTGGAGATGAGGCAGGGTGAACAGCCCCGGGCCGAGCACTTCCGCCATGGCCAGGGCGGACGCCCGCCAGTCCCCAGGGGCCAGCAGCAGGTAACGCCACTCCACGTTGGGCAGCATCCCGATCCCCAGCGCCAACAGCACCGCGATCACCGCCAGCCAGAACACCTCCACCAGCCGGAAAAAGGCGGCTGCCTTCCCGCATCCTATCCACAGTAGGGGCAGGGTGAGCAGCAGCAGGATCCACAGGGTATGGCTCTCGCTGCCCCCGGTGTGTACGATCCGCCCGGCCACCCGGTGCAGCACGCAGGCCAGCAGCACCACCGCCCAGCCCCCGTACAGCACCGCCAGCGCCCCGCCACCCACACCCCGGAACAGCGCCTGCCTGTTGACCCGGCGCAGCAGCAGCCAGCCCAGCAAGATGCCCACCGGCAGGGCGGCCAGCGCCCAGCGCCAGTCCATGCGCCCGGCCTGGACCCCCGCCCAGGACAGGCCGCCCACCATCACCGCCACCCCCAGCTGCCGGGCGGACAGGGGCTGCTGATTCATCTTTCGATCGTCCATACTTCCTCCCCCTGGAGCTCCAGCCTGCCCTCCTGCGCGCCCACCACCGGCAGGAGCACCTCGCCCGTGGTGCACAGCGCGGCCAGCGCCCGGGCCGCGGTTGGGGCCTGGACGTCCTGCCGCAGCAGCAGCTCCAGGTCGGTGGCCGGATCCTGGCAGGGCTCCAACGCCGCGGCCGCCCCCTCCTGGGCGATCCACACCGTGGCGGACGCCCCCAGCTCCCGGTCCTCCAGGGCGGCAAACAGCACCGCCTCCAGATCTGCGTCCCGCCCCAGCAGCAGGTAGCCCACGCTGGTCAGCGCCAGCTCCTCCGTCCCCGACCAGGGCAGGCGGTCCCGGGCCTGGCCAAAGGTCTCGTCCACACAGGCGCCCCGGCTCACATCCTGTTGGTTGGCCCCGCCGCACACCCCGGTCAGCGTCACCGGTCCGGCCCCGTCCACCCCCAGCACCCGCACCAGGGCCAGGTTGTCCGGCTCCCGGGCGGACGGCCCGCAGCCGGACAGCAGCACTGCGGCTGCAAGGGCCAGCATTGCCCCCCGTTTCACCCCTGATTCCTCCTATTCTTGGTCTTGAGGTAGTCCGGCCTGGTCTTGACCTTTGGCAGGGGCTGGCGCAGCACCGCGTGGCCCTCCCGCTGCTGCCCGGCGTTGGAGGCAAAGGGGGTGAGGTAGGCCACCCCAAAGCTCTCCAGCCCCGCCAGCCGGTACACCAACACCACTCCGCCCAGCACCAGCCCGGTCAGCCCCAGCACCGCGGCGGCCACCGTGAGCAGGAACCGCCAGATCCGCAGGCCACCCGCGAAATCCTGGCTGGGGGCGGTGTACCCTGCGATGCCCGCGATGGCCACCACCACCAGCACCGCCGGGGAGACCAGCTTGGCCTCCACCGCCGCCGAGCCCACCACCAGCCCGCCCAGGATGGATACCGTCTGCCCTATGGAAGAGGGCAGGCGCAGCCCCGCCTCCTGGAGCACCTCAAAGGCGGCCAGCATCACCAGTATCTCCACCAGGGTGGAGAAGGGCACGTCTGCCTTGGCCGAGATGATGGACAGCATCAGCTTCACCGGAATCAGCTCCGGATGGTAGAGCACCGCCCCCACATACAGCCCTGGCAGGAACAGGGTGATGAGCATACACCCGTAGCGCAGCACCGACAGCACGCTGGCCAGCAGCCAGCCGGTACTCCGGTCCTGCCCCGTGCGGAAGAAGCTGTCCAGGGTGGCGGGGAACAGCCAGCCCATGGGCATCCCGTCCACCAGCACCCCCACCCGCCCCTCCGCCAGCCCCGCGCAGAAGCGGTCGGGCCGCTCGGTATATACCGTGAGGGGGAAGGCCGTGGAGCTCTCAGGGGCGATATACTGCTCAAAATTGCCCGTCATCAGCATGGCGTCGATGTCCATGTCCTGGATGCGCGCCTCAATCTGCCGGGCCAAGTCCTCATCGGCAATGCCGTCCAGATACAGCACGTCCACCGGCGTCAGCGACTGCCGGCCCACCAGCTGCTCCCGCACCCGGAGGGAGGGCGAACGCAGCCGCCGGCGCACCAGGGAGGTGTTGGTGCGCACGCTCTCCACAAAGCTGTCCCGCGCCCCCTTCACGTCCGGCTCGTTCTCCGGCGGGGCCACCGACCGCTTCTCCTCGGTGGCGGTCATGAAGGTGAGCACCTGCTCTTTTCCCGGGAAAAACAGCGCCATCCAGCCGTTGACGATGTCAAAGACCACCTGGTCGGGCGTGTCCCGCACCGACACCGCCAGGGAGTACAGCTCCCCACGGGCCATCAGGTCGAAGGCCGCGTCCAGGCTGGGCGCGTCCCGCAGCGCCTGGCTCTGGGCCAGGGGGCGCAGGACATAGTCGCTGGCCCGCTCGTTGCGCACCTGCCCGGTGATGAACAGCGCCTCCACCCGGCGCTTGGGATCCCCGCCTAGGTACAGGGTGCGCCGGCTGAAGTCCGCGCAGTCCCGGAAGATCTCGCTGATGGCCTCCGGCGTCAGCGGGCAGTCAAACCGCGGCTCCTTCCGGGGATGGGGGGGCGGCGCCGGCCGCCGGCTTCCAAAGATGCCCATGGCGTTCCTCCTTTCCCTCCAGTATGGGCTCGCCGGACCGTTTTTATTCCCTCCAGAAGATGCCGGGAAAAAGCCTATTGAAAGCCCCGCCTTTTTCTTTTATAATGTTGGCGTATGCTCCATCCCCCCGCGCCCCGCCGGCCCGGGATGGGAGAGACCAACAGCAGGAAGGGAAGAGTTATGCCGAACATTATCACCAAACGCCCCCTCAATCCCACCGTCACCCTCATGGAGCTGGACTGCCCCGAGATCGCCCGGAAGGCCCAGCCCGGCCAGTTCGTGATGGTCCGCCCCGATGAGCGGGGGGAGCGCATCCCCCTGACCATCGCCGACTACGACCCGGTGCGGGGCACCGTGACCATCATGTACCAGCGGGTGGGGGTGACCACCCAGAAGCTGGATCTTCTGCAGGCGGGGGAGGACGTGCTGGACGTGGTGGGCCCCCTGGGCAACCCCACTGAGGTGGAGGGGGCCACCCGGGCCATGGTGATCGGCGGCGGCGTGGGTTCCGCCATTGCCTACCCCCAGGCCAAGGGCCTGCACGCGGCCGGGGTCCCGGTGGACGTGATCATCGGGTTTCGCACCAAGGAGCTGGTCTTCCTGGAGGGCAGCTTCCGCCGCTGCTGCGACAACCTGTACATCACCACCGACGACGGCACCTATGGGGAGCAGGGCTTTGTGTCCAACAAGCTGTCCGAGCTGCTGGCCGACGGCCAGCGCTATGACCTGGTGGTGGCCATCGGCCCGGTGCCTATGATGCGCTCCGTGGCCCAGGTGACCCAGCCGTACGGCATCCGCACCCTGGTCTCCCTCAACCCCCTGATGGTGGACGGCACGGGGATGTGCGGCTGCTGCCGGGTCCGGGTGGGCGGGCAGACCAAGTTCGCCTGCGTGGACGGGCCGGACTTTGACGGCCACCAGGTGGACTACGACGAGCTGACCATCCGCAACAGCGTCTACCGCGACCAGGAAAATCAAGCCAAGCAGGCCCACGCCTGTAACCTGCAAGCGCTGGCCGATCAGGCCCGGAAAGGAGGCGAGCAGGTATGCCGGACATGACCTCCCCCCGCTGTCCCATGCCCCAGCAGGACCCCCAGGAGCGGGCCCGGAACTTCCAGGAGGTGGCCCTGGGCTACACCCCTGAGATGGCCATGCAGGAGGCCGCCCGCTGCCTGGACTGCAAGCACCCCCATTGCATCGACGGCTGCCCGGTCAACGTGCGCATCCCCGACTTCATCACCCGGGTGGCCGACGGCGACTTTGAGGCGGCCTACCAGATCATCACCTCCACCAACGGCATGCCCGCCATCTCCGGCCGGGTCTGCCCCCAGGAGAGCCAGTGCGAGGCCCGCTGCGTGCGGGGCATCAAGGGGGAGCCGGTGGCCATCGGCCGGCTGGAGCGGTTTGTGGCCGACTATCACCTGGCCCACAACAGCCAGCCCGCCCAGCCCGCCCAGCCCAACAACTACACCCATGTGGCGGTGGTTGGAGCCGGCCCGGCGGGGATGACCTGTGCCTATGACCTGGCCCAGCAGGGCTACTGCGTCACCCTGTTTGAGGCCTTCCACACCATCGGCGGCGTGCTGGTGTACGGCATCCCCGAGTTCCGCCTGCCCAACACCATCGTCCGCCGCGCCGAGGAGGATCTGCGCAGCCTGGGCGTCCAGATCCGCACCAACATGGTCATCGGCCGGGTGTTCACCCTGGATGAGCTCTTCCAACAGGGCTATCAGGCCATCTTCCTGGCCACCGGGGCGGGGCTGCCCAACTTCATGGGCATCCCCGGTGAGGGGCTGGCCGGGGTCTACTCCGCCAACGAGTACCTGACCCGCATCAACCTCATGCAGGCCTGGCAGGGGGAGTATGACACCCCCGTGCCCACCGGGGGTAAGGTGGCGGTGGTGGGCGGGGGCAACGTGGCCATGGACGCGGCCCGATGCGCCCGCCGCCTGGGCTCTGAAGTGCACCTGGTCTACCGCCGCAGCCGGGAAGAGATGCCCGCCCGGGCCGAGGAGGTGGAGCACGCCATGGACGAGGGCATCCACTTCCACTTCCTCACCAACCCCACCGCCGTCATCGACGACGGCTCGGGCCGGGCCTGCCGCCTGAACTGCATCCGCATGGAGCTGGGCGAGCCCGACGAGCAGGGCCGGCGCAAACCGGAGCCGGTGCCCGGCTCGGACTTCCTCATGGATGTGGACGCCGTGGTCATGGCCCTGGGCACCAGCCCCAACCCCCTGATCCGCATGGCGGACAAGAGCCTGGCCGTCAACCGCCGGGGCTGCTTCGTGGTGGATGAGGAGACCATGCGCACCAGCCGGGAGGGCGTGTACGCCGGCGGGGACGCGGTCACCGGCGCTGCCACCGTCATCCTGGCCATGGGGGCGGGCAAGAAGGCCGCCAAGGCCATCATGAAGTACCTGGATGCCAACCGGTGAGCCCGGGCGGGCCGCCCCACTTTGGCCCACCCCTCCGATTCACCCCTCCCGCTCCGCCCCGGCGGCGCGCGTTTTTGGGAAAGGTTGATACCATGCTGTATATTTTTCTCTTTGCAATCCTGGTTGTAATCGACCAAGTGGTGAAATTCCTGGTACGGGCCAACATCCCTTTGGGTGAGTCCGTCTCCTTCATCCCCCATGTCATGGATCTGACCTACGTCCAGAACACCGGCGCGGCCTTCTCCCTGCTGCGGGAGCACACCTGGCTGCTGGCCTTGATCAGCGCCGTGGTTGTGGTCATCCTGGCCTGGCTGGTGGCCCGGGGGCACATCACGGGCCGGCTGGGCCGGCTGTCCGCCGCCCTGGTGCTGGCCGGGGCGGTGGGCAACCTCATCGACCGGGTGGCCCTGGGCTATGTCACCGATATGTTCCAGACCGTCTTTATGGACTTCGCCATCTTCAACGTGGCCGATTGCTGCATCACTGTGGGCGGCATCCTGCTGGCGATCTATGCCCTGTTCTTCTGCGAAAAGCTCCGCAAGAAGGAGGCGACCCAGGACCATGGATCCCAGCTTCCCCCTGACCGTTCCTGAGCCGGGCCGGGCCGACGCGGTGCTGGCCGCCGCCCTGGACGGCGTCACCCGCTCCGCTGCCCAGCGGTGGCTGGAGCAGGGCCGGGTCACCCTGGACGGCGCGCCGGTGAAGAAGAACGCCCAGCTCCAGGCCGGGCAGAGGCTGCTCATCGCCCCGCCCCAGCCCCAGGAGCCGGACGCCGTCCCCCAGCCCCTCCCCCTGGACGTGATCTATGAGGACGAGGACGTCATCGTGGTCAACAAGCCTGTGGGCATGGTGGTCCACCCTGCCCCCGGCCACCCGGACGGCACTTTAGTCAACGCACTGTTATATCATTGCAAAGGATCACTATCCGGAATCAATGGGCAGCTGCGCCCCGGCATCGTCCACCGCATCGACCGGGACACCTCGGGGTTGGTCATCGCCGCCAAGAACGACCGGGCCCACCTGGCCCTGGCCGGGCAGCTCCAGGACCACTCCCTGTTCCGCCTCTACCACGCCGTGGTGCTGGGCGGCTTTCGGGAGGAGTCGGGCACGGTGGACGCCCCCATCGCCCGCCACCCTGTGCAGCGCAAGCGCATGGCGGTGTGTCCCCCCGGCCAGGGGCGGCGGGCGGTCACCCACTACCAGGTGATCGACAGCCGCGCTGGCTACACCCACCTCACCTGCCAGCTGGAGACCGGGCGCACCCACCAGATCCGGGTGCATCTGGCCCACTTGGGCCACCCCCTGCTGGGCGACCCGGTGTACGGCCCCAAACGGCCCTTTCCCGGCCTGGACGGCCAATGCCTCCACGCTGCCCAGCTCACCTTCACCCACCCCGCCACCGGAACCCGGATCACCGTCTCGGCCCCTTTGCCCCACTGGTTCCAGGCGGTACTGGAACGGCTGGGCCTGTCCTGAGCGGGCCGGTTCCCGTATCAGCCCGGCCCATCCGGGGCAAACTGGAACCAGATTGCGGGCGGCCAAAGGCCGCCCTGGAAAGGAAAGATGTTATGAATCCCAGAAAAGCTGCCATCATCGGCTGTGGGTTTGTGGGCTCGTCCATTGCCTTCTCCCTCATTCAAAAGGGCCTGTTCAGCGAGTTGGTCCTCATCGACGCCAACCGGGACAAGGCGGAGGGGGAGGCCATGGATCTCAGCCACGGCCTGCCCTACATTGCCGCCATGGACGTGTACGCCGGCACCTATGACGATGTGGCCGACTGCGCCCTGGTCATCATCACCGCCGGGGCCAATCAGAAACCGGGAGAGACCCGATTGGAACTCATCGGCAAAAATGTGGCCATCCTTCAGTCCATCATCCCCCAAATCACCTCCCGCCCCTTCGGCGGCATCCTCCTGATCGTGTCCAACCCGGTGGATGTGCTCACCTACGCCGCCTGGCGACTGTCCGGCTATCCCGCCCACCGGGTGATCGGCTCGGGCACCGTGCTGGACACCGCCCGGCTGAAATACCTGCTGGGGGAGCATCTGCAGGTGGATAGCCGCAGCATCCACGCCGTCATCATCGGCGAGCACGGGGACAGTGAACTGGCAGTTTGGAGTGGGGCCAACATCTCCGGCATCCCCCTGGCCCATTTCTGCCAGCTTCAGGGCCACAATGATTACCAGGGCAACACCAAGCGGCTGTATGAGTCGGTGCGGGACAGCGCCTATGAGATCATCCGCCGCAAAGGCGCCACCTACTACGGCATCGCCATGGCGGTGGGGCGCATTGCCGAGTGCATCGTGAAGGACGAGCGGGCGGTGCTGCCCGTGTCGGTGGCCCTGGGCGGCCAGTACGGCCTGCAAGGGCTGAGCCTGAGCATCCCCTCCATCGTGGGCCGCCGGGGGGCGGAGCAGATCCTGGAGATCCCCTTGGCTCCGGAGGAGCAGCAAGCGCTGACCGACTCTGCCAACCAACTCCTGGAGGTTATCCGCACCCTAAATCTGCCCTGACCGGCCGCCGGCGGGACAGATCCTTCCAACAGCGCGCTAAGGGCCGCCTGCCAGCAGCAGGCGGCCCAATTTCTTTCCCTTTGTCACGCCGGTTCCCCAGCGCTGTTGCCCCTTCGCCGCCGCCAGGCGCGGCGCAGCCCCTCCACACCCCGGTGCAGCAGCACACCCAAGGCGATGTTGGCCCCATAAGACAGCAGGTAGTACAGCCGGTTGGACGGCCCGAAACTGACCACCTGACGGATGGCCCCCACCTGGGAGAAGACGCTGACGTTGAGCAGGTAGATCTCCAGGCTGTTCTCCCCCACCAGCCGCAAGAACCGCCGCAGCCATCCCAAGGGCAGGCGCTGGAACAGCAGGCACAGTACCAAACACATGGGCACGGTGGAGAACACGAACAGGTGGGCCAGCGGGATGCTCAGCCTGGTCAGCTCCCCGATCCCCGGGTAGCTGGCCAGAAGGTAGTATCCCACCCCCACCACCGCCCAGGCCAGCCAGAGCAGGGCGTCCTTCCACCCCAGCCGCCGGTCCTCCGTGACATAGATACCCACCAGCAGGCCCAGGAAAAAAATGGGGATCCGGTAGAAGATGTCCAGGTACTCCCCATACCACTCCTGCACCAGCAGTTGGCACAGCGCCAGGCCGCCCACCACCCCAGCGCCCACCGCCAGCAGCAGCCGGCCGCGCCTTTGCTGCCGCCGCAGCCAAGCCAACACCGGCGGCGTCAGCAGGTAGAAGAACATCGCCCCGCTGATATACCAGTTGAAAGCCCCAGGGCAGCGGGCCACCCAGTAATACAGCAGAGAGCTGTTCCAGAACAGGTCGCTCCAGGGCACTCCCTGCCAGAGGATCAGCAGCAGGGTGTAAGGGATCATCACCACATAGTAGGCCGGCAAGATCCGCCCGGCCCGGCGGGCCAGGTAGCCGGTGTAGTCCTGTCTGTGCCGGATCAAGGACATGGCCAGCCCCATCGAGGACAGGAAGATGAAGATGTCCACCCCGCCAAAGCCCGCCCCCCGCACCCGGTTGAGCAGCGCGCTGCCCAGGTCCAGGTCGTAGGAGTGGAACAGCATCACCCACAGCATGGCCACGCCCATCAGTTCGCTCCGGTACCGGCTCAGCACCCGATAGTCCATCCCCGTTCCCTCCGTCCTCCCCGCCCGGCCTTGCAAAATGCCTGCGGCCGGCAAGGGCTCCCCCTGCCGGCCGTCTGGGTCTACGGGCTTACTTCACCGGCTGTCCGGCGGCCTTCCTGGCCTCGATCTCCCGCAGCGCGTCCTTATAGCTCAGATTGACCCGGCCCTTCTCGTCGATGTCGGTGACCTTCACCCAGATCATATCGCCGATGTTGACCACGTCCTCCACCCGGTTCACCCGGTGGTTGGCCAGCTTGGAGATGTGCACCATCCCGTCCTTGCCGGGGGCCAGCTCCACAAAGGCGCCAAACTGGAGGATGCGCACCACCTTGCCGTAGTACAGCGCGCCCACCTCGGGGACAAAGACGATGGTCTCGATCATCTTTTTGGCCGCGTCGCAGGCCGCTGGGTTTGGAGAGGCAATGTGGATGGTGCCGTCGTCCTCAATGTCCACCGTGGCTCCCGACTCAGCGGTGATCTTCTGGATCACCGAGCCTCCCTTGCCAATGACCTCCCGGATCTTATCCGGGTCGATCTTCATCGTGATCATCTTGGGCGCGTACTTGGACACCTCGGGCCGGGGCGCGGCGATGCAGGGCAGCATGATCTCGTCCAGGATGGCAAAGCGGGCGTCCCGGGTGATCTCCAGCGCCTCCTTGATGATGGCGTGGGACAGCCCGTCGTTCTTCAGGTCCATCTGGATGGCGGTGATGCCCTGTTTGGTGCCCGCTACCTTGAAGTCCATCTCCCCGTGGAAGTCCTCCACCCCCTGGATGTCAATAAAGGTGGTAAAGGAGCCGTCGTCATCCTGGATCAGTCCGCAGGAGATGCCCGCCACCGGAGCCTTGATGGGCACGCCGGCGTCCATCAGCGCCAGGGTGGAACCGCACACCGAGCCCTGGGAGGTGGAGCCGTTGGAGGACAGCACCTCGCTCACCACCCGGATGGCATAGGGGAACTCGTCCACGCTGGGCAGCACCGGCTCCAGCGCCCGCTCGGCCAGGGCGCCGTGGCCCTTCTCCCGGCGGTTGGTGGAGCGGGAAGCCCGGGCCTCCCCCACCGAGAAGCCGGGAAAGTTGTAGTGGTGGATATAGCGCTTCTCCGTCTCCTCCCAGATGGTGTCCAGCTTCTGGCAGGCCGACAGGGTGTTCAGGGTGCACACGCTGAGCACCTGGGTCTGTCCCCGGGTGAACAGGCCCGAGCCGTGGACCCGGGGCAGCACCCCCACCTCGGCGGCCAGGGGCCGGATCTCGTTCTTGGCCCGGCCGTCCACCCGGTGGCCCTGGAGCAGCCAGGCCTTGACGATCTTCTTCTGGAACTTGTAGGTGAACTCCTCCAGGTACTTGTCCATGTCGGGGTACTGCTCCAGATACCGCTCGTGCCAGCGGTCGATCATGGCGTTCCAGCGGGCCTCCCGGACATTCTTGTCGTCGGTGTCCATGGCGGCCTTGGCCTCCTCCATGAAGTTGGCCACGATGTCGTCAAACAACGTCTGGTTGAAGGCGGCGTGCTCATACTCGAACTTGGGCTTGCCGATCTCAGCCACAATGCCGTTGAGGAAAGCCACCTGCTTCTTGATCTCCTCGTGGGCCCGGACGATGCCCTCATACATGATCTCGTCCGGGATCTCCTTGGCCCCGGCCTCGATCATCACCACCTTCTCCCCAGTGGCCGCCACGGTGACGTCCATCTGGGAGCGATGCTTCTGCTCCTGGGTGGGATTGAGCACGATCTGCCCGTCCACATAGCCCACCTCCATGCAGCCGATGGGCCCATTCCAGGGGATGTCGGAGTAGGCCAGGCAGGCGGACACGCCGATCATGGCGGTGACCTCGGGAGAGCAATCGTAGTCCACGCTCATCACCGTGCAGGTGACCACCACGTCGTTACGCAGGTCGGAGGGAAACAGAGGGCGGATGGGCCGGTCGATGAGGCGGCTGGCCAGCACCGCGGGCAGGGAGGGCTGTCCCTCCCGGCGCATGAAGGAGCCGGGGATACGGCCCACGGCGTACAGCTTTTCCTCAAAGTCCACGCTCAGGGGGAAGAAATCGATGCCGTCCCGGGGCCGGGGGGAGGCGGTGACGGCGACCAGCACGCTGGTCTCCCCGTAGGTGACCATGGCTGAGGCATTTGCCAGCTCGGCCAGCTTGCCCACCTCGATCTTCAGCGGGCGGCCGGCCACCTGGGTCTCATACGCCTTGTAGCCGGCAAACTGCTTGTGCTTGATGATGGTTGACATGGGGCTTACACTCCTTTTTTCGTGATCCGGAACCCCACCTTTTAGCACTTGAACATAAGCCCCGCCAGTTGGCAGGACCCATGTTCAACTGCTAAATGAGCGGTTGTCCCGGCCAGGCAGTCGCAAAGAACCAGAGGGCGGCGTAAATGCGCGCGCCCTCTGGTTCCAAACGGTTACTTGCGGATTCCCAGCTTGGCGATGATAGCGCGGTAGCGCTCAATGTCCTTCTTGGCCAGGTAGTCCAGCATCTTGCGCCGCTTACCCACCATCTTCAGCAGGCCGCGGCGGCTGTGGTTGTCATGGGTGTGGATCTTCAGGTGCTCGGTGAGCTCCTGAATGCGGGCGGTGAGAATGGCGATCTGCACCTCGGGCGAGCCGGTGTCCGTGCCGTGGGTGCGGTTGGCCTCAATGACGGCCGTCTTTTGTTCCTTGCGGATCATGGGTCTTCCACCTTTCTGATGATCTGCCCAGCCGCCGGGTATCGGGCGGGTGGCTCCCGCGGCAACGCGGCCCTTGCCCCGAAACTCAGCCGGTGGGTGTGCGCTCAAAATTCACGCGCAAGCAGTATATCACAGTCCCCGTAGTTTGTAAAGGACATTTTCTCCAGCTTCCGCCGCCCCATTCACACCGCCAGGGCGCGGGCCGCCAGCAGCAGCATGGCGCCCACCACGCTCAGGGTGGCCAGCATCTCCCCCCACAGCAGCAGCCGGCCGCCATGCCTCTGACGGGGCCGCCGGGCCTCAGGGGATGAGTCCGCCTCAGGGCCGAGCGCATCTCCGCTCTCCGCTCGGGCCGCCCGCCAGGCCGCCAAGTCGATGACCTTTCCCGGTTGGGCGCATCCGCCCTCCTGGGCCGCCCGGCGGACATATACCAGCCGCCGGTTCCCGCCCGCTGCCTGGGCCACCTCGTCTCCAGCCGCCACAATCTCCCGGGCGGTCAGGGTATAGTAAGTCGTCTGCATCCTTTTGTCTCCTTTCCCCGGGCAAAGGCGCACCCGCCAGGCCGCGCCCCGCCCACTCTGGGCGTAGGATACCAAAGAAAAAGTCCCATAGAATGGACTTTTATCTCAGCCCCAGGTCATCCCATCCGTAAATATAATACAAATGTTCGATTTTGTCAAGAGGAACCCCCGGAGTAAGAAACCGGCCGCCGTGGGACCACGGCGGCCGGTGGATATCGCGTGCTGGGATTTACAGATAGTTGAGGGGGTTGACGGTGGAGCCGTTTACCCGGACCTCAAAATGGCAGTGGTAACCGCTGGTGTTGCCCGTCAGCCCCACCCGGGCGATGGGCTGGCCCTGATAGACCTTGTCGCCAACGCTCACCAGCAGGGTGGAGTTGTGGGCGTAGTAGGTTTTCATCCCGTTGTCATGGGTGATGACCACCAGCTTCCCATAGCTACCCTGCCAGCCGGAGTAGGTCACGGTACCGCCGTCGGCAGCCTTGATGGTAGTTCCATAGGGGGCGGCGATGTCAATGCCCAGGTGGAAGTCATAGCCGCCGAAGAGATAGCGCCCGCCGTAGTAGGAGGTAATGGTCCCGCTCAGCGGCCAGATGAGATAGCCCCTGGAGGCGGTGACGGGCTTGGGGGTCGTGCCCCGATATACATAGGTGGTGGTGGCCTCTTGCAGGGTGGTGGTGGCCTTCACCGTCCGCTCCTGCTCCACACCGTTGCAATAAGTCACCTCGGCCTCCACCTGCTCCACGCCGTCCGTCCCCTGGGTCTGGACAGAGGTCTCGCCCACGTAGAGCTCGGCGGTATCCACATATTCCACAGGACTCTCCACAGCCTGCTCATAGGTCTCGTTGTTCACGGTGATCACCGACAGGTAGGGCACCGCCTGCTGGATCACCAGCTCCTGTCCCACGCGGAGGGTATTGGGTTCCACGTCCGGGTTCAGCTCCTTCAGCGCCGCCGGAGTCATGTCCAGGGAGTAGGCGATGGCATTGAAGGTGTCCCCGCTCTCCACGACATACCGGGCCTCCTCCACCTCGTAGCCGGTGAGGGTGGTCTTGAGCACCTCCACGTCAAACTCCGTGTTGGCCGGCACCTGCCTGGGGTAGATCTCAATCTCCTCGGCAAAGGAATGGCTCACCGTCTGCTCGGTGAGGTAGGGCTGGGCAATCTCGTCCAGCATTTCCTCCAGCTCCGCCTGGCTCAGGGCGTAGCCCAGCTCGTAGCCGTCCACAGACAGGGCGTAGGCGTTTACCAGAGCCCCCACGCTGTCAAACAGGGTCTTGGTCACCTCTTCCGCATCGCTCACCTCGCTGGCGGTGGCATAGGCAGGGGTCAGGGTGATCTCTGCGTCGTAGTTGTAGTCCTCCCCCAGGATGCTGGCCACCCGGGACTCCACCCGGGAGACGATGGCGTCCAGCTCCGCCTGGTCGGCGATCACACCCACCTCTTCCCCGTCCACGTTCAGCACGTAAGCCCGGGAGTACACCCCGTTGAAAGCGATGGCCCCGATGCCCACGGCCAGCACCGTCACATACAGCAGCGGGGAGACGGGGTGGCGGGCCACTGCCCCCCGGGCCCGGCTCCAAACCGCCCCGGCCCGATCCCAGGCCGCCTGGATCCGGCTCCAGCCCGCCGACGCGGCCTGCTTGACCATTGCCCACGCTCCGGCGGCCCTCCTCCGGGCCCTTGCCCGAATCTGCCGCCAGGTCCAGGCCAACAAAGCCCTTCGTCGGCCCCTGGGGAGCTTCACCAGCAGCCTGCCCGCCTGCCAGGCGGCCACGCTCCCGTGCCCGATGGCCCGACAGGCCGCCATAACCCCGGCCCTGCCCTTCTCCCAAGCTGCCGGCCCCCAGATCTTGACCTTCCGCCAGGCCGCCGCACCGCCGGTGCGGGTCGCCCGACCGGCGGCCATCGTCCAGGCCTTGCTATGCCTCCAGGCGGCCGCCGCCCAGGTCCCGATCCCCTTCCAGGCGCGCCCCGCGCCCGCCCGGATCCGGTCCCATACAGCGCACAGCCCGCCGTGAATCGGTTTCATCTTGCTGTCCTGATCGTGCCGGGATTGGCCCACAAGAGATCCCTCCTGACTGCTTCAGACTCCCCGCAGGGAGATGGTAACAAAACGAATGAAAAGGTTACAAAACAGTTACAGTGGTATCCTACACCCAATTCACCGGCCCGTCAACCCCCAATCTGGCCGGGCCCTCTGGCCGCTCTGCCGGCAGAAGCACATATTTTGTGGCCTTTCCAGGAATTTTCCCGACGCCAAACACATTTTCTTGCGCTTTTGGCAAAGTCTACAAAATTTTCACGGGATTTTTGACGATTCCGCCCGGCCCCTTGACAGCCTGCCGGTTTCCACGATAAGATAGGGGCGCCGCAACGCAATGGAAGATTCACAGGGGCGCTGGAGGGCATCTCCGGCTGAGATGTGGGGCAAACGGCAGCTCCCGGTCCCTTAACCTGATCCGGATAATGCCGGCGTAGGAAGTGATGCATCCCCGGGGTGGGCCGGGTTCGTTCCTTTCGTGTACCGCATTGCATCCGACTGCATTGCGGTAACCTATTTTAGAAAGGAAGAGAACCAACCATGAAGACAAGCCACAAAACCATTCAAGCCCTGTGCGAGTGCGCCATCCTCATCGCCCTGTCCCTAGTGCTGGGCCTGCTCAAATTCTTCGAACTGCCCCAGGGTGGCTCCATCTCCTTTGAGATGCTGCCCCTGTTCCTGCTCATCACCCGCTGGGGTCCCGGCTGGGGGCTGATCGGCTGCTTCGCCTTCGGCATCCTCCAGGTGTTCGTCCAGGGGGCGGTGGGCTACGGCTGGGTGTCCATCCTGCTGGACTATGTGGTGGCCTTTGGCGTCATCGGCCTGGGCGGCTTCTTCCGGGGCAAGGCCTTTGCCGCCTCCATTGTGGGCGCCCTGGCCCGGTTCATCATCCACTTTATCAGTGGTATCACCGTGTACCGCATCCTGGCGCCCACCGAGCTGCTGGGGCTGACCTTCACGAACGCCTGGCTCTATTCCCTGGTCTACAACGGCTGGTACATGGTCATCGACCTGGTCCTGTGCCTGGTGGTCTTTGCCGCGCTGCTGCGCACCCCAGCAGCCAAATATCTGCGGGCGGAGGATGTGCGTCCCGCCTGAACCAATTAAGGAGGCCTCCCTGTGGGCAAGTTTGACGGTGTGCTGTTTTTCAGCGACTACGACGATACCTTATATAACTCCAGCTGCACCGTCTCGCCGGAGAACCGGGCGGCCATCCGCTACTTTATCCAAAACGGGGGCCGCTTCTCGGTGGCCACCGGCCGGGCCCACCGCACCTTCACCCCCCAGATTCAGAAAGAGCGCCTGGAGCTCAACGCCCCAGTCGTGCTGTCCAACGGCGCGGCCATCTACGATTACGCCGCGGACCGCTATCTGGCGCGCACCCACCTGTGCCCGGATACCCCCGCCCGCATCCAGCAGCTGTGCGCCGCCTTCCCCGACCTGGCCTTTGAGGCCTACCACGGAGAGGACCTGTATGTACACAACCCCAACGTGGTCACCATGCGCCACTTGGAGCGGGTGAACGTGCCCTATCTCTCCTGCCCCATCGATCAGATGCCCACCCCTTGGAACAAGCTCATCATGGAGCAGGACGAGCCCTACCTGGTCCAGGTGCGCGCCTACATCCTGGAGCGCTGGGGGGCGGATTACGAGGCCATCTTCTCCAACCGCTACCTGCTGGAGCTGACCGACAAGGGCAGCGACAAGGGGCAGATGGTGGCCCGGGTGGCCCGGCTGCTGGGGATTTCCCAGGAAAAGGTCTACTGCATGGGGGACAACCAGAACGACCTGCCCATGCTGGCCCAGTCGGCCATCCCCTTCGCCCCCGCCAACTGCGCGCCCCAGGTGCGGGCGTGGGGGGCCCACCTGCTGGGCCACTGCGATGACCACGCCGTGGCCCAGGCCATCGCCCTGCTGGACTGCCTCTATTGAAAGACTGTCTCTATGTAAAAAGGCAAGAAAATACCCGCCGGGAACAGGCTCTCCTGCTCCCGGCGGGCTCGTTTTTCCCTTTCTTTGCTACCCTGCCTCAACCTGTTCTATTGCCGCCAAGGTGCTGCTGGCCGTGTCGGGGACGACAATCTCAATGGCGCGGTAGTAATCCTCGCCATACTCCCAGCCCGACAGCCGCCACTCCAGGTAGAGCCGCAGCTGTGTCCCTTCCTCTCCCGGGACTGCTCCAGCGGCCAGCTCCCACTGGTCCGACGGGCTGACCTGGATGCCCACTGATTGGGCCGCTGCTCCGGCGGTCAACTCTCGCCGGCCCAGCCGGCCGGCCCGGATATCCTCCAGCACCCCGTCCAGCACCAGCTGGGCCTGGCTGCCATAGGCGGTCGCCGTCTCTTCCTCCCAGCTCCATTCGGCCAGGAAGATCTGTCCCCCCTGCCGCTCCATCTCGGTGAAACCGTAGCTTTGGAGGATAACCTCCGGGTCGTTGCGCAGCGCCTGGGCCTGGTCTGCCGCCGCCCCCTCCAGGGTCAGGCTGTACCGCCGGGACAGGATGGCGCCGCTGCGCAGCTGGTAGCGCACCTGGAAGCTGACGGTGGAGGCGCCGGCAGACGGCTCCACCTCCCGCTGGCCCACCGCCTCCTGGTGCAGGGCCAGCACGGCGGCGATGTCCTCCGGATCGTCCAGGGTGGCCGCCGCGTTGGCCCCGCTGTCCCAGGGGCTGCCCTCCAATCCCCGGATGGTCACCTCCGCCACGTCCTGGGCCTGGGGCACCCGGGTCTCAAAGCCGGTCAGGTCCAGGCCCACCACGGCGAACAGGGCCGCCAAGACCAGGCTTACCCCCACCGCCCCCTTCCAGCGCCGCCACACCCGGAAGCTCTTGTCCAGCAGCATCCGGGCGATGAAGTAGCCCGCCACCGCCCACAGGAGGATGGAGACCATCAGCCCGGTGGTGGTCAGAACCAGCAGCTGGGTGGTGACCACGCCGAAGAACAGCCCCCCGCACAGGGCCACCCCGTACTGGAACACCGGGCGCATGGCCCGCACCGCCACCACGTCGCCGGCGCTCTCCAGGGCCCGGCGGCGGTAGAGCAGCAGCGCCCCCGCCGTGAGCAGCAGGGCGGCCAGGGGATAGACCCACAGCGCGCTCCCCCTGTCGCCGCCCAGCGCCACCGTGACAGTGGTGGGGGAACCCAGTTGGAGGCCCTGGGTTAGCCCCACCACGGGGGTGAGCCAGATCACCCCCTGGCCCACCCATTCCGGCAGCGCGTCAAAGCCGTGGTACAGGGTCTGGAGCGCCCACTCCACCACGCCCATCACCGCCGCCGCCAGCCCGTTGAAGATGAGGTAGAAGGCGGGCAGGGCCAGCAGGTGGCCGGTGAACATGCCCAGAAAGACGGCAAAGGAGTAAAAGAAGAACCCCGACGCGCAGGCCGCCCCCAGCCAGCTGCCCAGGGGGCCCAGCATCAGGCAGCCCCCCGCCAGCTCCACCAGGGCGGTGAGGCAGAAGGTGGCCAGCAGCGGGCCCAGCACCATGACCAGCCCTGCCAGGTAGTGGCTGGCAAACAGCCCCTCCCGGCGCACCGGCAGGCTGGCCATAAAGTTGGCCGACCGGGTGGCATACAGGTGGCTGCATGCGGCCATGGCTGCCAGCAGGCCGAACAGCACCCCCAGGAAATTGGCGGGCCACACCATCCCCGGCACCGTGTAGCCGGCAAACTGGGCCAGGTAGCTCCCCGCCCCCGCGCGGCCGGCCGCGTCCAGCTGCAGCTGCATCAGCCCCTGCAGGGGCAGCAGCAGCGTCCAGATCACCAGGTGGGTCACCCAGATGGGCCAGAACCGGGCCAGCTGCTTGGCAAAGACCGTCCGATTAAAGCACAATGTCCCGGACCGCATAGTCCTCACCTCCCATCTCATAGACAAAGATCTCCTCCAGGCTCAGGGGCAGCGCCTCCTGGAACAGCGGGTCATAGGCGGCAAACTGCTCCAGCACCTGCTGGGTGTTCCCCCGCAGGATGTAAGTGTACACCCGGCCCAGGTTGGACCGGTGCAGCACGTGCAGCTGCGCCGGCAGTTCCGGCGGCTGCTCCTGCCGGAAGGCGATCTGCAGCTTGACGGTGCCCCCCTGCAGCTCGGACAAAGAGCGCTCCAGGGCCATGCGCCCGTGGCTGAGGATGCCCACGTGGTCGCACACGTCCTCCAGCTCCCGCAGGTTGTGGGAGGACACCACCACCGTGGCTCCCCGCTCGGCCACGTCCCCCATCAGCAGCGACCACACCTGCCGGCGCATCACCGGGTCCAGGCCGTCCACCGGTTCGTCCAGCAGCAGGTAGTCCGGCCGGCAGCACAGGGCCAGCCAGAAGGCCGCCTGCTTCTGCATCCCCTTGGACATGCGCCGGATGGGCTGGCCCTCCTTCACGGAGGGGAAGGCCTCCTTCAGCTTCTCATAGCGGTGGGCGTCAAAGCCGGGATAGAGCCGCCGGTAAAAGCGCATCATCTCCCGCACGGTGCCCGACCCGAAGTAGTACAGCTCGTCCGGGATGCCGCAGATGCGGATCTTGGCCTCCGGGTTTTCATAGATGGGCTGGCCCTCCAGCAGGATCTGACCGGCGTCCTGCCGGTAGGCCCCGGACAGGTGGCGCAAAATGGTGGACTTGCCCGCCCCGTTTGGCCCCACCAGGCCGTAGATGGCCCCCTGGGGCACCGTCATGTTCAGCCCGTCCAGGGCCTGGAACCGGCCAAAGCGCTTGGCCACGTCGCGCACTTCAATCACGCCTTCTCTCCCCCTTGTCCTATCTGTTCCCCCTGGGCCGCCTGGGCACAGCGCCGGGCGATCTCCTCCGGGGTTACCCCCAGGTAGAGCAGCTCCCCCGCCAGCTCGTCCAGCCGGGCCAGCAGCTCCTCCCGCCGGGTGCGGTCAATCTCCTCCCGCTGGGCGGCAAAGCTGCCCTTCCCCGGCACGGAGTAGACATACCCCTCCTGCTCCAGCGCCTCATAGGCCCGCTGGATGGTGTTGGGGTTGATGGCCAGCTGGCCAGCCAGGGCCCGCACCGAGGGCAGCTTATCCCCGGGCTGGATGGCCCCTACCACCAGCAGCTGCCGCAGCCCGTCCCGCACCTGTTCATAGATCGGCCGGCCATCCCGATGGTTCAGTTGGATCACGCCGCTCGCGCCCCCTCTCCGTATCATGTGTATTAGTACAGATATCTTACCATGCCTCCGCACAGCTGTCAACCCCAGTCCCTGGGACAAAGGAAGAATTTCCCGACAGAAAAGGACAAAAGGCGGCTGACAGCCCGGCCTTCATCTGTTATACTATTTACAAACAATCCTGAACCGATCCTGCCCGGCCCGTCCGGCGGATCCCACCTGGAGCAAGGAGGCCCACCCATGTCCCGACATGACCTGAACGCCGCCGCCTTTCTGGACTGCGTCTCCCCCCTGCTGGACAGCCGGGAGGTCAACGCCATGAAGCGCTGGCGCCACCACCTTTCCGTCACCTGCTACGAGCACTCTCTGTTCGTGTCCTATGTGGCCTTCCGCATCGCCCGGCGGCTGGGCTGGGACTGCCGGGCCGCCGCCCGGGCGGGGCTGCTGCACGACCTGTACCTCTACGACCCCGCCGACCGCAGCGCCCACCCAGGCAACCAGTGCCTGGATCATCCCGTGGCCGCCCTGCGCAACGCCCGGGCCCTGTGCCCCGACCTGACCGACCAGGAGGCCAACGCCATCCTCACCCATATGTGGCCTTTGGCCGTCCATCTGCCCCGCTGCCGGGAGGCGGTGGTCGTCAACCTGGCCGACAAGCTGTGCGCCACCCTGGAGCTGATCCAGCTCTACCGCACCCGGCCCATCCAGCGCTGGCTGCCCCAGCCCTGCTGAGGGTTCCCTGGAAAAGAAATTGAAAAAAAATGTCGAAAAAAGATTTCAAAATAGGCGGCGGTCTGCTATAATGCCGTTGGTGGCGTTTTTTGGTTCGCAACCGATTCCCAGCCGAAAGGATGGCTTTCCCCTTGGAACAGTTTGAGTTTGACGCCAAGCGGCGGGCCCTGCTGGCCGCCGGCGTGCGCATGATGGACCCCGCTGCCGTCTACGTGGAGGACACCGTGCAGGTGGGGGCGGGCACCCTGCTGCTGCCGGGCACCATCCTCCGGGGCGAGACGGTCATCGGGCGGGACTGCCAGATCGGCCCCAACGCCATGCTGGTGGACTGCGTGGTGGGCGACGGGTCCTGCGTCAACGCCTCCCAGGGCCAGGACAGCCGCATTGGGGCCCGCTGTGAGATTGGCCCTTACGCCCACCTGCGCGCCCACTCGGTGGTGGGGGACGACTCCAAGATCGGGGCCTTCGTACAGTTGAAAAACTGCAACCTGGGCCCTGGCACCAAGATGGCCCACCTCACCTATGTGGGGGACACCGACGCGGGCCCGGGCTGCAACTTTGGCTGCGGCAGCGTCACCTGCAACTACGACGGCAAGGTGAAGGCCCGCACCACCATTGGCGCCAACGTATTCATCGGCTGCCACACCCGTTTCATCCCGCCTGTGTCCGTGGGGGACGGAGCGTATATCGCGGCGGGCACGACGCTGACCCAGGACGTGCCGCCGGACAGTTTTGTCATCGGCCGGTCCCGGCAGACCGTCAAGCTGGACTGGAAGGACAAACGGGGGTGAACCCCCTTCCTGCCCCGGCGGGAGCCGGATCAGCGCCGTCCCCATTCACCCACACAGAGAGAGGATGTAGCAAGCGATGATTTCACATGGCAAGGACCTCAAGATTTTTTCCGGCAACTCCAACCCCGCCCTGGCAGAGGCCATTTGCCGGGACATCAGCATCCCCCTGGGCAACGCGGAGGTGGGCGCGTTCTCCGATGGGGAGAACTTCGTGTCCATCTACGAGACCGTCCGGGGTTCGGACGTGTTTGTGGTCCAGTCCACCTGCAGCCCCGTCAACGACAACCTGATGGAGATGCTCATCATGGTGGACGCCCTCAAGCGGGCCTCCGCCGGGCGCATCACCGCTGTCATCCCCTACTTTGGCTACGCCCGGCAGGACCGCAAGACCAAGCCCCGCGACCCCATCTCCGCCAAACTGGTGGCCAACCTGATCGCCCGGGCTGGGGCCGACCGGGTGCTCACCATGGACCTGCACGCCGACCAGATCCAGGGCTTCTTCGACATCCCCGTGGACAACCTGCGGGGTTCCCCCGTCTTTGTGGACTACTTCCTGCGCCGCTACGCCGCCTGCCACGACCAGACCATCGTGGTCTCGCCCGACGTGGGCAGCGTGGCCCGGGCCCGGGCCTTCGCCCAAAAGCTGGATATGCCCATGGCCATCGTGGACAAGCGCCGGCAGAAGGCCAACTCCTCCGAGGTGATGAACATCATCGGCGACGTGCAGGACAAGCATGTGATCCTGCTGGACGACATGGTGGACACCGGCGGCTCCCTGTGCCACGCGGCCCAGGCCCTGGTGGAGCTGGGCGGGGCCAAGTCGGTCACCGCCTGCGCCTCCCACGGGGTGCTCTCCGGCCCCGCCTTTGACCGGATCAACGCCTCCTGCCTGGACGAGGTGCTCTTCCTCAACACCATCCGGCCCCGGGAGGACATCGCCCAGCGGTGCCCCAAGATCAAGTACCTCTCCGTGGCCCACATCTTTGCCGAGGCCATCGAGCGCATCTACGAGGAGCGCTCGGTGTCCAAGCTGTTCAACTAAACCCCGGGCTTGCCGCCCGGTGTAGCTTTGTACATCCAGATTTCTCCGCAGTTTACCGGTGGGGCGAGAGCGCTTCTCGCCCCGCCTTCTTTCCCAGATGGGAGGTGCCGCCATGCTGTTTGCCAAACGCGCGCCGGTGGCCTGGCTGGTGGCCGGGCTGGGCAACCCCGGCGACCAATATGAGCACACCCGGCACAACGCCGGCTTCCAGGTGATCGACGCGCTGGCCCAGCGGGGCGGCTTCTCCGTGCGCCGCCTGAAGTTCCACGCCTTGACCCAAACCGCCCTCATCGGCGGGCAGGGGGTGCTGGTGATGAAGCCGCTGACCTACATGAACCTGTCCGGCCAGGCGGTGGGGGAGGCCGCCCGCTTCTACAAGCTGCCCCCCCACCAGGTGCTGATCATCTCCGACGACGTGGACCTGCCCCTGGGCAAGCTGCGCATCCGCAAGGGGGGCTCCGCCGGCGGCCACAACGGCCTGAAAAGCGTCATCCAGCACCTGGGCACCGACCAGTTCCCCCGGCTCAAGGTGGGGGTGGGCCGCAAGCCCCACCCCGACTACGATATGGCCGACTGGGTGCTGGGGCAGTTCCAGGGGGCGGACCGCGCCGCCATGGACCAGGCTGCCGACCAGGCCGCCCAGGCGGTGGAGTGCCTGCTGGCCCAGGGCATCGACCGGGCTATGAACCGGTTTAACTGATCCCCAGGCAGGCCGTTCCCCTGTCCCTGGCAGCCCCCGGCAGGCCCCGGGTTCTTTTCGCCTCATCTTTTCCAGTTTTTTCAATCCTCGATGTGGGGAGGTCCCCGATGAACGCACTGCTTCCCATCCTCCAACAGGTGCCGGAGTTCCAGCAGCTGCTGGCCGCCCTGGACGCGGGCCGCGCCCCGGTGGCGGTATCCGGCCTGGCCCCGGTGCACCGGGCCCACTTCGCCGCCGGACTGCGCCAGGCCCTGGGCTGCCCGGTGGTGCTGGTGTGCGCCCACGAGGAGGAGGGCCGCCGCCTGGCCGACGACCTGGCCGCCTTCACCGGCCAGGCCGTCACCCTGCTGGCCGCCCGGGAGTTCTGGTTCCACGAGGGGGCGGCGGCCTCCCGCCAGTGGGAGCATCAGCGCCTGGCCGCCTTCCACCGCATGGCCCAGGGAGAGGCTCCCCTGGTGGTGGCCACCGTGGAGGCCCTGCTCCAGCGCACCCTCTCCCCCCAGGAGCTGGCCGACCACACAGTGGTGGTGGAGCCGGGAGGGCAGTATGACCTGGATGGGCTGGCCGACCGGCTGTCCGCCCTGGGCTATACCCGCTGCCAGCAGGTGGAGGGGGTGGGCCAGTTCGCCCTGCGGGGGGGCATCCTGGACGTGTACTCCCCCGCCCATCCCCTTCCAGTGCGGGTGGAGTTCTGGGACACGGATGTGGACTCCATGGGGCTGTTTGACGTATCCAGCCAGCGCCGAACCGCCCGGCTGGACCGGGCGGTCTTTCTGCCGGTGCGGGAGGCCCTGCCCACCCGGGATGGGGACGGCCGCTGGCAGCCCACCCCGGACCGGTTGCTGCCCGCCCGCTATCCCGCCCTGTCCACCGCCGCGCACCACCTGCCCAGCCAGGCGGTGGTGTGCCTGTCCGAGTCCGGCCGGGTGGCGGAGCGGGGGAAGAACTGGCTGTGGCAGCTGGGGGAGGATGTAAAGGCCCTGATCCAGCGGGAGGTGCTGGACGGTAAGCACGCCGTCTTCGCCGCCGACCTGGGGGAGCTCATGGCCGTGCTGGCCGACTTCCCCCTGTGCTTTCTGGACTCCTTCGCCACCTCCGCCACCCCCCTGCCCCCCAAGGCCATGCTGTCCGTCCAGGCCAGGCAGCTGTCCGCCTTTGGGGCCAGCCTGGAGACGGCGGCGTCCGACCTGGCCCAGCTCCAGGCCGCCGGGACTGCCACTGTGGTGCTGGTGGCCAGCCAGCAGCGGGCCCTCAACCTCCAGTCCCTGCTCCGGGAGCGGAAGATCCGCTCTGCCGTGGACTTTCAGCTCCATGCCCTGCCCCAGCCCGGGGGCGTGACCATCGCCGTGGGCGCCCTGTCCTCCGGCTTTGACTATGTGGGCAGCGGCTGGGCGGTGCTGGCCGAGGGTCAAGGGCAGCACCGCCGGCGGGCCAAACGCCTGAAGCGGGCCGAGGACCGGCGGCGGGTGGACGCCTTTACCGACCTGTCCCCCGGCGACCTGGTGGTTCACGAGCACCACGGCATTGGCCGGTTCGTGGGGCTGGTGAAGATGCAGGTGGACGGGCTGCAAAAGGATTACGTCAAGCTGGCCTACGCCGGCTCGGACACCCTGTACCTGCCCGCCACCCAGCTGGACGCCATCTCCAAATACATCGGCGCCGGGGACGACCCGGAGGCCAAGCGGCTGTCCCGGCTGGGCGGGGGCGAATGGGAGCGGGCCAAGAGCCGCACCCGGGCCGCCGTCAAGGACCTGGCTCGAGGGCTCATCCAGCTCTACGCCCAGCGCCAACGTCAGCCGGGCTACGCCTTTTCCCCCGACTCCCCCTGGCAGAAGGAGTTTGAGGACGACTTCCCTTACGAGGAGACGGACGATCAGCTGCGCTCCATCCGGGAGATCAAGCGGGACATGGAGGCCCCCCGCCCCATGGACCGGCTGCTGTGCGGCGACGTGGGCTACGGCAAGACGGAGGTGGCCCTGCGCTCGGTGATGAAGTGCGTGCTGGACGGTAAGCAGGCCGCCATCCTGGTGCCCACCACCGTGCTGGCCCGTCAGCACTACCTCACCGCCAAAAGCCGCTTTGCCAAGTACCCGGTGGAGATCGACGTGGTCAACCGCTTCCGCACCCCCGCCCAGATGCGCAAGGCTCTGGAGGGGGCGGCGGACGGCTCGGTGGACGTGCTCATCGGCACCCACCGGCTGCTCCAGAAGGACGTGAAGTTCAAGGACCTGGGCCTGCTGGTGGTGGACGAGGAGCAGCGCTTTGGCGTCACCCACAAGGAACGGCTGAAGGAGCTGGCCCAGCAGGTGGACGTGCTCACCCTGTCCGCCACCCCCATCCCCCGCACCCTGAACATGGCCCTGTCCGGCATCCGGGACATGTCCGCCATCGAGGAGCCCCCCGCCGACCGCCAGCCGGTGCAGACCTATGTGCTGGAGCACGACTGGTCGGTGCTGGCCGACGCTATCCGCCGGGAGCTGGAGCGGGGGGGCCAGGTGTACTACCTGCACAACCGGGTGGATACCATCCAGCGCACCGCCGTCCGGCTGAAAGACCTGCTGGGGGATGAGGTGGAGGTGGCGGTGGCCCACGGCAAGATGGGCCAGGAGGAGCTGTCCGACGTGATGGCCCGCATGGGCGACGGGGATGTGGACGTGCTGGTGTGCACCACCATCATTGAGACGGGCATTGACATCGCCAACGTCAATACCCTCATCGTGGAGGACGCGGACAAGCTGGGCCTGGCCCAGCTCCACCAGATCCGGGGCCGGGTGGGCCGCTCCCCCCGGCGGGCCTACGCCTACCTCACCTACCGGGCGGGTAAGGTGCTCTCCGAGGTGGCCGCCAAGCGGCTGAGCGCCATCCGGGAGTACGCCGAGTTCGGCTCCGGCTTCAAGATCGCCATGCGGGACCTGGAGATCCGGGGCGCTGGCAACCTGCTGGGGCCTGAGCAGTCCGGCTTTCTGATGAGCGTGGGCTATGACCTGTACCTCAAGCTGCTGGAGCAGGCGGTGCTGGAGGAGCGGGGGGAGGCGCCTGCCCCAGATCCAGAGTGTGCCGCGGACCTGGCTGTGGCCGCCGCCATCCCCGACCGGTATGTCCCCTCCGCCGAGCAGCGCATGGATCTGTATCGCCGCATCGCCCGCATCCGCACCCAGGAGGACGCCGACGACATGACCGATGAGCTCATCGACCGCTTTGGGGATCCCCCTCGGCCGGTGAACAACCTGATCGCCATCGCCCAGCTGCGGGGGCAGGCCGCTGCCTGCGGTATCACCGACATCACCCAAAAGGGGGATCGGATCGTCTTTGCCCTGGACCGGTTTGACCTGCAAGCGGTGTCCGCCCTGGCCGGCGCCATGGCCGGGCGGCTGCTCTTCTCCCCGGGGGACAAGGCCGCCCTCACCTTGAAGCTGAACCGGGGGGAGGATCCTCTGCGCCAGGCCTCCGCCCTGGTGGAGCGGTACGCCGGGCTGCTGCGGGATGGAAAGGAAAACAAATCGTGAACCTTTCCCCCACCCCATTGCCTTTTCCGCCCCGGGGTGGTACAATGTCCCTTACCTGCGGGGGCCATGCCCCCAGCCTTGGAAACCCAAAGGAAGATAGGAGATTTTGCCCCATGAAACAACGTTTGCTCGCCTTGCTGGCCGCCGCCGGGCTGGCGCTGTCCCTGGCCGCCTGCGGCGGCCCCGAATCCGACCCCAGCGCCGATCCGTCCGCCAGCTCCAGCGCCGCCGGGGAGATCGAGGCCGACCTCACCCAGGATCTGCTGGCCTTCTCCGCCGGGATGCAGGCCGGTGACGCCGCCCTGACCGTCAATGGCCAGCAGGTGCCCGCCGACCTGTTCCTGTACTGGCTGGCCCTGAACTGCGCCAGTTTTGAGCAGTATTACGCCTCCTCCGGGGGGACGGTGGCCGGCTACGCCGACCAGCTGCTCCAGGACAGCATCACCATGACCGCCTCCTACATCATCATGGAGCAAAAGGCTCTGGAGGAGGGCTGCCCCCTCACCGACGAGCAGCTGGCCCAGATCCAGACAGAGCTGACCGCCAACGGCCAGGAGACCTATGACAACCAGAAGCTGCTGTTCGGCCTCACCGATGAGACCATGGAGTTCATCTTCTCCGTCACCTACTATTACGACAACCTGCTTCAAGCCCTCACCCAGGTGCCCACCCAGGACGAGTTGAACAACTACGCCTATCAGGCCAAACACATCCTGCTGCTCACCGTGGACATGGAGGGCACCCCCACCCTTCAAGCCGACGGCAGCTATGCTTATCCCAGCCTGGATGAGGACACCATCGCCCAGCAGCGGGCGCTGGCCGACGACCTACTGGCCCAGCTGCGCGCCAGCGACGACCCCGCAACCCTGTTTGACCAGCTGATGAACGAGTACAGCCAGGACACCGGCCTGGAGACCAACCCGGATGGGTACACCACCACCGTGGGCCAGATGGTGCCCGAGTTTGAACAGGCTGCCCTGGCCCTGGGCTTTGGGGAGATCTCTGAGGTGGTAGAGTCCTCCTACGGCTACCACATCATCTTACGGGGAGAGGTGGAGAACCTGGACACCTACCAGGACGCCTACCGTCAATCCCAGCTGGAGCCCCAGATCGACCAATGGATGGAGGCGGCTGAGATCACCCCGGCGCCGGCCATTGAGAGCCTGGACGTGGCTGATTTCTATGCCCGCTACATCGCCTGGCAGGAGGCCATGGCCCAACAGCTCCAGGAGGAAGCGGCTGCCTCTGCCAGTCCCACTCCCAGCGACTCCGGCGAGACTTCATAAATCCCCCGCTTCCTGTATCAATCTACTGACCGGCCCGCGGCAGTTTGCCGCGGGCCGATTTTTTCTGCCCTGCGGGCCTGTCCTTCCCTTTATTTCGCCCCCGGTCCTCGCTTATAGTTATAGGCAGCAACGGCTTTTACGAAAAGGAGTGTTTGCTGTGGTTGCATGGTTTTCCAAACTGCCCGGCCAGGTTCTCTCCGAGCTGGACACAGACCCCAAGCGGGGCCTGAGCGCCACCCAGGCCCAACGCCGGCTGGCCCAGCACGGCCCCAACCGGCTGGAGCGCGCCGGCCGGCGGGGGCTGGCCAGCCGGCTGCTGGACCAGTTCAAGGATCCTATGGTTCTGGTGCTGCTGGCCGCGGCGGCCCTCTCCCTGCTGTCCACCGGAGGGGAGGACTGGGTGGAGGCGGTCATCATCCTGGTCATCGTGCTGGTCAACGCCTGCATCTCCATCTCCCAGGAGAACAGCGCGGAAAAGGCGCTGGAGGCGCTGCAAAAAATGTCCGCCCCCCTGGCCAAGGTCATCCGGGACGGCCGGCTGGACCGGCTGGACACCGAGGCGCTGGTACCCGGCGACCTCATCGTGCTGGAGGCGGGCGACCTGGTGCCCGCCGACGCCCGGGTTTTGGAGTGCGCCAACCTGAAGGCGGATGAATCGGCCATCACGGGCGAGTCCGTACCCGTGGGCAAGCAGGCTGTCCCCTCCCTGCCGGAGGACACCCCCCTGGGAGACCGGCGGAACATGGTGGTGGCCTCCACCGTCATCACCAACGGCCGGGCCACCTGCGTGGTCACCGCCACGGGAATGGACACCGAAGTGGGCCGCATTGCCCGGCTGCTCACCGACGCGCCGGAGGCGGCCACCCCCTTACAGCGGCGGCTGGCCGAGATCTCCAAGACCCTCTCCTTCCTCTGTCTGAGCGTATGCGCGGTGATGTTCGGCGTGGGCCTGCTGTACGGCAAGCAGCTGCTGTCCATGTTCATCTCCGCCGTCTCCCTGGCGGTGGCCGCCATCCCCGAGGGGCTGCCCGCCATCGTCACCATCGTGCTGGCCCTGGGGGTGCAGCGCATGGCGGGCCGGGGGGCCATCGTCAAGAAGCTGCCCGCGGTGGAGACCCTGGGCTGCGCCGGGGTGATCTGCTCGGACAAGACGGGCACCCTGACCCAGAACCGGATGCGGGTGGTGCAGGTGTGGTCCTGGGACGACGAACACCGGGCCCAGGCGCTGACCATCGGGACGCTGTGCGCTGACGCGGTGCTGCCCCAGGGCGGGGACAGCGCCACCGGAGACCCCACCGAGACCGCCTTGGTGGAGGCCGCTCTCCAGGAGGGGCTGGACAAGAATCAGCTGGAGCGGGACATGCCCCGGGTGGCCGAGCTGCCCTTTGACTCCCAGCGCAAATTGATGAGCACCGTCCATCCCCATAAGGGCCGGTACCGGGTGATGGTCAAGGGCGCTCCCGACGTGCTGCTCTCCCGGTGTTCCCACCTGCTGCGCGACCGCCCCGTCCCCCTCTCCCCCGCCCTGGCCCTGGGCGTGGAGCGGGCCAACGCCGCCATGGCCGGACAGGCCCTGCGGGTGCTGGGGGTGGCCTATCGGGATCTGGACATCCTGCCCGCCGGCCAACCCACCCCGGAGCTGCTGGAGACCGGCCTGACCTTCGTGGGCCTGGTGGGGATGATCGACCCGCCCCGGCTGGAGGTCAAGCAGGCGGTGGCCCAGTGCTACCGGGCTGGCATCCGCCCGGTGATGATCACCGGCGACCACAAGCTCACCGCCGTGGCCATCGCCAAGCAGCTGGACATCTTCCGGCCAGGCGACCTGGCCATCACCGGTGAGGATCTGGACTTCATGAGCCAGCAGCTGTTGGAGCAGGATGTGGCCCGCTTCTCCGTCTATGCCCGGGTGACCCCAGAGCACAAGATGCGCATCGTCCAGGCCTGGCAGAAGCAAGGCATGGTGGTGGCTATGACTGGGGACGGGGTAAACGACGCCCCCGCCCTGAAGGTGGCCGACATCGGATGCGCCATGGGGGTCACCGGCACCGATGTGGCCAAAGGGGCGGCGGATATGATCCTCACCGACGACAACTTCGCCACCATCGTCCACGCCGTGGAGCAGGGCCGGGGCATCTACGCCAACATCCGCAAGGCCATCCACTACCTGCTCAGCTGCAACATCGGGGAGATCCTCACCCTGTTCCTGGCCACCCTGTTCAACTTCCATCAGGATCCGTTGGTGCCTGTCCAGCTGCTGTGGCTCAACCTGGTCACCGACTCCCTGCCCGCCCTGGCCCTGGGCATGGAGCCGGTGGAGCGCTCGGTCATGGACCAGCGGCCCCGCTCAGCCAAGACCCCACTATTTGACCGGGGCTTCTCCCTGCGCCTGGCCTGGCAGGGGGCCATGGTGGGCCTGCTCACCCTGGCGGCCTACTGGCTGGGCGAGTACATCCTGTCCGACCCCTCCCTGGCCGACACGGCGGCCAACACCATGGCCTTTGCCACCCTCACCCTCTGCCAGCTCTTCCACGCCTTTGACGTGCGCAGCGAGGACCAGTCCCTGCTGCGCTTGGGCATCCTGTCCAACCCGGCCATGAACAAGGCCTTCCTGGTAGGGCTGGCCCTCCAGCTGGCGGTGCTGCTCCTGCCCCCGCTGATGGAGCTGTTTGGCGTGTGCGCCCTCACCGCTCCCCAGTGGGCCTGCGTGCTGGGACTGGCTGTGACCCCGGTGGTGGTGTGCGAGCTGGAAAAGGCCGTTCGACGGTCTGCACAGCGTCGGGCCGACCACCGGCCCGCCCCCGCCGGGGCGGGAAGCCGGCGGTAAAAAAGCGGCGCAGGCCGGCGGCCCGAACTGGGCCGCCGGCCTGCGCCGTTTGCTTGAGGGGGGCAAATGCCCCGTCCCCCGCTTATGCCACCTGCTCCCTGGTCAGGCTTTTGCGCAAGACCAGGAAGAGCAGTAGCAGCGCGATGGTGATCAGGATGTGGGAGAGCCCCGCGATGCCGGAGACCATGGCGTCCATGGACGTGCTCAACTCCACCCGCAGCACCTCCAGGATCCCCCTGGCCAGCAGGGTGCACACCAGGAAGGGCAGGGCGATGTTGTACAGTACGAAAAAGCCCCGGAACCCCTTCGTCTCCGCCAGGGCGGGGTCCTGCCGGGCAAACATGGCCAGGATCAGGAACAGGAGCATCCCCAGCGTAAACAGGTGGGTGTGCAGCTTGCCCAGGGCGGTGACCCCGGCGTAGTCATTCCACTTGGTGAACTCCCGGTAAAACACCCCAGCAGCAGCAGCCAGCAGGAAATACACCATGGCGGTGTTGAGCAGTCTCTTCATCTCGTAATCTTCCTTTCCCCCCGGCCCACCGACTCGACCGGCCAAATGTTTCCAATTTTAAGCATAGCATACCCCGGCTCGCCGGTCAAGACTGGCCCTCCTGGAGTCTGGCCAGCCCCTGCCGGAAGGCCTCCAGCGTCTCCTCCGTCTCATCCAGCCAGTAGGGCCGGGCGGGGGTGTCCCCGTCAAAGTCGGCATAGCTGAACCACACGGCGATCTTGATATTGGGGTAGTCCCCAATGTGGTCAAACATATTGCGGATCCAGGCCGCCTTGTCCCCCCCGATGCTGGAGGAGGCAAACTCGGTGATGATCCAGGGATACTGGTCAAAATGGGGCAGGTACATCTCCTGGATCTCGTCATAGATCACGTCAAACTCCCGCCACTGCTCCGCCCATTGGGTGTAGTAGGTGCCGTTGTTGTATCCGGTGACCCCTAACATCTGAAAGTACCCGTCCCCAGGGCAGTAGGCCAGGGAGTCGTTCCACTTGGAGGGCGGGGCGCTGCGGTCGTTGGGATTGAAGATCCAGATGCAGTTGTCCACCCCCTCCTGCTGGAAGATGTCATAGATCCGCTGCCACACGCTGATGAAGATCTGGGGGTCGCCCAGGTTGACCACGCCGCCGTAGCTGGTCCAGTCGGAGTTCATCTCGTTGTTCAGCCGGAACAGGAAGGGGTGGCCCCAGTCCGCCGCCTGGCGGGCAAAGGTGCGGATCTGCTCATCCAGCTCCCCCCGGTACATATCCAGCAGCGGGGAGCGGGCAAACAGCTCCTCGTTGTTGTTGTCCGTGGCCTGGTAGGTGAGCTGTATCAGCCGGCCGCTGAGCCGGTTCTCCTCCATGAATTCCGTGGGGAAGTCGGTGTTCAGCGGCACATAGGACAAGAGCACGTCAAAGGTATAGTCCAGCGCCTGCTCCAGCTCGGGTACCGTCTCCCGGATGCCCGTGCCGTAGATGTCCTGAGTGAACACCCCCCAGCGCATCCGGTCCCCGTTGGAGATGTCCGAGAACAGCTGGGCGGTCTCCTGCGTCCAGTTCTCCGGCTCAGTCAACTCATACTCCGCAGTATACACCCCCTCCCCTGTGGGGTCAAATACCTGCATCTGGTCGATACTCCGGCACAGCTGATCCCGCAGGGCGGCGTCCCCGCTGTCATAGCGGCACAGTATCCGCAGGTACTCCCGGCTGCCGGTGTACACCGTGGCATAGAGGTAGCCGTCGTACACCGCTTCCCCCGGATCCTGGAGCACCGCGGACAGGAAGTCTACCCCGCCCTCATCGCTCCACTGCTCCACCGCCACCCGGTTATTGGCCTGCCACTCCTGGCTGAGCAGGAAGCGGTACTCATAGTGCTCCACGTGCTCCCGCACCGAGTTGTTCTGGAACAGGAAGGGCAGGAAGGTGGACAGCTCAAAGCCAATCACGTCCCCCAGCCCATTGTAAGTAGCCGTTTCCCGGGAAATGGTGACGTCAAACCCCTCCCCCAGCGCCCGGGTAAACAGGGGGGACAGGGTGAAGTCAAACTCCGTGCCCGCCGGCAGGTCCAGCCGGTAGCCGTCCAGCTCGTTGACCAGCCGGGTTACCGTCCCGTCCTCATAGACGCTCTTCCGGTCCGTGTGCCCATCAAAGCCGTCCACCGCCACCCCATCCCCGTAGTGCTGGGTGGTGTATCCCTCCGCCAGCCCGTCGGTCCGGGCCTGCTGGGAGATGGGTTCCAGGCCCAGCACCTCGTACTTCAGCGCCCGCTTCATCGACAGCAGGTAGGGGTTCTGGCTGGAGATCAGCTCCCACACGCAGGCCGCCACCCCCAGGCCGGCCAGCACCAACAGGCAGACCGCCCAGCGGGGCAATCTTCTCTTTCTCTTGTCCATTTCACTCCTCCATTCCAAAGCGTTGCCCCTATTATACCCTGGGCGCGGGGTGGGCCGCAACCCCCAAATGGGACGCGCTTCCCCTGCAGGGGTTCCGCCGCCCCAGCGGCTGGGCGACGGGCTGTCCGGGGCCTACGGAATCAGGGCTGTCCGCTTCGCCCTTCCCCGCAAAGGGCGGGGCCGCCGGCCCCGCCCTTTCTGTTGCGTCTCTTTGCCCGCCGATGTGGGCAGGCGGATTTTCACCGCTCCGTGGCCAGGCGCCACACCCGCTCCACGTCCTCCGGCTCAGCGTGGCCTTCAAAGACCTTCTCCCCGCCCACATACCAGGTGGGCACATAGTAGTAGTCGTGGGCATTGGCAAAGGCCGCCTCCCGGCTCTCATCCACAATGCGCAGGGGAACGTCCTGCCAGTCCGGATGCTGCTCCAGCAGCGCCTGCTGGGCCCGGAGGGCCAGCTTGCAGTGGGGGCAACCCGGAAGGATGAACATCAGCATCTCTTTCATGGCGTCTCTTCCTTTCCGAAAAGGTTCTTTTGTTTCCTCCCGAACTATGTTACCATAATGACCAGGAAAAGAACAGGAGGATTTTCCCATGACCCATGCGGACTATATGCGCCAGGCCCTGGACCTGGCCCGGGCCTGCCTGCCCGACGGCGACGTGCCGGTGGGCTGCGTCATCGCCGACCGGCAAGGCCGCGTCATCGGCCGGGGCCGCAACCGCCGGGAGGCCCACCGCAGCGCCGTGGCCCACGCCGAGATAGAGGCCATCACCCAAGCCTGCCGCGCCCTGGGCAGCTGGCGGCTGGAGGGCTGCACCCTGTACGTCACGCTGGAGCCCTGCCCCATGTGCGCCGGGGCCATCCTCAACGCCCGCATCGCCCAGGTGCGCTATGGCGCCCGGGAGGAGAAGTCGGGCTGCTGCGGATCGGTGCTCAACCTGTTTGAGGAGCGCTTCAACCACCATCCCCGGATCTATGGCGGGCTGCTGGCAGAGGAGTGCCGCCAGCTGCTGGAGGATTTCTTCACTGGGCTGCGGCGGAAGGGTTGACCCACGATATGTTTTTTGATTTAACACTTTTGTAACAATTTCTCGCGAACTTTTGTAACGAATCTTCGGTATCTTAATGCTTGCAAGAGTAATCCTTTCTTTTTCATTCTATCCTCCATCCTTTTGAGCCGGGGCGGTTTCCACCGTCCCGGCTCGCATTTTTCCCAGGAAAGACCCCCATCTCCGCGCGGGCGGAAAAAACTTCTTGCCACGCCCGCCTTCGACGGAAACCGCCTGACCGGCGTGGTATAATTTGGAAAACCTTAACAGAAGGCGGCGATTCCATGGCCATCTTTCTCAAAACTTCCAAACGGCTGGTGGTGGACCTCCCCATCAGCGCCATTGCCCCCAATCCCAACCAACCCCGTCAGGTCTTTGGGGATCAAGAGCTGGACGAGCTGTCCCGATCCATCGCCCAGCTGGGGATCCTCCAGCCCCTCTCCGTGCGCAGGGTAGCCGACGGCTGGGAGCTGATCGCAGGGGAGCGCCGCCTACGGGCAGCCCAGCGGGCCGGGCTCACCACCGTCCCCTGCCTCCCGGTGGAGGCGGACGAGGACACCTCCGCCTTGCTGGCCCTGGTGGAGAACATCCAGCGCAAGGACCTGGACGTCTGGGAGGAGGCGGCTGCCCTGCGCCAGCTCATCGACCGCTTCCACCTCTCCCAGGAAGAGGCTGCCCACCGGGTGGGAAAGAGCCAGTCTGCCGTGGCCAACAAGCTGCGTTTGCTGCGCCTGCCCCAGGATGTGATGGAAGCACTCAAGCAGGCCAGGCTCACCGAGCGCCACGCCCGGACCCTGCTCCGCTTGGACGACCCGGAGCTGCAACGCAAGGCCACCTGTTACATCATCCGCAAGGGGCTCAATGTGGCCCAGGCCGAGCACTATGTGGACAAGCTGTGTCAGGGCGTCCCACGAAAGGCGGTGCCCATCTACCGCTCCAAGGATGTGCGGCTCTTCCTCAACACCCTCCAGCGGGGACTGGCGGTGATGCAGTCGGCCGGCGTGCAGGCCCACTGCGGCCGGGAGGAAACCGATCAGGAGGTCATCCTAACCATCCGCATTCCCAAGTGAGGCTGAAATCAGATTGTTTCCCGTGAAACATCCACACAACTTCCACAATTCCCCCTCTCTTCTCTCCCTGCTTGCCTAGAATGCAGGGAGAGATTTTTTACCCCCACCGGGAAAGTAGTTGCAATATGGGTCCAAAATGGATATAATGAGATTTACCGACAATGGCCCGGCTGTGCCTGCGTGCCGGGAAAAGGCAGGGGGATTCTATGGGAAAAACCATCGCGATTGTCAACCAAAAAGGCGGTGTGGGCAAGACTACCACCTGCGTCAACCTGGCCGCCGCCCTCACCGAGCTTGGCGCCAGGGTGCTGGTCTGCGACTTTGATCCCCAGGGCAACGCCACTTCCGGATTGGGCGTGGATAAGGCCCATTCCCCCAACATCTACGACGTCATCATGGGGACTGCCTCCATCTCCCGGGCCATTGTGGCCACCCGCTGGGCCGACGTGATCCCGGCCAACAAGTCCCTATCCGGGGCCACGGTGGAGCTGATCGCCCTGGACCAGCGGGAGTACCGCCTGCGCAACGCCTTGGAGGAGGTCAAGCCACACTATGACTTCCTGCTCATCGACTGCCCTCCCTCTCTGGAGCTGCTCACCCTGGACGCCCTGTGCGCCGCAGACACTCTGCTGGTGCCGGTGCAGTGCGAGTACTATGCCCTGGAAGGGCTCAGCGACCTGCTGTACACCGTCCGGCTGGCCAAGCGCTCCCTCAATCCCAACTTGGATCTGGAGGGGGTGCTGCTCACCATGTACGACGGGCGCACCAACCTGTCCATGCAGGTGGCCGAGGAGGTCAAGCGCCATTTCCCCGGCAAGGTCTATGCCTCGGTGATCCCCCGAAACGTCCGCCTGTCCGAGGCGCCCAGCCACGGGAAACCCGTGTCCGACTACGACCGGCTCAGCCGTGGGGCAGACGCCTACGCAGCAATGGCCCGGGAGTTTTATCAGAAGAACGGCGGGCCCCGTCTGTGAGCCTACGCCAATAGAAAGGAAGGTTTGTGTCCATGGCAAAAGCCAAAGGTCTGGGCCGGGGTCTTGGCGCCCTCATGGGGGACGCCGCCCTGCAAACCCAGGAGTCCGGCTCTATCTCGCTACCCATCTCCCAGGTGGAGCCCGGCCTGCATCAGCCCAGAAAGCGGTTTGACGAGCAGACCCTGGCTGACCTGGCAAACTCCATCCGGGAGCATGGCATCATCCAGCCCCTGACCGTGCGCCGGCTCGACTCCGGCTACTACCAGATCGTCGCCGGCGAGCGGCGCTGGCGGGCGGCTAAGCTGGCCGGCCTTGCGGAGGTCCCCGCCATCATCGTGGAGGCGGACGACAAAAAGGTGATGGAACTGGGCCTCATCGAGAACCTCCAACGGGAGGACCTCAACCCCATGGAGGAGGCGGAGGGGTACCTCCTGCTGCTCACCGACCACGGGATGACCCAGGAAGAGGTGGCCCGGCGGATGGGCAAGTCCCGCCCTGCCATCGCCAACGCCCTGCGCCTCACTGCCCTACCCCCTGCCGTCCGGGAGATGCTGGTGGACGGCGCCTTGTCCGCCGGCCACGGCCGGGCCGTGCTCATGGTGGAGGGAGAGGCCGCCCAGGAGGCCTTTGCCCAAGAGATCGTCCAGCTGGGGCTCAGCGTCCGGCAGGCGGAGGCCGCCGCCAAGAAGTTTACCCTGGCCCCTCCCCCGTCCAAGCGTGCACCCCAGGAGGATCCCAACCTCATCTATGTAAAGGCGGCGGAGGAGTCCTTGGCCGGCCGGTTGGGCCGGCGGGTCACCATCACCACCGGCCGGAAAAAGGGCCGGTTGGAGCTGGAATTCTACAACATGGACGATCTGAACGCCCTGCTGGACCTGCTTCACACCCTTGCCCCTAAACCTCTGGAGGAGGATCACACAAGTGGCTGAAAAGACACCCCAAACCGACACGCCCCAGGAGCAGGAGGATGTCATCCGGGGCGACGACCCACCCGTCCGGCCCCAGCGCCGGCAATCGGTGGCCATCTACCTCATCATCCTGTTTGCGGCCGCCTTCCTGCTGCTGCTCATGGCCTACTTCATGCAGCAGCGCAACAGCAACGTCATCATCGGCAATTTGCAAGACTCCCTCACCTCCTTCCAGGCGGTGGATGAGCTGCGGGAGGAAAATCAGCGGCTGCAAGAGCAGCTTCAGACCCTGGAGGACGAGCTGACCGACCTTCAGGAGCGGCAGACGCAGCTGGAACAGCAGTACAACGACGCAATCGAGGCCCAACAGCAAGCCCAAGCGGAAGCCGACCTGCGCCAAGCCCTGTCCGCCGCCCAGTATCATTATGAACAAGGGGATTACCAGGCTGCCGCCCAAGCCCTGTCCAACCTTGGGGACGCGGAACTGGCCGCTCTCAGCGACCGGTCTGAGGACGGCGCTCCCTCTGACGCCCTGCGGTATGAGACCCTGCGGGACGCCCTGCTGGATGCAGGCTTCCTCACACAGGACGAGAGTGGCCGACTCCAGCCGGTGGGCCAGGATTGATTGTTTTTGTTTCACGTGAAACCGAAAAGTTTTCAACAGGGAAAGGTGGAATTGTTCATGCTGGATATGAAGTTTATCCGGGAGAGCCCGGAGGCCGTCAAGGAAAACATCCGGAAGAAGTTTCAGGAGGATAAGCTCCCCCTGGTGGACCGGGCCTTGGAGCTGGACCGGCAAAACCGGGAGGTTCAAACCCTGGCCAACAACCTTCGGGCTGAGCGCAACACCCTGTCCAAGCAGGTGGGAATCCTCATGGGCCAGGCCAAGCAAGACCCGGCCAAGCTGGCAGAGGCGGAGGCTGCCAAGGCCCAGGTCAAGGCCAACGCCGACCGGCTGGCCCAGCTGGAGGCCCAGGAGGACGAACTGGGCCGGGAGCTGCACCAGATCCTGCTGGTCATCCCCCAGATGATTGACCCATCCGTCCCCATCGGCCCGGATGACAGCCACAATGTGGAGGTGCAGCGCTTTGGGGAGGCTGTGGTGCCTGACTACGAGATCCCCTACCACACGGACATCATGGCCGCTTTTGGCGGGATAGACCTGGATGCGGCAGGCCGAGTGTCTGGCGCGGGTTTCTACTATCTGCTGGGAGACATCGCCCGTCTGCACTCCGCCGTGCTGGCCTATGCCCGGGACTTCATGATCGATAAGGGCTTCACCTACTGCATCCCCCCCTTCATGATCCACGGTAACGTGGTGGAGGGGGTGATGAGCCAGACCGATATGGACGCCATGATGTATAAGATCGAGGGGGAGGACCTCTACCTCATCGGCACCAGCGAGCACTCCATGATCGGCAAGTTCATCGACCAGATCATCCCCGAGGATACCCTGCCCCAAACCCTCACCTCCTACTCCCCCTGTTTCCGGAAGGAAAAGGGCTCCCACGGCATTGAGGAACGGGGGGTCTACCGCATCCACCAGTTTGAGAAGCAGGAAATGATCGTGGTGTGCAAGCCTGAGGACTCCATGGCCTGGTATGAGAAGATGTGGCAGTACTCCGTGGAGCTGTTCCGCTCCATGGGCATCCCTGTGCGTCAGTTAGAGTGCTGTTCCGGCGATCTGGCCGATCTGAAGGTGAAAAGCTGCGACATCGAGGCCTGGTCCCCCCGCCAGCAGAAGTACTTTGAGGTGTGCTCCTGCTCCAACCTGGGGGACGCACAAGCCCGCCGTCTGAAAATGCGGGTCAAGGGGGAGCAGGGCACCTACCTGCCCCATACCCTGAATAACACCGTGGTCGCCCCTCCCCGGATGCTCATCGCCTTTCTGGAAAACCACCTGCAAGCGGACGGAACGGTAGACATTCCAGAGGTGCTTTGGCCCTATCTGGGCGGAACCAAAGTGCTGGTTCCCAAGGGCTAAAAAACTGTCGACGGTGCGAAGGGAGATCCCATGAAAAAGTTCATTCAGGAGTTCAAAGCGTTCATCAACAAGGGCAACGTACTGGGATTGGCGGTGGGCGTCATCATCGGCGGCGCCTTCTCCACCATCACCACCTCCCTGACCAACGACATCATCATGCCCATCGTGTCCATCTTCCTGGGTGGGATGGACTTCTCCACCATGCGCGTCACCCTCCCCACTTTCTTTTCCCTGGAGGAGAACGCCGTCCCCAATACGTTGAACTACGGCAGCTTTCTGTCCGCCGTCATCAACTTCTTCATCCTGGCCCTGGTGGTCTTTTGCCTCGTGAAGGCGTTTAACAAGGCCATGGCCTTGTCCCGGCGGAAGCAGGAACAGGCCCCGCCCCCTGCCCCGCCGGAGCCCTCCAACGAGGAGAAACTGCTCATGGAGATCCGGGACCTGCTCAAGCAACAGCGCCAGCCCTGACCCTCAAATACGTTTAGGAGGTTGTCCCATGTCCGATCCGGAGCACAGCCAGCAGCAGCCCACCTATACCCCCGCCTCCTTTGAGAAGCGGACGGCAGCCTGGATGGGCATCGCCTATGCCCTGATGCTGCTGTTTGTCACCACCTTCTATATCTTCACCGGCAAGGAGCTGCCCGGCACCTTTCCCCTGCTCCTGCTTCCCGTGTCCGGGGCGGGCATCGTGCTGGCCATTTACCGGCAGCGCAAGGGCACCGCGCCCGGCGGCATCATACTCACCGTGCTCATCATCCTTATCGCTCTGGCCGCCATCGTGCTGGGCCTGGCCCTGGGCGGCCCGGCCCTGATCCATGCCATCCGCACCGCCTATGCCTGAACAAACGATGCAGGGGTTGATCACCACCGGCTTGGCCCAGCTGGGGCTGACCAACCGTGTGCCCGACAACGCCCCCGCCCTGCTGGCCCGATATGGCCACGCCCTGCTGGAGCAGAATCAGGTGATGAATCTGACCGCCATCACCCATCCCCAGGACGTGGCCACCCTCCATATGCTGGACTGTGCCTCCCTGCTGGACTGCGGCCTGGACCCTGACGGAACCCTCATCGACGTGGGCACCGGGGCCGGCTTTCCCGGCATGGTGCTCAAGCTTCTGGCCCCAGGCCTGTCCGTCACCTTGCTGGACAGCCTGCAAAAGCGGCTGGACTGGCTGGCAGGACTGGCCCAGGACTGGGGGCTGTCCGGCCTGAGCGTGCACTATGGCCGAGCGGAGGAGGCAGGACAATCCCCCGCTTTACGGGAACAGTTTGACTGTGCCACCGCCCGGGCCGTGGCTGACCTCCGCCTGCTCAGCGAGCTGTGCCTGCCCCTTGTGAAGGTGGGTGGCCGCTTCCTGGCGATGAAAGGGGTGGACTGCCAGGCGGAGCTGGACGCCGCCCACTCCGCCATCACCGCCCTGGGCGGGGCGGTCGCCCAGGTGCGGGACTACACCATACCCCACACCTCGGTAACCCATCGGGTGATCGTGGTGGACAAGCTCCGGCCCACCCCTGCCCTCTACCCCCGCCGGTGGGCCAAGCTGCGCAAACACCCTCTGTAATACCCCCAAATCTCGAAAGCTATTTCGTAACTTTTGGATAATGTTCTTGATTTTTCTATTGCCATCTTTGTCCATTCGTGATATGATTTTGCATATATGGGAAGGAGACAGCCTATGGGAACCGCCATAATGGTAACATCTGGAAAAGGCGGCACCGGCAAGACGACGCTGACTGCCGGGGTGGCCTCCTGCCTGGCCGCCCTGGGGCACCGGGTGCTGTGCCTGGACCTGGATATCGGCCTGCGCAACCTGGATATCGCCCTGGGCTTGGCTGACCGGGCTGTCATGGACTTTGGCGACGTGATGGCCCAGCGCTGTCCTCTGCTCACCGCGGCGGTGGAGCACCCGGACATCCAGGGGCTGTCCCTGCTCACCGCCCCCCTGTCCCTAAATCAACCCGACGAAGGCGCCTTCCGTGCCATGGTGGCGGAGGCCAAGGACAACTTTGACTTCGTATTCATGGACTCGCCCGCCGGCCTGGGGCTGGGTTTCCAGTTGGCCATGGCAGCGGCAGATCGAGCCATCCTCGTCTCCGCCACCGATCCCGCTGCCCTGCGGGACGCTCAGATGGCTGTGTCCCATCTCGTGGGTCAGGTGGACCCCATCCATCTGGTAATGAACCGGGTGCAGCCCAAACTCATAGGGAAGCTGCGCACCACCATCGACCACGCCATGGACGCCGCCGGCCTTCCCCTGCTGGGTCTCGTTCCGGAGGATCAGCGGGTGACCCTGGCTGCCGCCTCCGGCGTGCCCGTGGTGCTGATTGGTCGCAAGGGCGCCTGCCCTGCTTACCTCAACATCGCCCGGCGGTTGCTGGGCCGGAAGGCGCCCCTGCTGCACATCCGCTAATCCCCGCACAAGAAAGGATGATCCCTCCTGTGAACATCGCATTGATGAGCCATGATAATAAGAAGGAACTGATGGTGCAGTTTTGCATCGCCTACTGCGGCATCCTGGCCAAACACACTGTGTGCTCCACCAACCGGACCGGCCGCCTGGTGGCCGAAGCCACCGGTCTGCCTGTCCAGCTGTTCCTGTCCCACGCCCATGGGGGCAGCCAGCAGATCGGCGCCCGCATCGCCTATGACGAGATCGACATGGTGCTGTTCTTCAACGACCCCAACTCCGACGAGTTGGACCGGGACATACACTATATCACCAACCTGTGCGATCAGCACAACGTCCCCTTCGCCACCAACGCCGCCACCGCCGAGATGCTCATCCACGGCTTGGCCCGGGGCGATTTGGACTGGCGGGAGCTCATCAAGCCCAGCACCCCTCTGAAGGTCTGAGGGCTGACTGGAAGTGCCGCCCAGTCAATGGCCCCCTCTGTCCTCGTCCCATGTGCGCCTCCATGGGGCGAGGGCATTTTCATCCCCGGCTGAGCCGGTACATTTTGTAATATAGATCGAAAGAATTTCAAGGAGTAATCATCATGGCAAAACAGAAACCCCGCACCCTGTCCGGCTTCCTGGAGCTGCTGCCGGAAAAGCAGGTCCAGTTTGACCGCATGGTGGAAGTGCTGCGCCGTTGCTACAGCTTGTATGGCTTCACGCCGCTGGATACCCCGTTGATCGAGGCCAGCCAGGTACTGCTGGCCAAGGGGGGCGGTGAGACGGAGAAGCAGATATACCGCTTCACCAAAGGGGATGCCGACCTGTCCCTGCGCTTTGACCTCACTGTGCCCCTGGCCAAGTATGTGGCGCTGCACTATGCCGACTTGGCCTTCCCCTTCCGCCGGTTCCAGATCGGCAAGGTCTACCGGGGGGAGCGGGCCCAGCGCGGCCGCTTCCGGGAGTTCTACCAGGCAGACATCGACGTCATCGGGGACGGCAAGCTGGACATCGTCAACGAGGCGGAGGTCCCCGCCATCATCTACAGCACCTTCACCGCCCTGGGTCTGCGCCGGTTCCAGATCCGGGTGAACAACCGGAAGATTCTCAACGGCTTTTACGCCATGCTGGGCCTGGGAGAGCAGTCCGCCGCCATCATGCGCACGGTGGACAAGCTGGACAAGATCGGTCCGGCAAAGGTGCGGGAGTTGCTGACGGAGACGGAGCTTGCCCTGCCCCCAGATGCCGCCGGCGAAATCTTGAACTTCATGGCCATCAAGGGAGGCAACCAGGAAGTGCTCTCCGCCCTGGAGGGGTATCGGGGCCGCCATCCCCTGTTCGACCAGGGTCTGGACGAGCTGTCCACCGTGGTGAACTACTTGGCCGCCTTTGGCGTACCCGAGGGGCACTTTGTGGTGGATCTGACCATTGCCCGGGGGCTGGACTACTACACCGGCACCGTCTATGAGACCGCCATGCTGGATCATCCGGAGATTGGCTCCATCTGTTCTGGCGGCCGATATGATAACTTAGCGGAATATTATACGGATAAACAACTGCCCGGCGTGGGAATTTCCATCGGTCTGACCCGGCTGTTCTTCGTGCTGGAGGACCAGGGCTATCTCAATCAGGGGATGAACACCGCCCCTGCCGACGTGCTCCTATTGCCCATGACCGATCAGCTATCCACCGCCATCGCCGCGGCCACTGCCCTGCGCCAGGCGGGTATCCGCACCCAGCTGTACACCGAGCAGAAGAAGTTCAAGCAGCGCATGAGCTACGCCGACAAACTGGGTGTACCCTTCGTGCTCATCCTGGGGGAGGACGAGATCGCCCAGGAAAAGGTAACCCTGAAGGACATGGCCACCGGGCAGCAGCAGACCCTGCCCCTGGAGGAAGCTGCACAGCAGGTCCTGGCATACCTGCGGCAGTTTGACCAGATGACCCCTATTATCGACACCTGATTTTCTACTCTAGTGAGGTGCTTCTATGCCAGTTCCAAAATATGACGCAATGTACCCTTCCCTACTCAAATGCCTGTCAGATCGGGAGGTTCATACAAACAGACAAATGGTGGATTTTATCGCCGCTGACATGGGCCTTTCTCCTGATGACCAGCAAGAAACATTACCGAATGGGAAGAGCGTTTTTCGTGATCGGGTAAGCTGGGCCTGTACCTATTTGAAGAAGGCTGGTTTGGTGGAAAGCGTAAAACGCGGACATCACCGCATTTCGGACGAAGGGCTCCGGGTCCTCGCCTCTTCCCCCAAAGCTTTGGATAACAAGTTTCTCTGCCAGTATCCCTCCTTTCGGCAGTTTTTCGAGCGGCCCGCCACTACCCCTAATAGAACTGCAGAAATCCAGGAACTCTCCAATGAAACCCCAAATGACCTGATCCACCAGGCCATCTCCTCCATCAATCAAAATATCGCCGATGAATTGATGACAGAAATTATGAAAAGGGATGCCTCTTTTTTCGAAAACCTTGTGGTAAAACTGCTCCTGAAAATGGGCTATGGCGGCTCTGCCTTCGATTCCGGTTTTGTCACCCAAAAGTCAAATGACGGCGGAATTGACGGGATCATTCGGGAAGATAAGCTGGGGTTTGATCAAATTTATATTCAGGCAAAACGGTGGAACCCTGAACAGACGGTTGGGCGGCCGGAAATTCAAAAATTCTCCGGCGCACTCCAAGATGAAGGGGCTTCAAAAGGGTTGTTCATCACCACCGCAAAATTTTCAGACGGAGCCAAGATCTCCGCTGAGAAACAGCATATCGTTCTGGTAGATGGTGCACGACTGACCAAGTTGATGATCGAATACAACCTCGGTGTAACTACTACTACAGTCTATGAGATCAAATCTATAGATTCTGACTTTTTCTCCGATGATTCTGATGATCTCGCCTAATTCATTTGTTTCTTGCTACATACTACGAATTTGGAGTTGAACACTATGACGCAAAGTCGCACCCACACCTGCGGCCAGCTCCGGCTGGAGCACGTAGGGCAAACCGTCACCCTGGCGGGCTTTCTGGAGCAGATCCGGGAGGTGGGCCAAACCCTGGCCTTCGTCGTCCTGCGGGACTTCTATGGCGTCACCCAGGTGGTTTTGGAGACCCAGGAGATGCTATCCGCACTCAAGGGAGTAAACAAGGAGTCGGCCATCCAGGTCACCGGCACCGTCCGGGAGCGGGACAGCAAGAACCCCAAGCTGCCCACCGGCGACATCGAAGTGGTCCCAACCGACATCCGGGTTCTGGGCCGCTGCCGCCACAACGAGCTGCCCTTCCAAATAAGCCGCAGCCGGGAGGCGGACGAGTCCCTCCGGCTGCGCTACCGCTACCTGGATCTGCGCAACCCCGCAGTACGGGACAACATCGTGCTGCGCTGCAACGTGGTGGCCGCCCTGCGCTCGGCCATGCTGGGCGAGGGCTTCCTGGAGATCACCACTCCCATCCTCACCGCCTCCTCCCCCGAGGGCGCCCGGGACTACCTGGTGCCCAGCCGGAAGCACCCCGGCAAGTTCTATGCCCTGCCCCAGGCCCCCCAGCAGTTCAAGCAGCTGCTGATGGCCTCCGGCTTTGACCGCTACTTCCAGATCGCCCCCTGCTTCCGGGACGAGGATGCCCGGGGCGACCGCTCCCCTGGGGAGTTCTACCAGCTGGACATGGAGATGGCCTTTGCCAGCCAGGACGACGTATTCGCCGTACTGGAACGGGTACTGCCCCCCATCTTCGCCCAGTACGGCGCCTACTCCACCGCCTCCCAGGCCCCCTTCCCTCGCATCCCTCACCTGGAGGCCATGGACACCTACGGCACCGACAAGCCCGACCTGCGCATCGACCTCACCCTTCAGGATGCAACCCAGCCGCTGGCCGGCTGTGGCTTTGAACCCTTCCAGGACCGTACCGTCAAGGCCGTCGTGGTCCCCAATTTTTCCGCCACCCGCAAGCAGATCGACGGGCTGTGCCAGCAGGTGGAGGTGCAGACCGGGGAGAAGGCCTACTGGTTCCGCTATGATGAGAACGGCGAGATCGTGGGTGGCATCGCCAAGTTCGTTCAGCCCTTGAAGGATCAAGTGGTAGCTGCCCTGGGCCTCACCCCCGGCTGCTTTGTGGGCCTTGCCGCCGGCAAGCTGCTCACCGCGCAGAAGACCGCCGGGGTGCTGCGCGCCAAGCTGGGCCAGCTTTGCCCCGACCACATGGATCGGGAGCGGTATTCCTTCTGCTGGATCGTGGACTTCCCCATGTATGAGATCGGCGAGGAATCCGGCCAGCTGGAGTTCTGCCACAACCCCTTCTCCATGCCCAACGGCGGCCTGGAGGTTCTCAAGCAGGCGGCCGCCGGTCAAGTGGATCCCCTGACCATCACCGCCTATCAGTACGACCTGGTGTGCAACGGGGTGGAGCTATCCTCCGGCGCGGTGCGAAACCACGACCCGGAGATCATGCTGGAGGCGTTTCAACTGGTGCGCCTGGGAGAGGAGGACGTGAAGTCCAAGTTCCCCGCCATGTACAACGCCTTCACCTATGGCGCCCCCCCCCACGCGGGCATCGCCCCCGGGGTGGACCGCATGGTCATGCTGCTGGCTGGGGAGGACTCCATCCGGGAGATCATCCCCTTCCCCATGAACAAGAACGCCCAAGACATCATGATGGGCGCGCCCAGCACCGTCGATCCCAAGCAATTGGAAGAGCTCAACATCTCCTGCACCGTCCCAGAGGACGCCTGATCCAGCGCCCATCATGGATGGGGGCCCCGCAAAGTCTCCCCTCGACTTTGCGGGGAGAGGAGCTGCAGCGGACGCTGCGAGCTTTCGCCAAACGGCGGAAGCGAGGGCGCGGCAGCTTGCGGCGACGAGGGCACGCCCAGCACCATCGATCCAAATAACTGGAGGAACTGAACCTCTCCTACACCGCCCTCAAAGGCACCTGAAAAAAGATGCTTCCTCAAACAAAAACAGCGGTGGCCCAGCCTATGCTGGGCCACCGCTGTCCTCTTTCAGTTTCTGCCACTGTGCAACCGCCAGCTCGTCGCAGCGGTTGTTGTATGGGTTGTCTGCATGGCCCTTGACCCAGTGAAGGTTGACCTGGTGACGCTCACACAGCTCCAACAGCCGCGCCCACAAGTCTGGGTTCAGGGCGGGCTTTTTGTCCCCCTTCACCCAGCCCCGGGCCTTCCAGCTTTTGGCCCAGCCTTTTTCCAGTGCGTCAATGACATACTTGGAGTCGGAGTACAGCTCCACCGTACAGGGTTCCTTCAGCGCCTCCAGCCCCCGGATTACCCCGGTGAGCTCCATACGGTTGTTGGTGGTGGACGCCTCTCCCCCGCTCATCTCCCTCCTATGCGCTCCGTATAGCAGGATGGCCCCCCATCCACCGGGTCCGGGGTTGCCGGAACAGGCTCCATCGGTATACAGGGTCACCTTTTTCATGCAACCTCTCCTTTATCACAGGGCTGGTGGGAAGAGCGGGTTCACTCCTCCCGGTCAAACTGGGTGATAGCCAGGCAGGCCAGGCCAATCCCCAGCAGGAGCAGGGCAGAGCTAACCGCGATCCGATCCAGGGCAGACAGCACCGCCACGGCGATCCCCATGGCCATCGCCACCCCCCGCAGAATCAGGACAACCAGCTCCCTCGTTCCACCCTTGCCGCAGGCGGCGGCCCGGCCCTGCATCAGCTCGTCCACCGAGATCCCCAGAACCTCCGCCAGGCGGGGCAGAGAGGCCGCGTCTGGCAAGGACAGGTCCCGTTCCCACTTGGACACCGCCTTGTCCGTCACCCCCATCTGTTCGGCCAGCTCCAGCTGGGTCATCCCCTTCTCCTTGCGCAGGTCAGCCACCGTGGCTCCCAACGACTGCTTCTTCATCCCATCCACACCTACTTTCCTCGGATGGCTGAATCCTATCACACCCGCCAACACCGGCGCAACCCACCGGCAGTTTCCCCCGGTCGACTGCCGGTTTCCCTGGCGGAACCGGCACTCCATTTCCCGGGAAACAGGCTTTCCTGAAACTGGCTGAGGGCTCAGCCCTCGCCGCCCTCCGCCGGCGTCTCGGATGTCTCAGGGGCCTCAGTCTCCCCCTCCGGCTCCTTGTCCGCCAGGGCCATGGCGATCACCTGGTCCCCCTCTTCCTTCAGACGCATGACGATGACCCCCTGGGTGGCCCGGCCGGCCAGCCGAATGGACTCCACCCCGGTGCGCAGCAGCGTGCCCGACTGAGTGACCAGCAGCAGATCCTCCGTGCCGTCCACCACCTTGATTCCCACCACCCGGCCGGTCTTTGCGGTGACGGCGTAGTTCTTGATGCCCACGCCCCCCCGGCTGGTGATCCGATAGTCCTCCACCGGGGTGCGCTTGCCGTAGCCATGCTCGGTGATGGTCAGCACCGCCCGGCCCGGATTTGCCCGGGCCGCCCCCACCACATAGTCTCCGGGGCGCAGGCGGATGCCCCGCACCCCCATGGAGCCCCGTCCGGTGGGGCGCACGTCGGTCTCGGCAAAGCACACAGCCATGCCGTCGTGGGTGGCGATGAGAATATGCTTGGTACCGTCGGTCTCCCGCACCACCATCAGCTCGTCCCCATCCTCCAGGGTGATCACTCGCAGGCCATTGTTGCGCAGGTTCTTCAGGGTAACCACTGGCAGACGCTTGACCGTTCCATTGCGGGTAATCATCACCAGGAAGCGCCCTTCGTCGGTGATGTCCCGGGTGTGGATCATGGCCGACACCTTTTCCCCCGCCTCCACCTGGAGCACGTTGACGATGTTGGTGCCCCGGGCGGTGCGGCCCGCCTCCGGGATCTGATAGCCCTTCTTGCGGAACACCCGGCCCTTGTCGGTGAAGAACAGGATGTAGTCGTGGGTGGAGGCGGTGAACACCGTGTTCACATAGTCCTCCTCCCGGGTGGACATGGACTTCTTGCCCATGCCCCCCTTGCCCTGGGCAGCATACTCCCGGGCGCAGGTGCGCTTGATATAGCCTCCCGCGGTCATGGTGAACACGCACTGCTCTTCGGCGATCAGGTCCTCCACGTCCAAATCGTCCTCGGCAAAGCCGATCTCGGTCTTGCGCTCGTCCCCATACCGGTCCCGGATCTCCAGCAGTTCCTGCTTGAGCACCCCCCGCAGCATCGCCCCGTCCTGGAGCAACCGCTGATAGTAGTCAATGCGCTCGGCCAGCTCCCGGTACTCTGCCTCCAGCTTCTCCCGGTCTAGCCCCTGCAAGGCCTTCAGCCGCATATCCAGAATGGCCTGGGCCTGGATGTCGTCCAGGCCGAAGCGCTCCATCAGCTTTTCCTTGGCGTCGTCGTAACTGGCCCGGATGATGCGGATGACCTCGTCGATGTTGTCCTGGGCGATCAGCAGCCCTTCCAGCAGATGGGCCCGCTCCTGGGCTTTCTTCAGGTCGTACTGGGTGCGCCGGGTGATGACCTCCTCCTGAAAGGCGATGTACTCGTCCAAAATCTGGCGCAGGGTGAGCACCTTGGGCTGCTTCTGGTTGTTGACCAGGGCCAGCAGGATCACCCCGAAGGTGGTCTGCATCTGGGTCTGGGCAAACAGCCGGTTCAGGGTTACCTGGGGATTTGCGTCCTTCTTCAGCTCGATGACGATGCGCATCCCCCGCTTGCCGTCCGACTCGTCCCGCAGGCCGGAGATTCCGTCCAGCCGCTTCTCCTTCACCTGGTCGGCGATGTTCTCCACCAGCCGGGCCTTGTTCACCTGGTAGGGCAGCTCGGTGACAATGATACGGGTGCGGCCGTTTCCAAACTCCTCCATCTCCGTGCGGGCCCGGACCCGGATGTGTCCCTTGCCGGTGGCATAGGCCGCCCGGATACCAGCCCGGCCCATGATGATGCCCCGGGTGGGGAAGTCCGGCCCCTTGATGTGCTCCATCAGGTCGTCCAGGGTGGCGTGCTCATTTTCCAGGATACAGACCACCCCGTCAATGACCTCCCGCAGGTTGTGGGGCGGGATGTTGGTGGTCATGCCCACGGCAATGCCAGACGAGCCGTTCACCAGCAGGTTGGGGAACCGGGAGGGCACCACCCGGGGCTCCTTCAGCGACTCGTCGAAGTTGGGATCCCAGTTCACCGTCTCCTTGTCGATATCCCGCATCATCTCGTTGGCGATCCTGGCCATGCGGGCCTCGGTATAACGGTAGGCGGCGGGAGGGTCCCCATCCACCGAACCAAAGTTGCCGTGGCCATCCACCAGGGGGTAGCGCATGGAGAAATCCTGGGCCAGACGCACCAGCGCGTCGTAGACGGACTGATCCCCATGGGGATGGTACTTGCCCAGCACATCGCCCACGCAGGTGGCCGACTTTTTGAATGGCTTGTCAGAGGTCAGACCGCTTTCATACATGGAGTAGAGGATGCGGCGGTGGACCGGTTTCAAGCCGTCCCGCACGTCGGGCAAGGCCCGGCCCACGATGACGGACATGGCGTACTCAATGTACGCCGCCTGCATCTCATGCTCCAGGTTGATCTCTACGATCTTCTGATCGGGAAAGGAGATGTCCCGGCTCATATACTCGTCTTTTGCCATGACTTGAGGTCCCTCCTCATGAAGTTTGCCCGGTGGGCTGGGTGGCCGGCCCCGCCGGCAAATTTCTCAATTCTCAGTTCCGGCTCCTCCTTCCTCCTCACCCCGGACCGTGCAAGGAGGAAGGTGGAGATTGAAATCCATCCCGGGATCCGCTCCCATCCCTCATACAGGGACGGGAGTCAATAGTCCAGGTTGACCGCCTTGAAAGCGTTGCGCTCGATATACTCCCGGCGGGGCTCCACCTTCTCCCCCATGAGCAGGGTGAAGATCTCGTCCGCCCGCACCGCGTCCTCCATAGTGATGCGCTTGAGGGTGCGGGTCTCCGGGTTCATGGTGGTGTCCCACAGCTCGTGGGCGTCCATCTCGCCCAGGCCCTTGAAGCGGCTGATGTCCACCTTGGCGCTGGGATTGTCCCCCCGCAGCTGGGCGGAGACGGCGTCCCGCTCCTCCTCGGAGAAGGCCAGCCGGGTGGTCTTGCCCCGGGTGAGCTTGAACAGGGGAGGCACCGCGGCGTATACATAACCCCGGTCGATGAGCGGGCGCATGAACCGGAAGAAGAAGGTGAGTAGCAGGGTGCGGATGTGGGAGCCGTCCACGTCGGCGTCGGCCATGATGATGACCTTGTGATAGCGCAGCTTATCTGTGTCAAACTCCTCCCCCAGCCCGGCGCCCAGGGCGGTGATCACCGGCTGGAGCTTGTCGTTGCCATAGATCTTGTCCGCCCTGGCCTTCTCCACATTGAGCATCTTGCCCCACAGGGGTAGGATGGCCTGGAAGCGGGAATCCCGCCCCTGCTTGGCCGAGCCGCCTGCGGAGTCTCCCTCGACGATATACAGCTCGGTCAGGGCCGGGTCCCGCTCGTTGCAGTCGGCCAGCTTGCCCGGCAGGGTTGCCCCTTCCAGCGCGTTCTTGCGCCGGATGGATTCCCGGGCCCGGCGGGCCGCCTCCCGGGCCCGGTTGGCCATCATGGCCTTTTCCAGCACCGCCCGGCCCACAGCGGGATTCTCCTCCAAAAACTGCTCCAGCTTGTCCGAGACCACGTTGTGCACCAGGGTGCGGATCTCGCTGTTACCCAGCTTGGCCTTGGTCTGTCCCTCAAACTGCGCCTCGGTGAGCTTGACGGAGATGACGCAGGTCAGTCCCTCCCGGCAGTCCTCACCGGCCACCTTGTCGTCTCCCTTGAGCAGGTTGGCCTTTTTGCCATAGGCGTTGAGTACGTTGGTCAGCGCCCGCTTAAAGCCCTCCTCGTGCATCCCCCCCTCCGGGGTGTGCACGTTGTTGGCAAAGGAGACGATGACCTCGTTGTAGCTGTCGTTGTACTGCAAGGCAATCTCCGCCATGGCGTCATCTTTGGTGCCGGACATATAGATGACCTGGTCGTGCAGGGGGGTTTTGTTCCGGTTGATAAAGGTGACAAACTCCCGGATGCCCCCTTCATAGCACATGCTCTCCTCCCGCTCTGACCCGGAGCGCCGGTCAGCCATGAGGATGCGCACCCCGGCGTTGAGGAACGCTTGCTCCCGCATCCGCTTGTGCAGGGTGTCATAGTCGTAGACAGTCTCTTCAAACATCTGAGGGTCTGGCTGGAACACCACCTCGGTGCCGGTGCGGTCGGTGGTCCCCACGATTTTCATTTCCTGGGTAATCTTGCCCCGGGAGAACTTCATCTCATAGACCTGGCCATTCTTGTGCACCCGCACCTCCAGCCATTGGGACAGGGCGTTGACCACCGACGCGCCCACCCCGTGCAGGCCGCCGGACACCTTGTAGCCCCCGCCGCCGAACTTGCCCCCGGCGTGGAGCACGGTGTACACCACCTCCAGGGCAGGCCGCCCGGTCTGGGGCTGGATGTCCACGGGGATACCCCGGCCATTGTCAGTCACCCGGATGATGTCCCCATCCAGGATCTCCACCGTGATCCGGTCGCAGTACCCCGCCAGCGCCTCGTCGATGGCGTTGTCCACGATCTCATACACCAGGTGGTGCAGGCCTGAGGCGGAGGTGGAGCCGATATACATCCCCGGGCGCTTGCGCACCGCCTCTAGGCCCTCCAGCACCTGGATCTCTGAGGCGCCGTACTCATGCTCCACCATGGTGGAATGTTGTTCCATTTGTTCAGACATACTGTGTCCCTCCGCTCACTGTTCTTTCCAAAGGCCAACGCCCCAAGCTCACTCCATGGGGCAGAAATCCGGATCGCTCTCCAGATCCTGTTCCGGTTCAAACCCGTCGTCCACCAGCTCTGTGGCCCGCATCCGCCGCGCGTTCTTGGCCTGCTCCACCTGCTGGTAAATCAGTTCCTTGACCGCCTTGGCGTCCCGCACGCTCACCAGATCCAGATGGGGGGAGGTCTTGTCCGACGAGTGTATGCAGATCGTACCCACCCGGAAAATGCGCTGCCACAGGGATCGTGTTACTTCCAGGTCCCGCACCCGGTAGAGCAGTACCTCCTCCTCCCTCAGGTTGAGCAGCCCCGTCTCACGAAAGATACGGCTGCCGCTCAGCCGATAACGGGTAAAGCTGATGGGCAGACCAAAGTAGCGCTTACGATCTTTCCAAAGATACTGGATGGATTCCATACTCATTCCTCCCATTCACTCGAATCCAGCCTGCTCCGCTCTGCGAATCAGGGTTGCGGTGTTGACCGGGGAAAGATAGACTTCCGCCTCCTGTTCCCCCTGCTGGCACAGAAGGAAGGACCTGGGCAGATCGCCCCCCACGTTGCGCACCTGTCCCGCCTGCTCCGCCTGATGCAAGAAGCGGCGGGTACGAAAAGACCAGGTGGCGTTGTCCAGGTCAAACAGTCCCAGAATTGAGGATTCCGGAATGATCACCGATTGTCCCAGGTTCAGATACATGAAAGCCTCCTCCGGAATGTCACACCAGCTTGCCGGCGTGAATGTGAAAAGCGCGCCCTGTCTTTAGCTGGGCCAGTTTCTCATCCTCACAACAGGTGATCAAGACCCCCACGGGGTAGGCCCCGTGGGGACCCCCTTTGATTTCAATGCTCGACCGAACTGAATTCGGTCTGCGCCAAGCTGGTTGCCAAGCAACCAGCTTGTACGGCGCACCCGCACCGGGCCAGGTCTTGATCACACCAGTTTGCCGGCGTGAATGTGAAAGGCGCGCCCTGTCTTTAGCTGGGCCAGTTTCTCATCCTCACAACAAGTGATCAAGACCTGGCCGGAGGTGATACGGTTGAGGACAAACTCCTGCCTGCGATGATCCAGCTCGGACAGCACGTCGTCCAGCAGCAGCACCGGCCATTCCCCGGTGTCCTGATAGAGGATGTCCCGGGCGGCCAGCTTCAGTGCCAGCGCGGCAGTGCGCACCTGGCCTTGGGAAGCGAAAGTCTTGGCCAGATTCCCGTCGATCTGGATGGCCAGCTCATCCCGATGAGGTCCCGTCAGGCAGGAGTGGGAATCAATCTCCGCCTGCCGGTGCCGCTCCTGATGATCCAGCAGCTGCCCCAGGATCTGCTTAGGGCTGGCCAACGGGTCTAATACGGTGGACACCGTGTCATAGGACAGCTCCAACTGTTCCCGCCCGCCGGAACAGTCTGTATGGATGGCAGGTGCGGCCTGGTTGAGCTTCTTGATAAAATGGGCCCGGTAGTGGATGAGAATGGCCCCGCATTGGGCCATGCGCAGGGAGTAATCGTCCAGCGCCCCCAGCAGGGATGGCTTTTCCTCCCAGTCTCGAAGGATCCTGCCCTTCTGCTCGTGCAACCGGTGATACTCGGCCAGGGCGGCGGCGTACCTGGGCCGAAGCTGGCAGATACAGCTGTCCAGAAACCGCCGCCGGTCCCCCGCTCCCGCCCGGATGAGGTAGAGGTCCTCCGGGCAGAACAGCACCGTGGTCAAAATCCCTGCCAGCTCTCCCGCAGACTTCAGCCGCACCCCGTTGGACCAGAGCTGCCGGCGCATTCCCCGGGTGAGCTGGGCCTCCAGGATATAGTCCCGCTTCCGGCTGAAAAGCTCCGCTTTCAGGAAGGCCCGGTCGATCCCAAACTGGATCAGTTCCCGGTCATACCTGGCCCGGTGGGAAGAGGCGGAAGAGAGGTAGGCCACCGCCTCCACCAGATTGGTCTTTCCCTGGGCGTTCTCCCCCACGATGACGTTCACACCAGGATCAAAGCTGACCTCCAGGTGGGTGTAGTTTCGAAAAAAGTCCAGGGTGAGCCCATTGACGGTCATTCCACCACCAGGACGGTCTCCCCGCCCAGTTCCACCCGGTCGCCAGGCCGGATCTTCCGACCACGTTGGGTGCATATCGCGCCGTTGACCGTCACCGAACCTCCCTGGACAGCTTCCTTGGCCGCCCCTCCGGTATCCGCCGCTCCGGCAAACTTCAGCAGGGCGTCCAGCTTAATCCATTCCGTTTTGATCTTGATCCGTGTCTCCTGCATTCCCTGCTCCCTCCCCTCAACATCCCGCTTTCCAGATCTGCGCCTATCCCTCCGCTTTCAACCGCACCGGCAGTACCATATAGAGGAACCGCTCCGGCTGTCCCTTTGTGGGCAGGATCAGGCAGGGGGAAGTGGGGGTATTCAGCTCCAGACGGACCTGCTCAGCAGGAGCCGCCTTCACCGCTTCCATCAGAAAACGGTTGTTGAAACCAATCTCCAGCCCCTTCCCGTCTCCCGTCACCGGGCAACGGTCAAAGGCAGAACCAATGGCGGTCTGGGATGAGATAGACACAGAACCGTCCTCAAACTTACACCGCAGGGGGCTTTTCAACTTGTCGTTGATGATGAGGGACGCCCGGTCAATAGAGCGCTGCAGCGCGCCGGTGTCCGCCTCTAAACTAACGGAGTTGTTCTGGGGAATGGTCTGCCGGTAATTGAGAAACTCCCCCTCCAGCCGCCGGGCCACCAGTAGAGTGGAGCCCATGCGGAAGGTAATGTGCCGCTCTCCCTCCGTCACCTGGACCGGCTCGTCGCTGTCCGCGCAGATCTTGTCCACCTCGGACAGGGCCGCCCCAGGCACCACGAAGGAGAACTGCTCCCCACCCTCCTTTTGAAGGATCTCCTCCCGGCGCAGAGCCAGGCGGTAGCCGTCCACCGCCACCATGGTCAGCTCTTTCCCATCCACCTCAAACAGCGCGCCGGTGTGGACAGGCCGGCTCTCATTGTCGCTGACGGCAAAGATAACCCGGGAAATCATAGACCGCAAGGTTCCCTGTTCGATGTTCAAGCAGTTTCCTTCATCCACGGCGGGCAGCTCGGGAAATTCCTCCGCTCTGCTTCCCAGAATGTCAAAAGAGGTGGGGCCGCAACTGATGTGCACCTTGGTGCCCTGTGTGGACACGCTGACCATGTCATCGGGCAATTTCCGGATGATCTCCCCAAATAGGCGGGCAGGCAGCACAATGGATCCGGGCTGGGTTACCTCCGCCTCCACTTGGGTGACAATGCCTGTTTCCAGGTTGTAGCCGCTGACTTGCAGTCCAGCGTCCAAGCCCTCCAGCAGAACGCCTTCCAGGGCAAGGATGGAACTTTTGGCAGCCACCACCCGTCCAGCTGTGGTGACAGCGGTTTGTAGCAGCGCTTTCTCGCAGGAAAATTTCATGGCAGGTCTCCTTTCCCTCCCCGCCGGTCAGATAGGGGAGGAGTATTTCAATTCGTAGTATATAGTAGGGGTGGCGGAAGCTGTGGAAAACCGGTCTGAAGCCTTGGTAACACATGACATACAGCGGCGCAAAATATTCCACAGAATTTCAACAGGATGAAGGTCACGATGACAACGGTTTCTTTTTTCCACAGCCTTCCACACCACAGTCCGCAGGGATGTGGAGAAGGTCAATAGGCGGAGTTGACCGCGTTGGTGATGTCTCGGATGATCTCGTTGAACTCGGGCTGGTTCTTTCGGTACTTCTCCACCCGGTTGATGGAGTTGAGCACGGTGGAGTGGTGGCGCCCGCCAAACTGCTGGCCGATTTCGGCCAGGGACAGCTGGGTCATTTCCCGGATGATGTACATGGCCACGTTGCGGGCCGTGGAGATTTCTTTGTTCTGGCTCTGCCCCCGCAGCGCGTCGCTGTCCAGCTCGTAAAAGCGGGCCACCTCCTGGATGATGGTGTCCGCCGAGGGGAGAAAGTCTTCCTTAGCGCGCAGGATGTCCCGCACCGCCCGGATGGTGTTCTCCACGTTTACCTGGGCGCCCATCAGCTCCTGGAAGGCCATGATCTTGTTGACCACCCCTTCGATCTGCCGGACGTTGGCGGTGATGTTCTCCGCCACATAACTGAGCACCGGGTCTGGCAGCACAATGCCCCGCTCTATGGATTTGTTTTTCAGGATGGCCACCCTGGTCTCGTAATCGGGAGGTTGGATGTCGGCGGGCAGGCCCTGCTCAAAGCGGGTTTTGAGCCGCTGCTCCAACCGGAGCATTTCCTGGGGAGGCCGGTCGGAGGTGAGCACGATCTGTTTGCCCTGCTCATATAGGGTGTTAAAGGTGTGAAACAGCTCCTCCTCGCTGGAGTCCTTACCGGCGATGAACTGCACGTCGTCCATCAAAAATAGGTCCACCGTGCGGTACTTGTTGCGAAACTCTTGCATATCCTGGCCCTGGATCAGGTTCCGGATCAGCTCGTTGACGAATTCCTCGCTTTTGATATACAGGATGCGGTAGTCCGGGTGGTTCTCCTGCACCCGGTTGGCGATGGCGTGGAGCAGATGGGTCTTGCCCAGTCCGGACTGCCCATAGATGAACAGGGGGTTGTAGGCCCCCCCGGGCTCGTCGGCTACTTTTTCTGCGGCGGTGAAGGCAAACTTGTTGGTGGAGCCCACCACAAAGCGGTCAAAGGTGTAAGAGCGGTATGGGCTATCAGTCCTTTGGGCGGCCGCGCCGGACTGGTACTTCTCCCGCTCATCGGGCAGCAGCAGAGCCACTCCCACCTCGAAAGAGAACAGCTCCCGCAGGGTCTTTTCCACCGTGGTTAGGAAACGGGTTTGGATGATGTTGCGCTTAAATTCGGTTGGAACGCACAGGATCAGCCTGGTCTCCTCCAGGGCGACCGCCTCCACATCGCCGAACCAGGTTTCGATGGACACGGCTGTCAACTCCGCCTCCATCAGACTCTTTGCTTTTTCCCAAATATCGGCGGCTGATTTCATCGACATGGCGTCACCTCAAGCGTGCATATGATAACCACATAATTATAGCAAAAAGTGGGTGGTTTCACAAGGGTTTTTCCTCGTCTTCCTTTGATCTTGTGGACGGATGGTGTATCACCGGGCGGCGGGGAAAGACCTCTTGTGGGAAAGTAGGAAATTTGGTACAATATCTTGTGTGTCAAAGTGGATAGAAGGGTTTTCTTTGAAATTTGATTGACAGGACAGGGAGAATCCGGTATAATCCCATGTGCACATGCGCCGCTTTCCGGCGCCAAACAGGTCAACCGCGTTTCCAGTCCGGAGACGTTGTGGAGGCGGCGGGTTGTCCGCCGCAATTTTATACAGGAGGTGTTCTCCCATGGTTCGTACCTATCAGCCCAAGAAGCGTCACCGCTCCAAGGTGCACGGCTTCCGCAAGCGCATGGCCACCGCCAACGGCCGCAAGGTTTTGGCCCGCCGCCGGATGAAGGGCCGCGCCCGCCTGACCCACTGATGGCGGATACATCGGGATGAAATAGAGCAGGCCGGGGCGCGGGAGGTTTCCCTCGCCCCCGCGTCCGTTTGGGAACAGTCCAATCCCAACCGGGAGGAAAGGGGCGTCCCTGTGAAAAAGACGGTGTCGCTGAAGGAGAATCACCTGTTCCGCCGGCTGTATCGGAAGGGGAAAACCGTGGCGGACAGCCGGATCGCCCTTTACGCGCGGCACAACGGGGGGAAGGGGAACCGATTGGGCCTGACGGTGTCCACCAAGGTGGGCTGCGCCGTGGTGCGCAACCGGGTGCGCCGCCGCCTGCGGGAGATCTACCGCCTGCATGAAGGGCTGTTGGGCGAGGGACTGGACCTGGTGCTGGTGGCCCGGGTGCGGGCCGCCCACAGCAGCTACCGGCAGCTGGAGCGGTCTTTCCTATCCCTGGCGGACAAGCTGGGGCTTTGGAAACAGGGGGTGGGCAAGCCGTGAAGCGTCTGCTGCTGGGCCTGATCCGGCTGTACCGGGAGAAGATCTCGCCCGGTCGCCCGCCCTGCTGCCGGTTCATCCCCACCTGCTCGACCTATGCCCTGGAGGCGGTGGAGGTCCACGGGGCGCTGAAGGGCGGCCTGCTGTCGGCGTGGCGGGTGCTGCGCTGCCACCCCTTTCACCGGGAGCGGTCGTTCCTCTATGACCCGGTGCCCCCCAAGGGGCGCTGGCGCGTGAGAGTATCAAAGTAGGGAGGCCCTGTATGGATTTTCTGCAAATCATCATGACGCCCTTCAGCTGGTTGCTGCGGGTGTTTTGTGAGCTGTTCAATAGTTATGGTATTGCCCTGATCCTGTTTACCATCATCATCAAGATCATCCTCTTCCCCCTGAACCTGAAGGGCAAAAAGGGCATGATCAAGATGAGCCTGGTTTCCGGACAGCTGCGGGAGCTGCAAAAGCGGTACGGCAACGACCGGGAGCGGTACAACCGGGAGGTTCAGAAGTTTTACGCTGAGAACAAGGTGAGCCCCACGGGGGGATGCCTGTGGTCGCTGCTGCCCCTGCTGATCCTGTGGCCGCTGTACGCCATCATCCGCCGTCCATTCCGCTACATGATGGGCCTGAGCGACACCGCCATCACCTCGGTGGCCACCGCTCTGGACTGGACCGGCGTGATGGGAAGCGAATATCTTTCCGGCGCCAACGAGCTGACCCTGGCCTCCATGCTCAACTCGGGCAATCTGGCTGCGGCGGAGGCCGCCGCGGGCGGCAGCCTGTTTATCATCAACTTCAGCTTTCTTGGCCTGGACCTGTCCCAGATTCCCACCCTGCAATTTTGGCAGAACGGGGTAAGCTGGGGGTCTATCGGACTGTTCCTCATGCCCATCTTCTCCGCGGGGATGTCGCTGCTGTCCATGATCGTGTCCCAAAAGACCAACCGGATGAACCGCAGCCAGGAGCAGGACCAGGCCGCGGCGTCCACCAACCGTACCATGATGATCATCAGCCCCGTCATCTCCCTGTGGATCGGCTACTCCATGCCCGCCGGCCTTTGTATCTACTGGATTGCCAACTCCCTGCTGGGAATGGTGCAGGAGCTGTTGGCCGGCAGGATCCTGCGCAAGGACTACGAGCAGGCCCAGCGGGAGCTGGAGGAGCAGGCCAAGCGGGCCAAGCTGGAGGAGAAGGAGCGCCGGCGAATCGCCGCCGAGCGCAAGGCGGCCGCCATCGCCGCCGGCACCTATAAGAAAGGCAAGCAGAACCAGGGTGCGGGCAAGGAAAGGGGCGTGGACGTGAGCGCCAGCCGGGAGGGCATCCGGGCCTATGCCCGGGGCCGGGCCTACGACCCCAACCGCTATCCCATCACCCCCTATCGTGACCCCAACGAATGGCTTGGGAATCCTGCCCAGTCCGCCAAACCTGCCCAGCCCAGCCAGGAGGAACCGGAGGATCAGGAGAGGGTCGAAGGGCAGGTTGCCCCTGAGCGTGCCTCGGAACAGTCCGCCCAGCCTCCCGTTTCCGCTCCGGAGCAGCCGGACCTGGAGCAATCCGTCCAGGAGCAGCCGGACCAGTCTGACAGCCCAGAGGGATTGGAAGGGCCGGAGCAGGACGGGCAGGAGGAGTAAGCCCAGTCCAATGACGAAAGGAGTGTCGCCCCATGGAAAAGTATCTGGAAGTCACCGCCAAGACTGAGGACGAAGCCGTCGCCAAGGGGCTGGCCCAGCTGGGGCTGGATCGGGACGACGTGTCCGTGGAGATCCTGGAGCGGGCCAAGTCCGGCTT
>DVJZ01000006.1 GCA_018716385.1 Candidatus Enterenecus merdae
GATCACAGCGCCTATGCTCTCCGAGGGCACGTCCACCACAACGCGCTCCACGGGCTCGCACTTCTTGCCGTCTATAGTCTGGAAAAGCACCCTCGGGGGCGATACGGAGAACTCGTAGCCCTCTCGGCGCATGGTCTCGATGAGGATGGACAGGTGCATCTCGCCCCGGCCCGCCACGTTGAAGGCGTCGGTGGCCCCCTCGATCTCGCTGACCCGGAGGGACACGTCCTTCAGCGTCTCCCGGAACAGCCGCTCCCGGATCTGCCGGGAGGTGACGAACTTGCCCTCCCGCCCGGCGAAGGGGGAGTCGTTGATGGAGAAGGTCATCTCCATGGTGGGGGCGGAGATCTTCACGAAGGGCAGGGGCTCGGGGTCGGACACCGCGCAGATGGTGTCGCCGATGGTGATGTCCCCGATGCCGCTCATGGCGATGATCTCCCCGGCGGCGGCCTCGGTCACCGGCTTGCGGCTGAGGCCCTCGAACTCGTAGATGCTGACGGCCTTGGCCTTCTTGGGGGCGGCGTCGGGGTCGTGGTAGTTGCACACCGCGATCTCCTGGTTCTGCTTGATGGTCCCCCGCTCGATGCGGCCGATGGCGATGCGGCCCACGAACTCGTTGTAGTCGATGGAGCTGACCAGCATCTGGAAGGGCTTCTCCACGTCCGCCTCCGGGGCGGGGATGTAGTTCAAAATGGTGTCGAACAGGGGCTTCAGGTCCGTCCCCAGGTCGTCGGGGGAGTAGGAGCAGATGCCCCGGCGGGCGGAGCAGAAGAGCATGGGGCTGTCCAGCTGCTCGTCGGTGGCGTCCAGGTCCAGCAGCAGCTCCAGCACCTCGTCCACCACCTCGTGGATGCGCTGGTCGGGCCGGTCGATCTTGTTGACCACGACAATGACCCGGTGGCCCAGCTCCAGGGCCTTGGACAGCACGAAGCGAGTCTGGGGCATGGGGCCCTCGGCGGCGTCCACCAGGAGGATGACGCCGTTGACCATCTTCAGGATGCGCTCCACCTCGCCGCCGAAGTCGGCGTGGCCCGGGGTGTCCACGATGTTGATCTTCACGTCCTTGTAGTGGACGGCGGTGTTTTTGGCCAGGATGGTGATGCCCCGCTCCCGCTCCAGGTCGTTGGAATCCATCACCCGTTCCACCGTGGCCTGGTTTTCCCGGTAGATGCCCCCTTGCTTGAGCATTTCGTCCACCAGGGTGGTCTTGCCATGGTCCACATGGGCGATGATGGCGACGTTTCTCAGGGTTTCGTTTTGCATATGGATCTCCTTCTGCGCGCGGTAGGCCCGCCAGCCCCGGAATGGGGCGCGGGAGCGCGTGCAAGTATTTGACAGAATGGGAAGCTTGGCGCCAGGCGGGATAGCCTCCCGCCCCGCAAGGGATCCCAAAGGGGACCGTGCGGGGCAGCGCTCCAGTGGGGCGCTTGACAGAGGGGGGCTCCGGAGGGGCCAAGGGACCCAGCCGAAAGGGCAAGTCCCGCCTCACTAAGCACAATATTATACTGGCAATCCGCCTGGAATGCAAGAGGTGGAACGGGACAGGCGGGGGTAGGAATTTTTCGACGACGTTGACAGATTGGGGGAGATTGGGTACAATAGGGGGCGTTGGCGCTGGGCCCACTCAGTGCCTGCGGGCATTGGGTGGGGGAAGGGCAGTGTCGGATATGCCCCGGTAGCTCAGTAGGATAGAGCGATCGCCTCCTAAGCGATAGGCCGCTGGTTCGACTCCAGTCCGGGGTGCCAACGACGGAGCGCCCGCCTTGCTCCAGCAGGCCCCGCGCTTAGAAGCGGGCGCGGGGCCAAAAAGGAAGGTACGACATCGTCGCGCCTTCCTTTTTTATGTCAGGATGTTGTAAAGGATACAGTTTTTACGATTACAAAAAGGTGCAGGAGGGGCGATGATGGATATCAAAAACAACATTTTTAAGGGCAGGAAAGTCAGTGTGCCAAAACTATCCGCTTATGGCTTCTCACAAAACAATGGCGCGTATTCCTATCATACCGTGTTACCGAGCAGTGGGCTTTTGATGGTGGTGGAAATCATGCCGGACGGCCTGGTGAAAGCGACAATCATTGACATGGAAACCAAGGATCCATACACGTTACACCTTACCGATGGCGCAACGGGCAGTTTTGTCACCAGTGTGAAAATGGAATATGAACAGGTGCTCACCGACATTGCAGAAAAGTGCTTTGAGCCTGATGCCTTCAAGAGCGCACAGGCAAAGGCGGCAATCGCTTATGTCCGCAAAACTTATGGGGATGAACTGGAGTTTCTTTGGACGAAATTCCCTGACAATGCCGTCTGGCGGCGGAAAGACACGCAGAAATGGTATGGTGTGATCCTGACAGTTTCCCGCAGGAAGTTAGGGCTTCCATCCGACGAAGGGGCCGAAATCATGGATTTGCGGATTGAACCGGAGCAGATGGACGCTACCGTAGACAACAAAAAGTATTTTCCTGGCTGGCATATGAACAAGCGGAACTGGTATACCGTCATTTTGGATGGTTCGGTATCCACAGAGGAACTTTGTCACAAGATTGACAGGAGCTATCGACTGGCAATCAGATAAAAACAGAGGTGGAAGGGGAGGCCATCGCCATGGTCCCAGAACCGCCACCGCAATTTTGGCATAAAAATAGGAGAAAACCCCAATGAACAGAGGTTTTCTCCTTGCCGCCTTTGATCCAAAGGCGGCATCCTAATATGGTGGACGGTACAGGACTCGAACCTGTGACCCCCTGCACGTCAAGCAGGTGCTCATACCAGCTGAGCTAACCGTCCATGGACAGACTTATAATATTATACAGCCTGCCCCAGGCGCTTGTCAAGGGGTTTCTTTCGTGATAAGATGGGGCATCAAGGGCCTGCCCGGGGCAGACGGTGTGCGGAGAAAGGAGTGAGGAAGGATGAAGTATGCGTTGGTGACTGGGGCGTCCCGGGGGATTGGTGCGGCGGTGGCCCGGGAGTTTGCCCGGCGGGGCTGGGGGGTGGCGGTGAACTACCTCCACAGTGAGCGGCAGGCCCGGGAGCTGGCCGAAGAGCTGGCTGGAATGGGCGTGCCCGCCCTGGCGGTGCGGGCGGACGTGGCCAACCGGGCACAGGTGGGAGAGATGGTTGACAATGTGTTAGAAAAATTTTGTCAACTTGACATTTTGGTGTGTAACGCCGGGGTGTCTGAGAGCGGCCTGATCGGGCAAATCGACGAGGAGCGCTGGCGGCGGCTGTTCGCCGTCAACGTGGACGGTGTGCACCACTGCTGCCAGGCTGTGCTGCCCCACATGATCGGCCGGAAAGCGGGAAGCATCGTGACCGTTTCCTCTATGTGGGGGCAGGTGGGGGCCTCTTGCGAGGTGGCCTATTCCGCGGCGAAGGGGGCGGTCATCGCCTATACCAAGGCGCTGGCCAAGGAGCTGGGCCCCTCCAACATCCGGGTCAACTGCGTGGCTCCCGGGGTGATCGACACGCAGATGAACGCCCAGCTGGACGCGGCCGCGCTGGCCGACCTGGCCGAACAGACCCCCCTGGGGCGGATTGGCCGGCCGGAGGAGGTGGCCCAGGTGGTGGCCTTCTTGGGGGGGGACGAAGCGTCTTTCCTCACCGGGCAGGTGGTGGCTCCCAACGGGGGGCTGGTGGTCTGAGGGGGCGGATTCCGTCATAATGGGGGACAACGGGGACCAGGCCCAGGTGGCCCTTGTGTATTTTTGCGGTTGACAAAGCTGGGCGTGGGGGATATAATTGTCAACAATCTTACGGGGCGGCCCATGGGCCGGCCCGCAAAAGGTTAGGAGGAAAACAGAATGAAAAAGAGGAATCTTGCAGCGCTGGTCACCGCCGGCGCGATGTGCCTGGGCCTGCTGGCGGGATGCGGCGGCCAGGCTGAGAACACCCCCGCCGGGACCAACTCTGACCCCGCTGGGGAGACTAGCTCTGCCGGCACCGCCGGAGGAACCTTCAAGATCGGCTTCATCGGCCCGCTGACCGGCCCGAACGCCAGCTATGGCGTCTCCGCCTCCCAGGGCGCCCAGATCGCCGTGAATGAGATCAATGCCCTGGGCGGCGCAGTCCAGTTCGAGCTCAGGGTACAGGACGACGTCAGCGACGCGGAGACCGCCGTGAACGCCTATAACAACCTGTTGGACTGGGGGATGCAGGCATTGGTGGGCCCGGTGACCACCGGCCCGGCGGTGTCTGTGGCCGCGGAGACCTACAACGACCGGGTGTTCGCCGTCACCCCTTCCGCCTCTTCCCTGGACGTGATTGACGGCAAGGACAACTATTTTCAGATCTGCTTCACCGATCCCAACCAGGGCATCAGTGCGGCCACCTATCTGTCCGAGAGCCTGCCGGATGCCACCGTGGCTGTCATCTACAACAACGGCGACGCGTACTCCACCGGCATCTATGAGGCCTTTGTCCAGGAGTATGAGCGCCTGGGCGGCGAGATCGTCTCCACCGGTACCTTCACCGACGACAGCCAGACCGATTTCTCCGTCCAGCTCACCGCGGCTCAGAACGCCGGGGCAGACCTGATCTTCGCTCCCATCTACTACACCCCCGCCTCCGTCATCCTGACCCAGGGCGCGGCCATGGGCTACGACTTCACCCTGTTCGGCTGCGACGGTATGGACGGCATCCTGGGCGTGGAGGGCTTTGACACCTCCCTGGCTGAGGGGATGCTGCTGCTCACCCCCTTCTCCTCCGACCTGGAGGAGAACGCCACCTTCGTGGACGCCTATGAGGCGGCCTATGGCAGCACGCCCGATCAGTTTGCCGCCGACGGCTACGACTGCGTGTACGCCCTGTACACCGCCCTGCAGGAGGCCGGCTGCACCGCCGACATGAGCGCGGAGGACATCTGCGAGGCGCTGATCCCTGTGATGACCCAGATCGAGGTGGACGGCATGACAGGGCTGCTGTCCTGGGCCGCCACCGGCGAGGTTACCAAGGACTTTGACGTGTATGTGGTGGAGAACGGCGCTTACGCGGTGGCGTAAGGGACTGGATTCTCCCGGAAGCGCCGGCCGCCGGGCAAAATGCCCGGCGGCCGGTTGGCCGCAGGCGTGCGGCGTGGGAAACACAGCGGGATGAGCAGGGACGGCGGTGAATGGGCCGCCCCTGTTTTCCTATTTTAACCGGCTGCCGGGGGCGGCTGGAAAGAGAGAGAGGTGTGATCCAGACATGGTATTCCTGCAATACCTCATCAGCGGCATCAGCCTGGGCAGCATCTACGCCATCATCGCCCTGGGCTATACGATGGTATACGGCATTGCCAAGATGCTCAACTTTGCCCATGGGGACGTCATCATGGTGGGGGGCTATATCTCCTTTTGCACCACCTCCTACCTAGATCTGCCAGGCTGGGTGTCGGTGCTGTTTGCCGTAGTGGTGTGCACCGTCCTGGGCGTGGTCATTGAGGGGCTGGCCTACCGGCCCCTGCGCCAGGCGGGCAGCCTGGCGGTGCTCATCACCGCCATTGGGGTCAGCTATCTGCTGCAAAACGCCGCCCAGCTCATCTGGGGGGCGACGCCCAAGAATTTTACCTCCCTGATCAACTTCCAGGTGCCGGGCTTCCTGGGGCAGTTGAACGTCTCCGGAGTGATGCTGGTGACGGTGTGCGCCTGCGTGGTCATCATGTTGGGGCTGACCTGGTTCACCTCCCAGACCAAGATGGGCAAGGCCATGCGGGCCTGCTCGGAGGACCGGGGGGCGGCCCAGTTGATGGGCATCAACGTCAACCGGACCATCTCCATGACCTTTGCCATCGGCTCGGCCCTGGCGGCCATCGCCGGGGTGCTGCTGTGCTCCTACTCCCCGGTGCTCCAGCCCACCACCGGCTCCATGCCCGGCATCAAGGCCTTCACCGCCGCGGTGTTTGGCGGCATCGGGTCCATCCCCGGGGCTTTCCTGGGGGGGGTGCTGCTGGGCATCATCGAGGCCATGGCCCGGGCGTACCTGTCCAGCAACCTGGCAAATTCCATCGTGTTCGCCGTGCTGATCCTGGTGCTTTTGATCCGGCCGGCGGGCCTGCTGGGCAAGTATGTGCCCGAGAAGGTATGAGGTGGCGGGCATGAAACAGATCAGCGCGTATTTCAAACAGATGAAGACCGTGACCAAGATCGACTACGCCACCTATGCGGGTGTGGTGCTGGTCTTTGCCATTGTGTTGGCCTGCCAGAGCGCGGGGCTGCTCAACCGGTCCATAACCGGGATGTTGGTGCCCATCTGCTGCTATGTGTGCATGGCGGTGAGCTTGAACCTGACCGTGGGCATCCTGGGGGAGCTGTCCCTGGGCCATGCGGGGTTTATGAGCGTGGGCGCCTTCTCCGGCGTTGTGGCCTCCATGAGCCTGGGCTTTACCGGCGCGGGGGACGTGGTGCGCCTGATCCTGGCCCTGGTGGTGGGCGCGGCGATGGCGGCGCTGGCCGGCGTCATCGTGGGCGTGCCGGTGCTGCGCCTGCGGGGGGACTATTTGGCCATCGTCACCCTGGCCTTCGGCGAGATCATCAAGGAGCTGCTCAACTGCCTGCTGGTTGGCTTTGACGAGAACGGGCTGCACATCCTGTTCAACTACGACGGCAGCCGCGTGGTCAGCGACCTGGGCCTGACGGAGAACGGGGTGGAGATCATCAAGGGCGCCCAGGGGGTGGCTGGCAACCAGAGGCTGGCCACCTTCACAGCGGGCTTTGTGCTGGTGATGATCACCCTGGTGGTGGTGCTCAACCTGGTGCGCAGCCGCACCGGGCGGGCGGTGATGGCCATCCGGGACAACCGCCTGGCCGCTGAGAGCGTGGGCATCAACGTGACCAAGTACAAGCTGATCGCCTTTGTGGTGTCCGCCGCGCTGGCGGGGGCGGCGGGGGCGTTGTACGGGTTGAACCTGTCCTCCCTGTCGCCCACGGCCTTCGACTTCAATGCCTCCATCCTCATCCTGGTCTATGTGGTGTTGGGGGGGCTGGGCAACATCTGGGGCAGTGTGGTGGCCACCATCGTGCTGTATGTGCTGCCCGAGGCCCTGCGGGAGTTTGACAACCTGCGGATGCTGGTCTACGCCATCGTACTGATCCTGGTGATGCTGGCCACCCACAACCAGCGGCTGCGGGCCCTGCTGGGCAAGCTCATTCCAAAGCGGAAGGGGGCGGCGGCGCATGGCTAAGAAGTTTGAGAAGGGCAAGATGGTGCCGGTGCCAAGCCGCTCCATCATCCCTGAGCGGGACCTGGACAAGTCCCCCATCCTGGAATGCAGCCACCTGGGCATCGACTTTGGCGGCCTGCGGGCGGTGGACGACTTCAACCTGACCATCGGGCGCACGGAGATCGCCGGGCTCATCGGCCCCAACGGGGCGGGCAAGACCACGGTGTTCAACCTGCTCACCAAGGTCTATCAGCCCACCCGGGGGACCATCCTGCTGGATGGGATTGACACCGCGGGCAAGACCACTACCCAGATCAACCGCATGGGTATCGCCCGCACCTTCCAGAACATCCGGCTGTTCTCCGACCTGTCGGTGGAGGACAACGTGAAGGTGGGCCTGCACAACCAGGAGCGCTACTCCGCCCTGACCGGGGTGCTGCGCCTGCCCAAGTACTGGCGGCGGGAGAAGGCGGCCCATGAGCGGGCGCTGGAGCTGCTGTCCCTGTTTGAGATGCAGGACCTGGCCGGTCACAAGGCGGGGTCGCTGCCCTATGGGGCCCAGCGGCGGCTGGAGATCGTCCGGGCTCTGGCCACCAACCCCTCCTTGCTGCTGCTGGACGAGCCGGCGGCGGGCATGAACCCCTCGGAGACGGCGGAGCTGATGGAGAACATCGTGAAGATCCGGGACACCTTCCAGATCGCCATCCTGCTCATCGAGCACGATATGAACCTGGTCATGGGTATCTGCGAGGGGATCTGCGTGCTCAACTTCGGCCGGGTCATCGCCAAGGGCACCTCGGAGGAGATCCAGGCCAGCCCAGCGGTCATCGAGGCCTACCTGGGCAAGGGAAGGGGGAGCTGAGGATGCTGAAGGTCCAAGACATCAACGTGTACTACGGGGCCATCCACGCCATCAAGGGGGTCTCCTTTGACGTTGAGGAGGGGGAGATCGTCACCCTGATCGGGGCCAACGGGGCGGGCAAGTCCACCATCCTCAACACCGTGTCCGGCCTGCTCCATGCCAAAACGGGGGCCATCGAGTTTTTGGGCAAGAGCCTGGCCGGCGTCCCGGCCCACAGGATCGTGGGCCAGGGGCTGGCCCTGGTGCCGGAGGGCCGGCGCATCTTCCTGCAGATGACGGTGGAGGAAAACCTGGAGATGGGGGCCTTCACCCGGCCCAACGCCGCTGTGGGCGGGGGGATTGAGCGGGTGTATGAGCAGTTCCCCCGGCTGAAGGAGCGCCGGAAGCAGATTGCCGGCACCCTGTCCGGCGGGGAACAGCAGATGTTGGCCATGGGGCGGGCGCTGATGGCTGACCCCAAGCTGCTCATGCTGGATGAGCCGTCCATGGGCCTGGCCCCCATCCTGGTGGACCAGATCTTTGAGATCATCCAGCGCCTGCACCAGGCGGGCACCACCATCCTGCTGGTGGAGCAAAATGCCCAGATGGCCCTGTCCGTGGCCGACCGGGGCTATGTGCTGGAGACGGGTAAGATCGTGGCCACCGGTACCGGCCAGGAGCTGCTGCGCAACGAGAGCGTCAAGCGGGCCTACCTGGGCGGCTGAGGGGCAATCCAGAGGGAACATCGAAACTCCCCCGGCGGAGCGGATGCTCTGCCGGGGGAGTTTTGCGTGTGTGAGGGAGAGGCTCAGTAGCCCAGCAAGGCCAGGTTGGCGTCGGTGGCGAAGTTGGAGCAGGAGTAGAGCACCAGCACCTGGTCGATGCCCTGCTCCTGGATATACTGGCGCAGGGAGGTGCGGTTGTAGCGCAGGTCGAACAGGTGGACCTGCTGATAGCTCATGGACAGGAAGGGGGCCAGGCAGTCTGCATAGGAGTCCCGGATGACCAGCAGCCGGCCCCCCTGGGCGTCGGGGTTTTCGATGACGCACAGGCCCTGGTTGCCCCCCAGGAACATGGAGTACTTGTCCTTGAGCTCCAGCTTGGACAGGTCGTAGAAGGCGCCCTCCACAGGCTGGCCGTCAGGATAGCGGGTGACGATGGTGCGGCCGGTGAGCCCCCCCTCTGGTACCCAAGTGTGCATCTCGTCGGGCTCCACCCAGCTGGCCCCGGCGGAGGACCAGGTGGTGCCGTAGAAGTCGTCGGCTACCAGGGTGGGCTGGCCATCCAGCTGGGGCAGGGCGCCGCCCATAGCCGACACCAGGGCCTGATAGCCCTGGTGGGCGCCCATGGTGGTCCAGTGGTGGTCGGTGCGGTAGAACACGTCGTCCCCGCTGAGGACCTGGGACAGGTCGATCCAGGTGACCTCCTCCCCGCACAGGGCCTGGGCGGACTGGAGGGTGGAGCCATCGTCCACCAGGGGGGCGTTGTCCGGCAGCCGGTCTGCCCACACATAGCTCTTGTCGGGGATGAGGGCGAAGTAGACCGGGACGTCCGCGTTGTCTCCCAGCCGATTGACGTAACTCACCCGCTGCTCCAGGTCGTTGGGCGGGGTGTACTGGGCGAAGAGGGTTTGGCCGTCAGAACCGAAGTAGACATCGTTGTTCTCCTGCTTGCCCAGCAGTCGCTCCGACCAGGCCTTCAAGTGGATCCAGCCGTCCCGCAGGGGGAACTGGTCGATGACGTAATCCTCAAAGGAGCGCATGAACGCGCCGCTGACCAGGCTGTCCGCAGTGGGGGCCTCCCACTGGGCCAGATAGCGGTTTTCCTGCTGGGAAAACGCCCGGTCGGGCAGGAGGAGCAGGGCCGCGCCAAAGCCGAAGAGGAACAGGCAGAACAGCGCAGTGAGGAAGATGGAACCTTTCTTGCCCATACCGACGCCTCCTTAGAATCTGAAATAGAGGAAGGGATTGTAGGTGCCGTCCACCAGGTAGGCGGTGGCCAGCACCAGCCCGGCCAGCACCAGAACCGGGATGGCCGCCTGCCGCAAGCGCAGGGAGAGCTTCCGCCACAGCGTGGCGGCCAGAGGGGTGGCGGACACGGCGGCGATGAGCAGGATGGGCAGGTAGTTGCGCAGGTAGTACCAGAACGTGCCGTCCGCCCAGCCCGCGCCCAGGCCGAACATGGCCTTCAGATAGAGCCCCATGGCGGAGAAGTCCTCCACGGCGAACAGGGCCCAGCCCACCATGACGATCAACAGCCCGTACAGGTGGCCCACCCAGCCGGGCAGCTTTTGGAGCACCTTGGAGAAGAAGAACCGCTCAAAGACGATGAGCAGGAAGTAGTACAACCCCCAGATCAGGAAGTTCCAGCTGGCTCCGTGCCAGATGCCGGTGCAGGCCCAGACCACAAACAGGTTGAACACCAGCCTGGGGGCCTTGACCCGGTTGCCCCCCAGGGGGATATACAGGTACTCCCGGAACCAGCTGCCCAGGGAGATGTGCCAGCGCCGCCAGAACTCGGTGGCGGATTTGGCCAGGTAGGGGTAGTTGAAGTTGGCCAGGAACTCAAAGCCCATCATCCGCCCCATGCCCACGGCCATGTCCGAGTAACCGGAGAAGTCGAAGTAGAGCTGCAGGGAGAAGGCCAGGATGCCCAGCCAGGCCCCCAGGGTGGTCAGCTGCCCGCCGGGAGTGGCCAGGTAGATGTCCCAAAGCTGGCCGATGGAATTGGCCAGCAGCACCTTCTTGGCCAGGCCGATGGTGAACATCTGCACACCGGAGGCAAACTGCTCGGGGGAGTGGGTGCGGTAGGCCATCTGGTCGGCCAGCTCCTTGTACTTGATGATGGGGCCGGCGATGAGCTGGGGAAACAGGGTGACAAAGGTGCCGAAGTTTACCAGGTTTTTGGGGATCTCCGCATCCCCCCGGTAGATGTCCACCGGGTAGGTCATGGTCTGGAAGGTGTAGAAGGAGATGCCGATGGGCAGGGTCAGGTGCAAAACAGGCATGGGGATGCCGATGCGCTGCAGGGTGCCGGCCACCAGGTCCCAGTACTTGAAGAAGAATAGGATGGCCAGATTGAGGGCCAGAGAGACGCCCACTGCCCAGCGCGCGCCTTTGTCATTGCCTTGCTGCTTGCACCGGTGAACGATCAGTCCGGCGAAGTAGTCCAGCACGATGGTGAAGATCATCAGCAGGATATAGACCGGTTCCCCCCAGCCGTAAAACAGCAGGTTGAACACCAGCAGCACCAGGTTCCGGAAGCGGAGGGGGGAGAGATAGTACAGCAGCAGCACCGCGGGCAGATAGAGGAACAGGAAGTAGGGGGTGGAGAAAACCATGGGCTTCACCTCTGGATAGAATGGGGCGGCCCCCTCCGGGAAAGGGGCGGTCCAGTTCAGGGGGAACCGCGGGGGAGGCCCTTGGGCCTCCCCCGCGGCGATGTGGCGATGTACTGGGGTGATCAGGAAAACAGGGACTGGAAGGCGTTGACCACCGCATCGCATTGGGTGTGCACCACCAGCATGATGTAGTTGCCTTGGACCGCGATCCGGGCGTGGTCGGTCCAGACTTGGGTGGCCTCCGGGAACCAGGCCCCGCCGCTGACCATGGTGTTGATCCGGGCCCGGAGGATGGCTTTGACCGCCTCCACATCGCCGGGGCTGGACACCTCTACCAGAACCAGTTCCGCGTCGTTCTTGGGGGTCTGACACAGGTAGACCAGCCGCTGCTGGGCGCCGATGGCATCCAGGCCGGGGAAGTGCTGGGCGATGGCCTCGCCCGTGGCGGGAGTGGCGGAGCCAAAGGGATACTGGGCCAGGACATCGGCGGCAAAGGCGGACAGATCCACCTGCCCGGGTTGCGGGGAGGCGGGCTCCCAGCGGCAGCGCACAATGCAGCTGGCGGCCAGGCCGCTACCGCTCATGGCGGTGATGGTGGCGGTGCCGGGGGCGACGGCGGTGACCAGCCCGCCCGGCCCCACAGTGGCCACGTCCTCGTCGCTGGAGGTCCAGATCACGCTGGAAAGGCTGTCCGTTTCGGAGGGGGTGACCGCCAGCTGGAAGGTATCGCCCATGGCGGTGAATACCAGTTCGTTCCGATCCAGCGCCATGCCGGGCTGGGCCAGGGAGACAGAGGGCTCCGGCGGCTGGGAGTCCGGGTCGTCGGACTGGAGGGCGGGGGACTGGGCAGGAGGCGGGGAAAGGGGGTGAGAGGGGACCTCAGAGGGCGCCTCGGACGGCTCCGGAGCAGGCGTTGCCGAGGGGGTCTCGGAGGGCTCCTCAGACATGGCGGGGGAAGGAGTACCGGAAGGATCCCCCAGGGGATCCGGGACCGCGCAGGCGCACAGCAGGGCCAGGCACGCTGCGGGAATCAGTAGAAAAGAAAGGGGGCGGTTTATCTTTTTCACGGTGGA
>DVJZ01000007.1 GCA_018716385.1 Candidatus Enterenecus merdae
CCAGCTTTTCCCCACTTTCCATCCCTCTTCCACAGCACTTTGAATAGCCCGGCTCCTTTGGCACATACTAAAAATAAACGCGCCCTTCATGGGGGCGGGGAGGGATATGTCATCATGAGCAAGCGCGAGACGGGGTCCAACAAGCTCTGGTTCGCCGCGGCAGGCGGGGCAGCCGGGCTGGTCAACGGTTTTTTCGGTGGCGGGGGCGGCATGGTGCTGGTGCCGCTGCTGGCGGGAAAGTGCGGGCTGGGCCAGCGCCGGGCCTTTGCCACCTCGGTAGCGGTCATCGCCCCGCTATGCGCCCTGTCAGCGGGCATCTATTACCTGCGCGGCGGACTGGATCCCGCCGCCGCCCTACCCTACCTCATCGGAGGGCTGGTGGGCGGGCTGGTGGGGGGCAAGGTGTTCCGGCAGATGTCCATGGTAGCTCTGCGCCGGGTCTTTGCCCTGCTCATCCTATACGGCGCGTACAAAGCCCTGGTATGACCGACTGGCTCATCCCCGTGCTGGCCGGAGCGGCGACCGGGGTGCTGTCCGGCTTCGGAGTTGGGGGCGGCTCGCTGCTGCTGATCTACCTCACCAGCTTTGCCGGCCTGCCCCAAGACCAGGCTCAGGGGGTCAACCTGCTCTACTTCCTTCCCACTGCCGGGGCCGCCCTACCCGCCCACTTCCGAAACGGCTATGTGGACAAGGCCGCCCTGCTCCCCGCCATCCTGACCGGCCTGGCCGCCACCGCCCTGGCCGCCTGGGCCGCCACCGCCCTGGACACCGACCTACTGCGCCGGTGCTTCGGGGTCTTCCTGCTGCTCATCGGCCTGCGGGAACTGTTTCGCCGGGAGCCTCCATCCCCAGGCGCTGAGCAATCTCCCCGGTGACCTCCGGCCCTCCCAGCAGGTAGCGCTCCCCCTGCTTTGTGGTGACCAACAGCCAAGGTGGAGTCCGGGGGTCCAGGCAGAGGATAAGGCTGCCGCCCATCGCCTGGCTGTGATAGTTTCCCCGGCACACCCGCTCCGACTCCACTCCGTCCAGCCGCAATAAGTCCGTTGGAAATTCCTCTACCAGCTGGACAGCATCCATATCCTCCGAGGCAACGACATAGGCGCTGCCCCCCTGCCGGGCAGCCAGTATCCCATCGGTCAGTTCCAGCTCCACCGGAGCACGCTCCTCCACCGCCATCCACACCCCCGCCAGGGGCAGCCCAATCAGCACCGCCACCGCCAAGCCCAGAGCGGCCTTGCCCAGGGGGCGGGCCAAGTTGAAAGCGGCGCCCCCACCGGTGCGGGAGTTGACCAGTCTGCTGCGGTCATTCGGGTTATAGTAAAACGTCCCCCACTTCCAGTCTGCGTCCCGGTCCGCATAGTAGCCCTGACCACTGTCCGCAGTGAGCCGCGCCTGGAGCCGGTACAGCCTGACCTGCGTCGCCACTGCCACCAGGAAGGCCACCAGCGAGAACAGCAGGATAGCCGCGACCCCAGCCAAGATGTGGTAGCGCATCACCTCCAGGCCCACCCAGGCCAGAGCCAGGTACCAGTACAGGGCCAGGAAGCGCCCTTGCCGATACCGCCGGCGCATCCGGGTGAGGGCCATGGTGCGGTCTGGGTTGTCGTCCACCAGGTCAGACCGCCTGACAAAGGTGAGGCGGTTTAGCAGCCCCGCCAGCAGTACCAGTCCCGGCCCAATCAGCATCAACAGCGCCCGGTCCTGCCGCCCCGCCGCCAGCTCCCACACGGTTGGCCCGGCGCTCACCGCCAGGGGGACCAGGAAGCCCAGCGCCGATAGCCGCCGTGCCGGCTCCGCCAGCTGGGCTGCCGCCGTCAGATCCACCGTCGCCCCGGCCGCCTGCTCCCCAGTAGGCTCCCAGCCCCGCCGGGCCTTCAGCGCCCGCAGGGCTCGGTTGCAACGGATGTAGGCCAGGTAGGACAGCAGGACAAGCAGGTCCACCCAAAGGGCAGACAGCAGGAAGTCCACCCCGTCGCTCACCGGCAGCCAGCCTACCACGATCTGAACTGCCAGCATCACCAGGCACAGCCCCAGCACCTGTCGCCGGTACCGGTCCAGCAGGGCCGTCACCTCCGGGTCGCTCCGGGCCTCATGGGGCAGGGTCACCCCCACGGCGATGTTCATGCGGAAACTCCCCTCTGCCCGCAGATAAACGTACATCACCAGCACCACAATCAGTTCCCACATTCTTTAACCCTCCTCGTCATACAGCCTGGCGCACAGCTCCAGCGCCGCCTCCCGGCCCACCCCCGCCAGGCGCAGCTCGGACAGATGCAGCCGCAGGGCCTCCATCGTCTCCGCCCTGGGTCCCGCCCCTGGCTGGGGGGCCACCATGGCCCCGCTGCGCCGGTCGGTCTGAATGTAGCCCTCCTGCTTGAGCAGCTGATAGGCCTTGCTCACCGTCATCATGTTGATGCCCGCCTCCTGGGCCAGCGCCCGAATGGTGGGCAGCCGCTGCCCCACCCCCAGGCTGCCGTCGGCGATGCCCAGCACGATCTGATTGCGGATCTGCTGGTAGATGGGAATCTCACTGTGAAAGTCCAGATGGAGCAGCATAGCGCTCACCTCCTTTGCATTATTAATTATAATATAAACAATGCTAACTGTCAAGGGAAGGAAAACCTTGCGGATTCCCCTTGACATTGGACCCGGAGCGCACTATGCTGACCTCATAACCCCTGTCTGCCGCCGCCTATGGTGGGGCAGACGGCCCAGAAGTCCATCGGGAGGAGGTCCCCCATGTCCCAGCCCGCCCATCCCCTCACCGTGCGCTACCTCACCCTGCCCATCTCCCCGGAGCTGGCAGGGCTGGAGGTGAACACCTTGCTGCGCCGCCGCCTGGGCCTGTCGGGCACGGTGCTGCGGCGCATCAAGTGGCTGGACGACGGCGTCACCGTAGATGGGGTGCGGGTGAACGTGCGCTACCGGGTGGCGGTGGGCCAGACCCTGTCGGTCCGCCTATCCGACCCAGATACCGTCAATCAGCCCTGGCCCACCCCGGGACCGTTGGAGCTGGTCTACGAGGATGCGGATCTGGCCATCGTGGACAAGCCCCCCGGAGTGCTGGTCCACCCCAGCCACGGCCACTTCGCGGATACGGTGGGCAACTACCTCATGTGGCACTACTTAACGCGGCAGGAGGCCGCCGGCTTCCACCCCGTCCACCGGCTGGATCAAGGAACCTCTGGCCTGCTGGTCACCGCCAAGCATCCCCACGGCCAGCAGAAGCTGGCCGCCCAGCTCCACACGGGAGCTTTCCGTCGGGTCTACCTGGCCGTGTGCGACTGCATCCCACAGCCCACCAGGGGAGTGATCCAGGCCCCCCTCGGCCCCCGGCCCGGCCACCCCACCGCCCAGCGGGTGGACCCCAGCGGAAAACCCGCCCGCACCCGGTATCAGGTGGTGCGCGCCCTGGGAGAGCGGGCCCTGGTGGAGCTGGAGCTGGACACCGGACGCACCCACCAGATCCGGGTCCACATGGCCCACCTGGGCTGTCCCCTCGTGGGGGACGGCCTATACGGTTCCCCAGCCCCCATCGGCCGGCCCGCCCTCCACTCCGCCCGGGTGGAGCTGGCCCATCCCATCACAGGTCAGCGGCTGGCGTGGGACTGCCCCCTGCCCCAGGACATCCAAGCATTGTTGTAAGGAGGTTTCATCCATGGCAAAGAAGGAAAAGCGCTTTGAGATCATCCACGAGGAGGGCAACGGCCTATCTGTGGCCTACACCGTGTTTCTGGACACCGCCACCGGAGTGCAGTATCTCTTCGCCCAATCGGGCTACGGCGGCGGCCTCACCCCCCTGCTGGACCGGGAGGGCAAGCCCATGACCTGGCAGCTGTGACCCCTCCCCTTCTCCGTCGGGACTGGGGCTGCCCGCCGGCCGCCCCCCTCTTGACAAACCACCCTTGGAGGGGTATACTGTCCCTACAAGTGAACAGGATCTTCAGGGCAGGGTGCAATTCCCGACCGGTGGTACAGCCCACGAGCCGCAAGGCATGATTCGGTGTAATTCCGAAGCCGACCGTATAGTCTGGATGGAAGAAGATCTGGGGACAGGGGGCGTAATATCGCCCCTCGTCCCGGAGATTGCCCTGGTGTGCGCCCATGCGCATTCCAGGGCTTTGCCGTCGGTGGGCGTGCGCGTCCCCGCCCCGGCCCATGCCCTGAACGGTTTCGTTCCGGGCATTTTTTCTTGGGAGGGATGGCTATGACCGATGAGGCATATATGTCTTTGGCCCTGGAGCTGGCCCGCCGGGGGGAGGGCTGGACCTCCCCCAACCCCATGGTGGGTGCGGTGGTGGTGAAGGACGGGCAGGTCATCGGCCAAGGCTGGCACCAGCGCTGCGGCCAGCCCCACGCCGAGCGCAACGCCCTGGCCGCCTGCACCGCCTCCCCCCAAGGGGCCACCTTGTACGTCACCCTGGAGCCCTGCTGCCACACCGGGCGGCAGCCCCCCTGCACCAGCGCCATCCTGGAGGCGGGCATCCGCCGGGTGGTGGTGGGCTCTCCCGACCCCAACCCCCTGGTCAACGGCAAGGGGACAGCCCTGCTGCGCCAGGCAGGGGTAGAGGTGTGTCAGGGGGTGCTCCGGGAGGCGTGCGATGCGCTCAACCAGGTGTTCTTCCACTACATCCGCACCGGCCGCCCCTATGTGGTGATGAAGTATGCCATGACCCTGGACGGCAAGATTGCCGCCTGGACCGGGGCCGCCCGTTGGATCACCGGTCCCACCGCCCGGGACCATGTGCAGCGCCAGCGCCACCGGTATACCGGGATCATGGTGGGGGTGGGCACCGTGCTGTCCGACGACCCCTTGCTCACCTGCCGCCTGCCCAAAAGCAAAAACCCCGTGCGGGTGGTGTGCGACTCCGCCCTGCGCACCCCCCTCACCGCCCAGGTGGTGGCCACCGCATCCCAGGTCCCCACCCTCATCGCCGCCGCCCGGGACGACCCGGACAAACGCCGTGCCCTGGAGGAGGCCGGCTGCCAGGTGTTGCTCCTGCCCGGGCCGGACGGCCGGGTGGACCTGCCCGGCCTGATGGACGAGCTGGGCCGTCGGCAGATCGACAGCGTCCTGCTGGAGGGGGGCGGTACGCTGAACTGGGCCGCGCTGCAAAGCGGAATCGTCCAAAAGGTGCAGGCCTACCTGGCCCCCAAACTGCTGGGGGGCGGCCGGGCCAAAACCCCCGTGGAGGGACAGGGCTTCCCCCACCCCGACCAGGCCGTGGCCCTGGGGGCGCCCACCGTCACCCGGCTGGGGGACGACATCCTGTTGGAAAGCGAGGTGGTAGGCAGTGTTCACGGGCTTGATTGAAGAGGTTGGCACGGTGGAGCGCATCGCCCGTGGCCGGCACTCGGCGGTGCTCACCATCGAGGCGGACAAGGTGCTGGAGGGCACCCGCATTGGGGACAGCATCGCCGTCAACGGGGTGTGCCTGACGGTGGTGGCCCTGCCACCCGGCCGGTTCTCCGCCGACGTGATGCACGAAACGCTGGACCGCTCCGCCCTGGCCCAGCTGCGCCCGGGCAGCCCGGTCAACCTGGAGCGGGCCATGCCCGCCGACGGCCGCTTCGGCGGCCACATCGTGGCCGGCCACGTGGACGGAGTGGGCACCATCACCCATCTGCGCCAGGACGACAACGCCCTGTGGATCACCATCCGGGCCGCTCCCGCCGTGCTGCGCTACATAGTGGAAAAGGGCTCGGTGGCGGTGGACGGGGTCAGCCTGACCGTGGCCCGGGTGGAAACCGACCGCTTCTGCGTCAGCGTCATCCCCCACACCGCCGCCCAGACGGTGCTCTCCAGCCGCCGGCAGGGGGATGCGGTCAACCTGGAGGCTGACCTCATCGGCAAGTATGTGGAGAAGCTGGCCGCCCCGGCCCCTGCGCCGCCGCCGTCCGGGATCACCCGGGAATTTCTGACCCAGAACGGGTTTTAAGGAGGGACTACACCATGCAACCCATGCAGTTTCACACCGTGGAGCAGGCGCTGGACGCCCTGCGCCAGGGCAAGCTCATCCTGGTCACCGACGACCCGGATCGGGAGAACGAGGGCGACCTGATCTGCGCGGCCCAGTTCGCCACCCCAGAGAACGTCAACTTCATGGCCGCCTATGGGCGGGGGCTGATCTGTATGCCCATGTCCCAGGAGTATGTGCAAAAGCTGGCCATCCCCCAGATGGTGCGCCATAACACCGACAACCACGAGACCGCCTTTACCGTATCCATCGACCATGTGTCCACCACCACCGGCATCTCCGCCGCAGAGCGCTCGGCCACCGCCCTGGCCTGCGTGGACGACGACGCCCGGCCCGAGGACTTCCGGCGGCCAGGCCACATGTTCCCTCTGCTGGCCCGGCCCAACGGCGTGCTGGAGCGCCCCGGCCACACCGAGGCCACTGTGGACCTGTGCCGGCTGGCCGGACTAAAGCCCTGTGGGCTGTGCTGCGAGGTCATGGGGGAGGACGGCCAGATGCTGCGAACGCCCCAGCTCATGGAGCTGGCCCGGCAGCACGAGCTGGTGTTCATCACCATCCGGGACCTGCAGGAGTACCGCAAGTGCCATGAGCAGCTGGTGGACCGGGTGGCCGCCACCCGCCTGCCCACCCGGTTTGGCGACTTCACCGCCTGCGGCTATGTCAACCGGCTCAACGGGGAGCACCATGTGGCCCTGGTGAAGGGGGAGATCGGGGACGGGCGGGACATCCTGTGCCGGGTCCACTCCGAGTGCCTGACCGGGGACGCCTTTGGCTCCCTGCGCTGCGACTGCGGCCAGCAGCTGGCCGCCGCCCTGTCCCAGATCGAGCGGGAGGGCCGGGGCGTACTGCTGTACATGCGCCAGGAGGGCCGGGGCATCGGTCTGATCAACAAGCTGCGGGCCTATGAGCTGCAGGAGCAGGGGATGGACACCCTGGAAGCCAACCTGGCCCTGGGCTTTGCCGGCGACCAGCGGGAGTACTACATCGGGGCCCAGATCCTCCGGGACCTTGGAATCGTCAGCATGCGCCTGCTCACCAACAATCCGGACAAGGTCTACCAGCTGTCCGGCTTCGGCCTGGAGATCACCCAGCGTCTGCCTATCCAGATGGCAGCCACCCCCCACGACCTGTTCTACCTCAAGACCAAGCAGGCCCGCATGGGCCACATCCTGAACTATTGAGAAAGGGAGGCATCATCCTATGAAAACCTATTCCGGAACCCTGGTGGCTAACGGCGCCCGCATCGCCATCGTGGCCGCCCGCTTCAACGAGTTTATCACCGCCAAGCTGCTGGACGGGGCCATGGACGGCCTGCTGCGCCACAACGTGCGGGAGGAGGACATCCATGTGGCCTGGGTGCCCGGCGCCTTCGAGATCCCCCTGGTGGCCGCCAAGATGGCCCACAGCGGGCGGTACGACGCAGTGCTCTGCCTGGGTGCGGTGATCCGGGGGGCCACCAGCCACTACGACTATGTGTGCAGCGAGGTGTCCAAGGGCATCGCCCAGGCCGCCCTGCAAAGCGGCGTGCCCGTGCTCTTTGGCGTGCTCACCACCGAGAGCATTGAGCAGGCCATTGAGCGGGCCGGGACCAAAGCGGGCAACAAGGGCTATGACTGCGCCCTGAGCGCGGTGGAGATGATCAACCTGCTGGGCCAGCTGGAGGGATGAGGAGGGGGCTTCCCTTTTCCCACCGGATCTGCTATCATAGCGGGCAGAGTCCCTCAACCCATCCTCGAGGTGAACAAGCATGAAGCGCCCCACCCTGAAGATTTCCTACAACGCCCCAGTGTCCCTCACCTTTGCCCTGCTGGCTCTGCTGGCCCTGGTGCTGGGCAACCTCACCGACGGCTGGACCACCAGCCACCTGTTCTGCGTCTATCGCTGCTCCCTGGCCGACCCCTTAGCCTGGGTGCGGTTCTTCGGCCATGTGCTGGGCCACGGCGGCTATGCCCATTACCTGTCCAACATGGTGCTCATCCTGGTGCTGGGTCCCAACCTGGAGGACCGGTTTGGCAGCTGGAACGTGCTGTGGGCCATCCTGTTCACCGCCCTGGTCTCAGGGCTGATCCAGTTCCTCTTCTTCCCTGGAACCGCGCTGCTGGGGGCCTCGGGCATCGTGTTCATGATGATCCTGCTGTCCTCCTTTGGAGGGGTGCGCAACGGCGTCATCCCCACCACCCTGATCCTGGTGGCCGTATTCTACCTGGGCGGCGAGCTGTGGGACGCCATCTTCGTGGAGGACAACGTCTCCCAACTGACCCACATCGTGGGCGGCCTGTGCGGTACCTTCCTGGGCTTTGCCCTGTCGGGCCGGAAGCGGCGATGAGCCGCCCGCCCTCCATCCATCCAACCAATGCGGCCGGCCCCTTTTCGGGGCCGGCCGTCCCCATTCTCCCCGGCCTTAGAATCCATTGGCGGGGTAAACGATTCGTAAACAATCCCTCCCAGCCATTGACAGCCAGGATTATATCCGCTATCATAATAGGGTTATCCATACCGGCGGAAGGAAGGAGAGCTTACCCAATATGCTCAAGCTGGCACAGATCACCAAGCGCTATACCGTGGGGGACAATGTGGTGGAGGCCCTGCGGGGAATCGACCTGGAGTTCCGGGACAGTGAATTTGTCTCCATTCTGGGCCCCTCGGGCTGCGGCAAGACCACCACGCTGAACATCATCGGCGGGCTGGACCGCTACACCAGCGGGGAACTGATCATCAACGGCCGGTCCACCAAGCAGTATAAGGACCGGGACTGGGACGCCTACCGCAACCACTCCATCGGCTTTGTCTTTCAAAGCTACAACCTCATCCCCCATCAGTCAGTGCTGGCCAATGTAGAGCTGGCCCTCACCCTGTCCGGCGTGCCCAAGGCTGAGCGCCGCCGCCGGGCCAAGCAGGCCCTGGAGCAGGTTGGGCTGGCCGACCAGATGCACAAAAAGCCCAACCAGATGTCCGGCGGGCAGATGCAGCGGGTGGCCATCGCCCGGGCCCTGATCAACGACCCGGACATCCTGCTGGCCGACGAGCCCACGGGGGCGCTGGACAGCGAGACCTCCCAGCAGGTCATGCAGCTGCTGCGCCAGGTGGCCCAGGACCGGCTGGTCATCATGGTCACCCATAACCCCGAGCTGGCCCAGGCCTACTCCACCCGCATCATCCAGCTCCGGGACGGGCAGGTCATCTCCGACTCCGATCCCTACCGCGCCCCCGATCCCCAGCCCATCCCACCCTCCACCGCCCGGGCCAGGGGGAGTCGGACGGGCAAGACGGGCAAGACCTCCATGTCCTTCCGCACCGCCCTGTCCCTGTCCCTGCACAACCTGATGACCAAGAAGGGGCGCACGGTGCTCACCAGCTTTGCCGGCTCCATCGGCATCATCGGCATCGCCCTGATCCTGGCCCTGTCCACCGGCATCAACGCCTATATCAACCAGGTGCAGGAAGACACCCTGTCCAGCTATCCCATCACCATCCAGGCCGAGAGCGTGGACATGACCGCCATGCTCTCCTCCCTGATGGGGGCCGGCCGGGACGACCCCCAGGAGCTGGAGCAGCGGGAGGAGGGCCGGGTATACGCCTCCACTGTGCTCTACGACCTGATGGACTCCATGCTCAATGCCCAGACCGTCACCAACGACCTGGCCGCCTTCAAGCAGTACCTGGACCAGGGGGGCGGTGGCATTGGGGAGCTGGCCGACATCCGGTACAGCTATGACCTGCAGTTTGACATCTACAACGAAGACGCTGACGGCAACCTGGTCAAAAGCGATGTAGCCAGCCTGATGCAGCAGGCCATGTCCACGATGTACGGGGGGGACTACTCGTCCTACTTCGAGTCCATGGACGCCATGTATGAGTCCATGGACGTGTGGGAGGAGCTGATGCCTGGGCAGGACGGCGCGCTCATCGACGACCAGCTCACCGGCAGCTATGAGCTGCTCTATGGCCGCTGGCCGACGGCCTATGACGAGCTCATCCTTTTCGTGGATGAGAACCACGAGATCTCCGACCTGATGCTCTACGCCCTGGGCCTGATGTCCCAGCAGGAGATGGAGCAGTCCCTCACCGCCCTGCAGGCCGGTCAGGCCCTGGAGGGCGAGGCCGCCTCCTGGACCTATGAGCAGCTGTGCCAGACCACCTTCCAGCTCATCCTTCCCGCCGAATACTTCCAGTATGACGAGCACACCGGGACCTATGTGGACCTGTCCGCCACCCAGGCGGGGGTGGAGCTGCTGTACAACAGCCCGGAGGTTGGCCTGGAGTTGAAAGTGGTGGGCATCGCCCAGCCGGGGCAGGACGCCGCCCTGACATCCTCCATGACGTCTGGCAGCGTGGGTTACACCAGCGCCCTCACCGACTACGCCATCCAGACCACCGCCCAGGCCCAGGTGGTGCGCGACCAGCTGGCCAGCCCCGACACCGACGTGCTCACCGCCCTGCCCTTCCCCACCGGGCAGGAGACCGAGCCCACCGACCAGGAGATGCTGGAGGCGCTGGCGCAATATGTGGCCACCCTGTCCATCCAACAGCGCGCCGAGCTCTATCTGGCCGGGGCCAGCCAGCCCGACCAGGCCGCCATCCAGCAGTTGGTGGACCGGCAGCTGGATGGCCTGACCCGGGAGGACATCGTGGCCATGATCACCCAGCAGTACGCCGGTGAGATGGGGGTGGAGGGGGAAACCATCACCTCCTATATCGAGGGGATGAGCGACGAGGAACTCTTCGCCCAGGTGGAGCAGGCCGTGGCCGCCCAGGCCCGGGAACAATACGCCCAGACGGTGGCCGCCCAGCTGGAGGCGCTGAGCGTCCAGCAGCGCTCCGACCTGCTGGAACTGTCCCTGGCCAACCCCTCCCAGGCCGCCGGCTCCCGGGGGCTGAGCTGGGAGCAGCTGCGCTATCTCCATGATAACCACCTGCCCCCCACCGTGTCCCAGTCCACCTATGCCGAGAACCTGGACCGGCTGGGCTATGTGGATCTGGATCACCCGGACACCATCAGCTTGTATGCCGACACCTTTGTGGACAAGGACGCGGTGGCCCAGGCCATCCAGGACTACAACGCCCAGGTGGGTGAACAGGAGCAGATCACCTACACCGACTATGTGGCCCTGCTGATGAGCTCCATCACCGACATCATCAGCGGCATCAGCTATCTGCTCATCGCCTTTGTGTCCATCTCCCTGGTGGTATCATCCATCATGATCGGCATCATCACCTATATCTCGGTGCTGGAGCGCACCAAGGAGATCGGCATCCTCCGGGCGGTGGGGGCCTCCAAGCGAGACGTCTCCCGGGTGTTCAACGCCGAAACCCTCATCGTGGGGCTGTGCGCGGGGCTGATCGGCATTGGGGTCACCCTATTGCTCACCCTGCCCATCAACGCGCTGCTGTTGCGTCTGACGGGGCTGACCGGGCTGCGGGCAACCCTCCCGGTGGCGGGCGGGGCCATCCTGGTGGCCATCAGCACGGGGCTGACCATCCTGGCCGGGCTCATCCCCGCCAAGTTCGCCGCCCGCAAGGATCCGGTGGACGCCCTGCGCAGCGATTGAGACCAGCCGGAGAGGGGCTGTACCCCCGTACCCCCTGTCACAAAAGGGCAAATCTTAAAACTTTCTTTATGGATTGTTTCCCGTTTTTTTCACCCTGGATGCTATCATAGGGCTGGAAATTCGATAGGAGCGTGATCCCCCATGTCAAAATTCCACTTGGCGGCCCAGGCCCTGCGGGAAGGACAGCAGACCGCCACCCGGCAACTCACCCTGTTCCGCCTGTTCTGGCTGTTCGTGCTCTCCAGCTTCCTGGGTGACTTGATCGAGGTGGCTTTCTGGGCCCTCACCCGCGGGGAGCTGGTCAGCCGCAGCAGCCTGCTCTGGGGCCCTTTCAGCCTGGTCTGGGGACTGGGTGCGGTGATGCTCACCCTGGCCCTGCACCCCCTGCAAGGGCAAAATAACCTGGTGCTGTTCACCGCCGGGACCCTACTGGGCGGCGGATACGAATACCTGTGCGCCTGGTTCCAGGAGTGGGCCTTTGGCGCCTGTTTCTGGGATTATAGCCACCTCCCCTTCAACCTCCACGGCCGGGTCAACCTGGTGTTCTGCCTGTTCTGGGGGCTGGTGGCGGTGGCCTGGGTCCGGGTCGTCCTCCCCTTGTTCTCCCTGTGGATCCACCGGATCTGGAAGGGGCGCACCCGGCTGCTCACCGGCCTGCTGGCCGCCTTCCTGCTGGTCAGCACCATTCTGTCCGCCGCCGCCCTGATTCGAATGGGCCAGCGGCAGGATGGCGTCCCCGCCTCCAACCCCATCCAGGCCTTCCTGGATGAGCGCTTCCCCGACCAACGCCTCCAGGCACGCTATCCCTACATGGGCCTGACCGGCTGACCGGGCTGGGCTAACCCTGTCCCAGCATAAAAAAATGCGCCGGAAATCGGGGTGCTCCCCCGCCTTCCCGGCGCGTGTTGCCATCCAGGGCGCCCATCCCCACAGGGGTGGGCGCCCGGCTTCATTTAGTCCTCCTCCGAAGGTTGGCTGTCCTCCTCGTCCTCGTCAAAGGACAGGGCGAACTTCTGCCCACAGGCAGGACAGTCCACCGCCCCGGCCTCCAACACCCCGTCGTCGATGACCAGATCCTCCCCGCAGTTGGGGCAGGCCACCTCGAAAAAGTCCTCGTCCACTTCGTCCTCGTCATCCGCTTCGTCGTCGAATACCGCCTCCTCCACGTCGGACAGATCGTCGGAGAGGGCGTCGATCTCCTCCCCAAACTCGTCCAGAGTGGCGTCCACGCTGTCCAGCTGCTCTCCCACCTGCTTGAGCACCTCCAGCATCTCAGCCAGGATCCGACTCTCTCCCGACTCGGACTTGTCCAGGCCCATGCCGTCAAACAATCCCTGGATATAGGCAACCTTTTCGGAAATGGTCATGGCGCTGTCTCCTTTCCTGATGGCACTGCTTTCGATGTGGCCGTTCCATGGCGCGCGGCCTGGGACGCCCGTGCGCTTCTGGCCGTCACGCTGCGGGTTCTTTCGCAAGGGGGATCAATCCGTCATTCCCCTGCGCTTGCGCAATCTGCTCCACCCCAAGCTCTCCCCGCGCTCAATTCTTGCACCGCTCCAGGTACTCCCCAGTACGGGTGTCGATACGGATCTTGTCCCCGGGATTGATAAACAGCGGCACCTTGATCTCCGCCCCCGTCTCCAGGGTGGCCGGCTTGGTCACATTGGTGGCCGTATCCCCCTTAAAGCCCGGGTCGGTCTGGGTGACCTCCAGCTCCACAAAGTTGGGCGGCTCCACCCCGAACACGTTGCCCTTGTACGACATGATCTTACAGGGCATGTTCTCCTTGACGAACTTGAAGCTCTCCCCCAGCACCTCCTTGTTGATGGGGGTCATCTCAAAGCTCTCCATGTCCATGAAATAGTACAGGTCGCCGTCGTTGTAGCTGTACTCCATCTCCTTGCGGTCCACATAGGCCTGCTCAAACTTGGCCGTGGGATTGAACGAGGTCTCGGTGACCGCGCCGGTGATGACGTTGCGCATTTTGGTGCGCACAAAGGCCGCCCCTTTGCCCGGCTTGACGTGCTGGAACTCCACCACCTGCATCACTTTCCCATCCATCTCAAAGGTCACGCCGTTGCGGAAGTCGCCCGCTGTGATCATTGCCATTGGTATCTTCCTCCAGTTCTCCGTTGTTTTGCGCCCCGCGGGGAAATCGTCTTATTATACCCCATTCCCCTTGGTTCCGCAAGGGGTTTTCCCCAGCCTCGGTCCCTCACAGCACGATCAGCTCCTTGGGCGACTGGGTGAGGTTCTCGCATCCCGTCTCGGTGAGCACGATCACGTCCTCAATGCGCACGCCAAACTTCCCGGGCAGGTAGATGCCCGGCTCGGCAGACAGGCAGGCCCCGGCGGGGACGGGTTGATCCCAAAGAGGGGAGAAGCGTGGATTCTCATGCACCTCGATACCCAGGCTGTGGCCGAAGCCATGGCCGAAGTAGTCCCCGTAGCCCGCCTGGGCGATGACCTGGGCAGCAGCCTGGTGTACCTGGGCCCCCGACACGCCTCCCCGGGCCGCGGCGATGCCCGCCCGCTGGGCCCGCAGCACGGTGTCATACACCAGCTCCATCTCCTGGCTGGGCCGGCCCACTGCCACGGTGCGGGTCATGTCCGAGCAGTAGCCGTCCACCACACAGCCGAAGTCCATGGTGACAAACTGCCCAGTCTGGATGCGATCCTGGCCGGGAATGGCATGGGGTTTGGAACCGTTTGCCCCGCAGGCCACGATGGGGTCAAAGGAGTTGCGCTGGGCCCCCTTGCGGGCCATGAGGTAGCTCAGCCGGGCGGCGATCTCCTGCTCGGCCACTCCGGGCTTGAGATCATTTAAGATCTCGGAAAAGGTCTCGTCAGTGATCCGCTGCGCCTGGCGCATAGCGGCCAACTCCCCCTCGTCCTTGACCATGCGCAGCTGCTCCAGCAGGTCGGAAGCGGGGATCAGCTGGGCAGGGACGTCCTGCTCCCACCGGCGGTAGTCAGCCACCGACATGGCCCGGTCCTCAAAGCCCAGGCGTGCGATCCCTTGCTCCTCCACGATGTGCCGGGCCAGCTGGCGGTAGCTCTGCCCTGTGGCGATCTGGCCCACCTGTGCCCCCTTCACCTGCTGACGGGCCGCCTCAATATACCGGGCGTCAGTATAGTACCAGGCGTCCTGGGAGGTGATGAGGGCCATGCCCTCCCCCTGGAAGCCAGCGGCGTAGAACTCCCCCGGCCCAGAGGTGATCACCATGGCGTCCAGACCGTAGCGGGCCAACTGCCCGGCAATGTGTGCAAAATGGCTCATAACGCTTCCTCCTGTTCCCTTCCCATTGACTTCCTCCAAGGGTTTTGGCATAAGGTTGGCCCCCAGCCCCCTGCCAGAGCGCTCCGGGTCAGCTGCCTTGCAAGTACCCTTGGTAGCACCGCTTCATCTCCAGCGCATCCTGGGCCTGTGTCCCCGCGCTCCCCCCATCCGGCCTCCCGCCGGATGGGGGCCCTTTTTTCATCCTGCTCGGGCGGAATGAATCCGCCCTGCGCCAAGGTTTTGCCAGGAGCAAAACCTTGTGCGGCGCTTGTGCGCCGCCCCATCTGCGATGGGGCCCCTGCCAGAGCGCCCCAGGTCAGCTGCCTTGCAAGTACCCTTGGTAGCACCGCTTCATCTCAAGCGCATCCTGGGCCTGCGTCCCCGCGCTCTCGCAGATGAAGGTGGGGCTCCACCCCCGGACGGCCACCGCGGCGGCCAGCGGCTCCCAGTTCGGCCCATATCCCCCGTCGTCGGCAAAGGTCCGGTGGCACTTCTCTCCTCCGTTGGGGGTGAACTCGATGTGGGAGAAATGGCTGTGAAACCGCCCTGCCCGCTCAGCCCCCAGCATCCCTTCCATCCGGTCCAGTATGCTCTCCATGGCCTCCGCCCCGTCCAGCGCCCCCAGTGTCCTGGCATACAGATGCCCAAAGTCCACGCAGGGAATCAACCGCTCGTCCACCCGGCACAACTCCAGCACCTCGTCCAGGTCCCCCAGCTGGTTGATCTTCCCCATCGTCTCTGGACACAGAGTCAGGTGTCCAAAGCCCGCCTCGTCACAGGCCCGCACCACCTGCTTCAGTGACTCCAGCGCAATCTCCAGGGCCTGGCTACGGGTTCGGCCCATCAGCGCCCCAGAGTGGATCACCACCCGACCTGCACCCATCCAGTCAGCCACCTGGCAGGCCCCCACGATGTAACCAATGGTGCGCTCCAGGGCCGCCGGGTCGGGGTTTGCCAGATTGATGAAATAGGGGGCATGCAAGGACAAGGCAATGCCATGTTCTCGGGCAGCCTGGCCCACTTTCCGGGCAGTCTGCTCCCCCACATGAACCCCCTTGCCGCACTGATACTCATAGCAGTCCAGCCCCAGCTCTTCCAGCCAACGGGGGGCGTCCGCCGAGGATTTATAGGGAAAATCCTCCGCATTCCCCGCCGGCCCAAACTGCGCGCTCATATGCTTTCTCCACCTCCTTTTGCCGCCCACCTCCCCCTCCGGGATCATGGGCCGTCAGCACACCCCGGACCCACAAAAGCTCTGGGGCAACCAGCACCGATCCCTTCTGCCCCTCCTGCTCCAGGTTCCGCTCTCTTTCCCCTCACAATCTCTTCCGGCCGCTGAGCAGGCGGAACGGCAGCTCCAGGGCGTAACGGAGATACCGGCCCGGGTTGCCTGCCAACCGGATGGGCCGCACCAGGATGGTGGTCACCCCCGCCAGGTTGCCCCCCAGCACGTCAGTGAACACCTGATCGCCTACGATCGCGGTCTGCCCTGGCTCCACCCCCATGCGCGCCATGGCCTGGTGGAAGGCGGCAGGCCTGGGCTTGCCCGCGTGGCCGATGTAGGGCGCCCCCAATCCCTGGGCAAAGATCCTGGGACGCTGCTCCTGGCGGTTGTTGGACAGCACCAGCAGCGCCACCCCGCAGTCGGCCAGCTGCGCCCGCCAGTCCATCAGCCGCTGGTCAGGCAGGGCCTGTCCGTAGGGGGCCAGGGTGTTGTCCAGGTCGGCCAGCAGCAAGCGGATACCCCGCGCCGCCAGCGCTTCCCCGGTGATCTGATAGATGTTGTCGGCCAAAAAACCGGCCCGAAACCATGCCATGGCGCACCTTCTATTCTGCCTGGGACGAGCATATGCTGGGATAGGCCCACCCGTCCTTCACCCAGGCGGCAGGCCCTTGACGAGGGTTATCATACCACAATTGCCCACAACTCACAAGAGGGGGTCATCTCCATGGAAGAACTGCTGCTGGCCCTGCCCGCCGGGCAGAGCCTCCCGTCCGGCCGGCGGGATCTGGTGCCCGCCCACATGGCCTACCGCATAGGCGCCGGGCCACGGCTTCTGGGCGTCCGGCTGCCCCCTGGTCTGCAGGGCGGGCTGATGATGCTGGATTGCCGGGACTTCGACGGCCAGGGCGACCCCACCCCCTGCTGCCGCCAGATCCTGGGGGAGTGCCGGCGGCGGGGGTTTCGGGGGGTGGTATGCGACTTTGAGGGGCTGCCCATCGGCTGCCTGCCCAAGCTGGTCGCCCTGCTGGACCGGGGCTGCTCTGGCCAGGGCTGGGCCCTCTACGTCCCGGAGGCCTATGCCCCCCACGCCCCGTCCGCCCGGGTACTGCTGCCCTCCTGCCTCACCTCCGGCACCCTGGAGCGGCGGCTGCGCGCCGCCCTGGCCCATCGGCCCGCCCAGCAGCTGGCCCTGGCCGTGGAGTGGGTGCGGGAGGACTTCCTCCTCCCCGCCTCCGGCCGGGGCGACCCCCTCACCCAGGCCGCCCTGGACGAGCAGCTGCGCCGCCTGGAGCCGGCGGTGTTCTTCGACCGGGGGCTGTGCGCCCACTACTACACCTATCTGGCCCCGGGCGGCCAGGCCCACTTCGTGCTCTTTGACACCCCCCGCTCCCTCCGGGAGAAGCTGGCCGTGGCCCGCCGCCTGGACTTGGCCGCCGTCCTATTGCCCGGCCCCGAGGTGGCCGGATGCCTGGAGGACATCCTGGCCCCGGCCTGAGCGGGCCTGCACCCCCTGCCCAGCCCCCTTGGTTGCCCCCTGGGCCCCCCCTCTTCCTACCCGGCTTTGGCCAGGGCAGAAAAACAGCGTTCCGCCAGAGCGGAACGCTGTTTTGATCCTCAATAACGCTTCTTACGGTTCTTCCGGGCAGCCTCGCTCTTCTTACGGCGCTTGACGCTGGGGCTGTCGTAGTACTCACGCTTGCGCACCTCGGCCAGCACCCCGGACTTGGCGCAGCTGCGCTTGAAGCGCTTGAGCGCGTTCTCCAGAGACTCACCTTCGCGGACGTGGATTTCCGACATCTATCTTCCCTCCCTCCGAGGCATCCGGCCCGTACCCGGACGCTTAAGGGCCATGAGTATGGCATTAACATTTATATTATATGTGAGAAACCGTCGCTTGTCAACCGGAATTTCTCACACTCCTTCCGGACCTTTCCCTCAGCCGTCGCTCCATCTCCCCAAGGGCGAAGGAAAACGCGCAGCGGATGGTTGTCAGCTGCGCGTCGCCTGGGATCAGGATTGCCTCACCGGGGCTTTACGATGAGGTTCACCAGCCGGCCCGGTACCACGATGGACTTCACCAGCTCCATGCCGTCGGTAAAGCGGCGCACCTTCTCGTCGGCCAGGGCTGCGGCCACAATCGCCTCGTTGTCCGCGTCAGCCGCCACGCTCACGCTGCCCCGCAGCTTGCCCCCCACCTGGACGGCCAGGGTGATCTCGCTGGCCGCCGTCTTGCTCTCATCGTACTCCGGCCAGCGCTGCTGGCAGGCAAAGCCCAGCTGGGCATGGAAGCCCAGAGCCTCCCACAGCTCCTCGGAGATGTGGGGTGCGAAGGGGGAGAGCAGCACCAGCAGCGCCTTCAGATCCCCCTTGGAGCAGCCGTTCTTTTGCAGCTCTCCCACCAGGCTCATCATGGCCGCGATGGCCGTGTTGAACTTCATGGCCTCGATGTCGTCGGCCACCTTCTTGATGCACCGGTGCAGCGCCGCGGCGTTGGCCTGCGTCTGCTCCAGACTGTCCGAGCAGGCCTCGGCCAGGTTCCACACCTTGTCCAGGAAGCGCTTGCACCCCTTCACCGCGTTGTCCGACCACACCGCGGCCTGCTCAAAGTCCCCGATAAACATGATATACAGCCGCAGGGTGTCCGCCCCGTACCGGGCCACAATGTCATTGGGGTTGACCACGTTGCCCCGGCTCTTGGACATCTTCTCCCCGCCCTCGCCCAGGATCATGCCGTGGCTGGTGCGCTTTTGGTAGGGCTCCTTGGTGGGCACCACCCCAATGTCATACAGGAACTTATGCCAGAACCGGGAGTAGAGCAGGTGCAGCGTGGTGTGCTCCATCCCCCCGTTGTACCAGTCCACCGGCGACCAGTACTCCAGCGCCTCCCGGCTGGCCAGGGCCTGGTCGTTATGAGGGTCCATATACCGCAGGAAGTACCAGCTGGAGCCCGCCCACTGGGGCATGGTGTCCGTCTCCCGCCGTGCCGCCCCGCCGCAGCAGGGACAGGTGGTGTTCACCCAGTCGGTCATCTTGGACAAGGGGCTCTCCCCGTCGTCGGTGGGCTCGTAGCTCTCCACGTCGGGCAGCAGCAGGGGCAGCTGCTCCTCCCCCAGGGGCTGCCAGCCGCACCGCTGGCAGTGCACCATGGGGATGGGCTCCCCCCAGTAGCGCTGGCGGGAGAACACCCAGTCCCGCAGCTTGTAGTTGACCTTGGCCTTGCCCAGCCCCTTCTCCTCCAGCCACGCCGTGACCGCAGGGATGGCCTGGCGCACATTCAGCCCGTTGAGAAAGCCTGAGTTGACCAGCACCCCCGTCTCGTCCTTGGCGGTGAAGGCCGCCTTTTGCACATCCTCCCCGCCGGACACCACCTCCACGATCTCACAGCCGAACTTCTTGGCAAACTCCCAGTCCCGCTCGTCGTGGGCGGGCACGGCCATGATGGCCCCGGTGCCGTAGGTGGCCAATACATAGTCGGACAGAAAGATGGGAATTTCCTTCCCGTTGACCGGGTTGATCCCCCCCACGCCCTCCAGCTTCACACCGGTCTTCTCCTTGCTCAGCTCGGTGCGCTCCAGGTCGGACTTGGCCGCCGCCTGCCGCTGATAGTCCTCCACCGCCCCGGCATTGGCGATCAGCCCCCCCTCCAGCCACCGGCGCACCAGCGCGTGCTCGGGGGAGAGCACCATATAGGTCGCCCCAAACAGGGTGTCCGGCCGGGTGGTGAACACCACAATGTCCTCCCCCGTGGTGGCCCGGAAGGTGACCTCCGCCCCGGTGGACCGGCCGATCCAGTTGCGCTGCTGCACCTTCACCCGCTCGATGAAGTCCAGCTCCTCCAGGTCGTCCAGCAGCCGCTGGGCATACTGGGTGATCTTCAGCATCCACTGGCTCTTCTCCTTGCGGATCACCGGCGAGCCGCACCGCTCGCACACCCCCTCCACCACCTCCTCGTTGGCCAACACGCACTTGCAGGAGGTGCACCAGTTCACCGGCATGGTTGCCTTGTAGGCCAGCCCGTGCCGATACATCTGGAGGAAGATCCACTGGGTCCACTTGTAGTACTTGGGGTCGGTGGTGTCCACCACCCGGTCCCAGTCAAAGCCAAATCCCAGCATCTTCAGCTGCCGGGTGAAGTTGCGGATGTTGTCCCGGGTCACCTGGGCGGGGTGGACGTGGTTTTGGATGGCGTAGTTCTCCGTGGGCAGCCCGAAGGCGTCAAACCCGATGGGGAAGAGCACGTTGTACCCGTCCATGCGTTTTTTCCGGGTGACGATGTCCATGGCGGTATAGGGCCGGGGATGGCCCACATGCAGCCCCTGCCCCGAGGGGTAGGGGAACTCCACCAGCCCGTAAAACTTGGGCCGGTCGCTGCCGTTCTGGGCGGCGTACACCTTGGCCTGCTCCCAGCGCGCCTGCCACTTGGGCTCGATGCTGGCAAAGTCGTACTTCAATCCAACCACTTCCTTTGTCTTTCCACCCCCGCGCCCCCCGGGGCGCGGCTGATCTGGTGCGGGCGGCCCGGGGCCGCGTTTGTATAGACTAAAGTATTATATCGGAAGCCGCTTGGAATTGCAAGGGGGGGAAGGTCTTCAAACCGCAAGCGGGCGGGTCTCCCCCGCCCGCGCTTTTATGAAAATGCTTCCAGAATGTCCTCCATGAGGGGCACCAGGCGCTCCTCCGGATTCTCTCCGGCATCGCTATAGAGGGTGACAGAGTAATAGATCCCATCCATCACCAGCGCCCCCACACAGCTTGTCAGAGAAGCCTCCTGATCCTCCTGGGGATACTGGGCAGTGAAGATCACCCCGGCGCCACCGTCCGCCAGGGGATAGTTTCGGGCGGATACCTCTACCGCCCCCTCCTGGTCGGCCCAGTACAGCCCCGCAGCCAGGTCCTCCCCCTCCGGAGCCCGGTCGGTCTGGATCAGGGCGGTCATCACCGCCTTCACCCCTCCGTCCAAGCGGTAGGCGCCTTCCACGCTCACCTGGATAGGCTGGCCCTCCTGGTCGGGTACCACATTCACTATGCAGCCCCCCCACAGTGGGTACTCCTCCAGCAGGGCGTTGCGAGCCAAGGGCAGGCCAATACGCACCTCGGCCTGGGCCCAGTCCCCCTCGGGCCGGAGCACCTCCACCGCCGGCCCGCCGTTCTCCGCCTCCCGGATGGCCTCTGCCTGCCGGGAGGCCTCCTCCAGCACATACTCGCCCAGTTCCTGGACGGGGAAGCGGGTCATCCCTTGGATCATCAGATCATAACCCACACTCTGACCGTCTGGCCCCACCTTTTGCTGCCCATCGGTAAACACACCCCACAGACCTGCCGCCGCAGCGGTCCCTGCCGCTACCAGGCACAGGCAGGCGGCCAGCACGGCAACCTTGGGCCGTCTCCTGCCGCTTGGCAGCTCCGCCAGCCGCTTTTCCAAACGCTCCTCAAATCCTTCGGGCAATGGGGTATCCTCCCTCCTGGTTCGCCGTTTTAAAGTCTTGTCAAAGTCTGTCATCGTTCTTCGACCTCCTCACCCAACATAGCTCTCAGCCGTTCCCGGGCACGGCTCAGCCGGGATTTTACCGTGCCCAGGGGAAGTTTCAGCGCCTTTCCGATCTGCTCCACCGTCAGGTCCTCATAGTAAAACAGCACCACCACCGTCCGGCTCTCCGGAGACAAGGTGAGCACCGCGTCCCACAGCACGTGGTACCGACGATCCGCTTGCCCCCCGGATACCTGTTCCAGATCGTCAAAATAGAGCATCCTGCCGTTTTTCTGCCGCAGTCGCCGGGCGCAGTTCACCGTAATCTTCACCAGCCAGGGCCGCACTGCTGCCAGATCCCGGAGCTGCCCCCGCTTCTGCCAGGCCAGCAGAACGGCCTCAGATACCGCGTCCTCAGCGTCCGCATCCTGCTCCAGAACCGCCCGGGCAGCCCGGAACATGGCCCTGCTGTGTTCCAGCACCGCCTGGGTGAATTCCTCCTTCGTCAATCCCATGCATATCGCTCCTATTTCTTTGTCCGGACACCCTTAAGATACCGAAGCAAGCAGAAAAGTTCCACCATGCACTGAAAATTTTTCAGCCAGTGGCTGGCCCTCCCATCTCCCGTCACCGCCCCCCGGCCTTCTTCCCCTATCCTACCCTTCACTGTCCCTCCGGCCCTGTCCCGCCTGCCCTGCCCGTCACCGTCTCCCAGCCCTGTCCCGCCCGTCACCGCCCCCCGACTCCTCGCATAGGCTGAACTGTAATTCAACCTGTGAGGAGGCCCCGACCATGTCCCAGATTCGCTACTTCCTGGGGGGCAACACGCCCTCCGGATTCTATTCCCTGTACCATGAGCTGTCCCAGCCTGAACAGATCCAGGCCCTGTACATCCTCAAGGGAGGCGCCGGGTGCGGCAAGTCCTCCCTGATGAAGCGGGTGGGCCGCCACGCCCAGGCCATGGAGCTGGAGACGGTGGAGGTGCCCTGCTCGGGCGACCCCGGCTCGCTGGACGCGCTCATCCTGCCCCGGCTGGGGGCGGCCATCGTAGACGGCACCGCCCCCCATGTGGTAGAGGCCAAGTGTCCCGGGGCGGTGGATCAGTACATAGACCTGAGCCAGTTCTATCGCCGGGAGGAGCTGCAGCCCCTCAAGGCCGATCTGCTGGCTGCCACCCGGACCTACCAGGGCCATTACAAGCGGGTGTACCGCTGCCTGGGGGCGGCGGGGGCCCTGCGCCAGGACCTGTGCGAGTGGGCCGCCGCCCCCGCCGTGCTGCAAAAGCTGGCCAAGCGGGCCAAGGGCATCATTGGCCGGGAGCTGCGCCGGGACAGCGGCGGCTCCGGTCAGCTAGCCCAGCGCTTCCTGTCCGCCGTCACCCACCAGGGCTGCCTCACCCTATGGGAGACGGTGAGTGCCCAGGCCGGACGGGTGTATGAGCTGGCCGACCGGTACGGCCTGGCCCACCACCTGCTCTCCCCCATCCTCACCGCCGCCCTGGCCGCCGGGCACGACGCGGTGGCCTGTCCCGACCCCATGGCTCCCGACCGGCTGTGCCACCTCATCCTGCCCGGCCTGGGCCTGGCCTTCGTCACCTCCACCCCTGAGCAACCCTGGCCCCACCACGCCCACCGCCGGCTCCGGCTGGACGCCATGCTGGACGCCGATGCCTGCCAGCTCAGCCGTCCCAAGCTGCGCTTTACCCGCAAGGTGGAGGGGGCCCTGGTGGACGAGGCGGTGGCCGCCCTTGCCCAGGCCAAACAGGCCCACGACCAGCTGGAGGCCATCTACAACCCCCACGTGGACTTCGACGGGGTGTACGCCGTGGCCGACGAGCTGGCCCAGGAGATCCTGGCCCTGCCCCCTCTGGACTGAGGCCCTGCCCCCTCTGGATCAAGGTCCTGTCTTAAACGAAGAAAAGAGCTCCGGAGCCGTCCGCTCCGGAGCTCTTGCTCTCTGCAGGCCCCCGGCCTGCTCCCATGGGAAATCTTAAAGCCAATCGCTGACCACGTCCTGCAGATTCAGGGGTGTAACGCCGCTGCCCAGCACCAGCTCGCACAGTTCGTCGATCCGGGCGATGCTGCACGTGATGTTGTGCACCTGGGCCTCCTCCGCGCCATCCCGCCGGGTAATGCGCAGGCCGTAGCTCTCACAGGCATAGCCGCCCACCGGCATCTCGTCGATGGTGATGTAGTAGTCGTACTCCCGCGCCGTCCCCGATTCATCTGTCAGGATCAATGACTTCAAAAACAGATCCCGCATGGTTCCCTCCTCACCTCACTCTCCCTCCTTTACCTCCACAAGTATGGAGCAAAAATCGAGCTGTTGCAAGGGTTTCTGTTCGCAAATTCCGACAGGGCACGACCGGCCCACAAGATGTGGGTGGCCCCCCTCATCCACCCACCAATTCTGGAATATTTGGGAAGCCTCCCCCATGATGATTGACCGTACAGGGACTCCTCCGGGGTGGGATGGGACCCTGCCAGCCGACGGGGCGGCGGTGGACGCGGGACGGGGCTGGACAAGTGAGCCGTGGCTGGGCAAGTGAGCCGTGGCTGGGCAAGACAGATTCTGGAGGGACGAGTTGGAACGCGGCGGGCCCTAAAACGAAGGCGGGCCGCCGCGGGAGAGGGTGCCCGCGGCGGTCCGCCAGTTTCGATTTCTGGGACAGTTTTGAAAGCTGCCAGGGAATGCCTTACACTTTGGAGGCCTTATACTTGGCAATGGCCTCGGCCAGCATGGGGCCCACCTTGAACAGGTCGCCGGTGATGCCGTAGGTGGCCACGTCAAAGATAGGGGCAGAGCCGTTCTTGTTCACGGCGATGATGCACTCCGAGTCCTGCATCCCAGCCAGGTGCTGGATGGCCCCCGAGATACCCAGGGCCACATAGATCTTGGCATGGACCGTCTTACCCGTCTGGCCCACCTGGTGGTCAGCGGCGATCAGACCCGCGTCCACCACCGCCCGGGAGGCGCCTACCACGCCGCCCAGCACGTTGGCCAGCTCCTCGGCAATTTCCAGGCCCCGCTTGGGGTCGGCGCTGATGCCGCGGCCCACGCTCACCACCACGTCAGCGCCCACCAGATCCACCAGCTTCTTGGCCGACTTCTTGATCTCCACCAGGTCCACCTGGATGTCAGAGGCGTCCAGCTTCACATCCACCGTCTCCAGCACCGTCTTGGCAGCGGTGGCCTCATTGTAGGGAGCCGTCTGCATCACGCCGGGGCGCACGGTGCACATCTGAGGCCGGTAGTCCGGGCAGATGATGGTGGCCATCAGGTGGCCGCCAAAGGCCGGACGGGTGGCCTTCAGGTTCTGGTTTTCCTCGAACTTGGTGTTGTCCACGTCGATGTTGGAGGTGGTGCGCAGGAAATCCTTGTACTTGGCCACGTCCACGTCCAGGTGGGTGCAGTCGGCGGTCAGGCCGGTGTTCAACCGGGCAGCCACCCGGGGACCCAGATCCCGGCCGATGTTGGTGGCCCCGATCAGGAAGATCTCCGGCTTCTTCTCCTCCACCAAGTCGCAGATGACCTTGGTGTATCCGTCGGTGGTATAGTCCTTCAGTAAGGGGTGATCACAGATGTATACCCGGTCGGCGCCATAGCCTCCCAGGGCCTTGGCGTGCTCCTGGTTGATCTTGTCGCCCAGCAGCAGGCCGCACAGCTCCACGCCCAGGTCGTCGGCCAGCTTGCGCCCCTCGCTGAGCAGCTGATAGCCGGTGCCCAGGATGACGCCGTCCCGCTGCTCGCAAAATACCCATACGCCCTTGAAGGCGGCGGTGTCTTTACTGTTAAAAGCCATCTCCAAACGCTCCTTTCCTCAAATGATATGCTTCTCTTCCAGGAGGGACACCAGCTGCTCACAGGTGGCCTTGTCCGCCCCCTCCAGCATGGTGCCCGCGCCCTTCACCGGGGGGGAGAAGGACTTGTACACCTGGGTGGGAGAGCCCTTGAGCCCCACGGTCTCCACCGTGATGGTGGGGTCTCCGGACAGAGCGTTGAAGTCCCACACCTCATAGGGCTTGGCATAGCACTCCACGATGCCGCTCACGCTCATGTAGCGGGGGGTGTTCAGCTCCTTGATACAGGTGAGCAGACAGGGGGTCTTGACCTTGATGGTCATATACCCGTCCTCCAGCTCCCGGCGCACGGTGAGCTGGCCGTTCTTGTACTCAATACCGGTGACATACGTCACCTGAGGGATGCCCAGCTTCTCGGCAATCTGAGGGCCCACCTGGGCGGTGTCCCCGTCGATGGCCTGCCGGCCGCAGAACACGATGTCCCCCTGCTCCAGACCCAGCTTGCGGATAGCCGCAGTGAGGGTGGAAGAGGTGGCGTAGGTGTCCGCGCCGCCAAACTCCCGGGAGGAGACCAGCAGCGCCTCGTCCGCGCCCATGGCCAGGCACTCCCGCAGCATGGACTCGGTGGGCGGAGGGCCCATGGACAGCACAATGACCTTCGCGTCGGGGTTGGCGTCCTTGATCTGGAGGGCAGCCTCCAGGGCGTTCATGTCGTCAGGGTTGGAAATGGTGGCCATGGCGGCCCGGTCCATGGTGCCGTCCTCCTTCACTGCCACCTTTCCGGAGGTGTCGGGCACCTGCTTGACACAGACAATGATTTTCATTTGCTCACTCCTCCTCTTACTTTACGCCCAAAGCGCCGGCGATGACCATGCGCTGGACCTCGCTGGTGCCCTCGTAGATCTCGGTGATCTTGGCGTCGCGCATCATGCGCTCTACCGGGTAGTCCCGGGTGTAGCCATAGCCGCCGAACAGCTGCACCGCCCTGCGGGTGACATCGCTGGCCGCCTCGGAGGCGAAGAGCTTGGCCATGGCAGCGTCCGCGGAGTAGGGCTCGCCGCCCTGCTTCTTCAGCGCCGCGGCGTACACCAGGTATTGGGCCGCCTGCATCCTGGTGTGCATATCCGCCAGCTGGAACTGGGTGTTCTGCTGCTGGCTGATGCGCCGGCCAAACTGGATCCGCTCCTTGGTGTAGGCAATGGCCTCCTCAATGGCCCCCTCGCCGATCCCCAGGGCCTGGGCGCCGATGCCGATGCGCCCGCCGTCCAGGGTCTTCATGGCAATGGAAAAGCCCTTGCCCTGCTTGCCCAGCATCCGGTCCTTGGGGATGATGCAGTCCTCCATGATCAGCTCGCAGGTGGACGAGCCCCGGATGCCCATCTTCTTCTCATGACTGCCCACAGAGAAGCCGGGGTCGGTGCGCTCCACGATGAAGGCGGAGATCTCCTTGGTCTTACGCCCCCGCTTATCCAGCTTCTCGCCGGTGATGGCGATGATGATGAACACGTTGGCGTATCCCGCGTTGGTGATGAAGATCTTGGAGCCATTGAGGATCCAGTTCTCCCCCTTCTCGTCCAGCACCGCCGTGGTCTGCTGGCCCTGAGCGTCGGTCCCGGCGCCTGGCTCAGTCAGGCCAAAGGCCCCAAGCCACTCCCCAGTACACAGCTTGGGCAGGTACTTCTCCTTCTGGGCAGGGGTCCCGTTCTCATAGATGGGAGCGCAGCACAGGCTGGTGTGGGCCGAGAGGATAACGCCGGTGGTGGCGCACACCTTGCTCATCTCCTCCACCGCCATGATGTAGGTGAGGTAGTCGGCCCCTGCGCCCCCCAGCTCCTTGGGGAAGTAGATGCCTAGCATCCCCAGCTGGGCCATCTTCTTCACCGTGGACTCGGGGAACATCTCGTCCTCGTCCACCATGGCCGCCAGGGGCTTGACCTCGTCTTGCGCAAAGTCCCGGAACATCTTGCGCATCATTTCCTGCTCTTTGGTCAGTTTGAAATCCATGGAACCGATCCTCCTTACTTATTGTAGGCAAAGAATCCCTCGCCGCTCTTGCGGCCCAGTTTACCGGCCCGCACCATCTTGCGCAGCAGCAGGCTGGGGCGGTACCGGGGGTCGCCGGTTTCACTATACAGGGTCTCCATAATCGCCAGGCACACGTCCAGCCCCACCAGGTCGCCCAGGGCCAGCGGGCCCATGGGATGGTTGGCCCCCAGCTTCATGGCCGTGTCAATGCCCTCGGCGCTGGCCACGCCGGTGTAGAGCAGATCGGCGGCCTCGTTGATCATGGGGATCAGGATCCGGTTGACCACGAAGCCCGGAGCCTCGTTGACCTCCACCGGCTCCTTACCGATCTCCTGGGACAGCTTGGTGATGGCCTGGCAGGTGGCGTCGGAGGTGTGAGCCCCCCGGATGACCTCCACCAGCTTCATCACCGTGGCGGGGTTGAAAAAGTGCATCCCGATGAAACGGTCAGGCCGCTTGGTGGCCGCGGCGATGGCGGTGATGGAGATGGAGGAGGTGTTGGAGGCCAGGATGGTCTCCGGCTTGCAGATCTGATCCAGCTCGGCAAAGACGCTCTTTTTGATCTCCAGGTTCTCGATGGCGGCCTCTACCACCAGGTCGGCGTCAGCAGCCTGCTTCAGGTCGGTGGTGAAGCTCATCTTGCCCACGATGGCAGCCTTGCCCGCCTCGTCCAGCTTGCCCTTGGACACCAGTTTGTCCAGGCTCTTGTTCAGCCGGGCCTCAGAGGCCTGGATGATCTGGTCATTGATGTCCCGGACTACCACCTCGTAGCCCTTCTTGGCAAAAACCTGAGCAATGTCCAGCCCCATGGTGCCTCCGCCGATCACAACAATTTTCTTCATGTTTGTTTCCTCCTGTTCCTGTTCTGTCAGAATATGATGTATGGATAAAAGTTCAAAAGACCACGACATAAAGCAGGGGGATCGGGTCACGCCCCCCAACAAGGGCGGGGCCGCCGTACCGGTTCTGGAATTGCTTCTCCCCGCGCTTCTCCAGAAACGCGCCCGCGTCGCCGCAAGCTGCATATCCCTCGTCTTCGCCTTCCGGCGAACGCTCGCACATTCCGCTGCGGCTCCTTTCCCCACAAAACCCGCTGCGCTGGGCTTTTGCGGGGGCCCCAAGGGCATGGGCGGGCACTACAGGCCCTTTCCCAGGATCGCCTTACCGGTTCTGGAACTGCTTCTCCCCGCGCTTCTCCAGAAACGCGCCCATGCCCTCGTTCTTATCCTCAGTTCCGCAGGTGACGCCAAAGGCCTCCGCCTCAAAAGCACAGCCGGTGGTGATGTCCGTCTGCATCCCCTTGCGGATACACCGCTTGCTCTCGGCCACCGCAATGGGGGCGTTGGCGCAGATGGCGTTGGCCAGCTCCATGGCCTTGTCCATCAGCTCCTCGGGAGGGCAGACCTCGCTGACCAGGCCGATCTCCTTGGCCTCCTGTGCGCCGATGGTCTTGGCGGTGAGGATTAGCTCCATAGCCTTGGACACCCCCACGATACGGGGCAGACGCTGGGTGCCGCCAAAGCCGGGCGTGATGCCCAAGCCCACCTCGGGCTGGCCAAATTTGGCCTTCTCACTGGCCAGGCGGATATCGCAGGCCATGGCCAGCTCGCACCCACCGCCCAGCGCAAAGCCGTTGACGGCGGCGATCACTGGCACAGCCAGGTTCTCCAGGCGCAGGAACACCTCCCCACCCCGTACGCCGAACCGCTTGCCGTCGATGGCGGAAAAGCCCTTCATCTCGCCGATGTCCGCCCCCGCCACAAAGGAGCGGCCCGCCCCGGTGAGGATGACCACCCGGGTCTGCTCGGACTGCTCCACCTGGGCAATGGCCTCATCCAGGTCCTGCAACACCTGGCTGTTCAGGGCATTGAGGGCTTCGGGCCGGTCGATGGTGAGCACTGCCACCGGCCCTTTCTGTTCCAATTTGACAAAAGACATAGACGCTT
>DVJZ01000008.1 GCA_018716385.1 Candidatus Enterenecus merdae
GGAAAAGCTGGGGGAAATCCTCAAAACGCCCTTGACTTTTCCAGGGTAAGCGGGTAGAATAGAGCGACAACTGAATACAGTTGCGAGAAATGCAGTGGAAAGGAGAAGCAAAATGCCCAAGAAGCTCAAACGGGCCCTTTTGCTGCTTGTCGCGGCGGCAGTGCTGCCGGCCTCACTGTACGGGTGTACAGGAGGTACGGAGCCCAGCGCCAGCCCCACGACAACTGCACAATCGGGCGAGCCATCCTATGGAGGCTCAGTCACGGTAGGTATCGCACAGGAGTTGGATAGCCTTGATCCCCACAGAGCGGTCTCCGCCGGGGTGGGCGAGGTGCTGTTCAATGTCTTTGAGGGACTGGTGAAGGCCAGCTCGGACGGCGAGGTGCGGGAAGCCGTCGCCAGCGACTATCAGATCTCCGAGGACGGACTGACCTACACCTTCACGCTGCGGGAGGGGATTACGTTCCACAATGGGGATCCGGTCACCGTCGAAGACGTGGTCTACTCCCTGGAACGCTGCGCCGGATCGGAGAACGATGGAACTGCTCTGATTACGGCGTTCTCTAATGTCACCCAGGTGCGGGCGGTCGATGAGCGCCATGTGGAGATCACCCTGGCCCAGCCCAGCCTGGAGTTCCTCTACGCCCTCACCGCCGCCATCATCCCCGCCGGCTCGGGGGATACCATCGCCCAGACCCCAGTGGGTACCGGCCCCTTCCAGTTTGTCTCCTACGCGCCCCAGGACAGCCTGGTGATCCAGCGTTACGAGGGTTACTGGGGCCAGCGCCCCTATCTGGACGAGGTGCGCTTCCGCATCATCACCAACAGCGACACGCTGGTGATGAGCCTGCAAAGCGGCGCGCTGGACATGGCCATCCATGTGCCCACCACCCAGATCACCCAGCTGGAGGGACGGTTCCAGGTGGTGGAGGACACCATGAAGCTGGTGCAGGCCCTGTACCTGAACAACGACGTGGCGCCCTTTGACGACGTGCGGGTGCGCCAGGCGCTGTGCTACGCCATCGATGTGGGGCAGATCATCGAATTTGTGGGCGATGGGGCAGGGGTGCCGGTGGGCACCAGTATGTACCCCGCCTTTGAGAAATACCACATGGAGGAGCTGGCCGAGGCCTACCCCACCGATCAGGAGCGGGCAAGGCAGCTGCTGGCTGAGGCGGGCTATCCCGACGGATTCACCATGGAAATCACTGTGCCCAGCAACTACACCCAGCATGTGCAGACCGCTGAACTCATCGCCGAGCAGCTGTCCCAGGTGGGGATCACTGCCAACCTGGTTCCCGTGGACTGGTCCACCTGGGTCAACCAGGTGTATGAGGGCCGGCAGTTCCAGTCCACCGTGTGCGGCGTGGCCGCCAGTGACATGACCGCCCGGGAGATGGTCATCCGGTACGTATCCGACTATGAGGACAACTTCATCAACTTCCAGGACGAGGGGTACGACCAAGCGGTGACCCAGGCGGGCTCCACGCTGGACGAACAGGAGCAGGAGCAGCTGTACAAACAGGCGCTGACTATCCTGAGCGAGCAGGCGGCCAGCGTGTGGCTGCAAGACCTGTGCGACCTGACGGTGCTGGGCCCCGGCCTGGACGGGCTGGAGCTGTACCGCACCTATGTGCTGGACATGAGCACCATCTACTATTCTGCCTGATTGTGGGAGCGGGGCGCTGGTGGACAGCGTCCCGCTTCCGCCCTCTTCCCCTTTTGCCGGGGCGGGGGCCTGCCGTGCGGGGTGGGCAGTGTCCGCCCCGCCAACCTTTACCCAGGAGGTCCGCGCGACCAATGAAACAGATACTCAAGCGACTGGGGCTGCTGGCGGCCACCCTGCTGCTGGTGACCGTGCTGGCCTTTGTGGCCTTCTCCATCCTGCCCGGAGACCCCACCAACTCCATCCTGGGGCTGAACGCCACCCAGGAGCAGACCGCCGCCCTGCGGGAGCGTCTGGGGCTGGACCTGCCCTTGTGGCAGCGTTACCTGGACTGGCTGGGGGGACTGCTCACCGGTCAGCTGGGTCAGTCCTACCTGTACGAGATGCCGGTGTCCCAGCTGCTGGGGAACCGGGTGGCGGTGACAGCCACTCTGGCGGCCATGTCCTTTGTCCTGATCGTGGCCATCTCCCTGCCTCTGGGCATCCTGGCCGCCCGGCACGCGGGGGGCTGGATCGACCGGGTGGTGAGCGTGCTGGGCCAGGTCACCATGTCCGTCCCAAACTTCCTGCTGGGCTTTCTGCTCACCTGCCTGTTCAGCCTGATCCTGCGTTGGTTCACCGTGGGCAGCTTCAGCACCGCGGCCGAGCAGGGGCCGGGGGCCTATCTGGGCTACCTGTTCTTTCCCGCCCTGTCCATCGCCCTGCCCCGGGCGGCCATGACGGTGAAGCTGCTCCGGGGGGCCATCCTGGGGGAGATGGGACAGGACTATATCCGCACCGCTTACAGCCGGGGCAACTCCAAGGGGAGGGTGCTTTGGCGCTTTGCCCTGCGAAACGCTATGATCCCGGTGATCACCTTCCTGGCCATGACGGTGGCCGATGTGGTGGCCGGGTCGCTGGTGGTGGAGCAGGTGTTCGCCGTGCAGGGCATCGGCCAGATGTTGGTGTCGTCCATCAACAGCCGGGACTACCCGGTGGTGCAGGCCATCGTGGCCCTCATCGCCCTGGTGGTGGTGGCGAGCAACTTTGCCGCCGACGCCCTCTACCGGGTGATGGATCCCCGGCTGCGGCAGAGGTGAGGGCCATGGGAAAGCGAAGAAACTGGTACCTCACCCTGGGGCTGGCCCTGACGGGGCTGACGGTTGGGTTTAGCGCCCTGGGCCTGGTGTGGACGCCTTACTCCCCCACGGCGCTCAGCGCCGCTGACCGGCTGGCCGGCCCCTCCCTGGCCCATCCCTTCGGGTGCGATCACATGGGACGGGATGTACTCTCCCGTACGCTGAGCGGGGCGGGGGCCACGCTGAGCATCGCCCTGGCGGTGCTGGCCATCGGCTTTGTGGTGGGGGTGGTCATCGGGGCGCTGTGCGGCTACTACGGCGGGGTGGTTGACGCGGCGGTTATGCGGGTGTGCGACGCAGTGGCCGCTTTCCCCAGCGTGCTGTTGGGGCTGGTGGTCATCGCGGTGATTGGCCCGGGCAAGTACAACGTCATCCTGGCTCTGGGGGTGCTGTTCATCCCCAGCTTTGCCCGGTTGACCCGGGGGGAGTTCCTCCAGTACCGGGATCGGGACTTCATCCGGGCCGCCCGATTGATGGGGGTGGGAGGGCCCCGGATCCTCTTCCGGCACATCCTGCCAAACGCCTGGCCGGTGCTGCTGAGCGGGCTGAGCATCGGCTTTAACAACGCGGTGCTGGCCGAGGCGTCCATGAGCTATTTGGGCATCGGCGTCACCCCGCCGGACACCAGCCTGGGCCGGATGGTCAGCGAGGCCCAGAGCTACTTTGTCACTGCCCCCTGGCTGGTGCTCTTTCCCGCTTTGGTGATGACCCTGATGATCCTGGGCGCGGGGCTGGTGGGCGAAGGCGTGCGGGAAAGGATGGGTGAGGCCTGATGTTGCTGGAGGTAGAGCGCCTGCGGGTGGAGCTGCATACCCGCCGGGGCAGCGTGACGGCGGTGGAAGACTTTAGCCTAGCTTTGGAGCCGGGGGAGGCGGTGGGCCTGGTGGGGGAGTCGGGCTCAGGTAAGACGGTGACGGCCCACGCCCTGATGGGGCTGCTGCCCCGGGAGCGGGCGGCGGTGACGGGCCGGGCGATGTTTGACGGCTCGGATCTGTTTGCCATGAGCCGGGCCCAGCTGCGCCAGATGCAGGGCCGGCAGCTGTCCATCGTCTTCCAGGAGCCTATGACCAGCCTAAACCCCACCATGCGGATTGGCCGGCAGGTGGAGGATGCGTTGCGGGTGCACACCGGCTTGGACGCTGGCGCGCGCCGGCAGCGGGCGCTGGAGGCGATGGCCCTGGCCGGCCTGCCTGAGCCGGAGGGGCTGTACCGGTGCTATCCCCACCAGCTATCCGGCGGGATGCGCCAGCGGGTGATGATCGCCGCGGCCCTGGTGCTGCGGCCCCGGCTGCTCATCGCCGACGAGCCCACCACCGCTCTGGACGTGACCATCCAGGCTCAGATCCTGGACACCCTGCGCCAGATCAACCGGCAGGAGGGCACTGCCATTCTGCTGATCTCCCACGACCTGGGTGTGGTGCGGGCCCTGTGCAGCCGGGTGGTGGTGATGCGTCAGGGAGTCATCGTGGAGCAGGGACGGGTGGAGGATATCTTCCACCGGCCCCAGCAGGCGTACACCCGGCAGCTGTTGGAGGCCCGGCCCAGCTGGGGAAAGGGGAAGGGGGGACAGGGCCATGGCTGAACTCATCCTGGACATCCAGGGGCTGGACAGCTGGTATGGGAGGGGGCGTGGCCGCCGGCAGGTGCTGCGCCAGGTCTGCCTCACCGTCGCGCCCGGCCAGGCGGTGGGCCTGGTGGGGGAGTCGGGCTCGGGCAAGACCACCCTGGCCAAGTGTGTGCTGGGGCTGGTGCGGGACTGGCAGGGGAAGCTGCGGGTGAACAGCCCCCGGCCTCAGATGGTGTTCCAGGACCCCCACGGCGCCCTGAACCCCGCCCGGACGGTGGGCTGGTTCCTGGAGGAGGCGCTGCGGGCGGCCGGTGTGGAGGACCGGGAGGCGCGCCGGGCTCGGGGGGAGGAAATGCTGGGCCAGGTGGGGCTGGGCCGGGAGCACTACGACCGGAAGCCCGCCCAGCTATCTGGCGGGCAGCGGCAGCGGGTGTCCATTGCTGCGGCCCTCATCCAAGGCAGCAAGCTCATCGTGCTGGACGAGCCGGTGTCCGCCCTGGATGTGACCCTCCAGGCCCAGATCCTGCGCCTGCTGGCCCAGCTGCGGGAGCGGTACGGGCTGTCCTATCTGTTGATCTCCCATGATCTGGCGGTGGTACGCCAGCTGTGTGACCAGGTGTGCGTGATGTACCAGGGGCAGATCGTGGAGCAGGGGCCAGCGGAGCAGCTGTACGAGCGGCCCCAGCACCCGTATACGAAAAAGCTGTTGGCCGCATCGCTGGCCCTGGAATGAAGAAAGGAGCGCGGAGTATGAAGACGATTGGTTTGATCGGCGGCATGAGCTGGGAGAGCACTGCGATATACTATCGGCAGATCAACGAGGAGGTCAAAGCCCGGCTGGGGGGGCTTCACTCGGCCAAGCTCCTGCTGTACAGCGTGGACTTTCAGGAGATCGAGGCCTGCCAGGCCGCCGGGGACTGGGCGAGGAGCGCGGACATCCTGACGGACGCCGCGATCCGGCTGGAGCGGGCGGGGGCCGACTTCCTGGTCATCTGTACCAACACCATGCACAAGGTGGCCCCGGAGATCCAGGCAAGTATATCCATCCCCATCCTGCACATCGCGCAGGCTACGGCCCAGCAGCTGCTGGAGCAGGGCGTTACCACCGTGGGACTGCTGGGGACGAGGTACACCATGACCCAGGACTTTTACCGGCAAAAGCTGACGCAGGCGGGTATCCAGGTGATCCTCCCCCAGGAGGAGGACCTGGATACGGTCCACCGGGTGATCTATGACGAACTCTGCCAGGGAATTGTCTCCGAGACGTCCAGGGCGGAGTATCTGCGCATCATCTCCAAGATGAAGCAGGACGGGGCGCAGGGGGTGATCCTGGGCTGCACGGAGATCGGGCTTTTGATCCGTCAGTCGGATGTGGAGCTGCCGGTGTTTGACACCACGCTCATCCACAGCAAGCGGGCAGCTCTGGAGGCGCTGCTTTGAGGGAACGGCGGGGCCGGGGATTGTTCCCCGGCCCCGCCGCTGTTTTGGGCTGGGGATTGTGTGACCTGGTCACGGAAAAAAGAGGGGACAATGGGTATACTGATCAAAAAAACGAAAGAGGTTTGTAGTCATGGCCATTTTAGACCTGAACCGGGAACAGTTTGATGCCCTGACCGGAGCAGACCAGCCCGTGCTGGTGGAGTTCTGGGCCCCTTGGTGCACCTATTGCCGCCGCCTGGGCCCGGCCTATGAGCGGCTGGCCCAGCAGCGAGGGGAGGAACTGGCGGTGGCCCGGCTGAACATCGACGAGCAACCCCAGATCGCCGAACGCGAGCAGATCGAAGTGGTGCCTACCCTGGTGCTCTACCAGGAGGGCAGGGCGCTTGGCTCGCTGGTGGCGCCGGAGTCCAAAGCCATGATCGACACCTTCCTGCAAGAGACCTTGCCGGAGTGAGGAGGAAACTGCGTGGAGCACATCTATGACATGATCATCATCGGCGGCGGTCCCGGAGGATACACCGCCGCGCTGTACGCCTCCCGGTCTGGGCTGGATGCGGTGGTGCTGGAGCGGCTGGCCGCCGGCGGCCAGATGGCCCTGTCCCACCAGATCGACAACTACCCCGGCACTGAGCAGGGCGTCGACGGCTTCTCCCTGGCCGTCAAGATGCAAAAGCAGGCCGAGGCCTTTGGGGCCAAGACGGAGCTGGCCGAGGTGAGCCGGGCCGACCTGGCGGCGTCTCCCAAGGTGTTGGAGACCAGCGAGGGGACCTTTTATGCCAGGACAGTGGTGCTGGCCACCGGGGCAAACCCCCGGCAGCTTGGGGTGGCCGGCGAGCAGGAGCTGACGGGCAAGGGTGTGCACTACTGCGCCGACTGCGACGGGATGTTCTACCGGGGCAAGACGGTGGCGGTGGTGGGGGGCGGCAACACCGCCGCCCAGGACGCGGCCCTGCTCAGCCGCATCGCCAAACAGGTCATCCTCATCCATCGCCGGGATACCCTGCGGGCCACCAAGATCTACCACGAGCCCTTGATGCGGGCGGAAAACGTGACGTTTTGCTGGAACAGCGTGGTGGAGGAGCTGCTCCAGCAGGAGGGGCGCCTGACCGGGGTGGCCCTGCGGGACGTGAACACGGGACAAAGCCGGACGGTGGCCTGCGACGGGGTGTTTGTCAGCGTGGGGCGCATCCCTGCCTCCCAGCTGGCCCAGGGCCAGCTGGAGCTGGACGAGGGGGGGTATATCGTGGCTGATGAGACCACCCAGACCAGCCTGCCGGGGGTGTATGCGGTGGGCGATGTGCGCACCAAGGCCCTGCGCCAGGTGGTGACGGCGGTGGCCGACGGGGCGGCTGCGGTGCACACTGCGGAGGGCTATCTGGCCCAGGGAGGGCGCTGAGATGGCGCTGAACTGGAGGCGGTGGGTCCGCCTGGCCCTGTTTGCCGGGGTGGGTGCCCTGGCGGGGCTGGCCTACTATCGGTTCTTTGGCTGCACCAGCGGCTGCGTCATCTCATCCAGCCCCATCCGCTCCATGCTCTATCTGGCGCTGGTGGGCGGGCTGCTGGGAGCGGCCACGGAGAAGGGGGGGAAGGATCCATGCAGTACCTGATCTCCTTCCTGGAGGGGGTGATCACCTTTCTCTCCCCCTGCCTGCTGCCCATGCTGCCCATCTATCTATCCTATTTTGCCGGGGGCGGGGCCCGCAACCCCAGGAAGACTTTGCTCAACGCCGCAGGCTTTGTGCTGGGCTTCACCCTCCTATTCGTGGCCATGGGGGCGCTGGCGGGCACGGTGGGCGGCCTGCTGCGCCGGTACCAGACCTGGGTGAACCTGGTGTGTGGGCTGGTGGTGATCCTGTTCGGGCTGAGCTACCTGGGGGTGTTCCGGATCAATCTGTTCCGGGGCGTCCGGGGCCGGATGGGGGAGGGGGAGCTGGGCTTTCCCGCCGCGGTGGTCTTTGGGGCGGTCTTCTCCCTGGGCTGGACCCCTTGCGTGGGAGCCTTCCTGGGTTCGGCGCTGATGCTGGCCTCCCAGCAGGGGCATGTGCTGGAGGGAATGGCCATGCTGCTGGTGTACGCCCTGGGGCTGGGGGTACCCTTCCTGATCAGCGCGGTACTCATCGACTACCTAAAATCGGCCTTTGACTGGATCAAGGCCCATTACCGGGCGGTCAACCTGGTGTGCGGCGGGTTCCTGATCCTGGTGGGCGTGCTCATGGCTACCGGGACGCTGGGGCGGCTGCTCACCCTGCTCAGTTAAGGAGGAAGCGACGTGAAACAGAAAACCCTTGTTATCCTGGCCCTGGCTTTGGTGGTGGTATTGGGGGGAGCCTATGTCCTGTACCAGGGGCTGAGTGGCGGCGCACAGACCAACCAGCTGGCCACCCAGGGCGGCGCGGCCCAAAGCGCCCAGGTTTCCGACGGCCAGCAGGACCAGAGCGGCGAAAGCCCGCAGCCCCAAGCCTCCCAGGAGCCGGTGGCTGCCCCCGACTTCACCGTCTACGACCGGGAGGGCAACCCGGTGCGCCTGTCCGACTACGCGGGCAAGCCGGTGGTGCTCAACTTTTGGGCCAGCTGGTGCCCCCCCTGCCAGCAGGAGATGCCTGACTTCCATGCGGCATACCAGGAGCTGGGCGAAGAGGTTCAGTTCCTGATGGTCAACTCCACCGACGGCAGCCGGGAGACGGTGGACACCGCCACCGAATTTGTGGAGGAGGAGGGGTATACCTTCCCGGTGCTGTTTGACACCGAGTTTGACGCCTCCCTGGCCTACGGGGCCTACTCGCTGCCCACCACCTACTTTATCGATGCCCAGGGCTATGTGGCCGCCTGGGCCCAGGGCTCCATCGACGAGGACACCCTGCGCCAGGGCATCGAGATGATCCATCCGGGGACATAGCAGACCGATGAACGAGGCCCGCCCGCGGCAAAGCCGCGGGCGGGCCCTTTTGTTTGTTCACAAGGCTTGGTAGAGCAGCCCGTCCTGGATGCTATACCGGTACAGCGTGCCCCGCCGCTAACAGGGCAGAGGCTCTGCTTGGCATCAGGTATCCACCGTCACAAAGTAGGCGGTGCGGGCATCCAGGCCATACATGCAGAAGGAGACGTTTGTCAAACGCGCTTCCTCAGGGCTTCGGTCCACCAGCGCCCATTTGCCCCGCGTGATCTGAGGAAGCTCCACATAGGTGCGGATGCCCTCCAGGAATTCTGTGCTCTCTTCCGACAGCGGCAGCGACTGCCACGATGCAAAGGCGTCGGTACAGTCCTGGGAAAAGGTCAGCACATACAGCGCAATCCCGTCCCCGTGGAATCCGTAGCTATCATATCGCTCCTCCGCCTGGATGCTGGTTGGGTCGATCTCAAGGGCAAAGGTTTGCAGGAACTGCTGTTGGGGCCCGGAGGGCCCCAAACTGCCGCATCCGGCCGCGATCAGCATCCACAGGGCCAATATAGCCGATCCGATCCGTTTCCGCACCTGATCCCCTCCTTGAGGGACAAAGAAATGTGGGCAGGGATGGCATTTGGAACCCCTATGCTCTGATAAAGCCAGGCTGCGTTGTTTGCCAACCCTGTAAAAAGGCTTTCTCGTCCATGCAAGCGTCAAACAAATGGCTTTCTTATGTCTGCATTTTTCATCCATGATACCATAAGGCAAGAAAAATGGGAAGAGCGTAAAATGAGAGGTTCGTCTTTATGCTCCTTTCCGCAACGCGGGGAAAGCCCGCCCTTGGTAAAACCAAGGGCGGGCTCGCTTGTGCTGGGGATGCGCCCAGGGCGCAGCCTGCTTACTGGATGGAGGTCACCTGATAGCCGGCCTGCTCCACCGCGGCGCGGATGGCCTCGTCGGAAGCATCGCCGGTGACGGTGGCGGTCTTGGAGGCCAGGTCCACCTGGGCGGTGACGCCGGGCAGGTCGTTTAGAGCCTTGGTGACGTGGTTGACGCAGTTTTGGCACATCATGCCTTCCACAATGACTTTCTTTTCCATGGTTGATTGTTCTCCTTTCATTTCTGGGACGGCGCAGCCGTCGGATTCACAGGGACAGGGAGGCTGGATGCTGGGTTGGAAGAAGCGCAGGCGCAGGGCGTTGGCCACCACACATACCGAGCTCAGGCTCATGGCCGCGGCGGCGAACATGGGGGAGAGCTGGAGCTGGAACAGGGGATAGAACACCCCGGCGGCGATGGGGATGCAGATGATGTTGTAGAAGAAGGCCCAGAACAGGTTCTGCTTCACGTTGCGGATGGTGGCCCGGGACAGTTCTACTGCGCTCACCGCATCCATCAGGTCGCTCTTCATCAGCACGATGTCCGCCG
>DVJZ01000009.1 GCA_018716385.1 Candidatus Enterenecus merdae
ACTGGGTGAGAGGACAACCCCTCTCACCCATTTTTTAGCAGGAGGAAAAGGCAATGGCGATACCTAAACGGTCATACTGGCTTCGGGAAGTCGCAACGGAGGCAGGAACAAGCTATCATATCAGTTTTCGTGACGGGCAGGGAAAAATCCAAAAACTGTGCGTCTCCTATGACTTTTACATGGCGTTTCGGAGACTGGAACTTGACGAACGGAAAATTGAGGGTTGGGATTACCGCCACAGGGAGTTTTCGGAGATTATGGAGGAGACTTTGAACTGGCGGGCAGTACAACAGCCTAAAAGCATTGAGGAGGTTATTCTTGAGGAAGAACGGGCAGAACTGCTCCAGAAGATTATTAGCAAGCTGCCAGAAATGCAAAAGCGGCGTTTCCTGCTCCACTATGAGTATGAGATGACTTATAAGGAGATCGGGAAAATCGAGCATTGCAGCCAACAATCCGTAGGTCGTGCTGTAACTGCCGCCAGAGAAAAGGTAAAGGCAGAGATGAAGAAATACCTAAGTGCATGACCGTTAAGCATACCCTTGTATCTTCGGATATGAGGGTATTTGCTTTGTGTTCTCTAATGGAACTTCACAGAGGTGGAAAAATGCCGGGACGGCCCGAAATCGGGCCGTCCCGGCAGATTGTGCAGCATAGGTCAGGGATGGCAGTTGCCGCAGGGCTGATAGCCCTGAGCCAGCAGCAGCTCCCGACTCCCCTCGTAGTCCTGGCGGTTATCCTGCCGGATGTCCGCCACGCTGGGGCAGCTGGGCAGATGGAAGCGCCGGCTGTTGGTGTTGAGCACATACCGACCCGTCTCTCCCTGGGAGAGGGCGTCCAGATCTGCTTCGTTCTCCCCTGTGGCGTAGTCGATGGACACCCCGGGCTGCACGTTGTAAATGTAGACGTTGAAGCACACCCCTTCCCCTTCGTCCTCCACCGAGATGGCCTCCATCTGAACCCCGCTGGCCAGCAGGTTGTCCCCTTGGAAGACGGGGGTTACCCGGTAGAGCACATGGTTGCCCGTTTCGCTCACATAGTCGGCCACCAGGTTTTCAAAGGGGAGCATCCCTTCCACATTCAGGTATCGGGTACCGGTGATCAGGTTGCGCTCGTTGGCATTTTCCCCGGTGAGCTGAAAGCCAATGAGGTGGCACCGATTGTACAGATACTCCCCGTCTACAAACTCGTAGCGCTGGTTCACCCAGCCGGTGGGCTCCACCTGGCTGATGGACTCCCGGTCCTGGGTGGGCATAGTCTCCAGGCCTATATTGGCGTAAGCCGTACCGCAACGGCCCAGACGGTCCAGCGGGCTGTACCGCTCGAAGGACTGGGTGGTGAAGTCGTCCAGGGTGAAGGCGGGCTGGTTGTCCGCGATGGTCACATAGGGCTGCCCATCATAGGCCGGAATCTCCCCCAAAGAGGGGTCCTGCCCCTGGGGCAGCAGCGCCTGGCAGCCGCACAGAGCCACCAGGACAATCGCCAGGACGGATAGCAGGGCGGCCAGCCGCCTGCCCAACCCTGCTGTCATATCCCCACCCCCCTCACCGGTTCAGGATTCCGCTGCCGGCCACCGCAGCGATGATCTGTTCCATAACCGGCACGGGCTGGACCAGGGCAAAGCGCACATATCCCTCTCCCAGCGAGCCAAAGGCGGAGCCGGGAGTACACAGCAGACCCGTCCGATCCAGCAGCTCATAGCAGAAGTCCACGCAGTTGGAGTAGCCCTTGGGCAGCGGCCCCCAGGCAAACATGCTGCCCTGGCTGTCCGGAACCTCCCAACCGATGGCCCGCAGGCCGCCGCACAGCGCATCCCGCCTGGCCTGGTACTCCATCCGATGGCGGGTCACGCTGTCTTGTGGGCCGCGCAGGGCGGCTACCGCAGCCTCCTGCACCGGCAGAAAGATCCCGTAGTCGATCTGGGAGCGCAGCCGGCGAAAGCACCCCACCACTTCCCGGTTGCCCAGCAGGAAGGAGATGCGCGCGCCGGTGAGGTTGTAGGTCTTGGACAGGGAGTTGAACTCCACCCCCACCTGCCGGGCGCCGGGATAGGACAGGAAGGATTTCCCCTGCCGGCCGTCGTAGACGATCTCTGAGTAGGCGTTGTCATGGATGATCAGGATCTCATACCGCCGGGCAAAGGCGATCAGCTCCTCATAGAAACTGTCCGGCGCGGCCACACCCACCGGGTTGGCTGGATAGGACACCACCATGCACTTGGCCCGCCGGGCCAGCTCCGGATCAAAGTGGGCCAGGTCAGGCAGAAATCCGTTCTCCCGACGCAGCTCATAGCCCACACAGCGGGCCCCGCACAGGGCTGGGCCCAGGGTAAAGATGGGATAGCCCGGGTTGGGCACCAGCACGATATCGCCAGGGTCGCACAGGGCCCAGCCAATGTGGGCCAGCCCCTCCTGGGAGCCGTAGACCGCCATCAGTTCATCCGGCTCCAGCTCCACCCCATAGCGGCGGGCGTACCACTCCTGCACCGCCTGGATCAGCTCCGGCCGCTCGCTGAGAGAGTATCGATAGTTGCCCGGGTCGGCCGCAGCCTGGGCCAGGGCCTGTACCACATGGGGATCAGGCAGGAAATCAGGCGTCCCGATGGACAGGTTGTACACCTGCTTGCCCTGGGCCAGTCTCTGCTGCCGGCGCTGGTCCAGGACGTTGAAGATGCCCGGCTGGAAGCCGTCCATCCGCTTTGCGCTGTGAATCATCATGGGCTTATTCCATCTCCCTGTCTCTCTTTCTGGTTCAGTCCGACCGCCGCAGCTGGGCCAGAATCGCCTGGCCGTCCCCCTCCCTCTCGCCGATGAGGGTGAGAAACTCCCCCTCGGTGAGCACGGGCACGCCCAACTCCTGGGCCCGGCGCAGCTTGGAGCCGGCGGCCTGCCCGGCCACCACGCAGCTGGTCTTTTTGGACACCGAGCCGGATACCTTCGCCCCAAGCTGCTCCAGCCGCTCCCCCGCCTGCTTCCGGGAGTAGGTTGACAGCTCCCCCGTGAGCACGAAGGTCAGCCCCATCAGCAGATCGCCTACCGGCTGGCCGGTGTAGGCCATATTCACTCCCACCTGCTTCAGCGCGGAGATCAGGTGCTGGCTCTGGGGGGAGGCAAACCAGCGGGTGAGATAGTCTGCGGTGATGGCCCCGATGTCCTCGATGTCAGTCAACTCCTCCACGCTGGCCTGGGCCAGCCGGTCCAGGGTGCCAAAGTGGGCGGCCAGGACCTGGGCCGCCTTCTGACCCACCTGGCGGATGCCAAAGGCAAACAGCAGCCGGGACAGGTCGTTGCCCTTGGAGCGCTCCAGTGCGTCCAGCAGGTTCTGGGCGGACTTCTGCCCCATCCGCTCCAGGCCGGCCAGCTGATCCTGCTCCAGCCGGTAGAGATCGGCTGGCGTGTGCACCAGTTCGGCCTTCACCAGGGCCTCTGCCACCGCGGGGCCCAGCCCCTCGATGTCCATGGCGTCCCGGCTGGCGAAGTGGACGAGGTTGCGCAGCAGCTGGGCCGGGCACTCCGCGCCGGTGCACCGGATGTGAGCCCCGTCCTCGTCCCGGGCCACCGGAGCGCCGCACACCGGGCAGACCTCCGGCATCTGATAGGGACGCGTGCCCGCCGGGCGTTTCTCCACCACCACCCGGACGATCTCCGGGATGATCTCCCCCGCTTTCTGGACGATCACCGTATCGCCGATGCGGATGTCTTTCTGGGCAATATAGTCCTGGTTGTGCAGCGTAGCATGGGTCACAGTGGTGCCCGCCAGGCGCACCGGGGCCACCACCGCCTTGGGTGTGAGAACCCCGGTGCGGCCCACCTGGACCACAATGTCCTGCACCACGCTCTGCTGCTGCTCCGGCGGGTACTTGTAAGCCGCGGCCCATCGGGGAAACTTGGCTGTCTGGCCCAGCACCTCCCGCTGGGCTAAGTCGTTGAGCTTGACCACCGCACCGTCAATCTCAAAGGGATAGTCCTCCCGCTGGTCCCCCATGCGCTGGATGTGGGCTAGCACCTGGGCCATATTGTCGGTCTGGAAATATTCGATCACCTTGAAGCGCCGCTGCTTCAGCCAGTCCAGGCTGGCGCTGTCAGTTTGGAAGGGCGGGCCATCCCAGAACTGGATGTTGAAGATGACGATGTCCAGCCCCCGGGCGGCGGCCACCTTGGGGTCGAGCTGCCGCATAGAGCCGGCCGCGGCGTTTCGGGGGTTGGCAAACAGGGGCTGGCCCTCCGCCTCCCGGGCCTGGTTGAGCTGCTGGAACGCCTGCTTGGGCAGGTATACTTCGCCGCGCACGATCAGTCGGCCCGGCGCCCCCTCCAGACGCAGGGGGATGGAGCGGATGGTGCGCAGATTGTCCGTCACGTCCTCCCCCACCTGCCCGTCCCCCCGGGTGGCCCCACGCAGGAAGACCCCGTCCTGGTACTCCAAGGCCACGGACAGGCCGTCCACCTTTGGTTCCACCAGGTATTCCACCGCCCCGACGCTCTCCCGCATCCGCTGGTCAAACTGCTCCAGCTCCTCCCCGGAGAACACGTCCTGCAGGCTTTGCAGGGGAACCTGATGGGTCACTTGCTGAAAACTGTCCAGCGCCTGTCCCCCCACTCGTTGGGTTGGAGAGTCGGGGGTGACCAGCTCGGGATGGGCCGCCTCCAGATCCTCCAGCTGGCGCAGCAGCCGGTCGTATTCGAAATCTGAGATGGTGGGGTCGTCCAGCACATAGTAGCGGTAGTTGTGCTCGTTGAGCTGTTGACGAAGCTGTCTGGCCAATGCCTTTTCGTCCATGATTGCCTCCCCGCGCCTGGCCTGGCGCTGCGTGTTGTGAAGATGGGCAGGGGTCACGGCCCACTGCCGGATGCATCCAGTTGAATGTAGGTGCTGGGGACCTCCCCCACCAGGACAGTCTCGGCCACCGGGATCTGCTCGCGCACCGTCACCGGGACGATCTCCCCCGGGATGACCAGGTGGATTGTGATGGTCAGATCCAGGGTGATGCGGTGCAGGGTCTGGTTCACGCCGGCGGCGGAAAAGTCGCTTTCCAACTGGGCTGTCACGTCCCCCACCGATTGGATGCCCACCCGGATCTCCGGGCCCAGTCCTGCCAGGAGCAGCCGGCCGGTCAGGGTACCAAGGGGGATGCCCAGCTCGTCCGGATCCAGGTGCTCCAGCCGGTTGACCAGCCCGTCGATCACCTGGCGCTTGAAACGGCTGCTGGCCTGGATATCTCCGGAGAGGGATGCCACATTCCCCTCCTGGTCAGTGCGCAGGGTGATGAAGCTGGCATACTCCATTTGCAGGTCGGCCAGGCTGTCGTCCACCGTGGCGGCCGACAGGGTGGAGATCAGGTTGGTGGCCTTGCTGACAGCCATGGTGCGGATCACGGGCCGAAGCTGGCTGGACACCACGGCCAGCAGGAGGATGGCAAATCCAGCCGCCGCCAACAGCGGCGGCAGCCACACCGGGCCCCGCCACCGGCCGCCCCGCAGCCGGAGGGGGGCCCTGCGGAGAAAGCGCGCGGGCATACAATCACCTCCAGGCAAACTGTATGCGCCCCACAGCTCGGCCTATGTGCCCAGAAGCTGTTCCACGGCCAGCAGGATCCCCGCCTTCCCGGACTCGTAGGTCAGCCCGCCCTGGAGGTAGACGGCATAGGGCTCCCGCATGGGCGCGTCGGCGGACAGCTCAATGGATGCGCCCTGGACGAAGGCGCCGGCGGCCATGATGACCTGGCAGTCGTAGCCTGGCATATCCCAGGGCTCCGGCGTCACATAGGAGTCCACCGGTGCGCCCGACTGGATGCCCCGGCAGAAGCGCTTCACCTTCTCCGGATCCCCCAGGCGGATCATCTGAATGATGTCGTGTCGGACCACATCCGAAGAGGGCTGGGTCTCATAGCCCAACAGCTCCATGATTCCGGCCCCGAACACGGCTGTTTTCAGCGCCTGGGCCACCGTGTGGGGGGCCAAAAAAAGCCCCTGGTAGAGCAGGCGGTTTTGCCCCAAGGTGGCCCCGCACTCCCGGCCGATGCCAGGGCAGGTCAGGCGCGAGGCCGCGGCCTCCACCAGGTCCTGCCGCCCGGCCAGGTAGGCTCCCGTGGGGGCCAGCCCCCCGCCGGGATTCTTGATCAGGGAGCCTACGGCCAGGTCTGCCCCCACATGGGTGGGTTCCTGCCGCTCCACAAACTCCCCGTAGCAGTTGTCCACCAGGATGACAGCCTCAGGGTTTGCCTGGCGCAGGACCGCGCATATCTCCCCGATCTGCTCCACTGACAGGGAGGCCCGGGTGGAGTAGCCCTTGGAGCGCTGGATGAGCACCGCCTTGACCCGGGGATCCCCGGCGGCCCGGGCGATCCCCTCCAGATCGGGCTCCCCGCACGCGGCCGGCTCCACCTGTCGATAGCCCACGCCGTAGTCCTTCAGCGAGCCCCAGCCCTTGTCCGTGACGCCGATTACCCCCAGCAGGGTGTCATAGGGGGCGCCCACGGCGCTGAGCAGTACCTCCCCTGGCCGCAGCGCGCCGAACAGGGCCGCTGCGATGGCGTGGGTACCGTTGACAAAGCCGATGCGCACCAGTGCGTCCTGGGTGCCAAACAGCTCTGCGTAGATCCGATCCAGCTGATCCCGCCCCAGATCGTCATACCCATAGCCGGTGGTGCCGGCAAAGTAGCCCTCCGCCACCCGGTGGTTCTGAAAGGCGGCCAGCACCCGCTGAGTGTTGTGCTGGGCGATGGCGTCGATGCGGGCAAACTGGCCCTGCACCCGAGCCTCTGCCTGGTCGGCCAGATCCAATACCCGCTGCGAAATCTGTAAAGACATTGAACTTAACACACTTTCTCTAACTTAGATTCCAGGAAAGCCTTGGCCAGGTCCGCGCAGGCCTGCACATCCCGCAGATCCACCAGCTCCATAGGGCTGTGGCCGTACCGCCAGGGAATGGAGATGCCCCCGGTGACCACCCCGGCCCGGTTGAGATGGATGGGGCCGGCGTCGGTGCCACCGGCGCGGATCACGTCCCGCTGGGCCGGAATGCCCTTCTGCTGGGCCAGCTGCATCAGCCGCTCCACCATCCAGGGGTGGCAGATCACCGAGCCGTCCATCACCTTCACCGCCGCGCCGCCCCCCAGCACGCTGCTCACCAGGTGCTTGGAGCCGGGCTGGTCGTCGGCGGGGGTAACGTCCAGAGCCAGGCCGTAGTCCGGCTCAATGGCCCAGGCGGCGGTTTTCGCTCCTCGGGTGCCCACCTCCTCCTGGACGGAGAAGACGAAGTACAGGTCGTTGTCCGTCTCCCCCAGCGCGGCCATGGCCGCCAGCTGGACTGCGCACCCGGCCCGATTGTCCAGATAGGGGGCGCTGACCCGGTGACCCAGCTGGATCAGGTGGGTGTCAAACACCGCCGCGTCTCCGATCTGAACCAGGCGCTGGGCTTGCTCCTGGCCGGCTACGCCCACGTCCAGGAACAGGTCGGAGCGCTTGCGCTTACCTGGCTCCACATCGGCCTGGGCCTGCACCACGCCCCCCTGCCCGTTTTGAAAGCGCACCGGCGTGTGCACCACCCGGTCAGGGGAAATGCCCCCGATCCCGCCCACCCGGATATAGCCTTGCTCGTCCACATGGGTGGCCACCAGGGCGATGGTGTCCATATGGGCGGAGAGCATCACTCGGGGGCCTCTGCCCCGCCGGTGGCAGATGAGGTTGCCCAGGGTATCCCGCCGGAGCTCGTCGCAATAAGGGGCGGCCAACTCCTGGATGACCTGGGCCACCTCATCCTCCTTGCCGGATGGGCCATAGGCGGCGGTGAGCCGCCGCAAGGTTTCCATCAGATCCATGCCTACTGCCTCCTGTCAGCTTTGCTCTGCCACCGCGGCCACAAACAGCCGGGCCAGGGTGAGCATATGTTCCATATCGGAGATACAGGCCACGCTACTGGGGGCGTGGAGATAGCGCACCGGGGCGGAGATCCCCGCCACCCGCACGCCGGCCTTGGTACGCTGGATGGCCCCGGCATCAGTACCGCCGGCCAGATAGTGCTTCACCTGCCAGGGCAGGCCGCTGTCCTGGGCCAGCTGGCGAAGCAGTTCAAACAGTCCCCGGTCATAGATGGCGCTGCCATCCATCCAGGATAGCACCGGGCCCTTGCCGGGCCAGCACACCTGGGTATGGGGCTCCAGGGCGGGGTTGTCCGCCGCGGTGGTGCCTTCTAACACCAGAGCAATCTCCGGCGTGATGGAGAAGGCGGCCCCAAAGCCCCCCCGGGTGCCCACCTCTTCCTGCACCGTAAAGACGAAGGTACAGTCCATAGGCAGAGGTTCCTCCAGCAGCTTGACCAACACCGCGCACCCCACCCGGTCGTCGATGGCCTTGGCCTTGAGCATCCCTTGGCCAAACTCCAACACATCGCTTTCAAACACGGCGCAGTCCCCCGGGCTGACCAGCTCCTGGGCCTCCTGTTGGCCCCGGGCGCCGATGTCCAGGTAATAATCCTCCAGTCGGGGGACCTTCTTGCGCTCCTCCGCCGTGGTCAGGTGGATAGCCTTCAGCCCGATGACCCCGGGCACCTGCCCCTCCCCCACCCGCACCTGCTTACCCAGCAAAACCCGGCGGTCAATGCCGCCCACGCAGTGGAACTTCAGATAGCCCTCCGGCGTGATGGAGTGCACGATCAGCCCCACCTCGTCCATGTGGGCGCACAGCATCAGCCGGTTTCCAGTGGGCTTGGTCCCCCGTTTGAACACGATGAGGTTGCCCATGGCGTCCACCCGGATACGGTCGGCATAGGGGGCAGCGCGGCCCTTGAGATAGGCGCGCACCGGCTCCTCAAAGGAGGACACCCCGGGCAGGGCGCACAGCGCCTTCACCGTCTCAATCATTCCCCGCTCCCTCCTCTCCCAAGCTCTGGGCAAAGGCGGCCAGCAGCCTGGCCGTGTGCTCCAGATCGTCCAGGTCCACCACCTCCACCGGGGTGTGCATATACTTCAGAGGCAGGGAGAGCACGGCGGTGGGCACCCCCTCATTGCAGATCTGCATCTCCCAGGCGTTGGTGCCCGAGCTGCCCCCCATGACCTCCCGCTGTATCGGGATGCCCAGCGCCTGGGCCTGGTCCAGCAGCCGTTGGGACATCCATCGGGTCATGTTGGGGCCGATGCCCACCGCTGGGCCTGATCCCAGCGCAAAGCTTTGTCCCTTGGGGCTGTCCGGCGTGCTGCCATGGGTGACGTCCACCGCCACGCACCAGTCCGGCGCCAGAGCCTGGACGGCGGTGATAGCCCCGGCGCTGGAGGTTTCCTCCCGCACGCTGCCCATAAAGTACACGTCCACCTCCAGGGGCTGCGCCCGGAGCAGCTGGGCGGCCCGCAGCAGGGCCACAAAGCAGGAGCGGTCGTCCATGGCCTTGCTGCACACCTGGTGCTGGCCCAGCTGGAGAAAGCTGGGGCGGAACACCATGGGCGTCCCCACCGGGATCTCCTGCTGGGCCTGCTGCTGGCTCAGTCCCACGTCCACATAGAGTTCGTCGATGGCCGGGGCCTTTTCCCGGTCGGCGTCGGTCAGTACATGAGGGGGCAGGCAGGCCACCACCCCAAACCTGGGCGGATGGGTGAGAACCGCCAGCTCCCGGTCGGGAAGCATCCGGGGATCCACCCCGCCGATGGCAGCAAAACGGAGGAAGCCGTCCTTTATCCCGGTCACCACCAGCCCAATCTCATCCAGATGGGCGTCCAGCAGCAGCTTGCCCGCTCCCGGCCGGCCACAACGGCGCAGGCCGATCAAATTGCCCATCCGGTCAATCCACACCTGGTCCACCAGCGGTTCCAAAAGGGCCTTGGCCACATCGGCAACTCCGGACTCAAAGCCAGACGGCCCTTCCTGCAGGCACAGGCGCCGGAGCATTTCACAGCTGTCCATCCCGCGCCTCTCCCCCTTCCGCGGGCTCCAGCGCCCGCACATAGTTTTTGAAGGCTTTGCCCCGCTGGGCAAAGTTTTCGAACTGGTCAAAGGAAGCACTGGCCGGAGAGAGCAACACCGCGTCCCCCGGCCGGGCCAACTCGCTCGCCCGGGCCACCGCCGCTTCCAGCGTATCGCACCGGACGATCTCCGGCCGGCCAGGCTGGTAGTCTGGGGCAGCCTGGGTGGCTGCCTGGATCTTGTCGGCGGTCTGACCTGTGAGGATTAAAACCTTTACATGATTTACAATTTCTGGGCCAAGCGCGTCATAGGACAGGTTCTTGTCATACCCTCCGGCCAGGAGGATCACAGGGGCAGAAAAGCAGCGCAGCCCCGCGATGGTCCGGGTTGGGCTAGAGGCGATGGAGTCGTTGTACCAGCGCACCCCTGCCCGCTCCCGCACCAGCTCGATGCGGTGCTCCACCCCGGGAAAGCGCCGGGCAAAGTCCTGGATGGTCTGGCTGGACACCAGCCCCTCCACCGCGGCGATGGCCGCCAGGTAGTTTTCCAGGTTGTGGACCCCGGGCAGCAGGATGTCCGAGGCAGCCATCACCGGGTGCCCGCTGCTAAAAATCATCCCATCCCGCAGGCACACCCCGCCCTCCAGCGTCCGCTGCCGGCTAAACAGGGTGACCCGCCCCTTGGCCTGCTGGGCAAAGGAGGCGGTGAGGGGCTGGTCGGCGTTGAGCACCAGCCGGTCCCGGTCCTCCTGATAGGCGAAGATGTTCCGCTTGGCCTGGACGTACTCCTCCATGTCCCGGTGTACATCCAAGTGGTTGGGGGACAGGTTGGTGATGACCGCCACGCTGGGGCTTTGGTGCATGGTCAGCAGCTGGAAGGAGGACAGCTCCAGCACCACATAAGCGTCCGGCGGGATCTGGTCCACCTCCCCCAGGAGGGGGTGGCCGATGTTGCCTCCCACGAAGGTATGGTAGCCGGCGGCCTGAAGCAGACCGGCAATGATGGTGGTGGTGGTGGTTTTGCCGTCAGAGCCTGTCACGGCGATGACCTGGCAGGGGCATAGCTCCAAAAAAGCCTCCATCTCCGAGGTGAGCTGCGCCCCCCGCTCCACCGCCCGGGCCAGCTGGGGCACGTCAGGGCGCAGGCCGGGGGTGCGGAAGATCACATCCGCCCCGTCCAGGCCATCCAGGTAGTCCGCCCCCAACCGAGCTTCCAGCCCCTGGGCTTCCCAGCGCTCGATCAGGCCGTGAAACTGCTCCCGCTCCCGCCGGTCGCAGGCCAGCACAGACACGCCCCCTTCCAGCAAGCGTTGGATCAGCGGGGTGTTGGAGACGCCGATGCCCACCACGGCAACCCGCTTGCCCTGCAGCGTTCGGATGAATTCCTGCAAGATTGACTGCATGGATCGCAATGCCTCCCACAATGGTTTTCCAAAAAATACGGGCCGGCCGGAGCACGGTCCCCAAGTCTGAACCCATATTATACCGCAACAAGTCTCATTTGACAATCACCCAAAGTTGAAGTACAATCGTCTCGCGAGTAAGCTGGACAGCCGCGTGGGCAGGCCGAAAGGCCGCCTATGAGGAAAGTCCGGGCTCCACAGGGCAAGGATAACGGGTAACGCCCGCCGAAGGCGACTTCAGGAAAAGTGCAACAGAGATATACCGCCTCGCCCCCCTGGGGGAGCAGGCGCAGGGCGCCTCTGGCGCACGCGCCCACGAGGCAAGGGTGGAAAGGCGGAGATAAGCGCCCGCCCGATGACTGGGAACTGCTCATCGCTGTAAACTCTATCCGGAGCAACACCGTGGTAACGCGTCAAGGCCGGCCCGGCCGCGTTTTGGAGGTGGCTAGAACGTATCGGCAACGGTGCGTCAAGATAGATGGCTGTCTTAAAAGACAGAACCCGGCTTACAGGCTTGCTCGCTGGAAAGGCCCTGTCCCTTTGTGGGACAGGGCCTTTCCCCTGCCTGCTGGAGCTCTGGCTTGATTTTCCCACTTTCCCTTGCCTTCCATCCCCTTCTTCGATATAATAGTTTCAAATCGAACAGTTTGCGGAGGTGTCTCATGGGGTTGCTGATCAAGGGAGGCCGGGTGATCGACCCGGCCAGCGGTTTTGATCAAACCGTCGATCTGAGGATCGAAAACGGCCGGATCACAGGCCTCGGCCCCGGACTGGACAGCCCAGGGGCGCAGGTGATCTCCGCTGCGGGAATGGTGGTGGCCCCCGGGCTGGTGGACCTGCACGTCCACCTGCGGGAGCCGGGATTTGAGGAGAAGGAGACGGTGGCCACCGGCTGCGCCGCCGCGGCCCGGGGCGGCGTGACCACGCTGGTGGCCATGCCCAACACCCGTCCAGCTGCAGACTGTCCCGAGGTAATTGCCCTGGTGCGGGAAAAGGCGGAACCCACCGGCGTGCGGGTGCTGCCCGCCGGTGCGGTGAGCGTGGGACAGCGGGGCCAGGCGCTCACCGACTTTGCCGCTCTGCGCCGGGCCGGGGCCCCCGCGGTCACCGACGACGGGATGCCCATCCAGAACCAGGCCCTGCTGCGCCAGGCCCTGCGGGCGGCTAAGGCCGCCGGCCTGCCCCTGCTGGACCACTGCGAGGACCGGGACCTGGTGGGCAACTACGCGCTCAACGAGGGGGAGGTGTCCCAGGCGTTGGGCCTGCCCGGCCGCCCGGCCATTGCCGAGGAGCTTCAGGTCATGCGGGACGCCATGCTGGCTGAGGAGACCGGGGCCCATGTTCACATCTGCCACATTTCCACCGGCAAAGCGGTGGACATCGTGCGCCAGGCCAAGGCCAGGGGGGTAAGCATCACCTGTGAGACCTGTCCCCACTACTTCCTGCTCACCCAGCAGGAGGTGCTGCGCCAGGGAGCCATGGCCCGGGTCAACCCTCCCCTGCGCACCCCAGAGGACCGGCAGGCCATCCTGGACGGGCTGGCCGACGGCACCATTGACGCCATTGTCACCGACCATGCCCCCCACTGCCAGCAGGAGAAGGACAGGCCTCTGCCCCAAGCGCCCAGCGGCATGGTGGGGCTGGAGATCTCCCTGGCCCTGTCCCTCACCGCCCTGTACCACACCGGGCTGCTCCCTCTCTCCCGTGTGATCGGTCTGATGAGCGCCTCCCCTGCCGCCGTCCTGGGCCTGGACGCCGGGCGGCTGGAAGTGGGAGGCCGGGCCGACGTGGTGATCTTTGACCCGGAAGAGCGCTGGACGGTGGATCGGGAGCGCTTTGCCTCCAAGGGGCGCAACACCCCCTTCCACGGCTTCCCTGTCCAGGGCCGGGTGAAGTACACCATTTCCCAAGGAACCATCATCTACCAGGAGGGCTGACCATGTCGTTTGACCTGCTTCAGGAGAAAATCAGGGAGAAGAAGAATCCCACGGTGGCCGGGCTGGACACCCGGATCGAATACGTGCCCGCCCACATCCGGGAAAAGAGCTTCCGGGAACATGGAGAAACCCTGATGGGAGCCGCGGACGCCGTCTGGGAATTCAACCGGGGACTGATCGACGCGCTGGCCGACCTCGTCCCCGCCGTCAAGCCCCAGGCGGCCTATTATGAGAACCTGGGCTGGCCCGGCATGGCCATGCTGGAAAAGACCATCCGCTATGCCAAGGAGCAGGGCCTATATGTCATCGCGGACATCAAGCGGGGGGACATCGGCAGCACCGCCCAAGCCTATGCCGAAGCCTGGCTGGGGACCACCCGGGTGGGTGGAACGGACTGCCCCGTATTTGACGCCCACTGCGTCACCCTGAACGGCTACATGGGCTCGGACGCCATCCAGCCCTTCCTGGACCAATGCGTGGCCCAGGGAAAGGCCGCCTTCGTGCTGGCCAAGACTTCCAACCCCTCCAGCGTGGAGCTGCAAGACCTGGTGGCCGGCGACCGTCTGCTCTACGCAGCCATGGGCGAGCTCATTGAGCGCTGGGGGCGGGGCACCGCCGGGACATACGGCTACCAGGCCCTTGGGGCTGTGGTGGGGGCCACCCACCCCTCGGTGCTCAAGCAGCTGCGCCGCAAGTTGGAGCGCACCTTCTTCCTGGTGCCTGGCTATGGCGCCCAGGGGGGGACGGCCGCCGATGTGCGCCATGCCTTTGACGAGCTGGGCCGGGGGGCCATCGTCAACGCCTCCCGCTCCATCCTGTGCGCCTGGCAGAAGACGGGCAAGGATGGCCTGGACTACCAGGACGCCGCCCGGGCCGCCGCCATCCAGATGCGGGAGGAACTGAAGGCCCATATCACCATCTTATGACGGTTAGATCAGGAGGGATTCTTATGCGTAAGCGACAGCCATGTGTGTTCTGCGGATCCGGCCCGGATGGAATTTTCCCGCTCCAGGAACTCTTTTGTGGCGGCGTCCCCCAGCCTACCTGCAAGCGCTGCCTGCAGCGCCTGGAGCGGGTCAGCGAGGAGAAGCGTTGTGCTCTGGCCCTGGCCTCTGGCCGGGCGGCGGAGCCGGAGACGCTCCGGCGGTATTTGGAGCGGATGGATGAAGGGGGCTCCGGCCTGACCTGCCTGCGCTGCGGGGGCGAACTCTGGCGTTACCAGGCGGGGCCTGGCTCTGACGAGGAGACCTGTCTGCAGTTCGCCCCGCCCGGATCCGGCCCGATGGCCCACCGCATGGTGTCCGGGAAGGTGAAGGTGGAGCTGCAATACTGCCGGCAATGCGGGCATATGGAATTTTTCCACCGGGGATACCTGGAGCAGAAAGCGGTAGATGACAGTTTTGGGGATGGTGCGAATGCAAATACTTGAGCGCCAATGCAAGGTGCTGGAGCTGACCCAGCTGGGCTGCGGCGACTGGACCATGACGCTGGAGAGCCAAGGCCTGGCGGAACAGGTGGCCGCGCCGGGGCAGTTTCTCCATCTCAAATGCGGCCCTGGCCAACTGCTGCGCCGGCCCATCTCCATCTGTAACTGGTCGGCCCGGCGAGACCTGATCCGCCTGGTCTTCTCGGTGCGGGGGGAGGGCACCGCTTGGCTGGCCCAGCGCCAGGTGGGGGAAAGCCTGGACGTCTTGGGCCCACTGGGAAACGGCTTTTCCATGGAGTCGGGGGCATCCTACCTGCTGGTGGGAGGCGGCATCGGAACCCCTCCCCTGCTGGGCTGCGCGGTCCAGGGCAGCGGGATGTGTACCGCCGTGCTGGGGTTTCGCTCCGCCCGCCAGGCCATGCTGCTGGAGGAGTTCGGCCAGGCCTGTCCCGGTGGGGTGCGCCTTGCCACCGACGACGGCTCGTTGGGCCACCACGGCTTTGTGGATGCCCTGGTGGCCCAGGAGCTGGAGTCCCACCCCGGCCGCTACGCCGGTGTGCTGGCCTGCGGGCCCAAGCCCATGCTCCGGGCGGTCGCCGCGGTCTGCGCCCGGTATGAGGTGGACTGTCAAGTCTCTTTAGAAGAGCGCATGGGCTGCGGCGTAGGGGCGTGCCTGGTGTGCGCCTGCCCCACCGTAGACGGGGGCTATGCCCATGTATGTAAGGATGGCCCCGTCTTTCCCGCACAGGAGGTGGATTGGAATGCATGAGCCCTCTATGGCGGTCAAACTGGCCGGGGTGGAGTTGAAAAACCCTGTGGTAGCCGCCTCCGGAACCTTTGGCTTTGGCCGGGAGTACAGCCAATTCTACGACCTATCCGAGCTGGGGGCCATCTGTGTCAAAGGGCTAACCGCCGCCCCCCGGAAGGGCAACCCGCCCCCCCGCATTGCTGAGACTCCCATGGGTATTCTGAATAGTGTTGGGCTGCAAAACCCGGGGATAGACGCCTTTCTCGCACAAGAACTTCCCTTCCTGCGTCGGTACGATGTGAAGGTGATCGCCAACCTCTCCGGCGACACGCCGGAGGAGTACGGCCAGATGTGCGAAAAACTCTCCCAGGCGGGGGTGGATCTCATCGAACTGAACATCTCCTGCCCCAACGTCAAGGCGGGCGGCCTGGCCTACGGCACCCGCCCCGACCTGGCCGCCGAGGTCACCCGGGTGGCCAAGGCCCACGCGGGGGCCACGCCGGTGATGGTCAAGCTTTCCCCCAACGTCACCGATGTGGTGGCCATTGCCCAGGCGGTGGCCGACGCGGGGGCGGACGCCCTGTCTCTGATCAATACCCTGTTAGGAATGCGCATTGACGTTGCCTCCCGGCGGCCCATCCTGCGCCGGAACACCGGGGGCCTGTCCGGCCCGGCGGTCCTGCCGGTGGCGGTGCGCATGGTGTGGGAGGTGTCCCGGGTGGGGCTACCCATCCTGGGCATGGGTGGAGTGTCCGACGGGGACTCCGCCGCCCAGCTCATGCTGGCTGGGGCCAGCGCCGTAGCGGTTGGCACCGCCTGCCTGGCCGCTCCCTACGCCCCCCTTCAGGTGCGGGACGGGCTGCGGGACATCGCCGCCCGTCAGGGCCTGTCCAGCGTGGCCCAGCTCACCGGCGCCATTCAGCCTTGGTAACCCATCGGAAAGAAGCGATATGAACTTATGACCACCGTATATCTCATCCGTCACGCCCAGGCAGAGGGCAACCTCTACCGCCGCTGCCACGGCTGGTACAACGGCCTGATCACCCCAAAAGGGTATGAGCAGATTGAGGCGCTGGCTAAGCGCTTTCAGGACATTCCCATTGACGCGGTCTACTCCAGCGACCTGTACCGCACCATGACCACCGCCCGGGCCATCCTGCGCAGTCGTCCCCTCTCCCTGCGGGTGGACCCCCAGCTGCGGGAGATCGGCGGAGGCTGCTGGGAGGATCACACTTGGGGAGAACTGATGCGCCAGGACCGAGAGGGGATGCTGGCCTTCCTGCGCTGTGATCCCAGTTGGCACGTCCCGGGCAGCGAGACCTATCCAGAGCTTCAGCGCCGCATTCACGCCGCCGTGGAGGGGATTGCCGACAGCCATCCCGGCCAGACGGTGGCAGTGTTTACCCACGGCAGCGCCATCCGCTCTGCCCTGGCCGGCTGGCTGGGGATGCCTCTGGAGCGTATGGGGGAGCTGCCCCTGGGGGACAACACCAGCGTGGCCAAGCTGGAATTTGAGGCCGGATCCTGCCGGGTCTGCTTCTATAACGACGCGGAGCATTTGGGCCCTCTGGCTGGCCGCCCCAACCGGGGGGACGGCTCGGGGGATGCCAAGGCCCGGGACCTGGCCGCCTCCTCCCTCTACTTTCTGCCCCTGCGCTTACCCGAGCAAGAGCAGCTCTACCGCTCGGCCCGGCAAGAGGGGTGGCTGGCCAGCCACGGAACACTGGACCACTTCGACCCAGAGCCCTTCCTGGCCACCGCACGGCAGAGCCAGATCCGGGATCCCGGAAGCGTTCTGCTGGCCATGGCCGGCCAGACGGTGGCAGGTATCCTCCAGCTGGATTTCCAGCAGCAGGCCCAGCAGCAGATCGGACGTGTCCCCTTCCTCTATGTCACACCCGAGTGCCGCGGCCAAGGGCTGGGCACCCAGATGCTGGGCCAGGCCATCTCCGTCTTTCGCGGCTTAGGCCGACGGCGCATCCGCCTGCGGTGCGCCCCGGAGAATGAACGGGCCCGGCGCTTCTACCTCAGCCACGGTTTTTCCAGGGTGGGCCAGGAGCCGGGCGGGCTGGGCCAGCTGGACACCATGGAGAAATATATCGGCTCGGTGCTAGGATAGAGCCATTGAAAAGACAGACCGGCAGGGAGACTTCCCTACCGGTCTTTCCCATTATTGAAGGGCGCGCTTGGCCCCGTCGGCTGCCCGGCCTACTGCATCTCCGGCGTCCTCAGCCGCTCGGCCCACCGCATCCCCGGCGTCTTCGGCCGCGTCTCCAGCCCCTTCGATCAGGTCGCCCGCCGCGTCACCCAGATCGTCCAGCGGGGTGTCGCCGCTGGACTGGGCGCTGTGGTCTGGGCTGGCGTCAGGTTGGCCGTCGTTGTTTGTGTCATTGGTCCCCCCTGCCCCGCCGCCCTCCATCGCGTCGTTGGTCACACTGGACTGGGGCTGATCACTCACGTGCAGCGAGGCGCTGGCGCTGGGATCAACGCGGAGAGAGCTGCTCTCTCCGGCCTGGTCCCCGCCGCATCCAGCCAGCAGCAAGGCTGTCAAAACAGCTGCCGGCAGCACGGTCAGATGTCTGCGTTTCATGGCTATCCTCCTTGCAAACGGTTTGCGTGTTCCCGGCATTAGTATGTACGGAGGCCTGAAAACTTAAACTGAAAAAATTTGCAACAACCCCTTGTATTTTCTCTAATCCTATGTTAATATCTCTACATAAACAAGAATTATTATCGTTAATAAAGAAGGAGGCACTACATATGGAGTTGAAAGGCAGTAAGACCGAGGCCAACCTGTGGATCGCTTTTTCCGGGGAGAGCCAGGCCCGCAACAAGTACACCTACTTTGCCAGCAAGGCCCGGAAGGACGGCTACGAGCAGATCGCGGCCATCTTTGAGGAGACCGCCGGCAACGAGAAGGAGCACGCCAAGATGTGGTTCAAGGAGCTTGGGGGCATTGGCACCACCGCGGAGAACCTGAAGGCGGCCGCCGCCGGTGAGAACGAGGAATGGACCCACATGTACAAGGAGATGGCCCAGACCGCTCGAGAGGAGGGCTTTGACCGCATCGCTGCCCTCTTTGAGATGGTGGGCGCCATTGAGAAGGAGCACGAGGCGCGCTACTTGAAGCTGCTGGGCAACGTGGAGAACGACCTGGTCTTTTCCGCCGGGGAACAGACCATCTGGGTGTGCCGCAACTGCGGCCATGTCTATATGGGTAAAGAGGCGCCTAAGACCTGTCCTGTGTGTGCCCATCCCGGGGCCTACTTCGAGCGCAAGGCCCAGAATTACTGAGCTTTTTCATATCAAACGGAAACAGGAGGCGGCTCACAACAGCCGCCTCCTGTTTCCGTTTGGGCAAGGGGGAAGGCCTTACCCTATTTTCCCTTTCTTCCAGCGTAGGCTATACCAGTGGATGGACACAGGCCAGGACAGGGCGAAGAGCCCCAGGGCCGCTAAGGTGAGAACCATCTGGCCCATCAGGTCGGATCCGACAAGCCAAGCAGGCAGCAGGAATGCCACAAAGAAAGCAAGTGATCCATACTCACCAAAACGAAAAGTCAGGGGCAGGCAGATGGCCGTTGAGAACAGGACAATCACAGTAGCATGGCACAACATGGGCGCCAGGGCAATCCCGATCCATGCGCCCCAGAGAAGCCAAAAGGCGATCACTTCCACCAGGATAATCCCAAGTAGGAGCAAGTGCAGCAGGTACTTGCCCGACACATAATCTTTCCCCGTACAGGGCAGGGTCAGGCAGTAGCTCTGCCACCGGGATCGCTCATCCTCGGACAGGACTATCAGGGCCGCGCAAAGGGCAAAAATACAGCCAATGTCCAAAAAAACGGGGACTGGTTGAAAATCTTCAATGCGGATATAGGCAAGAAACTGCACCCCAAACACCGCTTGAGAAAGCCAAAAGTACCAGGATCGAAACACCCAGCGCAGATCCTTTTTCAGCAGGCCCTTCATGCCGCCCCACCTCTCTTCCAGCGCAGCTTGTACCAGTATACGGACAGGGGCCAGGACAGGCCGAACAGCCCCAGGGCCACCAGGGCAAAGGCGGTTTGCCCCAGCAGATCAGAGGGCAAAAACCAGGAAAAGGGCATCATGACTGCCGCGAGAATACAAGCGTCGGCCACAGCCTTACCGCCAAATCGAAAGACCAGAGGCAGGCAGATGGCCATCGGGAGCAGCACTGCGGTCATGGTCCGGATCAGCGTGTACGCCAGGCCAATCCCAATCCATGCGCCCCAGAGAAGCCAAAAGACGGCCATTTCCACCAGAAGGATTCCAAATAGGAGCATCTGTAGGAGGTATTTGCCCGACACATAGTCCACCTTCGTGCAGGGCAGGGTCAGGCAGTAGCTCTGCCACCGGGACTGCTCATCCTCAGACAGGACGGCCAGGGACACACAGGCGATCAGATAGCATGCTGTGCTCAAGGCAAATTCGCTTCGGTATGTAATGAGTAGCAGGATCACCTGGATGAGCCAGAAGTACCAGGCCCGGAATATCTGGCGGGCATCTTTGAGCAACAAGCCCTTCATGCCCCTTTCGCCCCCTGCTTGGCCATGACCACAAACAGCTGCTCGATGTCCACCGCCCCCAGCTCCAGCCCTGCGGGCACCCTGTCCCGCTCCACAATGGCCTCCACGCCATAGGCGGTCTCCCGCTTGCTCAAAACGGCCCCGGTCTCCAGCCGGTCCAGACCCTCCCGGGCGCAGCGGAGCACCCCGTAGCGGGCCTTGAGCAGATCCTTCTCCTGGCATAGCAGCAGCTTGCCCTGCCGGAGAAAGGCGATGTAGTCGCAGGCCTTCTCCAAATCGCTGACGATGTGGGAAGAGAGCAGCACCGCGTGGTCTTCATCCCGGGTAAACTCCATGAGCAGGTCCATCACCTCGTCCCGCACCACCGGATCCAGGCCGCTGGTGGCCTCGTCCAACAGCAGCAGCTTGGGATGGTGGGACAGGGCGATGGCGAACCCCAGCTTCATCTTCATGCCCTTGGAAAAGGTTCGGAATCGCTTGCCCTCCGGGAGGTTGAACCGATGCAGATAGCCCTCGTAGGCCGCCCCGTCCCAGTTGCGGAAGACTGAGTGCATGATCTTGCCCACCTCCCGGGGGGTGAGGTAGCCGGGCAGGCCCACCTCGTCTAGCACCACGCCGATGTCCTCCTTCAGCGCCCGGATGTCCCGCTGGTTGTCCTGCCCCAGAAGGCGGACGCTCCCCTGGTCGGGTGTGACCATATCCAGCATGAGCTTAATGGCGGTGCTCTTCCCCGCCCCGTTCTCCCCGATCAGACCCAGGATGCAGCCGCTGGGCAGCGTCAGGTCCAGGGGGCCTAGGGTGAAGCCCTTATAACTTTTTTGCAGGTTTTGAATCTCGATTGCGTTCATTCCTATCCCTCCATGCTGTATCGGACCATGTCCAGCAGCTCTTCCCGACTCAGGTTGCAAGAGGCAGCCAGCTTCACAATCTGGTCGATGTGCCCCTCAATCTGCTTGAGCAGCTCCTCCCGCAGCAGTTCCAGGTTCCGGGCCGCCACAAAGCACCCCTTTCCCGCCACCGTATAGACAAACCCCTCCCGCTCCAGCTCGTCGTAGGCCCGCTTGGTGGTGATCACGCTGATGCGCAGGTCCTTGGCCAGGTTGCGGATGGAGGGCAGCATCTCGTCCTCCTGCAGCGCTCCGCTGATGATCTGAGCCTTGATCTGGGTATAGATCTGGTCGTAGATCGGGGAGCCGCTCTTGTTGTCAATCAGGATTTGCAAGGTTTCACCGCCTCTCTACTGTGCATGAACAGTATATACAGAATAAACACCATTGTCAAGAGGGATCTCGAATTTTTTGGAAAAGCCACGGGAAGGATCATCTTCTGTCCACATCTGGGTTCGGAAAAGCCGCTCCATGGCGTCTATGAGCCCCAAAAAGCAAAAGGCAAGGGCGTCCTTTTGGGTGCCCTTGCCTTTTGAAAGGGGAGGTTAAATCGATATTTCAGCCTTAGGCCCGCGAGCAGAAACACCATTCTTCAGCTTTTTTGGGCCGCACCGAAAGTGTGGCGTACGCGCATTTTGGGCCAGAGGCAAAACCTTGGCCCAGGCAGTCGGAATTCACTCCTGCTGAGCATTTCAAAGCAGAAGGTTGGAGCCGGCCAGAGGTCGCCGGAACCCAAAAAGAAAGCCACGACGTACGTCGTGGCTTTCTTTTTGGAGCGGGTGAAGGGAATCGAACCCTCGTGTTCAGCTTGGGAAGCTGACATTCTACCATTGAACTACACCCGCGGGTACTTTTTTAGTATACCTGATAATATTAGAAAAAGCAAGCAAAATTTACGTTACAATTTTGCCCACAATTTGTCATAGAAAGTTTACAAACCAAGGGTGGACATTTCCCAATTTTCTTGCTATAATGACAACTACAATCTGGTAAGGAGGTGGATAGAAATGAAGATCATGCGTTCCATTCCCACAGACATCGACGAGATGATCTTCTCTGATGAGCATACCGTCCCCAGCGAGCGCTGATGTGAAACGGAAAGCCCTGTCAAATCAGAGAGACAACTCGTCCCGTTTGGGACGTTTTTTTATATCGCTGCAGGCCGCCTGGGGACAACTGGGCAGGTCCAATCCCACGGCAGCTGTATAGAAAACCAGCTTGGGCCCGCCGGTATCTCGGCGGGCCCAAATTGTTCTCTCCGAGCCGGCACACGGAGCCGGGTACAGCCCGTTTTCTGGTCAGTTCCGATGCCTGCCCAGAAAGCGCAGCAGATACAGGAACAGGTTGATGAAGTCCAGGTACAGCTCCAGGGCGGAATAGATGGACGCCCGTTGCAGCATAGCCGCGTCTTGCTGGAAATACTGATAGTTGGCCTTGATCTTCTGGGTGTCATAGGCGGTGAAGCACAGGAAGATCACGATGCCTGCCATGCAGATCAGCCGCTCCATGGCGCTCATGTCGATGAGCAGACTGAGCAGGGAAGCCACCACCAGGAAGATCAACCCGCCGATGAGCAGCGGGCGCAGCCGGGACAAATCGGTTCTGGTGAACCGGCCGTACAGGGCAAAGCCGCCAAAGAACAGCGCGGTCAGGCCAAAGATGGCGATCAGGCTGGCCACGTCAAACACCACGAAGTAGACGGAGAACACCACCCCATTCAGCAGGGAGTAGAACAGGAACAGGACTCGGCTCGTCCCCACGGAGTTCTTGTGGATCCGGGCGGAAAAGATCAGCACCACCGCCACCTCTGCAATCAACAGGATAATCGTGATCTGGGGCACGGCATAGAACAGGTAGATCACCGCGTTGCTGGCCGCCATGGCCCACGCCACCGCGAAGGTGAGCAGCAGCCCTAAGAACATCCAGCCAAAGGTTTTGGACATATACCGGTTCAGGGTCAGGCCCTGGCCGGTATAGCTGCTGTCAAAGCTGTACTGATTCATCTGATTGTTTTCCATACATGACCTCCCGCGCCCATGGCGCATTGATTGGATTCAGCTGTCTCGATCCACCTGTTTCATCGGCTTGAGATTGCCGATCTTCTCGCTCCTGCGGCCCAGCTCCTCCAGCACATCCTCCAGAGGGATGCCCTGCTGGACCAACAGCACCGTCAGATGGTAGATCAGGTCGGAGATCTCCCCCACCGTTTCGGAGGCGATCCCATTCTTGGCCGCGATGATGGTCTCCGCGCACTCCTCCCCCAACTTCTTCAGGATCTTATCCAGCCCTTTGTCAAACAGGTAACAGGTATAGGATCCCTCCTGGGGGTGCGCCCGGCGGTCCAGCACCACCTGGTACAGGCTGTGCAGCACTTGGTCCATGTCATCACACCTCGCTTACAGATTCTATTATATCGCAATCTCCCGGAAAAAACAACTGACAGATCCCGTGTGGCAGGTGGGGCCATCCGGTTTGCACAGGTAGAGCAGGGTATCTGTGTCGCAATCTGTTTTGATTTCCAGCACATGTAGAAAATTGCCGCTGCTCTCCCCCTTGTTCCATAGCTGCTTCCGGCTCCGGCTCCAGAACCAGGCCGTTTTCGTCTGGAGGGTGCGCTCCACCGCCTCCCGGTTGGTGAAGCCCAGCATCAGCACCTGAAGGGTATCCGCGTCCTGGATGATCACCGGGATCAGATCCGATTTTTGAAAGAGTTGCTCTAAGTCGAACATATCCGTCCTCCTCCCTGCCTTCCTCTACCGCCCAAAGAGGCTTGTTTCCAGTTCCCCAATCCCCGGACAGCCGGCCAGCATATCCTCACCGCACAGGAATGTTCCTGCCCCGCAAGTACTCCTTCACCTGAGGGACGGTCAGCTCCCCAAAGTGGAACAGGCTGGCAGCCAGGGCCGCGTCACAGTCAGTCTGCTCAAACACCTGGGCAAAGTGCTCCAGGGATCCACACCCCCCTGAGGCGATCACCGGAATACCCACCGCCTGGGTCACCGCCTGGGTCATGGCCAAGTCAAAGCCTGCGCGGGTGCCGTCGGCGTCCATGGAGGTCAGCAGGATCTCCCCCGCCCCCAGGCGCTGGCCCTGCCGGGCCCACTCCACCGCATCCAGCTCCGTGGGGGTACGCCCTCCGGCCACCACCACCTCGTACCATCCCTCCGGCCGGCGGCGGGCGTCGATGGCCAGCACCACGCACTGGGAGCCAAAACGCCCCGCCGCCCGGGCGATGAGCTCCGGGTCCCGCACCGCCGCGGAGTTGACCGAGATCTTGTCCGCTCCCGCCCGCAGCAACCGCTGGAAATCATCCAGGGTACGGATGCCGCCCCCCACTGTCAGGGGGACGAACACCTGGGCGGCGGTGCGCTCCACAACGTCGGCCACCGTCTCCCGGGCGTCGCTGGTGGCGGTGATGTCCAGAAAGACGATCTCATCCGCCCCTTGGTCGGAGTAGTAAGCTGCCAGCTCCACTGGATCACCGGCGTCCCGGATGTTGACGAAATTGACCCCTTTGACCACCCGGCCGTCCCGCACGTCCAGGCAGGGGATGATCCGTTTGGCTAACATTGCGCCCCACCGTCCTTCACCGCCTGGGCCAGATCCAAAGCCCCCGCATAGTAGGCCTTGCCGATGATGGCCCCCCAGGCTCCCAGCGCCTTTAAGTCCCGGATGTCCTGATTGCAGGACACCCCACCGGAGGCGGTCACCCGGCAGGACACACCCTCCAGCAAACGCCCCAGACTGCCCAGGTTCGGCCCGCCCAGCATCCCATCTGTATCAATATCTGTAAAGATAATATGCCTTACCCCTATCCGCTCCATTTCCCGGGCAAAGTCCAGGTAATCCAATCCGGAGTTTTGCACCCAGCCCGCCGTGCGCACCAGGCCGCCCTTGGCGTCGATGCCCACCGCGATCCGCTCCGGGCCGTACCGCTCCACCGCCTGGGCCACGAAGTCAGGGCGCTCCACGGCGGCCGAGCCGATCACCGCCCGATCCACCCCGTCGGCAAACACCCCCTCCAGGTCCTCCAAGGTGCGGATACCGCCCCCCAGCTCCACCCGCAGCCCCAGCCGGGCCACCTGGGCCACGATGGCGCCGTTGGCCCGGCGCCCATCCCGGGCTCCGTCCAGGTCCACCATGTGGATGTACCGGGCACCGGCCGCGTAAAAGTCCTGGGCAGTGGCCAGCGGGTCCTGGGCCACCTGGTGGGCGGTGTCAAAGTCCCCCTGGTATAGACGGACAACCCTTCCGTCCTTTAGGTCAATGGCAGGCAAAATGATCATCAGCGCAACGCTCCAAAATTCTTCAAGATTTGCAGCCCCGCCTCCCCGCTCTTCTCGGGGTGGAACTGGGTGCCGAACACCAGGCCGTTCTGGACCGCCGCAGTCACCGGCAGGCCATAGTCTGTGGTGGCCGTCACCTGCTCGGGCCGGTCGGCCACGCCGTGGAAGGAGTGGACAAAGTAGACGTGCGTCTCCTCCTCCAGCCCCGCAAACAGCGGGCAAGGGCCGGAAAGGTGCAGGCTGTTCCAGCCGATGTGGGGCAGCTTGAACCGGGTGGGGATGGGCTCCACCCTGCCCTCAATCAGCCCAAGCCCCCGGCAGGGCCGCCCCTCTAACCCTTGCTGAAAGAGCAGCTGCATCCCCAGGCAGATGCCAAGGATGGGCTTTCGCCCCACCTGACGGAGCAGGGGCTGTTCCAAGCCGGCCTGGCGCAGCTTGTCCGCCGCGTCGGGAAAGGCCCCTACGCCGGGCAGGATGATGGCCTCCGCCCGTTCCAGTTCCGCCCCATCACCGGTCACCCGGCTTTGCTGGCCCAGGTAGGACAGGGCATTGGACACGCTTTTCAGGTTGCCCACACCATAGTCTATAATCGCGGTGTAACCCATTTCCCCTTCACATCCTTTTCACAGCATCCCCTTGGTGGAACTCACCCCATCGCCCTCCTGGCGGACGGCGTCCTTCAGGGCCAGGCCCAGGGATTTGAACAGCGCCTCGGTGATGTGATGGGCGTTCTCCCCATACAGGCACTTCTGGTGTAGGGTAAGCCCTCCCTGCACTGCGAAGGCCCGCATGAACTCCTTGGTCAGGCAGCTGTCATAGGCTCCGATCATGGGTTGGGGCATGGGCGCGTCAAAGACCAAAAAGGGCCGGTTGGAGCAGTCGGCCACCGTCAGGCACAGTGCCTCGTCCATGGGCACGAAGGCGGAGCCAAAGCGGCGGATGCCCACCCGGTCGCCCAAGGCCTGGCGGAATGCCGTGCCCAGCACGATACCCACGTCCTCCACCGTGTGGTGGCCGTCCACATGGAGGTCACCCTCCGCCTGGAGTTCCAGGCCGAATCCGGCGTAAAAGGCCAGGGCGGTGAGCATGTGGTCAAAGAAGCCGATGCCCGTCGCCACCTGTGCCCCTCCCCCGTCCAGGCAGAGGGTCAGGCGGATCTGGGTCTCCTTGGTTTTGCGCTCTACCGACGCGCGTCTCATCTCGCTCCCTCCTCAAACCGGACCTGGATGGAGTTGGCGTGGGCGGTGAGCCCCTCCGCCTGAGCCAGGGTGACGATCTCCTCCCTCACCCGCTCCAGCTCTGCCCGTTCATAGCGCAGCACGCTGGTCTTCTTCACAAAGGCGTCCACCGACAGGGGGGAGAAAAACCGGGCCGTCCCGCTGGTGGGCAGCACGTGGTCCGGCCCCGCCATATAGTCCCCCAATGGCTCGGGGGTATACGCCCCCAGGAAGACGGCCCCCGCGTTGTGGATGTGCTCCAGTACCGTCTCCGGCTCCCGAGTGACGATCTCCAGGTGCTCCGGGGCGATCTCGTCGGCCAGCTGGGCGCAGCCCTCCAAGCTGTCGCACACAATGGCGCAGCCAAAGTCCCGTAGGGAGGCCCGGATGACCTCCCCCCTGCTCAGTCCCTCCACCTGCCGGGCGATCTCCCCGGCCACAGACCGAGCCAGCTCCAGGCTGGTGGTGAGCAGCACCGCCGAGGCCAGGGGGTCGTGCTCGGCCTGGCTGAGCAGGTCGGCGGCCACATATCTGGGATTGGCCGTCTCGTCGGCGATGACCAGCACCTCGGAGGGGCCGGCCACCATATCGATGTCCAGGCTGCCGTACACCATCCTCTTGGCCGCCGCCACAAAGGCGTTGCCCGGACCCACCAGCTTGTCCACCCGGGGGATGAACCCCGCCCCATAGGCCAGGGCTGCCACCCCCTGGGCCCCCCCCACGGCGATGCACCGATCCACTCCGGCCACCCAGGCCGCGGCCAGCACCGCGTCGCTCATATGCTGGGTGGGCGGGGTGACCATCACCACCTCTTCCACCCCGGCCACCTTGGCCGGGATCACGTTCATAAGCACCGAGCTGGGATAGGCCGCCCGGCCCCCCGGCACGTAGACCCCCACCCGTTGGAGGGGGCGCACCGTGCGGCCTACCTGGCCGCCGGCGGGGCTGTCCCACCACCGGACGCCAAAGGCGATCTCCTCCTTCAGCCGCTCCTGGTAGTGGGCGATCTGCTCCGCGCTGCGCCGCAGCGCTGCCAGCAGCGGGGCGGGGATCCGCCCCGCCGCCTGCTCCAACTCTTCTCGGGCCAGCTCCCGGGGCTCGGCCTTGTCAAAGCGCAGGGAGTACTCCCGCACCGCCTCCAGCCCACGCTCCCGTACCCCGCGCAGGATTTCCGTCACTGACTGGTCGATCTCCGCCCCGGTCTGGGCCGCCCGGGCGCGCATGGCGGCCAGCTGCGCCTGCTCCCGGCCCTCTCCGGCCATGACGATCTCCAGCATATCTTATCCCCCCTTTTCCCGCTCTGTTTCCCCGGCCAGCGCCTGCTGGCACCGGCCGATCCAGTCCAGGATCTGGGCTTTGTGCAGCTTCATACTGGCGGTATTGACGATCAGCCGGGCGGACACCTGGGCCACGTCCTCAATGGGCTCCAACCCGTTCTCCCGCAAGGTGGCCCCGGTCTCTACAATGTCCACAATGGCGTCGGCCAGGCCCAGGATGGGGGCCAGCTCCACGCTGCCCTCAATGCGGATGATCTCCACGTCCATCCCTTTGCGCTCAAAGAAGGCCCGGGTCACCTCCGGGTATTTGGAGGCGATCCGGCGGGTCTTATAGGTGCCGTAGAAGTCGCTGCCCCACCGGGTGGCCAGGGCGAAGCGGCAGCGGCCAAAGCCCAGGTCCAGCACCTCATAAAAAGCCCCGCCCTTCTCCAGGATGGTGTCTTTGCCCACCACCCCCAAGTCGCACACCCCATGCTGCACATAGGTGATCACATCCGGAGCCTTGGCCAGCACCACGTCCAGCGGGTAGTTGGCAATCTGATGGATGAGCCGCCGCCCCGGGTCCTTCACCGGGGTGCAGTCCAGCCCCATCCGCTCAAACAGGGCCACCGACTGGTCCTGCAGCCTGCCCTTGGTCAGGGCGATTTTCAGCCGGTCGCTCATACCTCCAGCCACCTCCTCCCCGTCTTTTCCAGCACCAGCACCCGCCCTGCGCCCTTTTCCCGGGCCAGGTTCAGGGTGCTGTTCAGGGTGCGGCAGGGGGAGAGCTCACAGGTGCCCGGCGGGCAGCGGTCCAGCTCCTGCAGCGCCTGGTACAGCGTCCCCTGCCCGTAGTGGATCACCGTCTCCAGCCGGGGAGGCTCCACCTCCAGGCAGCTGCCCACCGCGTCCACATCCACCGCAAAGCCGGTGGCCTCCGCCCGGCGCCCAAAGCGCTCCACCAGCTTATCATACCGCCCGCCGGACAGCACCGGCCGCCCCGCGCCCTGGACGTAGCCCCGGAACACCACGCCGGTATAGTAATCCATCTGGTGAACCAGCCCCAGGTCAAAGCGCACCCAGCGGCCATAGCCCGCCTCATCCAGCTCCTCATAGAGCTGGGCCAGGTAGTCCAGGCTCTTGCAGGGGCCGGCCAGCTGGGCGGCCTGTTCCAGCACCTCCACCCCACCGAACAGGTAGGGCAGCCGGGACAGGGCATCCCGGGCCGGGCCGGGATCGACGTCCGCCAGCAGGTCGTTGAGGGCGGCATAGTTCTTCCCCTCGATGCAGGCGCGCATCTGCTCCACCCCCTCCGCCGACAGCTCCAGCCGGGCGGCCAGGGTGCGGAAAAAATCCGCGTGGCCAACTTCAATGTGGAAGGGCTCCACCCCGCACCGGCGCAGGGCGTCCACCGCCAGGGCCACCATCTCCACGTCCGCCTTGCGCCCCACCGCGCCGATCAGCTCCACCCCGCACTGGGCCGTCTCGTTGCTGCCCCCGTCGTGGGCGTCCCCCGACCGGAAGACCGCCTGGTCATAGTACAGCCGCTGGGGCAGCGGCAGCCCCTTGAGCTTGGTGGCCGCCACCCGGGCGATGGGGGCGGTGGAGTCCGGGCGCATCACCAGGATCCGTCCCGAGCGGTCGATGACCTTCAGCATGGCCTGCTGGGGCAGCGGGCTGCCCGCGCGCACGAACAGGTCGTAGTACTCCACCTCCGGCGTGATCACCTCGGTATAGCCCCGCCGGCGGAACAGTTCCACCAGGGCAGCCTGCACCTGCCGGCGCTCCAAGCACTCGGCAAACAGCCGGTCCCGGGTCCCCTCCGGGGGCGTGATGTGCAAGTCCATGGTCTCACCCCTCGTTTCTTTAGCTCGCTAATTCAGTAAATGATACCACGGTGGGCCGGCCCTGTCAAGGGAAAAATGGCCACAATCAGAACAGGGACAGCTGGCTGCTGTCGGGCAGATCGCCGAAGGCCCCTGCCTCCTTGAGCTGAGCCAAGTGGGTGTTGGACACCTTGGTGCACACGGCGGCAAACTCCTCGATGGATAAAAACTGCTGGCCTGACCGGCGCTCCATGATGTCCCAGCCCACAGTCTCCCCCAGGCCGGCAATGGAGCTGAAGGGGGGGATCAGCGCCCCCCGCCCCTCGTCCACCAGGAAGTTCACCGCATGGGAGCCCATCACATCCATGCTGGCAAAGTGGAAACCCCGGAGGTAGAACTCATAGCACACCTCCAGGGTGACCAGCATGTCCTCCTCCACCTGGGTGGGGCGGTCGGCCCTGTCCTTGGCGTTGCGTTTTTGGTTGATCTCCTCCAGCTTCTGTTTGACCACCTCAATGCCCCGGCACATATACCGCTCGTCAAAGGCCTTGGCTCGGATGGAGAAGTAGGCCGCGTAGAAGGCCAGGGGACGGTGTACCTTGAACCAGGCAATGCGGAAGGCCATCATCACATAGGCCACGGCGTGGGCTTTGGGGAAGAGGTAGGCGATCTTCTTACACGAGTCGATGTACCATTGGGGCACCCCCCGCTGGCGCATCTCCTCCTCCGCCCCATCGGGCAGCCCCCGCCCCTTGCGCACCGACTCCATCACCTTGAAGGCCCGCTTTGGCTCAAAGCCCGTGGCAATGAGGTAGAGCATGATGTCGTCCCGGCATCCGATGGCCTCGTTGACCTTGGCGGTGCCCGAGGTGATCAGGTCCTTGGCGTTGCCCAGCCACACGTCGGTGCCGTGAGAAAAGCCGGACAGGCGCACCAGGATGTCGAACTGATCCGGATGGGTGTCCTCCAGCATCCCCCGCACGAAGGGAGTGCCAAACTCCGGGATGGCCACCGCCCCGGTGGGGCCCAGGACAGGGTCGCCGGTAAAGCCCAGCTTCTCCGAGCTGGTGAACAGGCTCATGGTGTCCGGGTCGTCCAGCGGGATGCGCTGGGGGTCCACTCCGGTCAGGTCCTGGAGCATACGGATCATGGACGGGTCGTCGTGGCCCAGCAGGTCCAGCTTGAGCAGGTTGGACTCCATGGAGTGGTATTCAAAGTGGGTGGTGATGATCTCCGAGTCCCGGTCGTCCGCCGGGTGCTGTACCGGGCAGAAGTCATAGACCTCCTTGTCCTGGGGGATGACCACCATGCCGCCGGGGTGCTGCCCGGTGGTGCGCTTGACCCCGATACATCCTCGGGCCAGGCGGAGCACCTCGGCAAAGGGCACGTCGGTCCGCCCCACCGATTCCAGATACTTCCTGGCATAGCCGATGGCCGTCTTCTCCTTCACCGTGCCGATGGTACCCGCCCGGAACACATGGTCCTGGCCAAACAGGGCAAAGGTGTGGCGGTGGGCGCTGGCTTGGTACTCACCGGAGAAGTTCAGATCGATGTCAGGCACCTTATCCCCCCCAAAGCCCAGGAAAGTCTCAAAGGGGATGTGGAAGCCGTCCTTCTCGTAGTCCGCCCCGCACACCGGGCACTTCTGATCGGGCATATCCGCGCCGCAGCCATAGGGGTGGGCGGGGTCTTGGGCATAGTCAAAATCGCAGTGCTTACAGCTGGGACAGCGGTAGTGGGCGGGCAGGGAGTTGACCTCGGTGATGCCCGCCAGGAAGGCCACCAGCGACGAGCCCACCGACCCCCGGGAGCCCACCAGGTAGCCGTGCTCCAGGGAGTTTTGCACCAGTTTCTGGGCGGACATATAGATCACATCGTAGTGGCAGCCAATGATGTCCTCCAGCTCGGTCCGGATCCGGTCGGCCACGATCTGGGGCGGGTCCTCCCCGTAAAGCTCCTTCGCTTTCCCCCACACCAGATCCCGCAGCTCTCCCTCGGAATTCTCCAGTTTGGGGGCGAACAGCCCGTCGGGCAGGGGGCGCACGTTATCGCACCAGTCGGCCACCAGCCTGGGGTTGTCAATCACCACCCGGCGGGCGGTCTCCTCCCCCAGGTAGGAAAACTCCTGGAGCATCTCATCGGTGGTGCGCAGGTAAAGGGGGTTGGGATCGTCCGCCCCCTCCATCTCCTTGGCCGCCAGCAGCACATGGCGGTAGACCTCGTCCTGGGGATCCAGGAAGTGGACGTCGCCAGTGGCGCACACCGGCTTGCCCATCCGTTCCCCCAAGGCCACCACCGTGCGGTTGAAGTCTCGCAGATCCTCCTCATCCCGGGCGATGCTACGGCCCTCCCGTCCCGGGCGGAGCATATAGGCGTTGTTGGACAGGGGCTGGATCTCCAGGTAGTCGTACCAGGCCGCGATGCGCTCCAGCTCCCCCTCGTCCTTGCCGTCCACCACCGCCCGGAACAGCTCCCCCCCCTCGCAGGCCGAGCCCAGGATCAGCCCCTCCCGGTTGGCGTTGATCAGGGACTTGGGCATGATAGGGTAACGGTTGAAGTGCTCCAAATGGGACAGGGAGATGAGCTTGTAGAGGTTGCGCAGCCCAGTCTGGTCCTTTGCCAGCAGGATCAGGTGATAGGCCCCCCGGCGCCCACGCCCTCCCCGCTTCATGGTGGCGGTCTTCCCATTGACCTGGCTGAAGTCCTCCACCCCCAGCGCCTCCACCATGGGCAGCAGGCGGTGGAGGATATCCCCGCACACCTGGGCGTCGTCACAGGCCCGGTGATGGCGGAAGGGAGGCAATTGTAAATGGTTGGCTACCGTGTCCAGCTTGTGGTTGTTCAGATTGGGACACAGGTACTGGGCCAGCAGCATGGTGTCGATGTACATGGGCTGAAAGGGCCGGCCGGAACGGCGGCAGTAGGCCCGGAGAAAACCGGTGTCAAACTCCGCGTTGTGGGCCACCAAGGGGGTGTCCCCCGCCCAGTCCAGAAACTCGTCCACCGCCTGCTCCGGCGCGGGGGCCCCTTGGAGCATCTCGTCGGTGATGCCGGTCAACGAGACAGTCTTGGCGCTCAGGGGGTGGCCCGGCCAGGCGAAACGGGAAAATCGGTCCACCACTGCCCCGTCCCGCATCCGCACCCCGCCGATCTCAATGATGGCGTCGCTGCGGGCATCCAGGCCGGTGGTCTCCAGGTCGAAGGCGATGTACTCCCCCCGCAGGGGCAGCGATCCCACGCCATGGACGGCCACCCGCTCATCCACGTCGTTCTGGTAGTAGGCCTCCACCCCATACAGCACCTTGATCTTCTCCCCCCGGCCGGAGGCGGCGTACGCCTCGGGGAAGGACTGCGCCACCCCATGGTCGGTGATGGCGATGGCCGGGTGGCCCCATTCTATGGCCCGTTGGATGACCGCCCTGGGATCGCACAGCCCATCCATAGTGGACATCTTGGTGTGCAGGTGCAGCTCTACCCGCTTGTCGTCGGCCGTGTCCTTCCTCCCCTCGGGCTTTGGCAGTTCATGGATGCCGTGGGGCTCCAGCACCAGATCGCTCTCAAAGCGGCTGAGGTTGAGCCGGCCATAGACCTGCAGATGCTGGCCCTCCCGCACCTTCTGGATAATGGGACGGGCCAGCTCCCCATCCAGGAACTGGGTGACCCGGATGGAACCGGTGTAGTCAGTCACATCAAAGCACACCACCCAGGCCCGCCGCCGGGGCAGCTCCCGGTGATCCACATGGAACACGTCCCCCTCGATCAACACATTGCCCATGTCCAGCTCCAGCGCGCCGATGGGGGTTGGCTTGCGCTTCCCGTTGATCTTCCCGTAGATGGGCCGGGCCCGTTTCCCCCCGCCCTGCCCGGCGGGCGGGGTATCCCGCATGAGCTTGCGGCGCACAGCCTCCATCTGGGCGGCCAGGTCCGGCTCCACCTCCTGAGAGGCTGTGGCTGACGGCCTGGCTGTGGCCGGGACGGCCTCAGGGGCGGATGCTTCCAACCCCTGCCCATCCTCCTCCGGGGAAAGCACCTGGATCTCCGCCTCCCCCAGGGCGAAGGCGGCCATCAGCGCCTGCCGGGCTCCCTCCAGCGCCTGGGGCGGGACCGACGGCCCAAACAGGCGCACCTGCATCCTCCGGCTGGCCTTATGCACCCGCACCTGGGCGGGGTATCCCCCCAGGACGGGCAGCACCCCATCGGGAAAGGCGCAGCGGCGGAAGGTCTGTTGAAATGTCGGCATACCAAGGTTCCCCATGGCTCCATCGCCCCTTGTCACAAGGTATCAATCAGCTTCTTCAGCGCGGGGATCAGCTGCTCCTCAGGCACCTTGCCCACGATCTTCCCCCGCCGGAACAGCACCCCTTCCCCCCGGCCGCCGGCGATGCCCACGTCGGCGTGGCTGGCCTCTCCGGGGCCGTTGACCACACAGCCCATCACCGCCACGGTGATGGGCTTGTCCACTTGCTCCAGCAGCCGCTCCACCTGTTGGGCCAGGGGGATCAGGCCGATCTGGGTACGCCCGCAGGTGGGGCAGGCGATCAGCTCCGGCCCGTCCCGGCGCAGCCCTGCGGCCCGGAGGATCTGTTTGGCCGCGGCGATCTCCTCCACCGGGTCGGCGGTGAGGGTCACCCGGAAGGTGTCCCCAATGCCCAGGGCCAGCAATCCCCCGATGCCCACCGCCGACTTGAGCACTCCCGCCGGCGGGGTGCCCGCCTCCGTCACCCCCAGGTGCAGCGGGTAGTCGCACCGCTGGGCCATGAGCTGATAGGCCCGCATGGTGACAGGCACGCTGGAGGATTTCAGCGAGATGCAGATGTCGTGGAAGCCATACTGCTCTAGCAGCGCGGCGTGGCCCAAAGCGCTGTCCACCAGCGCCTCCGGGGTGGGCCCTCCATACTTGGCCAGCAGCGGCTTTTCCAGCGAGCCGCCGTTGACCCCGATGCGGATGGGGATCCCCCGCTCCCGGCAGGCGTCCGCCACCGCTTTCACCCGCTCCGGCGCGCCGATGTTGCCCGGGTTGATGCGGATCTTGTCCACTCCCTGGCGTACCGCCTCCAGGGCCAGGCGGTAGTCAAAGTGGATGTCCGCCACCAGCGGCAGGGGGCTGTGGGCCTTGAGCGGGCCGATGGCCTGGGCCGCCGCCTGATCGGGTACGGCCACCCGCACGATCTGGCACCCCGCCGTGGCCAGCGCCCGGATCTGGTTCAGGGTGGCGGCCACGTCGTGGGTGGGCGTGTTGGTCATGGACTGGATGGACACCGGCGCGCCGCCGCCCACGGCCACCGCCCCAACCCGGATCTGTCTGCTCACGCCGTCCCCTCCCCTCAGGCAAAGATCTTCCACACGTCGTGGAAGGCCACCGCCGCCATCAGCACCAGCAGCAACACGAAGGCCGCCCCGTGGACGTAGCCCTCATAGCGCTCCGGGATCCTGCGACGGGAGACCAGGTAGATCAAACCGTTGAGCAGGATGAAGAAGATCCGTCCCCCGTCCAGGGCGGGGATGGGCAGCAGGTTCATCACCGCCAGGTTCACCGCGATCAGGGCCATGAAGTAGAACACGTTCAGCACCCCGTCCACCCAGCTGGCCGATTGGGCGCCCATCTCGGACACCACGTCCACGATGCCGATGACGCCGGATAGCTGATCCACCCCCACCCGGCCGGTCACCAGATCGCCCAGGCTGATCCAGACCGTGCGCACAAAGTCCACCGTGATCAGAAAGCCCTCCCGGAGCTTGCCCAGCACACCCAGCTCCTGGACCTGGCCGAAGATCAGGCCAAAGCCCACATTGGTCTGGCCCTCGTACTCATATTCATACCGTCCCATGGGCAGGTCCTCCAGCACCAGCCGCTGCCCGTCCCGCTCCACCACCAGGTCGATGCCCTGGCCGTCGTTGCGCGCCAGGTAGGTCAGCACGTCGTTGTACACCCAGATGCCATGGCCGTCCACGCTGACGATCCGGTCGCCCGCCATCAGGCCGTCCTCCCCCTCCACGGCAAAGCCGGGGGCAAAGTCGGTGATCACCGGCTCCCGCACCGCACTCACCCCGGAGTAGAGCAGCAGCACGATGACCAGCCCCATGAGGAAATTCATGAAGGAGCCGGCGCACAGGATGATGATCCGCTTCCAGGCAGCCTGCTGGGAGAAGGCCCGGGGGTCCCCTGTGTCCTCGTCCTCCCCCTCCATGGCGCAAAATCCGCCAATGGGGAAGGCCCGCAGGGAGTACTGGGTCTCCCCCCGCTGCCTGGACCACAGGACAGGACCCATGCCGATGGCAAATTCATTGACCTTTACCTTGAGCAGTTTGGCTGTCAGGAAATGGCCAAACTCGTGGATGGCGATCATCACGCCAAACAGAAGGATCACCAGCAGGATATATAGGATACGCTCCAACCGTTCGTCACCTCATCCTTTCCTTGACCGCGCACCGGGCCGCCCGGTCCGCCTCGAAGATCTCGTCCAGGCCGCAGCCGTCCGCCTTGGCCTCCACCCGGTCCAGCGCCTGGGCCACCAGCCGGGGAATGTCCAGAAACCCGATCCTGCCCTCCAGAAACAGCGCCACGGCCGCCTCGTTGGCCCCGTTGAGCACGGCGGTGGCCGTCCCCCCACGGCCGGCGCACTCCAGGGCCAGGGCCAGGCAGGGAAACGCCTCCAGGTCGGGAGGCTGGAAGGTCAGCGGCGGGCAGGCCAGCAAATCCAGCGCCTGGGCCGGCCCGGGCGTGCGCTCCGGCCAGGTCAGAGCGTATTGGATGGGCAGGCGCATGTCCGCCGTGCCAAGCTGGGCCAGCACCGCCCCGTCCACAAACTCCACCAGGGAGTGGACGATGCTCTGCCGGTGGATCACCACCTGGATGCGCTCAGGGGGCATGGCGTACAGGCGCATGGCCTCGATCACCTCCAGGCCCTTGTTCATCATCGTGGCCGAGTCAACGGTGATCTTCGCCCCCATGGCCCAGTTGGGGTGGCGCAGGGCTTGCTCCCGGGTGACCTGGGCCAGCTCCTCCCGGGTCCTGCCGAAGAAGGGCCCGCCGGAGGCGGTGAGGATCAGCCGCTCCACCTGCCCCCGGTCCCGGCAGCCCTGTAAGCATTGGAAAATGGCCGAGTGCTCCGAGTCCACCGGCACGATCTCCGCACCCGTCTGCACCGCCCGGGCCATCACCAGCTCCCCGGCGCACACCAGTGCCTCCTTGTTGGCCAGGGCCACCCGCTTGCCCGCCTCCACCGCCGCCAGGGTGGGTTTCAATCCCGCCACCCCCACAATGGCGGCCACCACCGTGTCCGCATCCTCCAGGCTGGCCGCCTCCAGCAGGGCCTGCTCCCCCCCGGCCACCCGGATGGGAGTGTCCGCCAGACGCACGCGCAGCTGCGCCGCCGCCCCCTCGTCCGCCGCGGCCACCAGCTGGGGCAGGAACCTGCGGGCCTGCTGCTCGGCCAGCTCCACGCTGCCCCGCAGGGCCAGGGCGGCCACCCGGTGGCCGCAGGCCGCGGCCACCTCCAGGGTCTGCCGGCCGATGGAGCCGGTGGAGCCTAAAATTGAGACGCGTCTGGTCATGTCCGTTCCCCCTTCCTTCTTTTCTTGTAAGAAAAGAAGCAAAAGAACTTCGGCGCAAAACTGCGTTTTGCTTCTTCGGTTATCGTTTCATTTCGTAAGCGGGCAGGATATCAGACAGCAAGTCATAGACATCCTGATACAAGGTCTGATGGTCCAGGATAGAGTAGTGGGTCTCCCCAAACTGCGCAGAGTTATAATCAGAAGAATTGCTGAGATTTACGCGCATGGACAGAGCGTCGGCCCGTTCCAGCGATACGTTGACCGAGAGGTACACCGAACCGTCTGAAATAGTATAATTCTGCGGACGGGGCAGGAGACTATTTCTCATTTCTGCATTGAGAAACAGGGAGATCAGGGCATCATTCAGTTCATCGGAGATCCCGCTTTCGGGGATGTCAGAAGAAAAGATCTCCCCGTCCCGCCCGATCTCCGCGCTGATGGATACCACACGGGGGGCAATTTCCTCCTCCAGCATGGGCTTGCTTTGGAAAAACACCGCTGCGGCCACTGCGGCAGCGGCGATCGCAACAACGGCGACCCCAAGGCCGGCCTTCCATTTCTTGCTGATACCACGCTTCCCAGCCTCTGCCTGCATCCATCCTCAGTCCTTTCTCATTTCATATTGGCACAAGCCTTTTTCACGGAAAGGTTCTGCAAATAGGGAAATCTTAGGGAATGTTCCGCCTGCGGGCGGGGTATTCGGCGGACGGGCGGGGCGGCCGCTCCACTGTTAAAGGGGCGGGCAGACCTCCACCAGCAGCATCAGGGTGGGGGCGGCAAAGACCATGGAGTCGAACCGGTCCAGCATCCCGCCGTGCCCCGGCAGGAGGTGTCCGTAGTCCTTCACCCCATACTGCCGCTTGATAAAGGAGAAGGCCAGGTCACCCAGCTCGGTGGCCAGGGCCCCGAACAGGCCGCACAGGGCCAGCGATAGGTAGTTGACCGCCTGGGCGCTCACCGCGCTGATCACCGCCCCGTACCCCAGGGCAAAGACCACCCCGGTGAGAAAGCCCCCCAGGTAGCCCTCCAGGCTCTTGTTGGGGCTGACCCGGGTGACCCCTCGGTGCCGGCCCAGAAACACACCGGCAAAGTAGGCCCCCGCGTCGGTGACGAAGGCCAGCAGCACCGCCAGCAACACCAGGTATTCCCCCTGGGCCATGCACTTCAGGGCCACCAGGGCGGACAGCCCCATGGGGACCATTACCCCGGCAAACAGGGTGAGCAGCACCTGAAAAAAACCGATGGACACCCCGCCCTCGTCATAGGCCCGGATGGCGCACCAGAAGGAGACGGTCATCACCCCGAAGGCGCACACCCCCGCCGCCGGCGCCCACACCCCCGCCCAGCAGCACAGGGGCAGGGCGGCGGCGGACAGGATGCTCGCGGCCTGCATGGGGGGACTCACCCGCCGCTCACCCGCCGCCCGCAGCAGCTCGAAGGCGGCCACGGCGGAGATGAACATCACCACCCCCGTCCACGCGATGGGAGGCAGCAGCAGCATGATGGCCAGCAGGATGGGCACAAAGATCACAGCCACCAGGATTCGTTGGCCCACGTCACACACCTCCGTAGCGGCGGGAGCGGCGCTGATAGTCCGCCAGCGCCTTGAGCAGTTCCTGCTTGGTGAAGTCCGGCCAGAGCAGCTCGGTGAAATACAGCTCGGCATAAGCTGCCTGCCAGAGCAGGAAATTGGACAGGCGCAGCTCCCCGCTGGGCCGGATGATCAGGTCGGGATCCGGGACGCCGGCGGAGTACAGGTAACCCGCAAAGCGCTGCCCGCCCAGGCTGTCCGGGTCTGCCTTCCCCGCCAGGCAGTCCCGGGCAAAGGCCTGGGCCCCCCGCAGGATCTCGTCCCGGCCGCCGTAGTTCAGGCAGATGTTGACCTGGCAGCCCTCATACCCCTTGGAGATCTCCTGGGTCTGCCGGCACAGCTCCAGCAGCCGGGGGCTCAAAGGGGACAGGTCGCCGAAGAAGGCCATCTTCACCCGGTCCCGGGCCATGCGGTCGATGGCCTCCCGGAGATAGCGCTCCAGCAGGGCCATGATGGCCCCCACCTCATCCTCCGGCCGCTTCCAGTTCTCCGTGGAAAAGGCGTACACCGTCAGGTACTCCAGCCCCAGCTCCTTGGCAAAGGTGGCAATGGTGCGGAAGGTCTCCGCCCCAGCGGCGTGGCCCGCCTGCCGGGGCAGCCCCCGGCGCTTGGCCCATCGCCCGTTCCCGTCCATGATGATCGCCACATGCCGGGGCAGTCGCTCCAGGTCCACCTGGACGGGTTTCCCCCTGCCTGCCCGGCCTTTCCACACTCCCATAGCCACCCACCCCAACTCCATTGTAAGTCCAAGATGTCCCGAACAGAACCAGGCCCATCTCCCCTGCCCTCCGGTGGTCCGGGCAAACAAACACCTGCGGGGCACGGCCGCTCCGCAGGTGCTGCCCACGCCCCCAGGGCCGGTTCCCCCAGCGTCAGACCGCCATTAGCTCCTTCTCCTTCTCCGCCGTCAGAGCGTCGATCTCCTTGCAGCGCTTATCGGTGATCTCCTGCATCTCCTGCTCATAGTCCTTGAACTGATCCTCTGTGATCTCCGCCTTCTTCTTGCGCTCCTTCAGCGCCTCCATGGCGTCGCGCCGGATGTTGCGGATGGCCACCTTGCCGTTCTCCCCATACTTGCGCACCTGCTTGGTCAGCTCCACCCGCCGCTCCTGGGTCAGCTGGGGGAAGCTCAGGCGGATGACCCGTCCGTCGTTCTGGGGGTTGATCCCCAGGTCCGAGCTCTGGATGGCCCGCTCGATCTCCCTCAGGATGGAGCCGTCCCAGGGCTGGATGGCCAGGGTGCGGGGATCTGGGGTGGAGATGCTGGCCACCTGCTGGATAGGGGTGGGCGCGCCGTAGTATTCCACCTGGATCCGGTCCAGCACGCTGGCGTTGGCCCGTCCAGCCCGGACGCTGGCAAAGTCCCCCTTGACCACCTCAATGGTCTTTCTCATCTTCTCGTCAAACGGTTTGCACAGCTCAGTCATGATCCTTTCCTCCTCATTCCTTTACAATGGTGCCGATCCGCTCGCCATGTACCACCCGGAGGATGTTCTCCGGATCCTTCAGCCCAAAGAGAATCACCGGGATCTTGTTGTCCATGGACAGGGAGGTGGCCGTGGAGTCCATCACCTGCAGGTGTTGGGCCAGGATGTCCTCATAGCGGATGGTGTCATACTTCACCGCGCTGGGATCCAGATTGGGGTCGGCGCTGTACACCCCGTCCACATTCTTGGCCAGCAGGATGGCGTCCGCATCAATCTCCGCAGCCCGGAGCACTGCGGCGGTGTCCGTAGAGAAGAAGGGGTTTCCGGTGCCGCACCCAAAGATGACCACCCTTCCCTTCTCCAAGTGCCGGATGGCCCGGGAGCGGATGTACGGTTCGGCGATGGAGCGCATCTCGATGGCCGTCTGCACCCGCACGTCCACTCCCTTGCGCTCCAGGGTGTCGGCCAGGGCCAGGCAGTTGATCACCGTGGCCAGCATCCCCATGTGGTCAGCCCGGGTGCGCTCACGCATCCCTTCTCCGTCCTTCAGGCCCCGCCAGAAGTTGCCGCCCCCCACCACGATGCCCACCTGGACGCCCTCCTGGACGCATTGGGCAATCACGTCACACACGCTCTGGATCACCTGGAAGTCCAGGCCCCGGCCCGCATCCCCCGCCAGGGCCTCCCCGCTGACCTTCAGCAGGATCCGACTGTATCTCAATCCGGACATGGCGCGCATCAGCCTCCTCGTAGTTTGATTGTTCCGTTCGGTTCATTCTAATACATTTTCCCCTTTTTGCATAGGGGGCAAAATATTTTTTTGCAAATTCTCCCGTCCACCCCAACCTGTCATAGCCTCCCACGCCGCCGGCATAGGCTTGTGGTATCAGGCAGCGAGCAAAGGAGGCGGGACGGACATGGTGTGCCGGATCTCGGACTTGCAGTACAAGGAGATCGTGGACATCGCCGACGGCACCCGGTACGGGTTTCTCAGCGATGTGGAGCTGGACGGGGAACAGGGTACGGTGGCCGCCCTGGTGGTGTCCGGGCGGAGGCGGCTGCTGGGGCTGCTGGGAAGGGAGCCGGATGTGGCCTTCCCCTGGGCCAGCGTCAAGCGGATCGGGGCTGACCTCATCCTGGTGGACGGGGGCAGCCGCCGCCCCGCCGCCCGGCGGGGATGACCAGTTGTCCCTCGCGCGTAAAAAATACCGGGGCGGGCAAAAAATGCTTGCGTTCCGCCATGGCCCGTGGTAAAATATCCAGGCAATCCGCACGGGAGCGGATCTTTCGCCTTTGTGCCTTCCCGGGTGCAACCCCCGGAAAGGTGGGCGGGAGAGAGGAAGCTCCCGGAGGTAACAACAATATTTTAGGAGGAACTTTTACCATGGCAGTCGTATCGATGAAGCAGCTTTTGGAGGCGGGCGTCCACTTCGGCCATCAGACCCGTCGCTGGAACCCCAAGATGGCCCCCTATATCTACACCGAGCGCAACGGCATCTATATCATCGACCTGCAAAAGACGGTGAAGAAGCTGGAAGAGGCCTACTCCTTCGTGCGGGAGCTGGCAGCCAACGGCCAGTCCCTGCTGTTTGTGGGCACCAAGAAGCAGGCCCAGGAGTCCATCCGGGACGAGGCCGGCCGGTGCGGTATGTTCTACGTCAACGCCCGGTGGTTGGGCGGCATGATGACCAACTTCAAGACCATGCGTACCCGGGTGGACCGGCTTAACCAGCTCAAGAAGATGCAGGAGGACGGCACCTTCGACATGCTTCCCAAGAAGGAAGTGATGAAGCTGCTGGGCGAGATCGAGAAGCTGGAGAAGTACCTGGGCGGCGTGGTGGAGATGCGCAAGCTGCCCGGCGCGCTGTTCGTGGTGGATCCCCGCAAGGAACGCAACGCCATCAACGAGGCCCGCAAGCTGAACATCCCCATCGTGGCCATCGTGGACACCAACTGCGATCCCGATGAGATCGACTATGTCATCCCCGGCAATGATGACGCCATCCGCGCCATCAAGCTGATCTCCTCCGTCATGGCCAACGCCGTACAGGAGGGACGCCAGGGGCAGGACGCTGCCCCCGCTGCCCCAGCCCAGGCTCAGGCCCCGGCCGCAGCCGCTCCCCAGGCGGCCGCCCCGGTCACCGAGCAGCCTGTGGTGGCCGAGTGATCCGGCCAGTTCCCTGACATACAGCGCCCGCCTGTGGGATGGGCGGGCGCTTTCCCCTGCCCCTTTCCCAACTACTTTTTGGAGGTATGCAAGCAATGGCAGTTACTGCAAAAGACGTACAGAATCTGCGCGAGATGACCGGCTGCGGCATGATGGACTGCAAAAAGGCCCTCACCGAGGCTGGAGGGGACATGGACAAGGCCGTGGAACTGCTGCGGGAGAAGGGCCTGGCCGCCTCTGCCAAGAAGGCCGGGCGCATCGCCGCCGAGGGCATGGCCTATGCCGCGGTGCTGGATGGCGTAGGCGTGGTGGTAGAGGTCAACGCCGAGACCGACTTTGTGGGCAAGAACGAGAAGTTCGTAGACTTTGTCAAAGGGGTGGCCGCCACCGTGGCCAAGGCCAACCCCGCCGACCTGGACGCGCTGATGGCCTGCCCGTACTGCGACAGCCAGATGACCGTGCTGCAGCAGCAGCAGGAGATGGTGCTGGTCATCGGCGAGAACATCAAGGTGCGCCGCTTTGCCCGCTTTGCCGACGGGTTCAACGTGCCCTATGTCCACGCCGGCGGCAAGATCGGCGTGCTGGTCAGCCTGAGCGTGGAGGGCGGTGTGGACGCCACCGAGATCGGCAAGGACGTGGCCATGCAGATCGCCGCCCTCAACCCCCGCTTCTGGGACAAGTCCCAGGTCACCCAGGACGTGCTGGATGAGGAGAAGAAGATCATGCTGGCCCAGATGGCCAACGATCCCAAGATGGCCTCCAAGCCCGACCAGGTCAAGGAGAAGATCGTGCTGGGTAAGCTCAACAAGTTCTACTCCGAGAACTGCCTGCTCCAGCAGGACTTCGTCAAGAACGGCGACCAGACTGTGGAGCAGTATATCCAGTCTACCGCCAAGGCCCTGGGCGGCTCGGTCACCTTCCGGGACGCCGTGCGCTTTGAAAAGGGCGAGGGCATTGAGAAGAAGCAGGAGAACTTCGCCGAGGAGATCGCCAAGCAGCTGGCGAAGTAAACCCCATCCCATATCCTCTGCCCCCAGGGGCCGAGGATCCTGTGAAAATCATGAACAAATAGAAACAGCCGGGGTAAGCCCCGGCTGTTTTGCTTGCCTGATCTGGTTGTTCAGCCGCCCCTCACAGCTCCTTGCGGATCTGGTTGAGGGCGTTCTTTTCCAGCCGGGACACCTGGGCCTGAGAGATGCCCACCTCAGCGGATACCTCCGTCTGGGTCTTCCCCTGGAAGAAGCGCAGGGCCAGGATGCGCTGCTCCCGCTCGCTGAGTTTGGAGATGGCGTCCTCCAGGGCGATGTGCTCCAGCCAGGCCTCATCGGTGTTCTTCTTGTCCCGCACCTGGTCCATGACGCACACCGTGTCCCCCCCGTCGGAATAGATGGGTTCAAACAGGGAGACGGGCTCCACCACCGCCTCCAGCGCCATGACCACGTCCTCCCGCTTGATGCCCAGCACCTGGGCGATCTGGTCCACCGTGGGCTCGCACTGGTGCTCGGCCTGGTAGGCCTCCTTGGCCTGGAGCACCCGGTAGGCTGTGTCCCGGATGGAGCGGGAGACCCGGATGGCGCTGTTGTCCCGCAGGTAGCGGCGGATCTCTCCGATGATCATGGGCACCCCATAGGTGGAAAAGCGCACATCCATGTTCACGTCAAAGTTATCGATGGCCTTGATCAGGCCGATACAGCCCACCTGGAACAGATCATCCACATTCTCCCCCCGGCCGGAAAAGCGCTGGATGACAGACAGCACCAGCCGCAGGTTGCCCGAGATCAGTTCCTCCCGGGCCTGTACGTCCCCCTGCCGGGCCCGCCGGAGCAGTTCCAGGCTCTGCTCGCTCTTGAGCACCTTCAGCTTGGCGGTGTTGACCCCGCATATCTCCACTTTGCCCTGCACGCCCTCACCTCGCTCTGAACCGGATAGGTTCAGTATTTCCGGTGAGGGTCCTTTCATACGATGGGCAGGCCTGGTTTATTTTTTATCGTCAGACCGCTTTCGATGGACTTTTTCCCCCGCTACATCATTTGCAGGATCTCCCGCTTGAGCCGGTGGATGATCCGTTTTTCCAGCCGGGAGATATAGGATTGGGAGATGCCCAGCAAGTCGGCCACCTCCTTCTGGGTACACTCCCGCCGGCCGTCCAGGCCAAAGCGCATGGTGATGATGGTGCGCTCCCGCTGGCTCAGCCGGGTGATGGCCTGGAACAGCAGGCTGCGGTCCACATCGTCCTCCAAGGGTTTTTCAATCATGTCGCTCTCGGTGCCTAGCACGTCGGAGAGCAACAGCTCATTTCCGTCCCAGTCGGTATTCAGCGGCTCGTCCAGGGACACCTCGCTGCGCCGGTTGGAATTCTTACGCAGGTACATGAGGATCTCGTTCTCAATGCACCGGGAGGCATAGGTGGCCAGCTTGATGTTCTTGGCCGGCTGGTAAGTCTCCACCGCCTTGATCAGTCCGATGGTGCCGATGGAGATCAGGTCCTCAATGCCCACCCCGGTGTTCTCAAACCGCCGGGCGATGTAGACCACCAGGCGCAGGTTGTGCTCGATCAGCTGGGTGCGCACCGCCCCCTCCCGCTCCCCCAGCTCCAAGCGGCGCAGCAGCTTGGCCTCCTCCTCCCGGGTGAGGGGAGCTGGCAGGGTGTCGCTGCCCCCGATGTAGTGGATCGTCCCGGACAGGCGGATGCCCAGCGACTCCAGCAGCCTGCCCACCCTGATGTACAACGCTCTGCCCATGCTTCCAATGTTGACCATGCCAGTCCTCCCTTTTCCCATTGTCCCTTCCGCCCCGGTCATCCCGGCGCGCCGATGAGCGCCTGGTACCCGCTGCCGTCCCCCACCGGCGTGGGGGACAGGGCCACCAGCAGGCTCCCCTGAGGCTTGCCCCCCACGCTGACCCAGGGGGCGCGCAGGGCCAGCAGCAGCCCGCACTCCACCCCCACCGCCCGGTAGGGGATCAGGCGCGCCCCAGGCAGGCCCAGCTCCCGGCAGCGCTGGAGCGATTCCACCGGCGCCTCCGCCCGAACGCCCGGCGGCAGGCAGGGAGCCAGGCAGCGCGCGTCGGCCACGATCACCGGCCGGTTGGTCGCCGGGTCGGTGAGGGTGTGGCCTGAGTCGATCAGGGCGGTCAGGTCAATCTCCTGATCCAGTATCCGGAGCCGGACCGCCGTCAGCTCCCGCCGCCCGTGCCTGCCCACCCCCCGGAAGAACAGGGAGAGCAGGAAGTAGCACAGAATAAACAGCAACAGCAGCAGGCGCAGGTCCACATGGCTATAAAACACCCCGTTGGCCACCGTTAGGCTGGTCCCGCCCAGCAGTTCTACCCCCAGCACCCCGCCGGCCAGGGCTGCGGAAGCCCCGAAAAACAGTACGCAGGCCCGTAGCAGCCCCGGAGCGCCGCCATAGGCGATCAGCACCATGAGCACCGCCGAGCCCACCTTGCACGGCCAGGCCGCCAGCCACACGCCCCCCGGCAGGAACACCGCCGCGGCGTATACCGCGCCCAATCCTGCCCCCACCGCGATGCGCGGCCGGCGCAGTACCGACCCCGCCATCCGTCCCGAGCCCAGCAAAAGCAGGTAGTTGGCCACAAAATTGAGCAGGAGCAGC
>DVJZ01000010.1 GCA_018716385.1 Candidatus Enterenecus merdae
CTCCTTTTTTGGGGGCGGGGGGCGCGGCGGGCCGCGCCCCCCTGGGGTTGGGATTGCTTACTGCGCGGCGGTCCCGGTCTGCTCGGGATCATCGCTGCCCGCGGGGGTCTGGGTGTTCTGGGTGGGCTGGACGGTGGGCTGGACGCTCTCAGAGGGCTCCGCGCTCTCGGAGGGTTGGATACTCTCGGAGGGCTCCACATCCTGGCTGGCAGCAGAGCTGCCGTCGGAGCCGGCGGCGTTGAAAGCCTCCACCATCTGATCCTTCTCAGCGCCCACAAACAGGGCGATATAGTTCTCCCGGGTGACGATCTCGGAATTGTTCTGCCAGGCCTCCACAGTGGCGGGGTAGAACGCGCCGCTCTCCACCTGAGAGTCGATGCGGGCCTGGAAGATCTCCTGCACGGTGGCCACGTCGTCGGCGCTGGCCACCTCCACCAGGGCGACCTCATAGGCCACGGCGGTGATCATGGGGGCGTACACCAGGCACTGGGTGGTCTCCACCTCGCTCAGGCCGGGGTAGGCCTGCTCCAGCATCTCGCCCTCCAGGGCCACCATGGCGGGGGCGTTGTCGGGATCGGGGAAGACGCTGTCGTACATCTCGGTGTAGAACTCAGACAGGTTGATGGTGAGGGGCTGGTCGCCGGCGCCGTTCTGGCCGCCGCAGGCGGCCAGGGACAGGGCCATCAGGCCAGCCAGCACAAGAGAGGCAATCTTTTTCATCGGGTTCATTCTCCTTTTCCTTGTTTGAATTGGGCCGCGCAGGTCTGCGCTGTACCATTTGACGCAGGAGATTGAAAAAGGTTCCCGATGCCGGTCAAAAAATTTTCGCGCTCCACCGGGACGCCGGCGCGGCCTTTTGGATAGTATCTGCAAAAGGGGCCGTTCTTTTTCCCCGGTGGGCGAAGATGGCTGGGATATGTTTGCCATTGTACCACCCCGTTGGCGAGGTTGGCAACCGGTTCGGAATGGTTTTGGTGAAAATTCCAGAAAAGAGGAGGATTTTTGTCCAAAACAGGGGAAAAGTCAAAACTTTCACCCCGGAACCGGATTTACTCTTGTATTTTGGGGCGGGAACGCATATAATGTCCATGATTAAGGGGGACAATTATGGTCAATATTGTGTTGGTAGAGCCGGAAATTCCACAGAATTGCGGCAATATTGCCCGCACATGTGCCGCTACCGGCAGCCGGTTGCACCTGGTGGAACCCCTGGGGTTTGACATCAGTGACCGGGCGGTGCGCCGGGCAGGGCTGGACTACTGGCCCATGGTGGATCTGCGGGTTTACCCCAGCCTGGACGCGCTGTTCCAGGCCAATCCGGATCCCGACCTGTGGCTGGCCACCACCAAGGCCCCTCGGCCCTATACCCAGGCCCGCTTTGCCCCCGGATGTTGGCTGTTTTTTGGTAAGGAGACCGCCGGGCTGCCCCAGGCGTTCCGGGAGCGGTATGCCCACCGGTGCCTGCGCCTGCCCATGCGGGAGCAGGCCCGGAGCCTGAACCTGGCAAACTGCGTGGCGGTGCTCACTTACGAGGCCTTGCGCCAGCAGGGCTTCCCCGGGCTATCCGGGGAGGGGGAGATGGGCGGGCTGAGTGAGACCGCCCCGGGGGTGGAGGCTGTGGGCTCCCAGGGGGCGGCCGCCCCGGTTCCTTCCTGACCATGACGCGAAAGGAGATCTGAAGCATGAACTATAACAAGAAAACGGTTCGGGACGTGGATGTGAAGGGGAAAAAAGTGCTGTGCCGCTGCGACTTCAATGTGCCCCAGGATAAGGCCACCGGCGCCATCACGGACGATCAGCGCATTGTGGCCGCCCTGCCCACCCTGCGCTACCTGCTGGAGCAGGGGGCGGCGGTGATCGCCTGCTCCCATCTGGGCAAGCCCAAGGGGGAGTGGAAGCAGTCGCTTAGCCTGGCACCCGTGGCCCAGCGGCTGGGCCAGCTGCTGGGGCAGGAGGTCATCTTTGCCCAGGATATTGTGGGGGAGGACGCCCAGGGCAAGGCCGCCGGGTTGCAGCCCGGCCAGATCATGCTGCTGGAGAACCTCCGCTTTGACCCGGGGGAGGAGAAAAACGACCCCGCCTTTGCCAAGGCGCTGGCCAGCCTGGCCGACATCTATGTGTCCGACGCCTTTGGCACCGTCCACCGGGCCCATGCCTCCACCGCTGGGGTTGCGGCCTATCTGCCTGCGGTGTCGGGCTTTTTGATCCAGAAGGAGCTGGAGATCATGGGGGGAGCCATAGCCCACCCCAAGCGTCCGCTGGTGGCTATCCTGGGCGGGGCGAAGGTGTCGTCTAAGATTGGGGTCATCCACAATCTGCTGGATGTGGCGGACACCATCCTCATCGGCGGCGGCATGGCCTATACGTTTGCCAAGGCGCTGGGGGGCAGCGTGGGCACCTCGCTGCTGGAGGAGGACCGGTTGGACTACTGCCGGGAGATGGTGGACAAGGCCAAGGCCAAGGGGGTGGAGTTCCTGCTGCCCGTGGACACCCTGTGCGCCGCCCAGTTCTCCGCCGATGCCCAGCCTGAGCTGGTGGATGCCATGGCTATCCCGGACGGACGCATGGGCATGGACATCGGGCCCAAGACCATTGCCCGGTTCACCCAGGCGGTGCAGGGGGCGGGTACCGTAATCTGGAACGGCCCCATGGGGGTGTTTGAATTCCCCGCCTTTGCCGAGGGCACCCGCGCCCTGGCCCGTGCCCTGGCAGAGTCGGAGGCCATCACCATCGTGGGCGGCGGCGACTCGGCCGCGGCGGTGGCCCAGCTGGGCTATGCCGACCGGATGACCCACATCTCCACCGGCGGCGGCGCCTCGCTGGAGTTCCTGGAGGGCAAGGAGCTGCCCGGCGTGGCCTGCCTGCTGGACAAGTAAAACCCTGCCCGATACGGCCAGCGCGCCGGACCGGTAAGGACAGCCGCGAGACAAGAGAAAATAGAATGGAAAGGGAGACAGTCCAGATGAACTTGAAATACCGCAAGACGATCATTGCTGGAAACTGGAAGATGAATAAGACGCTGAGCGAGACCCGGGCCTATGCCGAGGCCATCAAGCCCCAGCTGGGCAAGCACAAGTGGTGCGAGGTGGTCCTGTGCCTGCCCGGGGTGAATATCCCGGGCGCCGTCCGGCTGTTTAAGGACACCCGGGTGTCCATCGGCGGGCAGACCTGCCACTATGAGGCATCGGGGGCCTACACCGGCGAGGTCACTGTGGAGATGCTCAAGGAGGTGGGGGCCAAGTACGTCATCGTGGGCCACTCCGAGCGCAGGCAGTACTACAATGAGACAGATTTCACCGTCGGCCAGAAGGTGAAGGCGGCGCTGGAGGCCGGCCTGCGCCCCATCCTCTGCGTGGGCGAGAGCCTGGAGCAGCGGGAGCTGGGGGTGACGGAGGAGCTGATTACCTACCAGGTGAAGGTGGCCCTGGCCGGCCTGGCCGAGGGGCAGGTGCGCCGGGTGGTCATCGCCTACGAGCCCATCTGGGCCATCGGGACAGGTAAGACGGCCACCGCCGAGCAGGCCGGCGCGGTGTGCAGCCATATCCGCACCATCATCCGCAAGCAGTATGGGGCCCGGACGGCCCGGGCGGTTACCATCCAGTATGGCGGCTCCATGAACGCCAAGAACGCCGCCGAGCTGCTGGCCCAGCCCGACATCGACGGCGGGCTGATCGGGGGTGCGTCGCTGAAACCGGAGGAGTTTCTGGCGATCATCCGGGCGGCCAATCAGGAGTGAGAGCCGTCGATGTCGGCCCTTGGGAACCCGGGGAAAGCCCAGCGCAGCGGGTTTCGCCGGGGGCGGCGGAGCAAGCGAGCGCGTGGAACTTTCGCCGGGAGGCGGAAGTGGAGCGGCGCGAACTTTGCGACGACGCGGACGGCGGGCTGATCGGGGGTGCGTCGCTGAAACCGGAGGAGTTTCTGGCGATCATCCGGGCGGCCAATCAGGAGTGAGGGGGCTACCCGGACTATGCGCCACCATTTGAAAGAAAGGCAAGGGTATGAAGAAACCAATCACATTGATCATTCTGGACGGCTTTGGACTTTCCGATTCCACCCGGCCGGGGGACAACGCCATTGCCGCGGCTAACACGCCAAACCTGGACCGGCTTTTTACAGGGGACAGTTTTTGCCGCCTGTCCGCCTCCGGTTTGGACGTGGGATTGCCCGAAGGGCAGATGGGCAACAGCGAGGTGGGCCACACCAACATCGGCGCGGGCCGGGTGGTGTTCCAGGACCTGCCCCGGATCTCCCTGGACATCCAGGAGGGGGGCTTTTTCCAAAACCCCGCCTACACCCGGGTCATGGACAACTGCAAGAAGAAAGGAGCGGCGCTGCACCTGTTCGGGCTGCTCAGCGACGGCGGTGTACACTCCCACATCGAGCACCTGTTTGCGCTGCTGCGCATGGCCAGGGATCGGGGCCTGGACCGGGTATGGGTTCACTGTTTCCTGGATGGGCGGGATGTGCCCCCCACCTCGGGCAAGGGGTTTGTCCAGCGGCTTCAGGATTACTTGAAGGAAGTGGGGGTGGGCAGGATCGCCACCGTCATGGGCCGCTACTATGCCATGGACCGGGATAACCGCTGGGACCGGGTGGCTCGGGCCTACGACGCCATCGCCTTTGGGGATGCTCCCTTTGCGGACGATCCGGCAGCTGCGGTGCAGCGCTCCTATGACGGGGGGGTGACCGACGAGTTCATGGAGCCGGTGGTGTGCGCCCAAGAGGCGGGAGTGAGGCCGGGGGACGGCATCATCTTCTACAACTTCCGGCCCGACCGGGCCAGGGAGCTCACCAGGGTCTTTGCGGATCCCGATTTCTCCGGTTTTGTGCGCAAGCAGGGGTATTTCCCCGTGGACTATGTGTGCACCACAGAGTATGACGCGGCCATGCCTAACGTGGAGGTGGCCTACCCCCGGCAGCAGCTTTCCAACATCTTTGGGGCGTATATCTCGGAACGGGGCCTGACCCAGCTGCGCATTGCCGAGACGGAGAAGTACGCCCATGTCACCTTCTTCTTCAACGGCGGCGTGGAGCAGACCTTCCCCGGGGAGGATCGCTGCCTGATCCCCTCTCCCAAGGTGGCCACCTATGACCTCCAGCCGGAGATGAGCCAGCCTGAAGTGACCAAAGAGGCCGTAGCCCGCATCAAGAGTGGGAAGTATGACGTGGTCATCCTCAACTTTGCCAACTGCGACATGGTGGGCCACACCGGTGTGTACGATGCGGCGGTGAGGGCGGTGGAAGCGGTGGACGACGGGGTGGGCCAGGTGGTGGCGGCCACGCTGGAGATGGGCGGGGCGGCCATTGTCACCGCCGACCACGGAAACGCCGAGCACATGGTAAACGACAACGGTTCCCCCTTCACGGCCCACACCACCAATCTGGTGCCCTGCTGTCTGGCGGGGAGGCCGGTGAAGCTGCGGGACGGCCGTCTGGCCGACTTGGCTCCCACCATGCTGGAGCTGCTGGGATTGGAGAAGCCCCCGGAGATGACCGGGGAGAGCCTGATTGTGAGATAAAGGCTTGTCCAGGCCCATCGGCGCGGGTGCGCCGCACAGTTGTGTTTCTGAGAGAGCGATCCGTTAAAGCCAGTTCTATGGATACGAAAGGAGATTGATCCCCATGAAAAGCATGATCGAGATTGTGGATGTGATCGGCCGGGAGATCCTGGATTCCCGCGGCAACCCCACCGTGGAGGTGGAGGTCACCCTGGACGATGGGGTGGTGGGCCGGGCAGCGGTCCCCTCCGGGGCCTCCACCGGGGTCTATGAGGCCTGCGAGCTGCGGGACGGCGACAAGGGCCGTTACCTGGGCAAGGGGGTGGAGAAGGCGGTGTCCAACGTGAACACCGAGATTGCCGAGGCGCTGATCGGCTTGAACGTCCTGGACCAGCCGGCCATCGACAAGCTGCTCATCGAGCTGGACGGCACCCCCAATAAAGGCCGCCTGGGGGCCAACGCCATCCTGGGCGCGTCCCTGGCCTGTGCCAAGGCTGCGGCCGACTCCCTGGGTCTCAGCCTGTACCAGTATATCGGGGGGGTCAACGCCAAGACGCTGCCCGTGCCCATGATGAACATCCTCAACGGCGGGGCCCACGCCACCAACAACGTGGACATCCAGGAGTTCATGATCATGCCTGTGTCCGCCCCTTCCTGGAAAGAGGGGCTGCGCCGCTGCGCCGAGGTATTCCACACCCTGAAGAATGTGCTCAAGGAGAACGGGACTCCCGCCGCCGGCGTGGGCGACGAGGGGGGCTATGCGCCCAACCTGAAGCGGGATGAGGATGCGCTGAAAGTCATCGTGAAGGCCATCGAGGCGGCCGGGTACCAGCCTGGGGAGGACTTCATGATCGCCATCGACGCGGCCACCTCCGAGTGGTACAACGAGGAGACCGGCTGCTATGACCTGCCCAAGGCCAAAAAGACTATGACCAAGCAGCAGATGGTCAATATGTGGAAGAAGTTTGCCGACCACTACCCCATCATCTCCCTGGAGGACGGCATGGGCGAGAACGACTGGGAGGGCTGGTCCATGCTCACAAAGGCCATCGGCTCCAAGGTGCAGCTGGTGGGGGACGATCTGTTTGTCACCAACGTGGAGCGCTTAGCCACCGGTATTGAGAAGGGAGTGGCCAATTCCATCCTCATCAAGGTCAACCAGATCGGCACCCTCACAGAGACCTTGGACGCCATCCAGATGGCCAACCGGGCGGGGTACACCGCTGTGGTCTCCCACCGCTCCGGGGAGACGGAGGACACCACCATCGCCGACCTGGCTGTAGCGCTCAACGCCGGCCAGATCAAGACCGGCGCCCCCAGCCGTACCGACCGGGTGGCAAAGTATAACCAGCTGCTGCGCATTGAGGAAGAGCTGGGCGAATGCGCCCAGTACCTGGGACGACAGGCGTTCTTCAATTTGAAGCAGTAAAAGTGCAGGGTGGGATTGCTCGGGCGAGGCCCGGGCAATCCTTTTTCCGTGGCCCAGCGCTTCCTCGGGGGCCCCATCGCAGATGGGGCGGCGCTTTGCGCCGTACAAGTATTTTCGCCTGGGGCGAAAATCTTGGCGGAGGGGGAATCCATTTCGCCCGAGCATTGTAAAAGCGAAGGGGATCCTAGAAAAGCCTGTGGCTTTTCTGGGGAAGGGAGCTGGGCGAATGCGCCCAGTACCTGGGACGGCAGGCGTTCTTCAATTTGAAGCAGTAAGCGGAAAGGGGGAAATGCCCGGGCTTTTGCCCGGGCATTTCTTGTTCCCTCGCCCGTCCTAGGGGCCCCATTCAGCCCAGTGCGGAGGGAGGAGGGGCAGGGGAGCGGGGGGATTCGCGGCAGGAGGAACCGGAAAGCAGGTGGAAGCGCGCTCCGGGCTATTTACAGATGGCGGAATTCGGGGTACAATGGGGAAAATGCATCGAACCGGCGGGAGCGCCGGGCGAGATTGGAACACAGGAGGGGTGTTGGATGAAGCTGACTTTTTTTGGCGCGGCCAAGGCGGTCACCGGTAGCTGTCACTGCGTGGAGTGCGGGGGGCGAAAGCTCCTGGTGGATTGCGGGCTGCAGCAGGGGCGTGATGAGCGGGACAACCGGGAGCTGGACTTCAACCCCGGGTACATCGACGATGTGGTGGTCACCCACGCTCACATCGACCACTCCGGCCGGCTGCCTCTGCTGATCAAGCAGGGATTCGGGGGCAACATCTACTGCACGCGGTTGACCGGGCAGCTGCTGTCCATCATGCTGCGGGACTCGGCCCACATCCAGGAGAGCGACGCCAAGTGGGAGAATCAGAAGGGCCAGCGGGCGGGCAAGCCTCTGGTGGAGCCGCTGTACACCTTGGCCGACGTGGAGAAGACCCTGCGCCATGTGGTCACCCTGGAGTATGGCCAGAAGATTCCCATCGGCGAGGGGATCAGCCTGCGCTTTGTGGACGCGGGCCACCTGTTGGGTTCGGCCAGCGCGGAGCTATGGCTGAGCGAGGGGGAGCAGACGCGGAAGATCGTGTTCTCCGGGGACATCGGCAACCGGGAGCAGCCCATCATCCGCAACCCCCAGTATATCACCGAGGCAGACTACGTGGTCACCGAGAGCACCTATGGTGACCGGCTGCACGACGTGAGCCAGGATCCGGACTACACCGGCGATTTGGCCCGTATTTTGGACGAGACCCTGGGCCGAGGGGGCAACGTCATCATCCCCTCCTTCGCGGTGGGCCGCACCCAGGAGCTGCTATACTTCATCCGGGAGATCAAGGAGCGGGGGCTGGTGCGCAGTATGCCAGACTTCCGGGTGTATGTGGACTCTCCCCTGGCAGGGGAGGCCACCCGCATCTTCTCCGGCGACCTGCACGGCTACTTGGATGAGGAGGCCATCCAGGCCCTCCGGGGCGGGGCGCTGTTCCAGTTTCCAGGGCTGTGTATCACCGAGAGCACCGCGGAGTCCCAGGGGCTGAACACGGACCGGACGCCCAAAGTCATCATCTCCGCCTCGGGGATGTGCGACGCGGGGCGGATCCGCCACCACCTGAAGCACAATCTGTGGCGGCCGGAGTGCACGGTGGTGTTCGTGGGCTTCCAGGCAGAGGGCTCCCTGGGCCGCCGGTTGGTTGACGGGGTGAGCAAGGTCAAGCTGTTTGGCGAGGAGATCGCGGTGCGGGCGCGGATCGTGAACTTCCACGGCCTGAGTGCCCATGCCGACCGGGATGGCCTGTTGGCCTGGATGGAGGCCTACCAGCCCAAGCCACGGCATGTATTTGTGGTTCACGGGGAGAGCCAGGTGACGGAGACCTATGCCCAGACCCTGCGGGAGCGGGGATTCGCGGCCCATTCGGCCAACTATGAAGAGGTGTACGACCTGCTGGCCGACCGGATGCTGGCCCCTGGCGTGGTGCTTCAGCCCAAGGCCCCCGCCGCCCTGCCTGGCTCCGCCTCCCCGGCCTACCGGCGGCTGGAGGAGGTGGGCCAGCGCCTGATGCAGGTCATCGCCCGCAACCGGGGCGGGGCCAACAAGGACTTGGGCAAGTTTGCCGACCAGCTCCGGGCTCTCATCGAAAAATGGGATCGGTGAGGGAATTGACTGGAAGAAAAAAGACCCCGCCCCCGGAAGTTCCGGGGGCGGGGCAAATTTGTGTTTGTTTGGGCTGGCCAGATTAGCCGAAGTAACGCTTCAGCAGGCCCTCGAAGGCCTTGCCGTGACGGGCCTCGTCGCGAGCCATCTCGTGGACGGTGTCGTGGATGGCGTCCAGGCCGTTCTTCTTGGCGCACACGGCCAGGTCGAACTTGCCCTTGGTGGCGCCGTACTCGCAGTCCACCCGCCAGGCCAGGTT
>DVJZ01000011.1 GCA_018716385.1 Candidatus Enterenecus merdae
CGACAACTACGACAGCTTCTCCTACAACCTCTACCAAATGGTGGGCGCCCTGGATCCGGACGTCCAGGTAGTCCGCAACGACCAGGTGCGCGTGGCGGACATCCGGGCCCTGGCCCCCAGCCGCCTGATCCTCTCCCCCGGCCCTGGCCGGCCAGCCCAGGCCGGAGTGTGCCGGGAGGCGGTGCTGGCCCTGGCGGGGGAAGTGCCCATCCTGGGCGTATGCCTGGGCCACCAGGCGATCTGCGAGGCCTTCGGCGGTGTGGTGTCCTACGCCAAGCAGCTCATGCACGGAAAACCCTCCCAGGTGCGGCTGGACCCGGCCTGCCCCCTGTTCCGAGGTCTGCCGGAGACCATCTCCGCCGCCCGGTATCACTCCCTGGCCGCCGTGGAGGATACCCTGCCCGACTGCCTGCAAGTCACCGCCCGCGCCCCGGACGGAGAGGTGATGGCCGTTTGGCTCCGTGGCCGCCCGGTCTATGGAGTACAGTTTCATCCCGAGTCCATCCTCACCCCCCAGGGCGGGGAGCTGCTGAAACATTTTTTGGAGGAATGAGCGATGATTCAAGAGGCTATCGTCAAGATCGTCAATAAGGAGGACCTCACCTACCAAGAGGCCTACGCCGTCATGGACGAGATCATGGGCGGCCAGACCACCCCCACCCAGAACGCCGCCTTCCTGGCCGCCCTGTCCACCAAGAGCGCCCGGGCAGAGACCACCGATGAGATCGCCGGCTGCGCCGCCGCCATGCGCGCCCACGCCGAGGGGGTGGACACCGGCATGGAGGTCTTTGAGATCGTGGGCACCGGCGGGGACAACGCCCACAGCTTCAACATCTCCACCACCGCCGCCCTGGTGGCCGCGGCAGGGGGTATGAAGGTGGCCAAGCACGGTAACCGGGCGGCCTCCTCCCGGTGTGGGACGGCGGACTGCCTGGAGGCCCTGGGGGTGAACATCCAGCAGGGGCCCGACCGGTGCGTCCAGCTGCTGCGGGAGGTGGGCATATGCTTCTTCTTCGCCCAGAAGTATCACGTCTCCATGAAGTATGTGGGCCCCATCCGCAAGGAGCTGGGGGTGCGCACGGTGTTCAACATCCTGGGCCCCCTGACCAACCCGGCCCGGCCCACTCGGCAGCTGCTGGGGGTATATGACGGCTACCTGGTGGCTCCCCTGGCCCAGGTGCTCATGGAGCTGGGGGTGCGGCGGGGGATGGTGGTCTACGGCCAGGACAGGCTGGACGAGATCTCTCTGAGCGCCCCCACCCTCGTGTGCGAGATCCAGGACGGCTGGTCCAAAACCTACACCATCGCCCCTGAGGACTTCGGCCTGAAGCGCTGCGCCAAGGCCGACCTGGCCGGCGGCGCCCCGGAGGACAACGCCGCCATCACCCTGGCCGTACTGAAGGGGGAGGCAGGGCCACGGCGGGATGCGGTGCTGCTCAACGCGGGAGCCTCCCTCTACATCGGCGGCAAGGCGGACACCATGGGGGACGGCGTGGCCCTGGCCGCCCGTCTTATCGACTCAGGCCAAGCCCTGGAGACGCTCAACCGGTTCATCGCGGTGAGCAACCTGCCGGGGGGAGAGGCATGAGCATCCTGGGTCAGCTGGCCGCCCACGCCCGGCAGCGGGTGGCGGCAGACCGGGCTCAGGCCAGCCTGGAGGCCCTGCGGGAGCGATGCCGGGCGCTGGGCCCTGGCGGCGGGGCCCGCTTCCAGGCGGCGCTGGAGCGGCCGGGGCTGTCCTTCCTGTGCGAGGTGAAGCGGGCTTCCCCCTCCAAGGGGATCATCTCGGAGGACTTCCCCTACCTGGACATCGCCCGGGCCTATCAGCGCGGGGGGGCGGACGCCATCTCCTGCCTGACCGAGCCCCGGTGGTTCCTGGGCTCCGACCAGATCTTTCGGGACATCCGGGCAGCGGTGGACACCCCCATGCTGCGCAAGGACTTCACCGTGGACGAGTACCAGCTCTACCAGGCCCGGATGCTGGGGGCGGACTGCGTGCTGCTGATCTGCGCCCTGCTGGACACCGGGACGCTGGAGCGCTACCTGGCCATCTGCCGGGAGCTGGGCCTGGCCGCCCTGGTGGAGGCCCATGACGAGGAGGAGGTGGCCAGCGCGGCCGCCGCCGGGGCCCGGATCATTGGGGTAAACAACCGGAACCTGAAGGACTTCTCCGTGGACCTGGACAACGCCCGGCGGTTGCGGGAGCGGGTTCCCCCCGGCGTGCTGTATGTGTCCGAAAGCGGCGTGGCCCGCCCGGAGGACGCCGCGGCGGCCCGGGCCATGGGGGCGGACGGGGTACTGGTGGGGGAGGCGCTGATGCGCGTGGCCGATCCGGCCAGCCTGCTGGCCGCCTTTCGGGAGGCGGCGGGATGAGCAGGATCAAGATCTGCGGGCTCTTCCGCCCCTGCGACGTGGACTTCGTCAACCAGGCCAGGCCGGACTGGTGCGGCTTTGTCCTCCACGTTCCCAAAAGCCATCGGAGCCTGACCCCGGATCAGGCCCGCGCCCTGCGGGCCCGACTGGACCCGGCCATCGTCCCCGTGGGGGTGTTTGTGGATCAGCCGGTGGAAGAGGTCGCGGCCCTGCTCCGGGACGGGACCATCCAGGTCGCCCAGCTTCATGGCCGGGAGGACGAGGGCTATCTGGCCGCCCTGCGGGCCCTGGCCCCGGACCGGGAGATCTGGCGGGCCTTCCAGATGCGCGCCGCCGCCGATCTGGACCGGGCCGCCCGTTTCCCCGCCGACCGGATCGTGCTGGACAGCGGTCAGGGGTCGGGCAGGCCCTTTGACTGGACCCTGCTGCGGGGCTTTCCCCGTCCCTATCTGCTGGCGGGTGGGCTGACCCCGGAGAACCTAAGGACGGCGGTGCGCACCCTGCGCCCCTTTGGGGTGGACCTGTCCAGCGGGGTGGAATGCCAGGGCTGTAAAGACCGAGAAAAAATTTTGGCGGCGGTGCGCGCCGCCCGAGAGGAGTGAACGGGATGTCCAAAGGACGCTTTGGCCTCCACGGCGGGCAGTATGTGCCCGAGACGCTGATGAGCGCGGTGATGGAGCTGGAGGAGGCCTACTGCCACTACCGGGATGACCCGGAGTTTCAGCGGGAGCTGAACGAGTTGTTCCAGGAGTATGCCGGCCGGCCCTCCCGGCTGTACCTGGCCCGGCGGCTGACGCAGGCGCTGGGGGGCGCGAAGATCTATCTCAAGCGGGAGGACCTCAACCACACCGGCGCCC
>DVJZ01000012.1 GCA_018716385.1 Candidatus Enterenecus merdae
AGGAAAAGGCCATCCGGACCGGCGCGTCCAAGCTGTACATCGAGGACCTGGTGGACGAGATGGTGGACCAGGTCATCATCCCCTCCATGATGATGGGGGCCAAGTATGAGGACTACCTGCTGGGCACTGCCTTTGCCCGGCCCATCATCGCCAAGCGCCTGGTGGAGATCGCCAAGGCGGAGGGGGCGGACGCCATCGCCCACGGGTGCACCGGCAAGGGGAACGACCAGGTGCGCTTTGAGCTGGCCATCAAGCGGTTTGCCCCCGAGATGCGCATCATCGCCCCCTGGCGGGAGTGGGACATCCAGGGCCGGGACGAGGAGATTGACTATGCCGAGGCCCACAATGTGCCGCTGAAGATCAGCCGGGAGACCAACTACTCCAAGGATAAGAACCTGTGGCATCTGTCCCATGAGGGGCTGGACCTGGAGGACCCGGCCAGCGAGCCCCAGTACGACAAGCCGGGCTTTCTGGAGATGGGGGTGTCTCCCACCCAGGCCCCCGACACGCCCACCTATGTGACCATCGACTTTGAGCAGGGATGGCCTGTGGCGGTGGACGGGGTGCGGATGAAGGCCAGCGACGTGATCCGCAAGCTCAACCAGCTGGGCGGGGCCAACGGCATCGGCCTGCTGGATATTGTGGAGAACCGGCTGGTGGGGATGAAGGACCGGGGGGTGTACGAGACTCCCGGGGGCACCATCCTCTACCGGGCTCATGAGGTGCTGGAGATGATCACCATCGACAAGGACACCAAGCACATGAAGCAGAAGCTGGCGGTGGACTTTGCCGACCTGGTGTACAATGGGAAGTGGTTTACCCCTCTGCGGGAAGCCCTTCAGGCCTTTGCAGTGGCCACTCAAAAGTATGTGACCGGCACGGTGAAGCTCAAGCTCTACAAGGGCAATGTGATCACCGCCGGGGTCACCTCTCCCCAGAGCCTCTACTCTGAGAACCTGGTCACCTTTGAGCAGAGCGACTACAACCAGGACGACGCCACGGGTTTCATCAACCTGTGGGGGCTGCCCGACACGGTACAGGCCCTGCGGGAGCAGGGGGAGCTGAAGTAAGGGTGGCGTCGTCCTGGGCCGGCGCGGGTGGGCCGTTCAAGGTTTTGCGGAGCAAAACCTTGGCGCAAGGGTGGATTTAGTCCGCCCGCGCAAGACAAATGGAAGGGGCCCCAGCGGGGCGGGGTGCGGAGCTCCGCTCCCGGAAAGGAGGGGGATCCAGCATGGCCGATCAAAAGGCTCCGGGCAGCGGAACCAGGCGGCGGTTGCCCGGGATCCTCCGGATCCCCCTGGCCGTCTTTCTGCCGGTCCGGTGGATAGTTAAGGGGATCGTTTACCTTTACCGCAGCAAGCCGCTCACCCTGGTAAGCGCCAACGTGGATGGCATGGACGGGGTGGAGTTTGAGCGCTTTGTGGCCGGGCTGCTGCGCAGGAACGGCTATGCCGATGTGGAGCTGACCCGGGCCAGCGGGGACTACGGGGTGGATGTGATCGCCCAGCGGGACGGGCTGCGCTATGCCATCCAATGCAAGCGGTACAGCGGGCATCTGGGCGTCAAGGCGGTGCAGGAGGTCTACGCCGGGGCACGGATGTATGAGGCGGATGTGTGCGCGGTGGCCACCAACTCCTTCTTTACCGCCGCGGCGCAGACCCTGGCTGAGGAGCTGGGGGTGCTGCTGTGGGACCGGCAGGAGCTGGAGCGGATGACGTGGTAGCCGGGCGGAGACGAGACTATGATGTAGCGAGGTAATGTGTGATGAAGCTCTGGGCGGGCAGGTTTCAAAAGGAGACCGATACCCTGGTCAACGATTTCAACTCCTCCATCGGGTTTGACGCCCGGCTGTACCGGCAGGACATCCGGGGCTCCATGGCCCATGCTGCCATGCTGGGCAGGCAGGGGATCATTGCGGAGGAGGAAGCGGAAAAGATTGTGGAGGGCCTCCAGGCCATCCTGAAGGATATTGAGGCGGGGCAGGTGGAGTTCTCCCTGGACAACGAGGACATCCACATGAACATGGAGGCGCTGCTCACCGAGCGGATCGGGGACACGGGCAAGCGCCTGCACACCGCCCGCAGCCGCAACGACCAGGTGGCCACCGACTTCCGGCTGTACATCAAGGAGGAGATCCCCCGGATCATCGGCCTGATCCTGGGGCTGCAAACGGTGCTGGTGGAGAAGGCCAAGGCCCATCTGCACACGGTGATGCCGGGCTACACCCATCTGCAGCGGGCTCAGCCCACCACCTTCGGCCACTACATGATGGCCTATGCCAATATGCTGCGCCGGGATGTGACCCGGCTGGAGGACTGCCGGGACCGGCTGGACGAGTGCCCGCTGGGGGCGGGGGCGCTGGCCACCTCCACCTACCCGGTGGACCGCTTCCAGACCGCCGCCGCCCTGGGCTTTGCCAAGCCGGTGGACAACTCCATGGACGCGGTGTCCGACCGGGACTATGCCATCGAGCTGCTTTCGGCGCTGTCCATCCTGATGATGCACCTGTCCCGGTTCTCCGAGGAGATCATCCTGTGGTGTTCCTGGGAGTTCCGGTTTGTGGAGCTGGACGACGCCTACTCCACCGGCTCGTCCATCATGCCTCAGAAGAAGAACCCCGACGTGGCCGAGCTGGTGCGGGGCAAGACCGGGCGGGTGTACGGCGCGCTGATGAGCCTGCTTACCGTAATGAAGGCCCTGCCTCTGGCGTATAACAAGGATATGCAGGAGGACAAGGAGCCGGTGTTTGACGCCATTGACACCGTGGAGCTGTGCGTGCCGGTGTTCACCGCCATGCTGGACAGCTTGACGGTGCGGGAGAAGGACATGGCCCGGGCGGCCTCCGGCGGATTCATCAATGCCACCGATTGCGCCGACTATCTGGTGAAGAAGGGCCTGCCCTTCCGGGAGGCCTACATGATCGTGGGCCGGTTGGTGAACCTGTGCATCCGCTCCGGGGAGAGCCTGGACACCCTGCCCCTGAAGGACTTCCGGGCCATCAGCAACCTGTTTGACGAGGACGTGTATGACGCGCTGCAGCTCAAGACCTGCGTCAATGGGCGCAAGGTCTATGGGGGGCCCAGCGCGGACAGCGTGGGCCAGCAGATCGAGCGCATGGAGGCCTTCCTCCGGGAGCGGACGGCGCAGGATGAAGCCTAAGGTTTACATTGACGGGCAGGCGGGCACCACCGGCCTGCAGATCCACCAGCGGCTGGCCGGCCGGGGGGACATCGAGCTGCTGGACATCGAGCCGGAGCGGCGCAAGCAGGAGGCGCGGCGGGCGGAGCTGATCAACGGGGCCGACCTGGTATTCCTGTGCCTGCCCGACGCCGCCGCGCAGGAGGCGGTGGCGCTGTGCGACAACCCCCACACCCGGATCATCGACGCCTCCACCGCCCACCGGACCGCCCCGGGCTGGGCTTACGGTTTTGCCGAGCTGCGGGGGCAGCGGGAGCGGATCCGGGCAGGGCGGCGGGTGGCCAACCCGGGCTGCCATGCCACCGGCTTTCTGGCCGGGGCAGCCCCCCTGGTGGAGCTGGGGGTGCTGCCGGCGGACTACCCGGTTGCCTGCTACTCCCTCACCGGTTACTCCGGTGGGGGCAAGGCGATGATCGCCCAGTATGAGGGGGAGCGGCGGGAGGCCGGGCTGGACAGCCCTCGCACCTATGGCCTGGAGCTGGAGCATAAGCACTTGCCCGAGATGACCGTCCAGGCGGGGCTGGCCGTCCCACCGGTGTTCTGCCCGGTGGTGGGCGACTACTACCAGGGCATGGAGACGGTGGTGATGCTCCACAACGGCCTGCTGCGGGGCCGCCCCTCCGCCGGGGACCTGCGGGAGATGCTGGCGGACTACTACGACGGGCAGGAGCTGATCCGCGTCATGCCCTTCGGGCAAAGCCCTGGCCCGCTGGCGGCCAACGCCATGGCCGGACGGGACGACCTGAGGTTGTATGTGTGCGGCAACGGTGCCCGCACCGCGCTGGTGGCGCTGTTTGACAACCTGGGCAAGGGGGCCTCGGGCGCGGCGGTGCAGAATATGAATCTGATGCTGGGCCTGCCGGAGACGGCGGGGCTGAACCTTTTGAGTACAGACTGAAGCAGGAGGGGCTGGGGCAGGGGAAGCGGGCGTCCAGAGGGTGCGCCGCAGTTCCGAGGGCCCAACCACAAGGGGGTATACCACATTATGTTGAGAGAGATTCCAGGGGGCGTGTGCGCCCCCGAGGGGTTCCGGGCCGCTGGGGTGTACTGCGGGGTGAAGCAGGGCGTGCCTACCGACGGGCCCCAAACCGTGCTGCCCAGCGCCCGGGGAAAGTATGACCTGGCTATGATCCTGTCCGACTGCGAGTGCGCCGCCGCCGCGGTCTACACCCTCAACCGGGTGAAGGCCGCCCCCATCTATGTCACCATGGGCCACCTGGAGGATGGGGTGTGCCGGGGGATCATCGCCAATTCGGGTAACGCCAACGCCTGCGCCCCCATGAGCCATGAGAACGCCGCGCGCATGTGCCAGCTGGCCGCCCAGGCCACGGGGCTGAAGCAGGAGGACTTCGTGGTGGCCTCCACCGGGGTCATCGGCCAGACGCTGAACATCGGGGCCATCGAGGCGGGGATGCCCGGCCTGGTGTCCGCCCTGAGCCAGACGGGCTCAGACGATGCGGCCACCGCCATCCTCACCACGGACACGGTGAAAAAGCAGACCGCGGTGGTCTGCACCGTGGGGGGCAAGCAGGTGCGGATCGGGGCCATTGCCAAGGGCTCGGGCATGATCCACCCCAACATGGGCACCATGCTGTGCTTTGTCACCACCGACTGCGCCATCACCCCGGACCTGCTGGCCGAGGCCTTGCACGAGGTGGTGCCCCGCACATTCAACCGGGTGACGGTGGATGGGGATACCTCCACCAACGACATGTGCGTGGTGCTGGCCAACGGCCGGGCGGGCAACGTCCAGATCGAGTGGAAGGACGACGACTTTGCCGTGTTCTGCAAGGCGCTGCACCAGGTCTGCCGCCAGATGGCCCGGGCCATTGCCGGCGACGGGGAGGGGGCCTCCCGGCTGGTGACGTGCACCGTGCGCCAGGCCCGCAGCGAGGAGAGCGCCGAGCGGCTGGGCAAGGCGGTGGTGGGCTCCTCCCTGGTGAAGGCGGCCATGTTCGGCGCGGACGCCAACTGGGGCCGGGTGCTGTGCGCCATGGGCTACTCCAAGGCTCCCTTCCGGCCGGAGTATGTGGACGTGCGCTTCTCCTCCATAGCCGGGGAGATCCTGGTGTGCCAGAAGGGCACAGGGCTGAAGTTTGACGAGGAGCTGGCCAAGAAGATCCTCAGCCAGAACGAGGTGGTCATCGACGTGTGCCTTCACGAGGGGGAGCACGAAGCCACCTGCTGGGGCTGTGACCTGACGTACGACTATGTGAAGATCAACGGAGACTATCGGTCCTGAGCCGGGAAATCTCCCGCCATGCCGCGTTGGCGGGGCTTGCCGCACCTGGGTGCTGCCTGTGCCTGGCCGCCTTGCCTGACAGGAAATTTCCATTGGGGAGAGGAAATCCCCTGCCATGCCGCGTTGGCACGGCTTGCCGCACCTGGGCGCTGCCTGAACCTGGCCATTTTGCCTGACGGGGGGGGTTCCACGGCTCAGGGGTGTTGGATGGAAGAATCGCGCGGCTACACCGGGGCTCACAGCCCATGGCGGTTATAAGAAATCGGAAGAGAAAGGTGGATGGGGAATGAGCGATTGCCTGAGCGACCGGGCCCAGGTGCTGGCCGAGGCCCTGCCCTACATCCAGAAGTACAGCGGAAAGACCGTGGTGGTCAAGTACGGCGGCAACGCCATGATCTCCGAGCAGCTGCGCCAGGCGGTCATCTCCGACATTGTGCTGCTCTCCCTGGTGGGCATCCACGTGGTGGTGGTCCACGGGGGTGGTCCGGAGATCAGCCAGATGCTCCAGCGGCTGGGCCAGACCTCCCGCTTTGTGGATGGGCTGCGCTATACCGATGAGCAGACCATGGACGTGGCCCAGCAGGTGCTGTGCGGCAAGGTGAACAAAGACCTGGTGGGGCTGATCAACCGGAAGGGCGGCCGGGCCGTGGGCCTGTGCGGGCTGGACGACGGGCTGCTCCAGGCCACCCAGCTCTCCCCGGCATACGGCCTGGTGGGCCGGGTGGACGAGGTGAACCCTCAGCCGGTGCTGGACTGCTTAGAGCTGGGCTACCTGCCGGTGGTGGCCACGGTGGCCCAGGGAACGGACGGGAACGGGGTGTACAATGTGAACGCGGACACCGCCGCGGCCAAGCTGGCCATCGCCCTGAAGGCCTCCCGCCTGCTGCTGCTCACCGACGTGCGGGGCCTGCTCACCGACCCGGAGGATGAGGGAACCCTCATCCCCACGGTGCGGGCCTCGGAGATACCGGGGTTGATCAAGGACGGGGTGATCCAGGGGGGGATGATCCCAAAAATCGACTGCGCGGTGGAGGCGGTGCGCTCCGGGGTGAACTCGGCGGTCATCCTGGACGGGCGCATTCCCCACTCCATCCTGATTGAGCTGCTGAGCGACAAGGGCCTGGGCACCATGCTCACCCTGTGAAGAAGGAGGGGACAATGGCCATGAATTTGGAGCAGTTCCAACAGTTGGACCGGCAGTATGGGGTGCAAGCTTACAGCCGCAACCCCATCGCCCTGGACCACGGACAGGGCGCCACCTTGTACGACCTGGATGGCAGGCGGTACATCGACTTTGCCGCCGGGATCGGGGTGCTGTCGGTGGGCACTGCCCATCCCCGATGGGTGGCGGCGGTGACGGAGCAGGCGGGGAAACTGGCCCACAGCTCCAACCTGTACTACACCCGGCCCTACCTGGAACTGGCCCAGCGGCTGTGCCAGCGCTCAGGCCTGGCGGCGGCCTTTTTTGGCAACTCGGGGGCGGAGGCCAACGAGGGGGCCATCAAGGTGGCCCGGAAGTACTCCTCTGACAAATACGGCGCGGGGCGGGGGACGGTGCTCACCCTGAACAACTCCTTCCACGGCCGCACCATCACCACCCTGGCCGCCACCGGGCAGGATGCCTTCCACCAGTACTTTTTCCCCTTTACCGAGGGGTTCCGGCGGGCGGAGCCCACCCTGGACGGCATCCAGGGGGCGGCGGGCCACGACGTGTGTGCTGTGCTGGTGGAGCTGGTGCAGGGGGAAGGAGGGGTATACCCTCTGGACCGGGCCTTTGTCCAGGCCTTGGCCCAGCTGTGCCAGGAGCGGGACTGGCTGCTGCTGGTGGACGAGGTGCAGACAGGCATCGGCCGCACCGGTTCCCTGTTCTGCTTCCAGCAGTATGGGGTGCAGCCCGACGTGTGCTCCTTTGCCAAGGGGGTGGCGGGCGGCCTGCCCATGGGTGGGTTCCTGGTGAATGAGAAGTGCCGGCAGGTGCTGGGGCCGGGCACCCACGGCTCCACTTTTGGAGGTAATCCAGTGTGCGCGGCGGCGGCCTGCGCAGTGCTGGACATCCTGGACGATCAGACCATCGCCCAGGTGGGGGAAAAGGGAGCCTATCTGAGGGGAAAGATCGAGGAGATGGGCCTGCCCTGCCTGGGAGAGACCCGGGGCATGGGGCTGATGATCGGCATCGAGGTGGCCCAGGGGTATTCCAACAAGCAGTTGTGTGCCCGGCTGAATCAGGCCGGTCTGCTGTGCCTCACCGCCGGGGCCGGCCTGCGGCTGCTGCCCCCGCTGACCATCACCCAGGAGGAGATGGACCAGGGGCTGGCGGTGCTGAAGGCGGAGCTCTCATCCGATTAGGAATGAGGGATTGCGGGGCCCGGCGCCGCCGGGCGAGGACAGGGGGCGGGCCCGCCCCCATTGGGAGGATAGGAGGTTGTTTCCCTTGCAGAAGGATCTGCTCAAACTGCTGGACTTGTCCAGCCAGGACATCCTGGACATCCTGGACACGGCCGACCAGATGAAGTATAGCCAGAAGCATGGTTTGGACCACGCGTACCTGCGGGGTAAGACGCTGGCCATGATCTTTGAAAAAAACTCCACCCGGACCCGAGTGTCCTTCGAGGTGGGGATGTATCAGCTGGGGGGCCACGCCCTGTTCCTGTCGGGTAAGGACAGTCAGATCGGCCGGGGAGAGCCGGTGGAGGACACCGCCCGGGTGCTCTCGCGCTACTGCGACGGCATTATGATCCGAACCTTTGCCCAGCAGGAGGTGGAAGAGCTAGCCCGGCACGCCGCAATCCCCGTCATCAACGGGCTGACCGATTTCAGCCACCCCTGCCAGGTGCTGGCCGACCTGATGACCATCCGGGAGCGGCTCACCCGGCTGGAGGGGCTGAAGCTAGCCTTTGTGGGCGACGGCAACAACATGGCCAACTCCCTCATCGTGGGGGGGCTGAAGTGCGGTATGGACGTGTCGGTGGCCTGCCCCGAGGGGTATGACCCGGATGAGCGGGTGCTGGCCTTTGCCAGGGGGATGAGCGGGCCCCGCTTTGAGCTGACCCGCACCCCTGCCCAGGCGGTACGGGAGGCGGATGTGGTGGTCACCGACGTGTGGGCCTCCATGGGCCAGGAGGAGGAGCGACAGCAGCGGCTGCGGGACTTTTCCGGCTACTGCGTGGACGAGGCGCTGCTGAGCCAGGCCAAGCCAGGGTGTATGGTGCAGCACTGCCTGCCCGCCCACCGGGGGGAGGAGATCTCAGCCCAGGTCTTTGAGGCCCACGCCCAGGAGATCTTTGAGGAGGCGGAAAACCGCCTGCACGCCCAGAAGGCGGTCATGTACCTGCTGATGAAGGGATAGGCAGCATAATAATGGACACAGCCACCCCCACAGGCTTTGCCTGTGGGGGTGGCTGTGTTGCGATATTCAGGGGGCCTCTGGGGTGTTGGGGTAATCCCATTGATGGTCCGTCTGGGCCATGTAATCGCTGGAGACGTTGAAGTAGCGCCAAAATTGCCGCGGCATCCCTGTGTCCCAGGTGGCGTCCACACAGTACCACGTCCCGTCCAGGCGGACCATGTTCCAGGCATGGTCCTCCCGGCTGTCAAAGGATGCCCCCACCACGGTGATGCACTCCACCCCGGCCAAATCCATCAGGAGTTGGAAGGTGGTGGCAAAGCCCAGGCAGACCCCCTTGCCCTCCATCAGGGGGTTGTAGGGGGTGTAGGAGTCCCGGGAGACTTGGGTGAACAGGGAGTAGTGGTCATAATCGTAGGACACGTTGGAGACCAGCCAGCTGTAGATGGCAAGCTCCTTGTCGGAATCGCTCATGGAGTCGGTGAGGAGCTGGCCCAGTACCTCGGCTGCCCGCTGGTAGATGGCCCGGTCATAGTCGGACAGGGCGGAGGGATCCCCACTGCGCCAGGCAGCCAGGATGGCGGAGGTGTCATAGAGGCTCATGTCATCCACACCGGGATCAGTGTAGGGGATGCGCCCGGCCCAGGCTGATGGATCCGCCCCGGCAGGGGAGGGCTCCGGAGTGGGGGTGGAGGTGATGGGGGCAGTAGTCGCGGGTGCGGTGGTCGCAGGCTCGATGGCGGGAGACCCGCCGGGAGATGGTGTGACGGAAGGGCTGGGGGAGGGAGAGATAGAGGATTGCTCCAGGGCGGTAAAGAAGGCGTCCTGGGCGGCGTCCACCTGCTCACAGATCAGCAGAGCGGCATAGCTCTCATTGTTGGATAGGAGAACCACCCCGCCCTCCACGAGGGCAGCTTGCTCCGGGTTGTAGCCGGTGAAGTCCCCCTGACGGCCCAGGCGGTATGCCTCCAGCCCCGCCTCCACCTCGGTGGGGTCGGCCTGACCGGTCAGGCGGAAGACGGCAACCTCAAAGGCGCTGACAGGTGAGGTGGAGAGGTAGACGGCGCAATCGTCCCAGCTGCCGGCGGGCAGACCGTAAAAATCGGACACATAGGCGTCCAGATCCCCACCGTCCAAGGCTTCTTCCAGGGTCTGGAGCTGGCCAGGGTCCTGCCCGCAGGCGGCCAGGACGGCCTGGGCGATCTGGTCGGCGGAGGGGATATTCTGCGGCTCCGGATTGGACTGGGCGGGGGAGCAAGCAGAGAGCAACAGGAGGGTGCAGAGCAACAGGCAGAGGGTACGTCGCATAAGAAGGAGCCTCCTTTTGAAGACAGGGTGATGGGAAAAGCGGCAGGGGCGCGCTCTGGGACGCGCCCCTGCCGCGGGTCTTATTCAGACAGGTAGCTTTTCAAAAGCTCTTGGAGCAGCTCATCCCGGTCCAGCTTGCGGATCAGGGTACGGGCGTTGTTGTGGTTGGTGATATAGGTGGGGTCCTCGCTGAGGATATAGCCTACGATCTGGTTGATGGGGTTGTACCCCTTTTCTTGCAGGGAATTGTAAACTGATGTGAGGATGGTTTTGATCTCGTCGCTCCGGTCAAAATTGACGCTGAACCGGCGCGTATAATCCATGTCGTTCAATTGGGCACACCCCCCCGGAATTGAATCATCCCCATTTTATCGTAACAGGGCGGAAATGTAAAGGGGAGAAATGAAATTTTATGTCCGGCCGCTTGGGGTTGGGCAGAACAGACGGAAAGCCCCCCAGGCCGCACGGCCTGGGGGGCGGGGAAGGGATGTGGGGTTAGGCGATGCGCTTCACACCCACCACATAGGGGCCGTAATAGCCGCCGAACAGCGCGTCGTACTGCACCTGATAGGAGGTGGTGGAGGCGTGGATGAACTGGTTGTTGCCCACATAGATGCCCACATGGGTGGTGGGCAGCGTGCCGCCGGAACTGTCAAACTTGGGGTCGAAGAAATAGACCAAATCGCCGGGCTGCATCTCGCTGGTGGAGACGAAATAGCCGCTCTGGTTATACTGGCTGGAGGAGCCCCGGGCGATGGAGTAACCCAGCTGCCTGTAAATGTAATACATCAGTCCCGAGCAATCAAACCCATTGGGGCCGGCTGCGCCGTACACATAGGGTTTGCCCACCAGGGAGGCGGCCAGGGCCGCGGCGGCCTCGCCCACCGAGCTGGAGGCGGCGGAGTTGGAGGGGACGGAGCTGGAAGCGGAACCAGAAGTGGAGCCAGCGGAGCCGGTGGAGCCGGTGGAAGTGGTAACGCTGTCCAAGTCAAAGGAGAGGTACTGGGCCGAGACATAGCCGGACAGGTTGCCATAGGTGATGCCGTACCAACCTTCCACGCTCTGGTCGGTGACGGAGACCACCGTGCCCCGGTTTAGAGCGCCCACCCGGCCATAGCCGGAACCCGCGCCAGAGCGGACGTTCAGCGGCCCGTCGGTGACCACAGCCTGCCGGGGCTCGGGCTGGACGCTGTCCAGGTCAAAGGAGAGGTATTGGGCGGAGACGTAGCCGGACAGGTCGCCAACGGTGATGGCAAACCAGCCATCGGCGCGCTCCTCGGTGACGGAGACCACGTCCCCCCGGGCCAAAGTGCCCACCCGGTCGTAGTCGGTGCCTGCGCCGGAGCGGATATTCAGCGGCCCGTCGGTGACCACAGCCTGCCGGGGTTCGGGCTGGACGCTGTCCAGATCGAAGGAAAGGTATTGGACGGCGGCATAGCCGGACAGGTCACCACAGGTGATGCCGTACCAGCCCTCTACGCTCTGGTCCGTAACGGTGACCACATCCCCCCGGACCAAAGCGCCCACCCGGTCGTAGTCGGTGCCCGCGCCGGAGCGGATGTTCAACGGCCCGTCGGTGACCACAGCCTGCTGGGGCTCAGGGGACTGTTCTGCCTCCGGTTCGGCCTGGGCGCTGTCCTCGTCCACCTCCAGCCATTGGGCGGCCATGTAGCCCTCCAACCCTTTGTATGTAACCCGATACCAATCCTCGGACGCGGCGGATAGGATCGTGACCGGGGCGCTGTGGGGAGCGTAAGCCAGGGTGGCGGCCTGCACAGCTGCGTCGCTGCGCAGGCGCAGGGTGGGGGCGGTGACAGTGCCAGTACCCATGGACGCCAAGGCGATGCCTGTGGTCAGGGCTACGGCCAGCCCGGCGGCAACGGCCCCTTTGACCAGTCTGTGCTTGGGATTCATAGGAAGGGTCCTCCAATCATCACAAATCTTTTGTACAGGGGCCGCAGACGGCCCGGGAGAATACCTTACTTGCCCGCCAGGGCCCGCATCAGCCAGATGGCGCCCATGTCAATGGCGGAGAACAGATCGGGCAGGTCGCTCTTCTTGACCACCCGGTCCCGGCTCTTCAGGTCGGGGTCGGTGAGCTGCAACTGGAGGTGGACCTTGTTGGCCAGCTCCAGATCCCCTTCCTTCTCGGTGCCCATGACCTGGATCATGATGATATACTTGTCGGCCATGGAACCATAGTAGATCAGGTTGTCCTTACGCCGCAGAGGATGGCCCTTGTACATCAGGCCGCCCGTCTGCTCCGCCGCTGCGTTCTGCCCTGCCGCTTTCTGTTCCGCCATAGCTGCCTCCTTTAGATAAACTTGTAACCGATTTGTAACTCATTGTAACGCTTTTGCATACCTTTGTCAACAGCATTTTTCCAGAAAAGATAGAAATCTGGTGCTTCCCCGCCGGAGGGGAAGAAAAACCGGCCTGGACAGGGGTCCAGGCCGGTTTTTGCCGTCGAAACAGGCAAACAAATATGGTTGTCCAACCCCTGTTCCGGGGTGGGCGGGGACTCTTATCATCATGGAGCCAGGCAGGCCCAGAGCAGTAACCCGGCCTGAAGGGCCAGGGCGGCGGGCACTCCCAGGCGGAAGGAGGGCTTGCGGCGCTTGTGGCGCAGCAGGGCCATGGCCAGCAGGCTGCCCAGCCCTCCGCCCCCCAGGGCGGTCCCCAGCAGGGCGGCCTCGGGAATGCGCCGGCGGCCCAGCTTGGCCATCAGCTTGTCCCAGGCGAAGAGGACGAAGGCCAGCAGGCTGACCGCCCCGTACCAGATCAGCAGCAGGCGGACGGCGTCAGGCATGGGCCAGCTGGCGGGCCAGGTACTCCTCATAGCCCATGCGATGATCTATCAGGCGGCCATCCGGGGTGAAGTCGAAGATGCGGTTGGCCACAGTCTGCACCAGCTGGTGGTCGTGGGAGGAGATCAGCACATTGCACTTGACCGCCTCCAGGCCGTTGTTCAGCGCGGCGATGGACTCCAGATCCAGATGGTTGGTGGGCTGATCCAGCAGCAGCACGTTGGCCCCTGAGAGCATCATCCGGGAGAGCATACACCGCACCTTTTCCCCGCCGGAGAGCACCTGTACCGGTTTGAAGATGTCGTCCCCGGAGAAGAGCATCCGCCCCAAAAAGCCCCGCAGGTAGCTCTCGTGCTGATCCTGGGAGAACTGGCGCATCCAGTCCAGGATGTTCAGCTGGCAATCTTGGAAGAAGGGGGCGTTGTCCTTGGGGAAGTAAGAGAAGCTGGCCGTCTGGCCCCATTTCACGCTGCCCTCGTCAGGCTCCCACTCCCCGGTGAGGATCTTGAACAGGGCGGTGTGGGCATTCTCATTGTCCCCCACAAAGGCGATCTTGTCCCCGTGGCCCACGATGAAGCTGACCTTGTCCAGCAGCTTCACCCCGTCCACCGTCTTGGACACGTCGGTGACGAACAGGATGTCCTTACCCACCTCCCGGTCGGGGGAGAAGCTCACCCAGGGATAGCGGCGGGAGGAGGCGGGCAGCTGCTCCACCGACAGCTTATCCAGCAGCTTGCGCCGGGCGGTGGCCTGCTTGGACTTGGACTTGTTGGCCGAGAAGCGGGCGATGAACTCCTGCAGCTCCCGGGCCTTCTCCTCGTTGCGTTTGTTCTGCTGCTTGAGCAGGTTTTGCACCAGTTGGGAGGACTCGTACCAGAAGTCGTAGTTACCCACGTGCAGCTTGACCTTGTTGTAGTCGATGTCCACGATGTGGGTGCACACGGTGTTGAGGAAGTGGCGGTCATGGGAGACCACAATGACGGTGCCGTCGTAGTCCAGCAGGAAGTCGTTGAGCCACTCCACCGCGGCGATGTCCAGGTTGTTGGTGGGCTCGTCCAGCAGCAGGATGTCGGGCTGGCCGAACAGGGCCTGGGCCAGCAGCACCTTCACCTTCAACCGGGGGTCCAGGGCGGCCATGGAGCCGGCGTGGTGCTGGGTGTCCACACCCAGGCCCTGGAGGATCCGGGAGGCGTCGCTCTCCGCCTCGTAGCCGCCCAGCTCGGCGTACTCGGCCTGCAGGTCGGCCGCCCGCAGCCCGTCCTCGTCGGTGAAGTCCTCCTTCTCGTACAGGGCGTTCATCTCCCGGCCGATGTCGTACAGCTTCTGGTTGCCCATGACCACGGTGTCCAGGACGGTGTGGTCGTCGTAGGCGTTCTGGTCCTGCTTCAGCACGGACATGCGCACGTTTGGCAGCACGGACACCTGGCCGCTGGTGGGTTCCAGCTGGCCGGAGAGGATCTTCAGGAAGGTGGACTTGCCCGCGCCGTTGGCGCCGATGACGCCGTAGCAGTTGCCCCGGGTAAACTGCAGGTCCACATGGGAGAACAGGGGCTGCCCGCTGTAATTCAGGGACAGGTCGGAAACAGTGATCATACCGGACTCCTTTGTGTCAAGTCTAAACTGGCAGCAGATGTGCGGGCACTATCATACCACAGGCCGGAGGGAAAAGACAGGAAAAGTTTGCGGCAGGGAAAGAAAATCGCCCCGCGGCAAGAGAATCCTTGACACAAGGCGGACGATATGGTATGATAAATTGCTTTTCCACACGGCAGACCAATGGGGAGAACACTCCCCCACGCTAAAGTCAGGATAGCATATCGGCGGGGGAAAGGCAAGAGGGAGTTTGAAAAGAGTGACAACGGCCCCATGCGTGCCGCATCGGCAACCCTATCTACGAAGTGGAGCGTGATCAGCAAAATGGCAAGAGCGGTCAAGGAAGTCCAGTATGGCAAGACCCTGCGCAAGAGCTTCGCCCGCAGCGAGGAGATCCTGGAGATGCCCTATCTGCTGGAGATCCAGAAGAAGTCCTATGATTGGTTTTTTGAGACCGGGCTGCAGGAGGTGTTCAACGACGTTGACTCCATCACCGACTACGCCGGCAACCTGGAGCTGACCTTCATCGGCTTCTCCATGGACGACCCGCCCAAGTACACCATTGAGGAGTGCAAGGCCCAGGACGCCACCTACGCCAAGCCCATCAAGGTGCAGGTGCGCCTGCACAACAAGGAGACTGGCGAAATCAAGGAGCAGGAGATCTTCATGGGGGACTTCCCCATCATGACCGACGCGGGCACCTTTGTCATCAATGGGGCGGAGCGGGTCATCGTCTCCCAGATCGTCCGTTCCCCCGGGGTGTACTTTGCCCGCAACGCGGACAAGGCGGACAACATCAGCTATTCCGCCACTGTGATCCCCTACCGGGGGGCCTGGCTGGAGTATGAGACCGACCTGTCCGACGTGTTCTATGTGCGCATTGACAAGAACCGCAAGTTGCCCATCACTTGTCTGATCCGGGCTGTGGGCCCCCGCACGGACGGGGAGATCCTGGAGCTGTTCGGGGAGGATCCCCGCATCCTGGCCACGCTGGAGAAGGACGCCTGCAAGAGCTATGAGGAGGCCCTGCTGGAGATCTACCGCAAGCTGCGCCCCGGCGAGCCGCCCACGGTGGACTCGGCCGAGAGCCTGCTGGCCTCCCTGTTCTTTGACCCCCACCGGTATGACCTGTCCGCCGTGGGCCGGTACAAGTTCAACAAGAAGCTGGCCCTGGCCCCCCGCCTGACGGGGCAGAAGCTGGCCCTTCCAGTGGCCGACCCGTCCACCGGTGAGATCGTGGCCGAGGCCGGCCAGGTGCTCACCCGGGAGCAGGCCCGCCAGCTGGAAAAGCTGGGGGTGAACGAGGCGGTCATCGAGGTGGACGACCTGCACACCGGCGTGCACACCGTGAAGGTGTTCTCCAACGGCATGGTGGACATGGCGGGCTTTGTGGACTTTGACCCGGAGCAGGCGGGCGTGAGCGAGAAGGTGCGCTTTTCAGTGCTGCGGGAGCTGCTGGAGCAGCGGGAGAGCCAGGGGCTGTCCCAGGAGGAGTTTGTGGAGCTGGTGCGGGGCCGGCTGGACGAGTTGACCCCCAAGCACATCATCGTGGAGGACATGATGGCCTCCATCAACTATCTCAACTGCCTGGCCTTCGGCGTGGGCGTGGCCGACGACATTGACCACTTGGGCAACCGCCGCCTGCGCTGCGTGGGCGAGCTGCTGCAAAACCAGTTCCGCATCGGCTTCACCCGCATGGAGCGGGTGATCCGGGAGCGGATGACCATCCAGGACTTGGACATCGTCACCCCCCAGTCGCTGATCAACATCCGGCCGGTGACCGCCGCCATCAAGGAGTTTTTTGGTTCTTCTCCCCTGAGCCAGTTCATGGACCAGACCAACCCCCTGGCCGAGCTGACCCACAAGCGCCGCCTGTCCGCCTTGGGCCCCGGCGGCCTGAGCCGGGACCGGGCCTCCTTCGACGTGCGGGACGTGCATTACAGCCACTACGGCCGACTGTGCCCCATTGAGACGCCGGAAGGGCCCAACATCGGCCTGATCTCCTATCTGGCCTCCTATGCCCGGGTGAACCGGTACGGCTTCATCGAGACCCCCTACCGCAAGGTGGAACGGGTGTTGGACAAGAGCGGCAAGTGCGTGGCGGCCAAGGTCACCGATCAGGTGGAATACATGACCGCCGACGTGGAGGATGAATTCTATGTGGCCCAGGCCACCGAACCGGTGGACGGGGAGGGCTGCTTCACCAACCCCCGGGTGGCCTGCCGCCACCGCAACGAGATCGTGGAGGTGGACGCCGAGCGGGTGGACTATGTGGATGTGTCCCCGAAGATGATGGTGTCGGTGGCCACGGCCATGATCCCCTTCCTGCAAAACGACGACGCCAACCGGGCCCTGATGGGCGCCAACATGCAGCGTCAGGCCGTGCCCCTGCTCACCACCCAGGCCCCCATTGTGGCCACCGGCCAGGAGTACAAGAACTGCCAGGATTCTGAGGTGGTCGTCCTGGCCGAGGGGGACGGCGAGGTCACCCAGGTGGACGCCAACCACGTGGCCGTGCGCTATGACAGCGGCCAAGTGAAGGACTACAAGCTGACCAAGTTCATGCGCTCCAACCACGGCACCTGCATCAACCAGCGGCCCATTGTGGCTGTGGGCGACCGGGTGAAGGAGCGGGACACCCTGGCCGACGGCCCCTCCACCTGCGACGGGGAGATTGCCCTGGGCAAGAACATCCTCATGGGCTTTATGACCTGGGAGGGCTATAACTACGAGGACGCCATCCTGCTCAACGAGCGGATGGTGAAGGAGGACGTGTTCACCTCCATCCACATCGAGGAGTATGAGACCGAGGCCCGGGACACCAAGCTGGGCCCTGAGGAGATCACCCGGGACATCACCAACGTGGGAGAGGACGCGCTGAAGGACCTGGACGAGCGAGGCATCGTCCGGGTGGGTGCAGAGGTCCACTCGGGGGACTACCTGGTGGGCAAGGTCACGCCGAAGGGCGAGACGGAGCTCACGGCCGAGGAGCGCCTGCTGCGCGCCATCTTCGGCGAGAAGGCCCGCGAGGTGCGCGACACCTCGCTGAAGGTGCCGCACGGCGAGAGCGGCATCGTGGTGGACGTGAAGGTGTTCACCCGCGAGGCCGGCGACGAGATGAGCGCCGGCGTCAACCAGGTCGTGCGCGTCTATATCGCGCAGAAGCGCAAGATATCCGTCGGCGACAAGATGGCCGGCCGCCACGGCAACAAGGGCGTCGTCTCCCGCATACTGCCGCGCGAGGATATGCCCTATATGCCCGACGGCACGCCGCTGGACATCGTCCTCAACCCCCTGGGCGTGCCCAGCCGTATGAACATCGGGCAGGTGCTGGAGGTCCACCTGGGCTACGCGGCCCAGGCCCTGGGCTGGAAGGTGGCCACGCCCATCTTCAACGGCGCCAACGAGGCCAGCATCCGCGAGACGCTGCAGCTGGCCAACCTGCGCGAGGACGGCAAGAGCATCCTCTACGACGGGCGCACCGGCGAGCGCTTTGACAACGAAGTCACCGTCGGCTACGTTTACTTCCTCAAGCTGCACCACCTGGTGGACGACAAGATCCACGCCCGCTCCACCGGCCCCTACAGCCTGGTCACCCAGCAGCCCCTGGGCGGCAAGGCCCAGTTCGGCGGCCAGCGCTTCGGCGAGATGGAGGTCTGGGCCCTGGAGGCCTACGGCGCGGCCTATACGCTGCAGGAGATACTCACCGTCAAGTCCGACGACGTCACCGGCCGCGTAAAGACCTACGAGGCCATCGTCAAGGGGCATAACATCCCCGAGCCGGGCGTGCCCGAGAGCTTCAAGGTGCTCGTCAAGGAGCTGCAGAGCCTCTGCCTCGACGTGCGCATCCTCGACAAGGACGGCGGCGAGATCGAGCTCCAGGACGACGATGACGACGAATACATCCCCGGCATGAAGGACGATTACCGCGCCGACGACGGGGAGATCGAGTCCTCCGGATTCATTATAGAGGACGTGCCCGAGGACGAATACGACTCCGAGTCCTATGAGGACGAAGGGGACGCAGGCGACGACGGCTTTGACGGCTTCGGCGGTTTCGCCGGGGAAGAGACGGATATGGAGGAGGAATAATCGTTGAGCTATACACCCTTTGACGCCATAAAGATCGGCATTGCCTCCCCAGAGCAGATACG
>DVJZ01000013.1 GCA_018716385.1 Candidatus Enterenecus merdae
CCAGGGAGGCAAGGCCGGTGGTGGCCTCGATGCGGCGGACGCCGCTGGCCACGGAGAACTCGCTGGCGATGTGGAACACGCCCACCTTGGCGGTGTTGTCCAGGTGGGTGCCGCCGCAGAACTCCACGGAATAGCCCCCGCCCATGTCCACCACCCGGACGGTGTCGCCGTACTTCTCGCCGAAGAGGGCGATGGCGCCCCGCTTCTTGGCCTCCTCGATGGGGAGGACGTCGGTGTGGATGTCGTAGCCCTCCAGCACGGCCTCGTTGACCATGGCGGAGACCTGGCCCAGCTCCTCGGCGGTCATGGCGGAGAAGTGGGTGAAGTCGAAGCGGAGCCTGTCCTCCTCCACCAGGGAGCCGGCCTGCTGCACGTGGTCGCCCAGCACGGTGCGCAGGGCCTTATCCAGCAGGTGGGTGGCGGAGTGGGCGCGCATGACGGCCTTCCGGCGCTTCACGTCGATGGCGGCGGAGACGGTGTCGCCCAGCTTCAGGACGCCGCCGGTCAGCTTGCCGTAGTGCATATACTTGCCGCCCTTGTTCTTCTGCACGTCGGTGACGGTAAAGACGGCGCCGCCGGCGGTGATGGCGCCGTGATCGGCCACCTGGCCGCCCATCTCAGCGTAGAAGGGGGTCTTATCCAAGACCACGATGGCCTCCACCCCGGGCATGAGCTCCTCGGCCTGCTCGTTCTCCACCACCAGGGCCACCACCTTGGCGTCGTCCACGGCGGTGTCGGCATAGCCCACGAAGGCGGTCTCGGGCACGTCCTTGCCGAACTCCACGCCGGCCCAGCCCAGGTCGCCCAGGGCCTCCCGGGCCTTCCGGGCCCGCTCCTTCTGCTCCTGCATCAGCTTCTGGAAGCCGTCCTGGTCCACGGTCATGCCCTGCTCCTGGACCATCTCAATGGTCAGGTCGATGGGGAAGCCGTAGGTGTCGTAGAGCTTGAAGGCGTCGGCGCCGGAGAACACGGTCTCGCCCTTGGCCTTGTGGCCCTCCAGCAGGTCGGAGAAAATCTTCATGCCGCCGTCGATGGTGCGGGCGAAGTTCTCCTCCTCGGTGCGAATGACCTTGGTGATATAGTCCTGGCGCTCCCGCAGCTCGGGGTAGTGGCCCTCGTTCTCGCCGATGACGGTGTCGCACACCTGGTACAGGAAGGGCTCGTCCACCCCCAGCAGCTTGCCGTGGCGGGCGGCCCGGCGCAGCAGGCGGCGCAGCACATAGCCCCGGCCCTCGTTGGAGGGCAGCACCCCGTCGCAGATCAGGAAGGTGGCCGAGCGGATGTGGTCGGTGATCACCCGCAGGGACACGTCCTTGTCCTGGCTCTGGCCGTAGTGGGCCCCGGTGATGGACGAGACCTTGGCGGTGATATTCATCACCGTGTCCACATCGAACAGGGAGGGCACGTTCTGGCACACGCAGGCCAGCCGCTCCAGCCCCATGCCGGTGTCGATGTTCTTCTGCTTCAGCTCGGCATAATGGCCCTCCCCGTCGTTGTCAAACTGGGAGAACACCACGTTCCACACCTCGATATATCGGTCGCAGTCACAGCCCACGGTGCACCCTGGCTTATCACACCCCCACGCAGGCCCCCGGTCGTAGTAGATCTCGGAGCAGGGGCCGCAGGGACCCGAGCCATGCTCCCAAAAGTTGTCCTCCTTGCCGAACCGGAAGATCCGCTCGGGGGGGATGCCGATCTCGTCCCGCCAGATAGCAAAGGCCTCCTCGTCGGCGGGGGTGGTCTCGTCGCCGGCGAATACCGAGGGATAGAGCCGCTCCGGGTCCAGGCCCACCCACTCATCGCTGGTGAGAAACTCCCAGGCCCAGGCGATGGCCTCGTGCTTGAAGTAGTCCCCGAAGGAGAAGTTGCCCAGCATCTCAAAATAAGTGCCGTGGCGGGCAGTCTTTCCGATGTTCTCAATGTCGCCGGTGCGGATGCACTTCTGGCAGGTGGTCACCCGGCGGCGGGGGGGCTCCTGCTCCCCGGTAAACCAGGGCTTCATGGGGGCCATGCCCGAGTTGATGAGCAGTAGGGAGGCGTCGTTCTGGGGGATGAGGGAAAAGCTGGGCAGGCGCAGGTGGCCTTTCGTCTCAAAAAACTTCAGGAACATCTCCCGCAGCTGGTTCAGCCCAAAGGGCTTGGGATCTTTCATGCATATCTCCTCCATATCTCGTGTTCTGAGGGGCGTTGTCCCATCCGCGCCCGCTGCCGGGGCAGCCCTGGCGCGCAAATGGGGGTCCGCTCCCCGTCCCCTGTGTTCCATGACATTCCAATAAAAAAGCCCCCACCCGGCTCAGGGGCGGGGGCAAAGCCTCCGCGGTACCACCCTGATTATCCCCAGGCAAGGGACATCTCACGCCATCGGGTAACGGGGATGGGCCGGCCCGGTCGTCCCGGGCAGCTGGTGAAGTGGCGTGTCCGGTCGCCTCTGCCGAGGGCTTCCACCGTCCCCTCTCGCTCCTGGCCCCGTGCCGGACTTGGCTTCGTCAGTGCTTTTCGCTGTTCCATTCTACCACAGTTTCCACCGTTGTCAAGCCCAGCCCCCATGGAAAACGGCGCGGGCGGCGGGAGCCGGGCCGGTAGGGCCCGGCCCCCGCCGCCCTTAGAATTGATAGACGCACAGGTGGAACTCCCCATCTCAACAAGGAATCCCGGTGCCGCTGGCAGGGGCACGGGGATTCCTGTTTCATATGGGTTGGCGTTGCCAGTTCAGCAGGCTCACCCTGCCGCCCTGTTCTTGTCCATAAAGGCCTTGATCTGCCCCAGCCCAGCCAGTACCACCGGTTCTTCCCCTTGCCCCACCACCAGGGTTGGGGCCTGGCGCACCCCGTACCGGGCAACCAGCTCGGGGTGTTCCTGGGCAGGTACCTCTTGGTAGGAGAGGCCCGCCCCCTCCAGCACGACCCGGGCCAGCTTGCAGTTGGGACAGGACGGGGAGGTGAACAGCAGGGCCTCCCCGGGCCGGAGCTGAGCAGCGGGCTGGTTCTGAGGTGCTGGATCCCCCTGGGCCACCGGGCCGCCAGACGGGGCCGGGCGGTTCAGGTGGGAGCTGCCCAGGCGGTAGACCTTGCGGTCCCGGAACTCCTGGGCCTTGCCCTCGTTCCAGTTTTGCACCGGCCGATAGTAGCCGGTGATGCGGCTATACACCTCCGTGCCTGCTCCGCAGACAGGGCAGGCAGGCTGCTCCCCGGCCAGGTAGCCGTGGTCCTTACACACGGAATAGGTGGGGGACAGGGTGTAATAGGGCAGCTTATAGTGCTGGGCGATCTTCCGCACCAGGGCGGCGGCTGCCTGCCAATCGGGCAGCTTCTCCCCCAGAAAGGCGTGGAACACCGTGCCCGAGGTGTACCGGGTCTGGAGCTCGTCCTGCACGTCCAGGGCGGAGAAGAGGTCGTCGGTATAGTCCACGGGCAGGTGGGAGGAGTTGGTATAGTAGGGCGTGCCGTTGTCGTTGGCAGTGCGGATCTGTGGGTAGCGCTCCTTGTCGTGCTTGGCAAAGCGGTAGGCGGTGGACTCGGCAGGGGTGGCCTCCAGGTTGTACAGGTCGCCGTACTGCTCCTGATAGTCGGACAGACGCTGGCGCATATGGTCCAGCACCTGGGCGGCAAAGCGCTGGGTGTCCGGGTGGGTCAGGTCGGCCCCCAGCCATTTGGCGTTGAGCCCCACCTCGTTCATCCCCACCAGGCCGATGGTGGAGAAGTGGTTGTCAAAGCTGCCCAGATACCGCTTGGTATAGGGGTACAGCCCGGCCTGCATCAGCTTGGCAATGACGGTGCGCTTGGTCTTCAACGACCGGGCGGCGATGTCCATCAGCCGGTCCAGCCGCTGGTAGAAGTCCCCCTCGTCCTGAGCCAGGTAGGCGATGCGGGGCAGGTTGACGGTCACCACCCCCACGCTGCCGGTGGACTCCCCCGAGCCGAAGTAGCCCCCCGACTTCTTGCGCAGCTCCCGCAGATCCAGACGCAGGCGGCAACACATGGAGCGCACGTCGGAGGGCTCCATGTCCGAGTTGATGTAATTGGAGAAGTAGGGAGTGCCGTACTTGGCGGTCATCTCAAACAGCAGGCGGTTGTTGTCCGTCTCGCTCCAGTCAAAGTCCCGGGTGATGGAGTAGGTGGGGATGGGGTACTGGAAGCCCCGGCCGTTGGCGTCCCCCTCCAGCATGATCTCCAGGAAGGCCCGGTTGACCATGTCCATCTCCCGCTTGCAGTCGCCGTAGGTGAACTCCATCTCCCGGCCGCCCACGATGGCGGGCAGGTCGGCCAGATCCCGGGGCACCGTCCAGTCCAAGGTGATGTTGGAGAAGGGAGCCTGGGTGCCCCAGCGGCTGGGGGTATTCACCCCGTAGACAAAGCATTGGATGCACTGCTTGACCTCTTCCTGGGACAGGTTGTCCACCTTGACAAAGGGGGCGAGGTAGGTGTCAAAGGAGGAGAAGGCCTGGGCCCCCGCCCACTCGTTTTGCATGATGCCCAAAAAGTTCACCATTTGATTGCACAGGGTGGACAGGTGCTTGGCCGGGGCGGAGGTGATCTTGCCGGGAATGCCCCCCAGCCCCTCCTGGATCAGCTGCTTCAGGCTCCAGCCGGCGCAGTAGCCGGTGAGCATGGACAGGTCGTGGATGTGGATGTCCGCGTCCCGGTGGGCGGCGGCCACCTCGGGGTCGTAGATCTCACTGAGCCAGTAGTTGGCGGTGATGGCCCCAGAGTTGGACAGGATCAGCCCGCCCACCGAGTAGGTGACGGTGGAGTTCTCCTTCACCCGCCAGTCGCTGCTGCCCAGATAGTTATCCACCAGCTCCTTGTAGTTGAGCAGGGTGGAGCCCACATTGCGCACCTTCTCCCGCTGCCGGCGGTAGAGGATGTAAGCCTTGGCCACGTCGGCGTAGCCCGCCTGGCTGAGCACCGTCTCCACGCTGTCCTGGATGTCCTCCACGCTGATAAGGCCGTCCTGAATCTTAGACTCGAAGTCCGCGCTCACCCGGAGGGCCAGCAAATCCATCACCTGGGGATGGCTCTGCCTACCCGCCGCGGCAAAGGCCTTGGCCATAGCTCCGCGGATCTTGTCCAGCTCAAAGTGGACCACGGAGCCGTCCCGCTTGATCACCTCATACATACCCGATCCCTCCTGATCACTCTGGATGCTCTCTGCCTCCGGGCACTGGCCCGGCGGGGACTGCCCCCCTTCGGCCTGGTACCTATGATCCTATCATGCCGCTCCGTTTTTGTCAATATATTGTGGTATTTTATTTTATGTGCTCTATATTTTGTGCTTTATTTCCAATTTCTCCCTCACACACCCCGCAGCTCCACCTGCTCCACAAAAGGAGCGACCAGACGGGCGAAGCCCTCCAGCTCCTCCCGATCAAAGCCGGACAGGCCAGGGCAGAGCACGGTGTCCCGGGGCGTGAAGTTCTGGATATAGTACCGGCGTGCCCCCCGGATCCAGCCCCCCAGCTCCCGGAAGGCTTCTCCGTCGTGGAACTGGCGCACAGCGGTGGTGCGCAGCTCATAGTCCACCCTGCCCTCCAGCAGCCAGTCCAGGCTGGCCCGAATGGGGGCCAGATCCAGCCCGGGCACCCCGGTGGTCTGGGGGTAGCGGCTGGGGCTGTTCTTCACGTCCATGGCCACATAGTCCACCAGCCCCCTCTGCCACAGCGCGGCCAGCCGCTGCGGGTGGGTGCCGTTGGTGTCCAGCTTCACCGGGTAGCCCAGGGCCTTGATCCCCTCCAGCAAGCCATCCAGGTCGGGGCGCAGCAGAGGCTCCCCCCCGGTCAGGCACACCCCGTCCAGCAGCCCCCGGCGCTTTTCCAGAAAGCCCAGCAGCTCCCGCTGGGTCATGGCCGAGGGAAAGGGCCCCTCCAGCAACTGGGCGTTGTGACAGTAAGGGCAGCGCAGCTGGCATCCGCCCAGAAACACAGTGCAAGCCACCTTGCCTGGCCAGTCCAGCAAGGTCATGCTCTGCAAGCCTTGAATGTCCATCCCCATCCCTCCCCGTCCCAATCTTGCCCCCATTCTATGTCCTGCCAGGCCATGCGTCAAGGGGGGCGCGGGCATTCAACCGAAGAATGGGAGGTTTGGAAGGCAAAATGGTGCGCGAAGCCCCTGCCCCGGCCCACATCTTTCCCTCATTTCCCCCGTCTCCCCCGGCAAAGCCAAAGGCCGCCGCCCTGTCGGGCGGCGGCCTTTGCTTACGGTTCCAGGGAAGGCCATGGGTACAGGAGAAACTTGTGCCCCAGGCCTTCATGCTCCCCAGCGCTTAAGAGGCAAAAAGGATCGTCCAGGGGTTCAGAATCGGGGTAGTCCGGCTTCGTCGGGCAAATTTGGATCCGGACCCCGCCGCGGGCCCCTGGCAGATGCGGCCCTGGGGCACCGACGGAGCGGCAGACCGCCCGCATGTCCTCATCGCCTTGGCAGGAGGCAGACTCACCGGATCACCAACTCTCCCCCTTGGGCGTCCACCGTGAGGGTGGTGTCGGGAACCGCCTCTCCGGCGATGATCCGCCGGCCCACCAGGTTCTCCACCGTGTGCTGGAGATACCGGCGCAGGGGCCGGGCGCCGTACATGGGATCATAGGCCGCGTCCAGGATCTGGTCCTTGGCCTGCTGGGTGAGCTCCACGCTCAGCCGCTTGTCCTCCAGGCGGCGGTTGAGCCCGGCCAGCATCAAATCAATGATGTGGAAGATGTTGTCCCGGGTCAGCGGCTTGTAGAACACGATCTCATCCAGCCGGTTGAGGAACTCCGGCCGGAAGGACTGACGCAGCAGCTGCTCTACCTGCTCTTTGGCATACTGACTGATCTCCCCGTCGGAGCCAATGCCGTCCAGCAGGTACTGGCTGCCCAGGTTGGAGGTGAGGATGAGGATGGTGTTCTTGAAGTCCACCGTGCGGCCTTGACTGTCTGTAATTCTTCCGTCATCTAATACTTGTAGTAGTACATTGAACACGTCGGGGTGGGCCTTCTCCACCTCATCGAAAAGCACCACGCTGTATGGGTGGCGACGCACTGCCTCGGTGAGCTGGCCACCCTCCTCGTAGCCCACATAGCCGGGAGGAGCGCCAATGAGCCGGGAGACGGAGAACTTCTCCATATACTCGCTCATGTCGATGCGCACCAGGTTGCGCTCACTGTCAAACAGCGCCTCGGAGAGGGCCTTGGCCAGCTCGGTCTTACCCACACCGGTGGGGCCCAGGAACAGGAACGAGCCGATGGGCTTGTCCGGGTCGGCGATGCCCGCCCGGCTTCTCAAAATGGCCTCGCTCACCAGGCGGACAGCCTCGTCCTGGCCCACCACCCTCTGGTGGAGGATGTCCTCTAAGTGCAGCAGCTTCTCTCGCTCCCCCTCCATGAGCTTGGCCACGGGGATGCCCGTCCACCGCTCCACGATGCGGGCGATCTCCTCTTCGGTGACCTTGTCCCGCAGCAGGGTGTCCTCCTTGGATTGGGCCGCATACCCTTCTTGCTCCTCCAGCTGTTTCTTGAGGCCGGGGATGGTGCCATACTGTAACTCCGCCGCCTTGTTCAAATCGTACTCCCGCTGGGCCTTCTCCAGCTCAGCGTTGGCTGCCTCCAGCTCTTGGCGCAGCTTTTGCACCTTGCCAATGGCGTTCTTCTCATTTTCCCACTTGGCCTGTCCGGCGTGGAACTGATCCCGCAACTCGGCCAACTCCCGCTGAATATCGGCCAAGCGGGCCTTGGACAGCTCGTCGTCCTCCTTCTTCAGGGCAGCCTCCTCGATCTCGTGCTGGACGATCTTCCGGGAGATCACGTCCAGCTCGGTGGGCATGGAGTCCATCTCGGTGCGGATCAGGGCGCAGGCCTCGTCGATGAGGTCGATGGCCTTGTCGGGCAGGAAGCGGTCGGTGATATAGCGATTGCTCAAGGTGGCGGCGGCCACGATGGCCCCGTCGGTGATCTTCACCCCGTGGAACACCTCATAACGCTCCTTCAGCCCCCGCAGGATGCCAATGGCGTCCTCCACCGTGGGCTCATTGACCATCACGGGCTGGAAGCGCCGCTCCAGGGCTGCGTCCTTCTCGATATACTGCCGGTACTCGTTCAGGGTGGTGGCCCCGATGCAGTGCAGTTCCCCCCGAGCCAGCATGGGCTTGAGCAGGTTGCCCGCGTCCATGGCCCCCTCGGTCTTGCCCGCGCCCACGATGGTGTGCAGTTCGTCGATGAACAGGATGATCCTGCCCTCTGACTTCTTCACCTCATTGAGCACCGCCTTCAGCCGCTCCTCAAACTCGCCCCGGTACTTGGCCCCCGCGATGAGGGCCCCCATGTCCAGGGCGAAGATGGTCTTGTCCCGCAGCCCCGCGGGCACATCCCCCTTGACGATGCGCTGGGCCAGTCCCTCGGCAATGGCAGTCTTACCCACCCCCGGCTCGCCGATGAGCACGGGGTTGTTCTTGCTCTTGCGGGAGAGGATGCGGATGACGTTGCGGATCTCGTCATCCCGGCCGATCACCGGGTCCAGCTTGTTCTGCCGGGCCCGCTCCACCAGGTCAGAGCCATACTTCTTCAGCGCCTCATAGGTCTCCTCCGGGTTATCTGAGGTCACCCGCTGGCTGCCCCGCAGGGTGGCCAGGGCCTGCATGACCCCCTCCCGCTCCACTCGGTAAGTCTGGAACAGGGCCTTTAACGGCCCCTCTGCCGTGTCCAGCAGGGCCAGCAGGAGATGCTCCACCGAGACATACTCGTCCTTCATGCTGGAGGCGATGGAGACAGCGGTGTTCAACGCCTTGTCCACCCCGCCGGAGACATACACCTTGTCCGCCTCCCGGCCAGAGCCGGACACCTTGGGCAGCTTCTCCACCTCGTGGCGGACGGCGGCCCGGAAGGACTCCACGGTCAGCCCCATATTGGCCAGCAGTTGAGGGATGAAGCCCCCCTCCTGCTCCACCAGAGCGCACAGCAGATGGGGCTGCTCGATCTGCTGGTTGCCATATTCCACGGCCAACGACTGGGCGGCCTGAATGGCCTCCAGCGATTTCTGGGTCAACTGATTCATGTTCATGAAACTTCCCTCCCAACCAGGCCGGAACTCGGCCGAAACTGTTATTTGATCTTAGTATACTCCTTTCCCAGGGTTTTTCATGAACGCACTGTAAACAATTAGCACTCTCGTTGTGAGAGTGCTAATTTCTCGCAGGCACGAATGCCCTCTTATTGCCAGGCCACGGCATAGCCGTCAAAGACCGCCGTCTGATAGCCTGCCGCCGTCAGCTCCCCTGCCCGGCCGGCAGGGATCAGGTAGGCCGTATCCTCCTCCAGCGCCCCGTAGTCGATGCCGAAGGTGTACCGGCCAAAGCCATCCACATCCAGAAAGGAGGCTGAACCGCCGGCATAGTCCACGCTGGCGGCGTACACCTCGTGGGGCGTCTGATCGTAAAAGAGGATCTGGGAATAGTAGACGCTGTCGTCCACCGCCACCTGGTCAAACCCCTGCTGTTTGACGAAGGCCACCGCCTGCCCCACCCCCTGGCGGAAGTAGAGGGCGATCTCGTCGTTGTAGCTGGTAAAATACACCCCGGCAAAGGCCAGAAAGCAACAGGCGTAGGCCGCCGCTACCAGGGCGGGCACCACCCGTGCCTTCCGGCACAGCCGGACCAGCTCGTCCACCCCGACGGTGATAAAGATCAGGGTGTAAAAGTGCAGGGCGTTGATCCGATTGATCCCCACATCGTAGAACATCAGCCCAATGAGCACCGCGCACAGCGCCCCCAGCAGCACCAGGCACTCCCAGCACACCCGACGGGCCCGCAGCGCCCCCGCCGCCCCCCGGACCAGCCGTACCGCCCCCAGCAGCTGGAAGGGCAGGCTGATGGGGTAGAACATGCCAAAGCCCTCCATGGCGTTCCAGGGCAGGAAGTCCCGCTGGAGGAAGATCACATTGCCCAGATCCCAGTAGGAGTGGGCGGAAAACAGGTTGCGCCAGCTCAGCTCGCCTCCCCGCATGGCCGACAGCTTTGGGGCGGAGAACCAGGGGGTGACGATCTCGTCGATCACGTTCAAGTTGACCAGCAAAAACAGCAGTAGGGGCAAGGCCAGCAGGAACAGCAGCCCCACGGCGGGCAGCAGGTGGCGCAGGGGGAAGCGCCGGCCGGACAGCAATAGGTAAGCCCCCCACCCGCACAGGGTGAGGGGGACCACCGCCCAGGTGATGGCATAGGCGTATAGCGATACGCCGTAGGCCGCCGCGCTGGCCAGGAGGAACCGGCTGTCCTCCAGCGCGCGCACCAGGAAGTAGAATCCAAACAGCAGGAAGGCGGGGGCCAGATTGGACTCCAGCCCCCACCGGCTGAGCAGGATATGCCAGGGGGAGATGGCCAGCAACCCCAAGCCAATCAGGGCTGCCCGCCGGGAAACCATGCGCCGCAGCAAGTCGTAGAACACGGGCATGGACAGGCAGGCGCACAGCAACTGGGGCAGACGCACGGCCGCCTCGGTGGGGCCCAGCAGAGCTACGAATGGAATGGCCAGGTAGCTCTCCAACACGTTCATCCCGCTGCCCCAGGAGATGAAGTAACAGGGGAAGGGGTAGCCCCAGGAGTCCACGCCGTAGGTGAGCAGGCTGTACGCCTCGTATCCGGCGAAGGCCTCGTCCTGATTGAATCCGGCGGGGACGGCGCCAAATGCGGCCAAGCGCACCAACACCCCCAGCAGAATCAGCCCCAGGGGCAGCCACCGCTCCGCCCGCGCCCGCCAGCTTGGCCCGGCCAGGGTCATACCAGCTCGGCCGGAGCGGAAAGGTCAGCCAGCTTGCTGAGCTGGCGCTCCACCAGGTCGGCCAGGGTGGTTCCGTCCACCACCTGGGACACCGCCCGGTGGATCTCCTGCCACAGCTCCACAGTGACGCATTGGTCACACCGCTCGCAGAACTCCGCGTCGGTGGCACACTCCACCGGGGCCAGATCCCCCTCCAACGGGCGCAGGATCTCCCCCACGGTGTACTCCTCCGGACGGCGGGTGAGCCGGTAGCCTCCCCCCGCGCCCCGGATCGCCCGCACCAGCCCCACCCGGGCCAGCGGGGTGACGATCTGCTCTAAGTATTTGTCGCTCAACTGCTGGCGCTCCGCCACATCCCGCAGGGAAATCGGGCGTCCCCGGTCATGGATCGCCAGGTCCACCATCAGCCGCAGCGCGTATCTTCCCTTTGTGGAAATCTTCATTCCCAATCACCTCAATTCTCTTATCTCTAAAATACCACAACCTCGGTATGATTTCAAGGGGGGAGTTTTCTTTCGCGGCTATTTGCGCTTTCATGGGAACTATGGTATACTATTCAAACTGCCTTGTCAATCCGGCCAAAAAGAGGGAGGGCACAATGGAAATCAACGGCGAAATGGAAATCAACGGCGAAGTGGTATCGGACATCTACGATTATGCGGACATGGATCTGTCGGAGGCCACCCGGAAGGCCCTGGCGCATAAAGGCTACACCCGGGCCACCGCCATCCAGGGCGGAGCCATCCCCTTCTTCCTGCAATGGAGGGACGTAGTGGCCAAGGCCCCCACGGGCACGGGTAAGACCTATGCTTTTGGCATCCCCATGGTGGAGCACGTGGATCCAGAGTCCGACCAGATCCAGGGCCTCATCTTAGCCCCCACCCGGGAGCTGGCCCTCCAGATCCGGGACGAACTGCGGGATCTGTGCGCCTTCCGGGAGGGGGTCCGGGTGGTGTGCCTGTACGGAGGGCAGCCCATCGACAAGCAGATCACCCAGCTAAAACGCAACCCCCAGATCGTAGTGGCCACCCCCGGCCGGCTCATGGATCACATGAAGCGGCATACCGTGCGGCTGGACGGTGTGCAGACGGTAGTGCTGGACGAGGCCGACCGGATGCTGGACATGGGTTTTATCCAGGACGTGACCCGCATCCTGGACCGGCTCCCCCACCGGCGTAACCTGGGGCTGTTCTCGGCCACCATCAGCCGGGAAGTGATGGACATCTCCTGGGTGTACCAACGGGACCCGGCGGAGATCACCGTGCGTCCGGTGGAGGACAACCGCCCGGACATCCAGCAGTATCAGGTGGAGCTGACCGGGCGGGAGCAAAAGCTGGACACCCTGCTGGCCCTGCTTCACGCCGGTGGCTACGAGCGGGCCATCGCCTTTTGCAACACCAAGAACATGGCCGACCGGCTGGCCGGGTTATTGCAAATGCGGGGGGTTTCCTGCCAGGCCATCCACGGGGACATCCAGCAGCGGGTGCGGGAGCAAACCCTGAAGCGCTTTCGGGAGGGTAAGCTCCAGGTGCTGGCCGCCACCGATGTGGCCGCCCGTGGGCTAGACATCGACGATGTGGACGCGGTGTTCAACTACGATGTGCCCGACGAGCAGGAGGCCTATGTCCATCGCATCGGCCGCACCGGCCGGGCCAAAAAGCATGGGGTGGCCTATACCCTGGCGGCCACTGTCACCGAGGCGGTGAGGATGCGGGACATCGCCCGGAATACCCGCATGGACATCCGCCTGCTCAAATATGACCAAGACGGCTGCCTGACCCTGGTGGATTCGTCCCCCGGCGGTGAGCATCCGGCATGAGGGCCCGGAGCCTTAACCGTCGGGGGAGACTTCCGTATGCCCCTTCTGGGGGCAAACTGACTTGACTGGGAGGAACGCGCCATGATCCTTCGCGTACTGGCAGTTGGCGACGTGGTGGGGGAGTCCGGACTGGACTTCCTGTGCCGCCATCTGCCCGCCCTGCGCAAGCTCCACGGGGTCCACTTCACCGTGGTCAACGGGGAGAACGCGGCCAGCAACGGCCTGCTGCCCGACCAGGTCCATGCCATCCTGAACGCCGGGGCGGATGTGATCACCCTGGGCAATCACACCTGGGACAAGCGGCAGATCGTCCCGCTGCTGGACGAGTGCCCCTGCCTGCTGCGCCCGGCCAACTACACCGCCCGGGCCCCTGGCCGGGGCTGGGGGATCTTCAACGGGCCCCAGGGCCTGCGCCTGCGGGTGGTCAACCTCATTGGCCGGTGGGGGATGGACAGCAACTTTGACAACCCCTTCTCCACCATGGACGCCATCCTGGCCCAGGGGGAGGCAGAGCTCACCCTGGCCGACTTCCACGGCGAGGCCACCAGCGAAAAGGGAGCCATGGCCTGGCATCTGGACGGCCGGGCCCAGGCCCTGTGGGGCACCCACACCCATGTGCCCACCGCCGACTGTCAGGTGCTGCCCCAGGGCCTGGGCTTCGTCACCGACCTTGGCATGACTGGGCCCGCCCAATCGGTGATCGGCATCCGGCCCGAGCAGGCGGTCAACCGCTTCCTGGGCGGCCTGCCCCAACGGTTCCAGCCAGCCTCCGGCCCCTGCCGGATGGATGCGGTCCTCTTCGAGGTGGACACCGCCCAGCGCCGGTGCGTCGGGGTGCGCCGGGTGGATATCTGCTAAGCCTCCCGCCCCCCTTCTGCCCTGCCCACGTGCCCTTTATCCCCGCGCCCTTGCCCCTGGCCCTGTTGGGGCCTGAAAACCCAAAGCAAGGGCTGCCACGACCGCCAAGACAAGTGCCCTTGCCCCCTCCTTAACGGTATCGGGGGGCAAGGGCTATTATAGTCCGTTTTATGGGACTTCTTCTTTGCTATCCTGGCTCCAGAAGGAAGCAAAGCCCACCAGTTCCGGCCCCCTGGGCCGGGCGGGGCGGAAAGGAGGGGTTTCCATGTATGAGATCCGGCAGGTGCGCGGCCATGTGGAGGTCTATCTGAACGGCCGCTTCTGCTTTTCGGCCGACACCCGCAGCGAGGCCCAGGCCGAGCTGGACGCCCTCATCGCCTGAGCGGTCAAGGCTGTGGCTGAGCTTGCGTTTGAGGGTGAGTCTGGTGTTGTAGTTGATCTGCTTATGCATATATTTACAGGTTTGTATCCGTCTGTATCCCCTTGGTATCCGTCCATCCCCAAGCCTCTCTCTGGACCAGGGGAATAACAGAGCGCGGAGGGCCGCCTGCCGGTAGCCCTCCGCGGATATTTTTTGCTCTGTTGGGATAGATGAGGCGTAGCGTGGCTCAGCCGAAGAAATAGTCCCAGGGGTTGAAGTAGCCCTGGCCGCCATTGCCGCTTCCCGTCTGCTGAGGCACGGGATCGGACGACTCCTCCTGCTGGCTCTGGGTGGTGTTGGTCTGCTCATCAAAGGTCAGGGACAGCTCCAGGGTCTCCCCAGAGCGGTACACCGTAACCGTCACTGTATCCCCCGCCCGGTAGGAGTTCTTCACCGAGGTGAGCTGGGTCACGCCGGTGATCTCAGTGTCGTCAATGGCGGTGATGATGTCCCCAGGCCGGATGCCGGCGGTCTCGGCACAGGAGCCCTCCTCCACGCTGTTCACATACACGCCCGCAGGCCAGCCAAAGGTCTGCCTGTGCTGCTCCGTCACATCCGTGGGGGATAGGATGCCCATGTAGGGCCGGCCGGTGACGTAGCCATACTCCATGTAGTCGGTGATGATGTCGATCACATCGTTGATGGGGATGGCAAAGCCGATGCCCTCAATGGAGGCGGTGGAGCTGTCCCCATTGTTGGACAGCTTAGCCGAGGTGATGCCAACCACCCGCCCATACTGGTCAAACAGAGGGCCGCCGGAGTTGCCCGAGTTGATGGTGCAGTCGGTCTGGATCATGTTCATCACGGTGCCGTCGCTCATGGTCACCGAGCGGCCCACCCCGGAGACATAGCCCGAGGTCTGGGAGAAGGAATAGCTGCCCAGGGCATTGCCAATGGTGGACACCTGCTCGCCCACGGTCAGGCTGTCCGAGTCGCCCAACACCACCGGCTTCAGTCCGGTGACGTCGATCTTCAACACCGCCACGTCGTTGAGTTCCTCCCCGCCGATGTAGGCCGCGTCATAGCTCTCCCCGTTGTTCAGCGTCACCTGGATGGAGGAGGCCCCGTCGATCACATGATAGTTGGTGATGATGTAGCCGTCCTGACTGATGATGAAGCCCGATCCGGCGGAGGTGGCCTGATACTGCTGCCAGCCCTGCTGCACGGTGGTCTGGGCGTTGATGTTCACGCAGGAGTCCACATAGGAGGCATAGATCTCCTCCAGGCTCATCTCGGTCAATCCGTCGGCCTGCTGGATGTTCACCTGGGTGGTGGGCGTGTTGTTCTGGTAGATGGTGGTGGAGCCGGAGCCAGAATGGCCGCCGGACAGGGCCTGATAGGCCGCCGCGCCGCCCACCCCCGCGCCGCCGCCCACCAGGGCGCAGCACAGCACCAGGGCCACTGCCTTGCCCGCGGTTCCCTTCCCCTTGGCCTTCTTAGGCCGGGGCGAGGCCGGTCCCTGGGAATCTGGCTGGTAGTTGTAGCTATAATGGTAGGTAGGGCCGTTATCTGGCTCGAATCCACCGTAGCCGCTGCGGTTGTTGTCTTCGTACATTGCGCTCACTCCTTTTGGGATGGGGACGTCCCCGACCGTCTGTTTGGTTTACATGTCCAGCATAACCAAGAAATATGTCCATAGTGTGACACAGGTCCAAATTGATTTTGAACAATTGCTGAACGTTTTTTGAAGTGGGCCGGTCACCGCCGCTGCCCCGCGTGCAGGATGGCCAGCACATCCCGGGCCGCCGCCCGCAGGTCGGCCATAGCCGGGGCAAACACCCCCAGCCGGCCCAGGTTGAGCAGCACCAACAGCAGGATGGGCCCCACGATCATGCCCAGCACGCCCCCCAGGCGCATCCCGGCATAGATGCCCACCAGGGACAGAATGGGGGGCAGGCCGGTCTGGTCACCCAGGATCTTGGGCTCCCCCAGCCGGCGGAACAGGGCGACGGCTCCCCAGATCACCATCAGCTGGACCGCGTGGGCATAGCTGCCCAGGATCAGATCCACCGCCGCCCAGGGCACCATGACGGTGCCCGCCCCGATGATGGGGATGAAGTCCAGTACTGCAAAGAGAACCGCCAGCAGCAGCCCATAGGGCTGGCCGATGAGCACAAACCCCACCGCCAGGATTAGGAACACCACCAGGGAGAGCAACAGCTGGCTCTTCAGATAACCCCCAAAGGCCTGCACGAACAACTGCTTCACCGTGGCGCCGAAGGCCCTGGTGTCAGCGGGCACCTGGTCGGTGACCAGAAAGCGCAGGCGGGGATAGTCGGCGGTGATGAGGTAGCTGGCCATGATGAATACCACCGTGCTCACCGCAAACGCGGTCACATCGGACACCAGGGCGGGGGCTTGCCCGGCCAGGGAAGCCACCCAGCCAGCCAGGTCCAGGCTCTCCAGCCAGTTGCCCAGGCTGTCCATCAGCCCCTCCCCAGTGGACAGCAGCCCACGGGGCAGCAGGTCTTGGAAGCGGCTAAACCAGGCCGCCAGCGCATCCGCCGTGCTGTCCATGGCGGCCAGCAGCGACGGCCAGTTGTCCAGCAGGGAGCGGATCTGCCCCACCGCCATGATGCCCAGCCCGTAAAGCACCCCGCCCAGGGCGCAAAAGATCAGCACGATCAGCACCAGGGAGATCGCCTTGCGGGAGACGGCCAGGCGCCGGTGCAACCAGCGCACCGGTGGGTTGAGCAGCCAGGCCGCCATCAGCGCCAGCACGAAGGGGCCCAGCAGTCCCAACAAAAAGGGCCCCACATAGCGCAGCAGCAGCCAGGCGGCCACCACCAATCCTCCACGGATACCCAGGCGCACCCACAGCGCTCCTCGGGCCCGCCAGTCCAGCGGCTGCTGTTGCATCTCAATCCCCCTTTCTTGCCCGGGCTGTCCCGCCACTTAGCCCCCCGCCAACTGACCGGCCAGCACCGCCACCATCGGCAAGGTGAGGATGCTCAGCAGGTTGGACAGGGTCACCAGCCGGGCGGCCAGGGCGGTGTCCTGCCCGGCCAGCTGGCACATCAGGCCGGTGGCCCCCGCCACCGGGCAGCCGGCCAGGATAGCCACGGCCTGGTAGGTCACCGCGTCCAGCCGGAAGGGCAGCAACACCAGCATGGTCAGCGCCGGCACCACCAACAGCTTGATGGCGCACACCACGTACAGCATCCGGACCCGAACCAGGGCGGGCAGGTCCACCTCCGCCATCTGCGCCCCAATGACCACCATGGCCAGCGGGGTGTTCAGGCTGCCCACGTACCCCACCGCCTGGACCGCCGGCCCGGGCAAGGGCACGGCCAAGGCGAATAGGAGCAAGGCCGCGGCAAACCCAACCACCCCGGGGTTGAGCAGCATCTTCCGGGGGGAGATCTGGGCCCGCCCCCCCATCAGCCAGGCCCCGTGGGACCAGATGCTGATGTTGAATACTGCCATGCACGTCACCGTGGCCAGCATTCCCCCGCTGCCCAGCACCGCCAGGATCAGCGGCACTCCCATGAAGCTGGTGTTGCCATAGATAGCGGCAAAGCGCAGCACCCCCCGCTCCTGCTGGGGGGCGCGGCGGAAGCACAGTTGGACCAGCGCCATGTTCAGCAGGTAAGTGCCCACCAGCACCCCACCGGCGGCCAGCAGCTGGCGCACCGTAGCGGCATTGCGCTGCTGGCCCAGGAAGGTGTCGATCATGATGGCCGGGGTGACCACATACAGCAGCAGGAAGGACAGCTGGGACAGGGTCTGCCCCGACAGCAGCCCCCGCCGGCCCAGGAAGAACCCCACCCCCATGAGCAGGAACAGGGTGAGCACGCTGCCCCCGACCACCTGGGCACTGTCCAGCACTTGCTCCCACATGTCCGTGCACTTCCCTTCCCCGCAAACTCTCATATGCTGTGTATTATACCGTCCCGGCGCCGGATTGACAACCCCGGATGGTCGGGTTATACTAAAATCTCGCCCGTTCTTGGTGCGGGTAAAGGAGGTTTCCCCCATGGATAAACGATTTCACCGTGGCCATCTGGCCATCTTCCTGTCCTACTACAAACCCCATCTGGGCCTGTTCCTGCTGGACATGGCCTGCGCCCTTGGCATCTCCCTGGTGGACCTAGCCTTCCCCTATGTCTCTCGCCTGGCCCTGAACCAGTTGCTGCCCCAGCAGATGTTCGCCGCCTTCTTCTCTGTCATGGCCATCCTGCTGGCCGCCTATGGCCTGCGGGCGGGGATGCAGTTTGTGGTCACCTACTGGGGCCACATGATGGGCGTGCGCATCGAGGCGGACATCCGCCGGGACCTGTTCTCCCATATGCAGGACCTGTCCTTCTCCTTCTACGACCGCAACCGCACCGGCCAACTGATGAGCAGGGCCACCAACGACCTGTTTGAGATCACCGAGCTGGCCCACCACGGGCCGGAGGACCTGTTCATCTCGCTGGTCACCCTGGGGGGCGCCTTCGCGCTGATGTGTACCATCCAATGGAAGCTGGCCCTGATCGTCTTTGCGGTGGTACCCATCTTCGTGGTGTTCACCGTCTTCCAGCGCCGGAAGATGGTGGGGGCCTCCCTCCAGGTCAAGCAGAACATGGCGGGCATCAACGGCCAGCTGGAGGCGGCCATCTCCGGGATGCGCACGGCCAAAGCCTTTGCCAACGAGGAGCGGGAGGGAGAGAAGTTCCGCGCTTCCAACGACCGGTTCCGGGGGGCCAAACGGGGCTACTACCGGGCCATGGCCGGTTATATGGCTGGGCTGGAGTTCGCCCTGCCGGTGATGAACGTGCTGACCATCGCCGCCGGCGGCTTCTTTATCCTGCGGGGCGAGATGGATCTGGTGGATCTGGTCACCTTCTCGCTGTATATCTCCACCTTCCTCACCCCGGTGCGCAAGCTGGCCGCCTTTGTGGAGCAATTCCTCAACGGTATGGCAGGCTTCAAGCGCTTTGTGGAACTGATGCGGGTGGAGCCTGAAGTGCGCGACGACCCCGATGCCCGGGAGATGGGCACCGCCCGGGGTGAGATCCAGGTGGAGGACGTGAGCTTCTCCTACCGGGGCGGCGAGCCGGTGCTGCGCCACATCAACCTGCACATCCCCCCCGGGGAGACGGTGGCGGTGGTGGGGCCCTCGGGAGGCGGCAAGTCCACCCTGTGCCAGCTCATCCCCCGGTTCTACGACGTCACCGACGGGCGGGTGCTGGTGGATGGGGTGGACGTGCGGCAGGTCACCCAGCGCTCCCTGCGCCGGAACATCGGCATCGTCCAGCAGGACGTGTTCCTCTTTGCCGGCACCATCTTAGACAACATCCGCTACGGCCGGCCGGACGCCACTGAGGAAGAGGTGGTGGAGGCAGCCCGGCGGGCGGAGATCTACCAGGATATCATAGACCTGCCCGACGGCTTTCAAACCTATGTGGGCGAGCGGGGAGTCATGCTGTCCGGAGGTCAGAAGCAGCGGGTGTCCATCGCCCGCATCTTCCTGAAGAACCCGCCCATCCTCATCCTGGACGAGGCCACCTCCGCCCTGGATTCGGTGACCGAGGCCCGCATTCAGTCCGCCTTTGAGGAACTGGCCCGGGGCCGCACCACCCTGGTCATCGCTCACCGGCTATCCACCGTGCGCAACGCCCATCGCATCCTGGTCATCGACGAGCATCGCATCGTGGAGGAAGGCACCCACGAGCAGCTGTTGGCTGCCGGCGGGGCATATGCCCGGCTATACCAGGCCCAGCAGGGGGAGCGCGGGGATGAGGAAACACAAGCGGCTCAATAAGTCTCCCGGGCCTGCCCAGCCTTTGGAAGCGGAGGTGTGGAGATGAACAAGACCCAGCTGCTGGATCGGTTTGCCCAGGATGGGGAGGAGCGGGTGGTCCTGGCCCGGGTGCTGGATCAGCTGGACCGGTCCCAGCGCCGTTCCATCCCCTGCGTCACCCAGTTCCTCTCCCCCGCCCAGCGCGCGGCGGCCGAACCCTTGCTGGCCGCCCTGGGCCACCCCAGCCACCGCTTCTTCGGCGGATATGAAGGGGCGGAGCGCACCGTGTGCGTCTTCCTGCCCCCCTGGCTGGAGAAAGAGGACTGGGACGCCGACGAGGAGCTGGCCGCCGTGGAGGCCGCCTTTCCCTCCGGTGCGCAGCTCACCCACCGGGATCTGCTGGGCGCATTGATGGGCATCGGCCTGACCCGGGAGAAGCTGGGGGATATCCTGATGCTGGATGGACGGGCCCAAATCGTGGCCCTGAAGCAGGCCGCCCCCATCCTCCTGTCCCAGCTGGACCAGGCCGGCCGCTACCGGCTCCGGCTGCGCCCCCTCCCCCTGGGCCAGCTCTCCCCCGCCCCAGCCCAGGTGCGCCTCATCCATGACACCGTGGCCACCCTGCGGCTGGATGCGGTGCTGGCCTGCGGCTTCTCCCTGGCCCGGGGCAAGGCCGCCCAACTGGTGGCCGCCGGTAAAGTAAGCGTCAACCACCGGGAGTGCGCCAAGGGGGACCGGCTGGTGGCCCAGGGGGATGTGCTCACCTGCCGGGGGCTGGGCAAGTGCGTGGTCAAAACAATAGGCGGTCAGTCCCGGAAGGGTCGCGTCATCCTGGAATTGGAAAGGTATGTGTGAGCATGGATCAGGCTAAGATCGACCGTATCAACGACTTTGCCCGCCGGGTGAAGGCGGGGGAGACCCTCACCCCCCAGGAGCTGGCCGAGCGGGACGCCCTGCGCCGGGAGTATGTGGACAGCGTGAAGGCCAACCTGGTCAGCCAGCTGGAGCACACCTATTTGGTAGAGCCCGATGGCACCAAGCACAAACTGCCCAAAAAGCCCGGCAGGCCTTGAAAGAAAGCCGCCGGCGGGACATGGGAAGTCCGGCGGAGTATGAAAAAAGGCTTCGGGCGCAATGCCCGAAGCCTTTTTCAGATGCGGAAATTACTCCTCCACCTGAGCCACCACATTGGTGGCGCGCACACCCTTGGCCCCACGGGGGTCGGGCTCGGTCTCGAAGGTGACCTTCTGCCCCTCCAGCAGCTTCTTGTACCCCTCGGCCACGATGGCGGAGAAGTGGACGAATACGTCCTCGCTGCCGTCGTCAGGGGTGATGAAGCCGTAGCCCTTCTCAGCGTTGAACCATTTCACAGTGCCAGTCATTTGAATGCCTCCTAAGAGAGATAGATTGGAGTTTTGAAGCGGAATAGAAAAGCCCGCCCTCTCATGTACGAGGCCGGACATTACGGTTCATACACTCAAAACATCGTTGTGATTATAGCACCCTTCCCCCCGCCTGTCAACTGTTTTTCCAAAGGTTTCCCGAAAATTCCAACCCTGCCCCCTATGAGAGGCCGAACAGCCGCTTGCCGTTGGCCAGAGTGATCCGGGCGCACTCCTCCGGGGTGACCCCCTTGATCTGGGCCAGCCGCCGGCAGGTATGGGCCACCAGGCTGGAGTCGCACCGCCGCCCCCGGCAGGGCTCCGGCGCCATATAGGGGCTGTCGGTCTCAATTAGGATGTGCTCCAGCCCCACCGCCTGGGCCGCTTCCACCGCCCGGCGGGCGTTGGAATAGGTGAGTACCCCGGTGAAGGAGATCATCCAGCCCCGGGCCACCAGCTCCCGGGCCATCTGGGCACTGCCGGAAAAGCAGTGGAACACACCGGTGACCTGAGGGTACTCCCCCACGATGGCCAGGCAGTCCCCGTGGGCGTCCCGGTCGTGGACGATGGCGGGCAGGCCAAGCTCCCCGGCCAGCTCCAGCTGGCGGCGGAACACCTCCTGCTGCAGATCCCGGGGCGGGTTGTCCTTCCAGTAGTAGTCCAGGCCGATCTCTCCGATGGCCCGCACCTTGGGGTGGGCGGCCAGCTGGCGCAGTTCCGACAGCCAGCCCTCCTCCCAATCCCCGCAGTCCTCCGGGTGGACGCCCACGGCGGCATACAGGAAGGGATAGCGGTCGGCCAGGGAGATCGCCGTCCGGCTGGAGGGCAAGTCGCAGCCGGGGTTGAGTACCAACGACACTCCCTGGCCAGGCAGGGCTGAGAGCACCTGGTCCCGGTCGGCGTCAAATTTCTTTGCGTCATAGTGGGCGTGGGTGTCAAAAAGCATGGGGATGCCTCCTTCTGCTGCCTTGGGTCAGCGCTCTCAAAAGGGCCCGGCAGGATCCCCTTCTCCCACCAGGCCGGCCCGTTCCTCGCTTGCGCCGGTGCGGCTTACTGGGCCAGGGGAGCGCTGAAACGGATCTCGTACAGGTCACCGGTGCTGCCGTCGGAATAATACTCCAGGAAGGCCACCGAGAAGGTGGAGCTGCCCTCGGGCACCTGGTAGAGCAGGATGCCGGTGCGCTCCTCCCGGATGGGGAACTCCCACTCTATCGGCAGCTGCTGCTCAGACAGATTGTACCGCTCGGTGGAACCGTCCTCCAGCCCCCGCTCCCCGTATAGGGGGAAGGCCCAAGCATCCTCGGATGACTCCCCCTCCTGGGGATCCCACCAGATCCCAAAATCGGTGTTGAACATGGGCTGGGTATAGTTGGTATAGTTGTACAGGGTGACCTCGGCCACCAGCAGCTTCTGGCCCACCTCCGGGGTCACTCCGTCAAACTCGTAGCAGGTGTAGGCCTCGTCCACGCGTATATCAAAGAACTGGGTGCGCAGAGTTTCCCCCAGATAGCCCATGGCATACCCCTCGCTGTCCGGGGTGGTCAGGGCGGGCGAGTCGCTGGAATCCGGGGCAGGGCTTTCAGAGGCAGGCTGACTCTCCTCCAACGCCGGCGGGTCCAGGCTGATGGGGGGCTCAAAGCTTCCGGTGCATCCGGTCAGGGCCAGCAGCAGTGCCGCCAGCAGGCATGTGACAATTCGTTTCATCTTTTTTCCTCCCTGATGTTTTCACAATCTTTATCCCATGCCGCCTCAGCACAGCTTGGCGCCGGCTGGGATGGCATCGTCCACCATGATCAGGTTCAACCGTTCCTCCCCGTCCTGGGTGTGCACCGCGGAGATGAGCATCCCGTTGGACTCCAGCCCCATCATCTTCCGGGGGGGCAGGTTGACAATGGCCACCAGGGTCTTCCCCACCAACTGCTCAGGCTGGTAGTACTTGGCGATCCCCGATAGAATCTGCCGGTCAGTGCCGGTGCCGTCGTCCAGGGTGAAGCACAACAGCTTCTCCGACTTCTTCACCCGCTGGCAGTCCTTGACCTTCACAGCCCGGAAGTCGGAGCGGCAGAAGGTGTCAAAGTCCACCGGTTGGGTGAGCTGGGGCTCTACCTCCACGGGGGGCTTCCCGCTGCCCTGGGCAACCTGTTCAGCCCGCTCCAGTTCGGCCAGGGCCTGCTCCACATCCACCCGGGGGAACAGGTTCTCCCCCTTGGCCACTGCCGCCGTCTCGCTCAACCCACCCCAGGCCCCGGCGCTGTCCCAAGTACGCTGCTGGGGAGAGACGCCGATCTGGCCGAAGAGTTTGTCCATGCTCTGGGGCATGAAGGGGGTGAGCAGAATGCCACACAGGCGGGTGGCCTCCAGCAGGTTGTACAGCACATGAGCCAGCCGGGGGGCGCTGCCGGGCAGATCCTTGGCCAACGCCCAGGGCATGGTCTCGTCGATATACTTGTTGGCCCGCTGGATCAGGGCGAACACCTCCTCCAGCGCCCGGTGGGGGGCATAGGCGTCCATGGCCTGGCGGTAGCGCTCGCGCAGCCCGGCGGCCTGCTCCCGCAGCTGCCGGTCGCATGTCTGGGGCTGCTCCCACTCCCGGCATCCCCCGGGCAGGGTCCCGTCAAAGTACTTGCCCACCATGGCGGTGGTGCGGCTGACCAGGTTGCCCAGATCGTTGGCCAGGTCGGTGTTGATGGTTTGGATGAGCAGCTCGTTGGAAAAGCTGCCGTCCGCGCCGAAGGGGAAGGTGCGCATGAGGAAGAAACGCAGCGCGTCCACCCCGAAGCGCTCAGCCAGCAGATAGGGGTCCACCACGTTGCCCTTGGACTTGGACATCTTACCCCCGTCCAGCAGCAGCCAACCGTGTCCAAACACCTTTTTGGGCACCGGCTCACCCAGGCTCATGAGCATGGCCGGCCAAATGATGGCGTGGAAGCGGACAATCTCCTTGCCCACGATATTCACCCCGGGCCACCAGCCTTGGTCATAGTCGTGGTAGCGGTCGTTTCCGTAGCCCAGGGCGGTGATATAGTTGGATAGCGCATCCACCCACACATACACCACATGGCCCGGGTCAAAATCCACGGGAATCCCCCAGGTGAAACTGGTGCGGGAAACGCACAGGTCCTCCAGTCCTGGATCCAGGAAGTTCTTGACCATCTCGTTGACTCGGCTGCGGGGCTCCAGGAAGTCGGTGTGCTCCAGCAGGTCCCGCACCCGGTCGGCATACTTGGACAGGCGGAAGAAGTAAGCCTCCTCCTGGGCGTCGGCCACGGGGCGGCCGCAGTCGGGGCAGCAGCCGTCCTTGAGCTGGCTGTCCGTCCAAAAACTCTCACAGGGCTTGCAATACTTGCCCCGGTACACCCCTTTGTAAATGTCCCCGTTGTCGTGCATCTTCCGGAAGATATACTGGATGGACTGCACATGGTAGTCGTCAGTGGTGCGGATGAAGCGGTCGTTGGAGATGTTCATCAGCTTCCACAGCTCCCGCACTCCCCGGGGGCCCTCTACGATCCGGTCCACAAATTCCTTGGGGGTGAGCCCGGCCTGCCTGGCCTTATCCTCGATTTTTTGGCCGTGCTCGTCGGTGCCGGTGAGAAAGAGCACCTGCTCCCCCTTCAGCCGGTGATAACGGGCGATGGCGTCGGTGGCCACCGTACAGTAGGTGTGGCCGATGTGCAGCTTATCGGACGGGTAGTAGATGGGGGTGGTCACGTAGAACTTGCCGGTCTCACTCATAGGTTGCTTCCTCCTGTCTGTCCCGCTCCTGGGGTTTTCCGTTGGATGGTTGGGTCTGGGGAGTCTGGGTGGGACGCGCGTCCGTCTCTGGTTCAGCTCCGGACTCCGGCCCAGGCCAACGCCCCTCCGGCTCCGGGATGGACACCCGGGCAGCCCAGGTGGGGTGCTCTAAATTGACAGGCAGGCGGTTGAGCACCACGAAGGCCAGCACCAGCTGGGCCACCAGCAGAAGCCCCTCCCCCCACTGCCACGATCCGGCCAGTGCCACAGCGGTGAACACCGCCGTCATCCCCGCCAGCCAGAGGGTCCGCCGGGGCCGGGGTCGCCCGGAGGACAGCCCGCCCCAGTCCATATACAGCAACATGCCGCCCACTACTGCCAGCAGCATGGGCACATAGTCCCACAGTACCGGGTCGGCGGCGTGGCCCCGGTAGAGCTCCATCAACCACAGGCAGCCGTGCAGGGCAGGTAGCACGATGGCCCCTTTGCCATGCCCCTCACCCCGGTAGCAGGCCCGGGCCACCGCCAGCACCCCTCCGCAGCCGGCCAGGGCGGTAGCCCCGGCGGCCATCAGCAGCACGCCGTTGTTGCCCGTTGGCGCCACGCTGAGGCGAAATGCCTGCCACATGCTCCACCCCTCCCGGAACAGCAGGGGAGCGGCCAGCAACATCAGGAAGGCGGCCAGCACCATCACGCCCAGGCCGATGAGGTCCCCCGGGGCGGACAGCGCCCGGTTCCACCGGTCCCTGCGCCGATCCCCCCTGGGAGGCTTGACTACCCGCTGGACGTTGGCCAGCAGGCCGAAGGCCGCCCCGGCGATGACCAGCGTACACCCCAGGGCCATGCTGGCCGGGGCCAGGGGAATGGGCAGGCGCAGTTCCCCCTCAAAGGCGGTGGCCAGCTGCCAGCGGCGCAGTACCCCCGCCAACACAGCCAGCCCCGCCGTGACCAGCAGCCACCGCGGCCGGCCGGATCGCTTGGTCTCCATCTGCACATCCCCCCTCACAGCAGTCCGAAGTTGGAGAAGGGGTAGATCACCATGACCACCCGGCCGATGATGCACCGCTCATCCACGATTCCGATCTCTGGATAACGGCTGTCCGCCGACTGGTTGCGATTATCCCCCATGACGAACAGGCACCCCTCGGGCACGATGACATGGTTGACCTGCTCACCATAGCTGGGAACCAGCATCGGCTCCTTGATATAGTCCTCCTCCAGGGCCACCCCATCTACATAAACCGTGCCGGTGTCATAGTCGATATCCACCCGCTGCCCGCCGGTGGCGATGACCCGCTTGACAATGGAGTCCTCCTGGTAGGAGCGCTTGGTCAGCACCACCACGTCCCCTTGCTGAGGGGTGTACCCCAGGGACCAGACCAGCATGGCGTCCCCGTTGTGCAGGGTGTTCTCCATAGACGGCCCGCTGACCACGATAATGCGCAGCACGAAGGTGAACAGCAGGATGAGCACCGCCAGCACCGTCACCAGGGTGCGTACGTTCTGATACATCTCCCGGCCCGCGCTGCGCGGCTCTGCTCCGGCCATCCGCCGGCCCTGCCCATCCCGCCGGCCATCAGGGGCGGGAGAAAAGCCCTCCCTCTGCTCTCCCAGTTGCTTTTCCATGCCTTCGCTCCTTACTCCTGTATGGTTTCCATCAGGGCCCCAGGGTCCTCATACACCTTCTGAAACTGCCCGGCGTCCATGCTCTCGTGACGCAGCAGATACTGGGCCACCAGCTCCAGCTTCTCCCGGTCCCGCTCCAGGATCTCCCGGCAGCGCTGATACGCCCCGTCCAGCAACGCCTTCACCTCTGCGTCGATCAGGGCGGCGGTCTGATCGGAATAGGGCTTTGCCTGGGCCATGGAGCGGCCCAGGAACACCTCGTCCTGGCCGGTGGTGTAGGTGACGTGGCCCAGCTTCTGGCTCATGCCATACTTGGTCACCATGTCTCGGGCGATGGCGGTGGCCCGCTCCAGGTCGCTCACCGCGCCGGTACACACAAAGCCCAGCGCCGTCTCCTCCGCACACCGCCCACCCAGCAGGGTGGACAGGGTCTCCACCAGCCGCTGGCGGGTCACATGGTCCCGGTCCTCCTGGGGGCGGTGGACGGTCATCCCCGCTGCCTGGCCCCGGGGCACGATGGTGATCTGGTGCACCGGGTCCTGGGTGGGCAGGGCGTGGCTGACCACGGCGTGGCCCGCTTCATGGTAGGCGGTGATGCGCCGGTCCTCCTCAATCTGCTCCCGGCTCTTCTTCTCAGGCCCGGCGATCACCTTGAGCACCGACTCCTGAATGTCGGCCAGAGTGAGGAAGGGCTGTCCCTTCCGGGCGGCCAGCAGGGCCGACTCGTTGAGCAGGTTCTCCAGGTCGGCCCCGGTAAAACCGGTGGTCTCCCGGGCCACCTCCCGCAGATCCACGTCCTCAGCCAGGGGCTTGCCCCGGGCATGCACCTTCAAGATGGCCTCCCGCCCCTTTCGGTCAGGCCGGCCCACATAGACCTGCCGGTCAAACCGGCCAGGGCGCAGCAGGGCTGGGTCCAGGATGTCCTGGCGGTTGGTGGCCGCCAGCACGATGACCCCCTCGTTGGCGGCAAAGCCATCCATCTCCACCAGCAGCTGGTTCAAGGTCTGCTCCCGCTCGTCGTGACCGCCGCCCAGGCCCGCACCCCGCTGGCGGCCCACGGCGTCGATCTCGTCGATGAAGACGATGGCTGGGGCCTCCTTCTTGGCCTGGTCAAACAGGTCCCGCACACGGCTGGCCCCCACCCCCACATACAGCTCCACGAAGTCAGAGCCGGAGATGGATAGGAAGCGCACCCCCGCCTCCCCGGCCACCGCCCGGGCCAGCAGGGTCTTGCCAGTGCCCGGAGGGCCCACCAGCAGCCACA
>DVJZ01000014.1 GCA_018716385.1 Candidatus Enterenecus merdae
ATTGACGCCAACGAGGGCAGCCTGACGGTGAGCTTCACGGACAACGATCCGAGCAACTGGGCCTACTACGATGTTGTGGAGGCCACCAACGCCCACGGCCATACCGGCACGGGCAATGACGAGACCTGGACTGGGCTGGAGTAAGCCCGGACTAGGCCCTGGGCAGGGTGTGGGGGCATTGCTCCCCGCCCGCCTAGCCGGGCCCGCTCCCATTTGGGAGTGGGCCCGGCCTTTTTTATGTCTGTCTCTCATCTTCTGGGGTAGAGGCCCGGGGGGCGAGACAACCGCCCGGCGCTCTCAATATGTCTAACCGGCCAGGCTCTCCCGCATGGGAGAGCCTGGTTTTCCTTTCTGGGGGAGAAGTTGTGGCTCGCGATTGAAAGGGGGTGGAGGGTGTGCTATACTGCACGGTGAGGTGATACGCCATGGAGAGCATCCACATCCTCGTGGTGGAGGACGACGCTGACATTAACCGTTTGTTGTGCACCATTCTGGAGGGAGCAGGCTACACTTGCCGGGCGGCCTTTTCCGGCAGCGAGGCCATGCTGTGGGCAGAGAAATATGACTACGACCTGGTGGTGCTGGATCTGATGCTGCCAGGGCTGACAGGGGAGGAATTCATCACCCGGATCCGGGCTGGGCGGACCATGCCCATCCTGGTAGTGTCGGCCAAGGTGACGGTGGATGACCGGGTGCGGGCCCTGGCCTTGGGGGCGGATGACTACATGACAAAGCCTTTTGACAACCGGGAACTACTGGCCCGGGTGGAGGCTCACCTGCGGCGTAGCCGGCGCTTCTCCCCCTCCGGAGAGAGTGGGGAGCTGAGTTGGGGGCCCCTGCGGTTGAGCCGGGAGGATCATACGGCCAGCGTGGACGGACAGGAGCTGGCCCTCACTACCCGGGAGTTCGCCATCCTGGCCCTGCTCATGGAGCACCCAAAGCGGGCCTTCTCCCGGGCGCAGATCTACGAGTCTGTGTGGGGGGAGGCATTCATGGGGGACGAGAACACGGTGAACGTCCATGTGAGCAACCTGCGTGCCAAGCTGGCAAAGACTGGGCCTGGCCGAGAGTACATCAAGACCGTGTGGGGCATTGGCTTCAAGATGGGGGAACTGTCTGGGGATGACTGATGAGAGGGAGGGGCCATCCCAAGGGTATCCCGACCAATCCACCCCTCGCCACAGAAGCGTCTGGGAATTAAGACTTTCTTTACACTTTCTTTGAGGGCCTTTGAGACTTTTCTCCTATACTGGGAGCATCTGAAAAGAAAGGTAGGAGTCGATATGACAGAGACTGTATTGGCGACTCACGACCTCAGCCGAACCTATGGACGCAGCCTGGCGCTGGACGGGGTGAGCCTGACGGTGCGCAAGGGAGACATCTACGGCCTGGTGGGCCGCAACGGGGCTGGCAAGACCACCCTGATGCGCCTGGTCACCGGCCAGTCCATCCCCACGGAGGGGGCGCTGGAGCTGTTCGGACAGACGGGGCGGGAGCTGCTCCAGGCCCGGCAGCGCACAGGGGCCATGATTGAGGTGCCCTCCTTTGCCCCCTTTCTCACCGCCAAGGAAAATTTGGAGTACTATCGCCTGCAACGGGGCATCCCTGGGAAACAGACAGTGGACGAAGTGCTGGAGCTGGTGGGGCTGCGGGACACGGGCAAAAAGAAGTTCAAGTCCTTTTCCCTGGGCATGAAGCAGCGGCTGGGCCTGGCCCTGGCCCTGATGAACCACCCGGACTTCCTCATTCTGGACGAGCCCATCAACGGCCTGGACCCGGAGGGGGTGGCGGAGTTTCGTGCCCTGCTACTCCGGCTCAACCAGGAGCGGGAGACCACCATCCTCATCTCCAGCCACATCCTCACCGAGCTGTCCAGCGTGGCCACCTGTTACGGCTTTCTGGAGCGGGGCGGGTTGCTGGAGGAGATCTCCGCCCAAACCCTGCACGAACGCTGCCGCACCTGCCTGCGCCTGACGGTGAACGACGCGGCCCGGGCGGCTATGCTGCTTCAGACCGAACTGGGCACCGAGAACTTTGAGGTGCTGCCCGGCAATGTCATCGAGCTGTACGACCACCTGGATCGGCCTCAGGAAGTGTCCGGGGCGCTGGCTTCCGGCGGGGTGGCCCTGCTGGGCATGGAGCAGAAGAGCGCCGACCTGGAGGCCTACTTCCTGAAGCTGATCGGGGGTGGGAAGCAATGATGAACTACATCCGGGCGGAACTGTACAAGGTGATACACAGGAAGTACACCTGGATCACCCTGGGAGTGACGCTCCTGCTGGAGACGCTGCTGGCAGCTGGCTGGGCCTACACCAATGTGAACGGCAACCGCGTGGATTTCTACACCGGGGCGGGGACGCTGCTCATGATGCTGAACACCGGATTCTACGCCGGCGTGATCATCTGCGACATGGTGTTTGCCAGCCAATACAAGCACTCCACCCTGAAAAACGAGGTGTCCTTCGGCATTCCCCGCAGTCGCATCTACCTGGGCAAGCTGGCAGTGGAGTGGATCGTCTCCATGCTGTTCATGATCGTCATGCTGGGGTATTACCTGGGGCTGTGCTACTTCGCGCTGTATCGGGATCCTGAACTGGATATTGTGGCCATCCAAATGGTAGGCTACTGCCTGGCCACCGCCCTGCCGCTGTGGACGGGGGTGCTGGCCTGTACCAACGCGTTCTATTTTTTGGTGAAAAGCGACTTGGGGGCGGCTCTGATCAGTCTGTGTGTGTTTGAGGCAGATGCTGTGATCAACCTGGTGGCTATGCTGCTCTCGGGCGACCCCCTGGGGAAGGGGCTGGAGACGATTTATAACTATATGCCCGGGGTGATGCTGGGCAGGGCCCCTGAAATCGTGGAGGACTGGGCCTTCTGCGGCCAGGCCTGGATCGTGGGGGCCATCTGGTTGGTTGGCTTCTCCGCTCTGGGGATCCTGGGCTTCCGAAAGAAGGAGATCAAGTGATCTCCATTTTTGTTCTGACACTGTGAGAAAGGAGTGGTGGGAGATGAGAAGATACCTCCAAGCGGAGTTTTACAAGCTGTTTCACCGCAACTATGCCCGGCTGATCCTGCTGGCGATCCCGCTGCTGGTGGTATGCTATCTGGCCATAATGGTGTCCGTCAACCTAAGAAGTACCTACGACCCCTGGAGCTTCCACGGGGTGATGAACCTGAGCAGCGAACTGCTGCTCCTGGGCTTTCTGGCCACCCTGATCGTGTGTGATCTAGTGTTCGCCGGGCAGTACCGCCGGGGGACGCTGAAGAACGAGGTGTCCTACGGTATCCCCCGCAGCCGCACCTACCTGGGCAAGCTGATGGCCCAGGTGGTCACGTCGGTGGTGCTGTGTGTGATCACCGTGGCGTTGTTGGTGGGGCTGAGCTGGATCCTGTTCCCTCACGAGGGATTTCCGCTGATAGACAGAGTGCCCAATGATCAGTTGACGGCCCGTTTCCTGCTGGAATTTCTCTATGAACTGGCGGTGGCCTTCCCTCTGTTCCTGGGGGTGCAGGCGGCAGCCTGCTGCCTGTTCTTTCTGTTCCGGTACGATATAGCTGCGGCGGGGGCGCTGGTGTTCCTGGTGGAGTTTCTGGACGATGTGATTGTGTGGTTCTTCTCCGTGGTTGCGCCCAGCAGAGCAGAGTTGGCCCTGGCGGTCGATCGCTTTGTGGATAGTTGGCTGCCCCGGGAGGTACTGGCGCGGGTCCAGTTAGGGCTCGACTTTAGCGCTTGGTGGCGAGGGGATCCAACCGCCGCCCTGGAAAGCATCCGGCAGGGGTGGCTGGCCGGGGCGGTGTGGTTCGTGCTGTTTACCGCCATCGGTCTGACGGCCTTCCGCAGACGGGAGATCAGGTGACCAGGCGATGGAACATGGCAAAGCCTTTTCCGATGGAAGCGTCGCGGTTGCGGCAGCGCACGCACCATAAAGGACGCGGTTCGCATGTTTGTAGGCCGGGCATTGCGTTCGCCCCGGTACACGCCCCGGCCCAAAACGAATTTCATATTCGTTGCGGAGGGCGCGCCGCGCACGTTGCGAAGATTTTTCCACAGGACTGTGACCAAAAGGGGGCGAGGGGATGCGCAACTACCTTCGGGCGGAATTCTATAAGGTAGTTCGGAGGAAATACCTCTGGATCACCCTGGCCGTGGCACTGGGGATGGAGACCTTTCTGTTCGTGGGCTATGCTCTGTTCCATGGGGACCAGGCGGGGATGGGATTCCACACCGGCTGGACCAACCTGATCGGCCTGCTGAGCTTGGGGATACCGGCTATCTTGCTCACCGGGGACATGGTGTTCGCCAACCAGAACAAGAACGGCACGCTGAAAAACGAGCTGTCCTACGGCCTGAGCCGGGGAAAGGTTTACTGGGGCAAGCTGCTGGCTCAAACGGGGCTGTCCCTGCTGCTGTGCGGGGTGATGTTGGGTTATTACCTGGCCGGCTGCTGGTTGCTGCTGAGCCACGATCCGGTACTGGACGCCTGGGCCATGGCCCAGGTGGGTTGGACGTTGCTGGCCGCCCTGCCCCTGTGGCTGTCGGCCCAGGCTCTGTGCTGCTGTATGTACTTCCTGCTCCCCAGCGACCTGACCGGAGGGATGACGGCCCTGGCCTGCCTGTATGGCTTACCCTTGATGGCGCTGATCTTTGGCGGGCTGGGGGGAGGCAATCCGATAAGCGGGCTGCTGGAGTGGGCCTACCGGCTGATGCCGGTGACCATGCTGGAACAGGTGATCAACCAGAGGGTGGGCAGCGGACTGACGCTGGCCCTGACCTGGGGGACTGGGGCGGCGTGGTGGGGCGGTTGGACGGCCCTGGGCCTACTGGGATTCCGGCACAAGGAGATCCGATAAGGGGCCGGGGCAGGGAAGGAGGATGGGAAGATGCAGAGTGTGATCATCGGGATCCTGGCGGTGGCCTGCGCCATCCTCCTGATCGACCTGATCAGCTTGGAGTGGGGGCTGCGCCGGGGCAAGAGGCAGATGGAGGAGCAGATGCGGGGCAGCTCCACCACCCGGCTCACGGTGCCCTGCCCCAATGGGGCGGCGGAGGAGTTGTTCCAGACCATCAACGAGCTGCTGGAGCTGCGCCAGGCAGAGGAAGCGGAATACCGCCGCAAGGAACAGGACCTGCGCCGGCAGATCGCCGACGCCTCCCATGATCTGCGCACCCCCCTGACCTCTATCCTGGGCTACCTTCAGCTGCTGGAGGAGGACGGGCTGAGCCCGGCCAAGCGGGCGGAGTACCTCCAGATCATTCGGAGCCGGGCGACCACGCTCCAGACCCTCATCACCTCCTTCTACGACCTGTCCCGCATCGAGGGGGGCCAATGGCAGATGGAGCGGGAACTGGTGGATCTGGGCCGGGAGCTGGGGGATCAGCTGGCCATGGCCTACGAGCAACTGGCCGGGCAGGGCATTGGGGTGGAGGTGTCCATCCAGGAGGGGCTGCCCCCGGTGTGGGGGGACCGGAACGGGGTGGTGCGGGTGCTGTCCAACCTGCTGACCAACGCCTACAAGCATGGGTCGGATTACCTGGCCGTGCGGGCCTGGGTAGAGGAGGGACAGGTGGTGACCACCTTCTCCAATGGGGCCAAGGGGATGACCGCCGAGGACGCCTTCTATGTCTTTGACCGCTTCTACACCGCCGACCGCACACGCTCAGGGCAGAACACAGGGCTGGGCATGGCCATTGTGAAGGCGCTGGTGGAGCAGATGGGCCACCAGGTGTCCGCAGAACTGCGGGACGAGGTATTCACTGTGACGGTGCGCTGGACGTGCCGATAGGGATAGGGCCGGGGGCGCAAGCCCCCGGCCCTTCCGGCGTTCCAGGGCGCTCCAGGGCATTCCGAAGGCTGGGCCTACATTTGGGGAAACGGGATCGTTTCCCTCTGCCGCTTTACGGCGGGGGCAGTTTGTGGTATGCTGGGGGAAACGGACGAAAGGAGCAATCGGCTTGGAACTGATCTGCTATGAGAACTGCTCCACCTGCAAGAAGGCGGAGCGCTGGCTGAAGGAGCACGGGGTGGACTACCAGACCCGGCCCATCCGGGAGCAAAACCCCACCCAGGAGGAGCTGGATGCCTGGAGCAAGGAGAGCGGGCTGGAGCTGCGCCGCTTCTTCAACACCAGCGGCCAGAAGTATAAAGCCCTTGGGCTGAAGGACAAACTGGGTGGCATGAGCAGGGAGGAGCAGCTGGCGCTGCTGGCCTCGGACGGGATGCTGGTCAAGCGGCCGCTGCTGGTGGGCCAGGGGATGGTACTGGTGGGATTCCAGGAGCAGAGATGGGCCCAGGCCCTGCTGGGGTAAGGAAGGCACGCGGCAAGGGGAAAGGACGGTGACGCCAATGGGACAGGCGCAGTATCCGCAACAATCCAACCGGCGAGGCCGGCCGGACCGGCGGCCAGTGGGGCGTGGCCCGGCTGCTGGCGGGGAGCAGGAGAGCCCCCGCCAGCGGATAGACCGGAGCTTCCCTGACCCCAAGCAGGGACTGAGCGCGGCCCAGGCTGCCCGTCTGCTGGCCAACGGCTACGGCAACGAAGCGGTGAGCTCCAACGCCAAATCCACACGGCAGATCGTCCGGGAGAACACGTTGACCTTCTTCAACCTGGTGTTCGTGGTGCTAGCGGTGCTGCTGGTGCTGGCAGGCAACTTCCGGGATATGTTCTTCCTGGTGCTGGCCGCTATCAACTCGCTGATCGGCATCGTGCAGCAGCTGCGCTCCCGGGCCACATTGGAGAAGCTCAACCTGATCGCCCAGGGACGGGTCAAGGTACTGCGGGACGGGCAGCTGGGCACTGTACCGCTGAACAAGTTGGTGCGGGAGGACATCGTGGAGCTGGGGGCGGGGGATCAGATTCCCGCCGACGGGCCGGTCATGTCCGGCCAGGTGACGGTGAACGAGGCGCTGATCACCGGAGAGGCCGACCCCATTGCCAAGAATCCCGGAGATCAGCTGCTGTCGGGCAGCTTTGTGGTGTCGGGCAAGTGCCGGGCCCGGATGGATCATGTAGGGGCGGAGAGCTATGCCTCTCGCCTGGCCCTGAAGGCCAAGGCCGACCAAGGGGTGGGCAAGTCCCAGATGATGCAGTCGCTGGACCGGCTGATTCGGGTGATCGGTTTTGCCTTGATCCCCATCGGGGTGGCCCTGTTCTGGAATGAGTTTGTGGTGCAAGAGGGGACTTTCTCATCTTCGGTGACCTCGGTGGTGGCCGCCCTGACCGGCATGATCCCGGAGGGGCTGTACCTGCTGACCAGCGTGGCCCTGGCCGTGTCAGTGATGCGCCTTGCCCAGCGCAAGACCTTGGTCCACGAGATGAGCGCCATTGAGACGCTGGCCCGGGTGGATGTGCTGTGCGTGGATAAGACGGGTACCATCACCCAGCCGGAGATGTCGGTGCGGGAGGTGGTGTGCCTGGACGAGGAGGACTACCCCGCCGGCAAGGTGGAGGACATCTTCAACGCCTACTACCGTGTGATGGACGCGGACAATGACACCGCCCGGGCCATGGCCCAGCGCTTTTCCAAGTCCTCCCCCTGGCAGGCCGAACGCACCGTCCCCTTCACCTCGGCCAACAAGTGGTCGGCGGTGGTGTTCCGGGGCCACGGATCCTATGTGGTGGGGGCGCCCGAGTTTATCCTGGGCGGGGATTACAAGCTGATCCAGCCCATGGTGGCGCCCTATCAGGCCCAGGGCTGCCGGGTGCTGCTGCTGGCGCGGTGCCACACCCCGCCCACGGCCCAGGGGCTGTC
>DVJZ01000015.1 GCA_018716385.1 Candidatus Enterenecus merdae
CTCCACCCCCTCCCGCACGCCCACGGCCAGGTCCTGCTCGTCATGGTCGTGAAAGACGTAGTAGTGCTCCAGCTTGGAGGTGTCAAAGTACACGTTGCCCCCGGCGAAGTAGGCGTAGCCCTTGTCCATCAGGGTGGAGATGATCCGGATATAGTCCTCCACCATCCCCGTGGCCGGCTGGACCACGTCTGGGGTCTTGATGTTCAGCTTGCGGCAGTCGTCGAAAAAGGCGTCGGTGTAGAACTGGGCGATCTCCAGCACCCCTTTCCCCTCCCGCTGGGCTCCCTGGAGCATCTTGTCCTCGCCGGTGTCCGTGTCCCCGGCCAGGTGGCCCACGTCGGTGATGTTCATCACCCGGTGCACGTCGTAGCCCTCATAGCGCAGGTACTTCTCCAGCACGTCCTCCATGATATAGGAGCGCAAGTTGCCGATGTGGGCGTAGTGGTACACCGTGGGCCCGCAGGTGTACATCTCCACCCGGCCTGGGGTGTGGGTGCGCAGGGGCTGCTTGCGATGGGTGGCGGAATTGTACAGATCCATGGCGCTTCTCCTACCTTTCCAGTTTCTATTCGTGTACTTCCAGGGGCAGCCCGTCCGGGTCGCGGAAGAAGCTCATCCGCTTACCCGTGAAGGGGTCGGTCCGGATGGGCTCGCAGGGGATGCCCCGCTCTTCCAGGTCCCGCACCGTCTCCTCCACATCCGCCACCCGGAAGGCCAGGTGCCGCAGCCCCAGCGCCTCGGGATGGCTGGGCCGGGCGGGGGCGTCCGGGCTGGAGAACAGCTCCAGCTCCACCTCCCCCAGTTTCAGGTCCAGCTTCCAGTCCCCCCGGTCCGGCCGGTAGTTCTCCCGCAGCACCGGCAGGCCCAGCCGATCCACATAGAAGGCCCGGGCGCGGGAATAGTCCGATACCAGGATGGCCACATGGTGCATCCCCTCAAACCGCATCCTCCGGCTCCTCCTTCTTCTCCTGATTCTTCAGATATCCCTCGTCTTGCAGCTTTTCCAGAAACTCCACCCGGTCGGACAGGGCGGCCAGCCGCTCCAGCACCGGGTCCTTTACGTCGGTCTGGTTCACCTCGTTGGCGTAGTCCACCTTCTTCCCGTAAACCCGCACCACATGGGCGGGCACCCCCACGGCGGTTGCCCCCGGGGGGATCTCGCTGAGCACCACGGCGTTGGCGGCAATGCGCGCCCCATCCCCCACGGTGAAAGGGCCCAGCACCTTGGCCCCTGTGGAGATGAGCACGTTGTTGCCGATGGTGGGGTGGCGCTTGCCCTGGTCCTTCCCGGTGCCCCCCAGGGTCACCCCGTGGTAGATCAAGCAGTCGTCCCCCACCTCGGCCGTCTCGCCGATGACGATGCCCATGCCGTGGTCGATGACCAGCCGGCGGCCGATCTTCGCCCCGGGGTGGATCTCGATCCCCGTCCAGAACCGGCTCCATTGGGAGACGAACCTGGCCAGGAACTTCAGGCGGTGCCGGTAGAGGAAATGGGCCAGCCGATGGTAAAGGGTGGCGTGGACGCCGGGGTAGAGCAGGAAGATCTCCAGCCTGCTCCGGGCCGCCGGGTCCCGGGCCTGGTAGGCCCGCAGGGTCTCACCCAGTCGTGTCATGGTAGTATGCCTCCCTTCCAAGAAAAAAGCCCCCATGCCCCAAAGGGGCATGAGAGGCGGCAGATTGTCGCGGTTCCACTCTCGTTTCTCACTCAATGGCCGTCTCGTGGCCAGACGGAGGGCACCTGCGTCCCTCTCGCTCCCGCTTGCACTTCGCATGGGGTTCCCCTGGGCCCTGCTTTCAGCCGGTGACAAGGCCTCTCTGTCAGCTTCCGCCCATGCTACTCTTTGCGTTCACAGCGATATTCACTTGATACCCCAGTATACTACCACACCCTCCCAAAGGTGTCAAGCCGGAGGCCCTCGTCCCGGCCCGAAGCCCCTGAGTAGATTGCGCCCAGAGTCGCCGGGCCTACCCGTTTGGGGCTTCGCCCTCTATCCCTTCACCCCACCGTCGCGCCAATTTGGATTGCCATATCCGCGCAGGCGGGCCGCCACTCCGCCCCCCTTTTTTCACCCTTGCACCCACCCGAAAAAAATTTTTCATTTTCCTCTTGACAAAACAGTTAGCATCTGCTAACATTGGGTCATGGTTAGCAGATGCTAATCTCCAATGTAATCTCCTTCCATGTTTTGAACCAGGGAACCAGAGGCCCGCGCTGGCAACAGCGCGGGCCTCTCCCTTTCCCCTCCATTCCTCCCACCGCCATCCCCAGCGGACAGGCCCCCTTCAGCGCAGGCAGCCCCACGGCGTTTGATACAAAATATCACCATGAGCCAGGGGCTTCCCGCTCCCTTTTCGTGAATTTGCCCATTTCTTTCTTTTATTAAAAGGAGTATACTTATTATTTGCCTTTGATTGGCCTGTTTGTCGGAAGAAGATCATTTGCGGAGAAAGGAACGACATGCTCAAAACACTGCTGAAATCCATCGGTGAGTACCGGAAAGTCACCATCCTCACCCCGGTGCTGGTCATCGGCGAGGTCATCATGGAATGCCTGATTCCCTTTGTCCTGGCCGGACTGGTTGACGAGATCCAAGCCGGCTGCGGGCTGGACGTCATCCTGCGGTATGGCGGCCTGCTCATCGTCATGGCCGGGGTAGCCCTGCTGCTGGGGTGGGCCGCAGGCATCACCTGTGCGACCGCCTCTACCGGGTTTTCCCGCAACCTGCGCCGGGATATGTTCTACGCCATCCAGGACTATTCCTTCGCCAACATTGATAAGTTCTCCACCTCCTCTCTGGTCACCCGGCTGACCACCGACGTGACCAATGTGCAGATGGCCTTCATGATGGTCATCCGCACCGCCGTGCGCTGCCCGCTTATGGTGGTCTTCGCCTTCACCCTCTCCTACATCATGGGCGGCCCTATGGCCTTTATCTTTCTGTTCACCATCCCGGTGCTGACCATCGGCCTGGCCCTGGTCATCTGGCGGGCCATGCCCCTGTTCCGCAAGGTGTTCAAGAAGTACGACCGGCTCAACGAGTCCATCCAGGAGAACGTGCAGGCCATGCGGGTGGTCAAGTCCTATGTGCGGGAGGACTATGAGAAGAAGAAGTTCGCCGCCGCGGCCGAAGACGTGTGCGCCGACTTCACCCGGGCGGAAAAGATCCTGGCTCTGAACTCTCCGCTGATGCAGTTTTGCGTCTACTCCGCCTCCACCCTCATCATGGGTGTGGGCGCCTATGTGATCATCTCCAGTCAAGGCGTGCTGCTTGATGTCAGCAAGCTGTCGGCCCTGTTCACTTACAGCATCCAGATCCTCATGAGCCTGATGATGCTCTCCATGGTCTTTGTGATGATCACCATGGCCTTTGAGTCGGCCCACCGCATCGCCGAGGTACTGCAGGAGCGCAGCAGCCTCACCTCCCCTGCCAACGCCGTCACCCAGGTGCCCGACGGCTCCATTGACTTTGACGGGGTCAACTTCCGCTACTCCGAGCACGCCGAGCGCATGGCTCTTTCCAACGTGGACCTGCACATCCGCTCCGGGGAAACCATCGGCATCTTGGGAGGCACCGGCTCGTCCAAGAGCTCCCTCATCCAGCTCATCCCCCGGCTGTACGACGTCACCGAGGGCTGCGTCAAGGTGGGTGGCATCGACGTGCGGGACTACGATCTGGAGGCGCTACGCAACCAGGTGGCAGTGGTGCTGCAAAAGAACGTGCTCTTCTCGGGCACCATCAAGGAAAACCTGCGCTGGGGCGACCCGGCGGCCACCGACGAGGAGCTGGTCCATGCCTGCCAGCTGGCCCAGGCCGACGACTTCATCCGCCAGTTCCCCCAGGGTTACGACACCTATATCGAGCAAGGGGGCACCAACGTCTCCGGCGGTCAGAAGCAGCGCCTGTGCATCGCCCGGGCCCTGCTGAAAAAGCCCAAGATCCTGATCCTGGACGACTCCACCTCCGCCGTGGACACCAAGACCGACGCCCTCATCCGCAAGGCCTTCCGGGAGTACCTGCCCGACACCACCAAGATCATTGTGGCCCAGCGGGTGGCCTCGGTGGAGGACGCCGATCGCATCCTCATCATGGACGGCGGCCAGATCGTGGCCATCGGCAACCATGAGCAGCTGCTGGCCTCCAACCCCATCTATCAGGAGATCTATGAATCCCAGAACAAGGGAGGGAACATGGATGAATAACCCAAAGGGCACCCTGGGCCGCCTGCTGCGCACCATTGTGGAGTTCTACCCCGTGATGGCCCCCCTCACCCTGCTGTGTATCCTGTTTAGCGCTGTGGTCAACGCCATCCCCTCTCTGTTCATGCAAAATATCATCGCCGTGATTGAGCAGAACTGGCAGAGTGGGGACTGGGCTGCCGTGTCCGGCCGCATCTTGGGCTTGGTCATCACTCTGGCGGCGGTGTACACGGTGTCTTTCATCAGCGTGTTCGTCTGGACCCGGCTGATGGCCATCATGACCCAAGGGCTTTTAAAGAAGCTGCGCTGTAAGATGTTTGACGGGATGCAGAACCTGCCCATCCGCTACTTCGACACCCACAACCATGGGGACATCATGAGCTACTACACCAACGACATCGACACCCTGCGCCAGCTGGTATCCCAGAGCATCCCCCAGCTGATCAACTCCGGGGTCATCGTGCTCACGGTGGTGGGCATCATGCTCTACTTCAGCCTGTGGCTGGCCTTGGTCATCCTGGCCGGGGTGGCCTGTATGTTGGTGATCACCAAGAAGGTTGGAGGCGGCTCGGCCCGGTTCTTCCGCCGCCAACAGGTCTCCCTGGGCAAGACTGAGGGCTTTGTGGAGGAGCTGATGAACGGCCAGAAGGTGGTCAAGGTCTTCTGCCACGAGGAGCAGACCAAACGGGATTTCGACCGCTTCAACGACGAACTCTTCTCCGACGCGAAAAAGGCCAACACCTATGCCAATACCCTCATGCCCATCCTGAACAACATGGGCAACGTGCTCTACGCCGTGGTAGCCGTGGTGGGCGGACTGTTGATGCTGTTCCAGACTCCCAACGTGTCCCTATCCGGCATGGCCATCGGCATCAGCATCGTGGTCCCCTTCCTGAGCATCACCCGGCAGTTTTCCGGCAACATCGGCCAGGTGTCCATGCAGATCAACTCCGTGGTCATGGGTATGGCCGGCGCGGCCCGGATCTTTGAGCTGATGGACCAGCAGCCGGAGGTAGACCAGGGCCGCGTCACCCTGGTCAATGTCAAGGAGCAGGCCGACGGCTCCCTGCTGGAGTGCCAGGAGCGCACCAACGTGTGGGCCTGGCGGCGGGCCAATTCCGACGGCAGCGTCACCCTCACCCGCCTCACCGGCGATGTGCGCATGGAGGGGGTAGACTTCGGGTATGACCCCAAGAAGACCGTGCTGCATGACATTACCCTATATGCCGAACCCGGTCAGAAGGTGGCCTTCGTGGGGGCCACCGGCGCAGGCAAGACCACCATCACCAACCTGATCAACCGCTTCTACGACATCCACAACGGGAAGATCCTCTACGACGGCATCGACATCATGGACATCCGGAAGGCCGATCTGCGCCGCAGCCTGGGCATCGTGCTCCAGGACACCAACCTGTTCACCGGCACCGTCATGGACAACATCCGTTACGGCAACCTGGACGCCTGTGACGAGGAGTGCGTGGCCGCCGCCCAGCTGGCCGGGGCCCACGACTTCATCACCCGCCTGCCCGACGGGTACAACACCATGCTCACCAGCAACGGGGCCAACCTGTCCCAGGGCCAGCGGCAGCTGCTGGCCATCGCCCGGGCCGCTGTGGCCGATCCCCCAGTGATGATTATGGACGAGGCCACCTCCTCCATCGACACCCGCACCGAGGCCATCGTCCAGCAGGGCATGGACGCGCTGATGTGCAACCGCACGGTATTCGTCATCGCCCACCGCCTGTCCACCGTGAAGAACTCCGACGTCATCATGGTGCTGGAGCACGGGCGGATCATCGAGCGGGGCAGCCACGAGGAGCTGATCGCCAAGCAGGGCAAGTACTATCAGCTCTACACCGGCGCCTTCGAGCTGGAATAAGCCCCATCACGGAATGGAAAAGGGCTCTGCCGCCATGGCGGCAGAGCCCTTTCTCGTTTCCTACTCATCGCTGAGCAGCATCCGGTCATTGTCCAGCGCCCGGCCGGTGCCCGCCTTGAAGCGGCGCAGCAGGTCGTCCACCGACATGGCCTCCCGCTCCGCCCCCTTCACATCCAGCACAATCTTCCCGTCGGCCATCATCAGGGTACGGCTGCCCATGCGCAGGGCCTGGGTCATGTTGTGGGTCACCATCAGGCAGGTGATCCCCTCCCCTTCCACCACCGTCCTGGTCAGGGCCAGTACCTGCTCCGCCGCAGCCGGGTCCAGGGCGGCGGTGTGCTCATCCAGCAGCAGGATCTGAGGCGGGATCAGCGTGGCCATGAGCAGAGTCAAGGCTTGGCGCTGCCCACCGGACAGTAAGCCTACCGGCTGGCGCATCCGCTCCTCCAGGCCCATGCCCAGCAGCCGCAGCTTATCCTGGAAAAAGGCCCGGTCCCCCTTGGAGATGCGGCTCAGGGCCGCCTTGCCCTTAGACGCCCGCAGGTAGGCCAGCGCCAGGTTCTCCTCAATGGTCATGGTGGGGGCGGTACCCTTTAGCGGATCCTGGAACAGCCGGCCGATCACCCGGCTGCGGCGGTACTCAGGCAGATAGGTGATGGTCTGCCCTCCCAACCGGATGCTGCCCGCGTCCACATAGAAGCTACCCGCGATGGCGTTGAGCAGCGTGGATTTCCCCGCGCCGTTGGAGCCGATCACCGTGACGAACTCCCCCGCCTCCAGCCGCAGCGACAGGCGGGACAGGGCCGTCTTTTCGTTGGCCGTCCCGGGGTGAAAGGTCTTGGAAATCTCCCGTACCTCCAGCATCTCACCCATCCTCCTTCCGGCTGGCCGCCTTCCGACGCTGGAAGGCCAGGTAATGTTTGATGGTGGGCGCGGCGATGGCCAGCCCCACGATGGCGGCGGTGAGCAGCTTAAGGCACTCCACCGGCACCGCATTGGTGTAGAACACCACCGCATAGAGGAAGCGGTAGATCACAGAACCCACCACCGCGGCCACCACCCCTTTCCAGACTGCCCGGCGGCCCAGCACGGTCTCCCCGATGATGAGGCAGGCCAAGCCAATCACCACCACGCCGGTGCCCGAGTTGATGTCCATAGTGCGCTGGTACTGGCCCACCATCCCGCCGGACAGGGCGGTGAGGGCGTTGGAGATGCACAGCCCCACGGTTACGGTACGGGCCGGGTTGATGGATGAGGCCCGCACCATGTCCCGGTTGTCTCCAGTGGCCCGGATGGACAGGCCCAGGCGGGTGCCCAAAAAGCGGTAAAGCAGCCCTCCCATCAGGGCTGTAACCAGCCCCGCCAGCAGCAGCCCGTGCCATTTCCCGCCCAGCCCTATGGCCTTCAGGGCATCCTCCAGTAGGAGAAAGACCGTGTCCACCCCCAGCAGGCTGGCATTGGAACGCCAGCCCATCACCATAAGGTTGATGGTGTACAGCCCCGTGTTGGTCACAATGCCCGCCAGAATGGAGGGCACCCCCAGCCGGGTCTGCAAAAAGGCGGTGACAAACCCCGCACACGCCCCCGCCGCCATGGCTGCCGGGATGGCCAAGATCGGATGGCCGGCTGCGGCCAGCGTCACCGACACCGCCCCGCCCAGCACGAAACAGCCGTCCGTGGTCAGATCGGCGATATCCAGGATCCGGTAGCTCAGAAATAGCGCCATAGCCACCAGGGCGTACAGGAAGCCCAGCTCCAGCGCAGTTTGGCTGATCAGCAGCATAGCTCTTTCCTCCTTTCCCCCCGCCGGCCGTCGCCGGCAGGGGCGAGTGGGCGGTCTCCCCGCCCACTCCAAACGCACACTGCCGCCCGCCCCCTGGGACAGGGGACGGGCGGAGTGCGTGTCCGGTTGGCCCGGTCCTCCGTCAGGAGGGATGGGCTCACTCCAGGGTGGTGGTCACCTCCACCACCTGGCCGTACTGCTCAAAGACGGAGTAGTCGGCCTCCAGCAGGGCGGCGGTCTCGGTGTTCACCGTGATGATGCCCCCCTCCATCCGGTAGTAGTCCTCCATGTCCGCCATGCCCTCGGTCACCGCCTGGTAGGCCAGCTCGGCGGTGTAGGCCCCCAGCTCGGTGTAGTTGACCCCGCAGGTGGCAAACGCGCCGTTGCGCACAAAGGAGTCCGCCCCGGTGTAGTGGGGGATGCCCGCCTCGGCCAGGTCCTCATAGATGGCCAGCTCCGCCGCGGCGATCACGTTGTCGGTGGGGGTGAAGATGGCGTCCACCCCGGCGGCCGCCAGGGCGGTGGCCGCGGCGATCACCTCGTCGTTGCTGGTAGCCGTCTGCTCCACATAGGAGATGTCGTGCTCCTCCAGATAGGCCTTGGCCTCGGCGATGGGGGTGGTGGAGTTGGGCTCGGACAGGGAATAGAGCAGCCCCACCTGATCCACCTCCGGGTTCTGGGCCAGCATCATGTCCAGAATTAGTTCGGTGTTCAGCCCATCACTGGTGCCGGTCACATAGTCGATGCCGGTCAGCTCGGCCACCTCAGGGTCGGACACGGCGGCATATACCACGGGGGTCTGGCTGTCCTCCGCCCGCACTGCGGCTACCTGGGCGGCGGTGGAGGCGATGGGGATGATCACGTCCGCCCCGCTGGCGATGGCCTGGTCGGCCAGCTGGGTCAGCACCGTCTGATCCCCCTGGCCGGAAGAGGTGGTGTACTGGATGCTCACCCCGTGCTCGGCGGCCAGCTCGTCCAGCCGGGCCTCCACCGCGGCGGCGATCTCGTCCAGAGAGGGGTGGTCCATCTGCTTGATGATGGCCACGGTATAGCTCCCGCCGGAGCCCTGGCTAACCTGGGCGCCCGCCGAGCCAGCCGGGTCGTCGCTGCCAGCGCCGGAGGGGGAGGTCCCGCCATTGGAACAGGCGGTCAGGGCGGCAGCCAAGGCACAGGCGGCGGTCAGGGCGGTAAACTTCCGGATCAGGTTGCGCTTTTTCATAGAGGGTTCCTCCTTTTGATTTGGTTCGGGCGGCAGATGACCCGGGCCTTGCCAGGGGCCCGGCGGAGGTCGGGCAACAAAAAAGCCCTTGCCCCACATGGGACAAAGACTGATGCCTCTGCGATACCACCCAAATTGGCGTTTCAAACGCCCGCTCGCTTACGCGTACCATCATACGCGCCCCGATGGATAACGGGTGGGAGTCCCGTCGGTCCCTACTTGGTTGCCCGTTCGGTCCGCCCTCGGAAGTCCATTCGCCGGCCGCGCCCCATCCCGCTTCCACCCTCCGGGACTCGCTACAGGTTTGCCACGCCGGTTACTGCTCTTCGTCACAGGTTTACACAATTGACTTGTTGTGTGTCATTATACCCATCCCCTCCCCCGTTGTCAACCCCCCTGTCAGAAATTTTTGAATGGAGGAAAGCGGCGCAGGGACCAGGCAGCCTCTCTTTCCCGGCAAAATCCCCCTGGACAGGCAATCCGGGGCGTCCCGGTGCATAAGCTCTCCCGTAGGGGGTGAGGGAGGATGCTGCGTATTCTGCGCCAGAAGTGGCTGCGGGATCTGCTTACCACCATTGCCGTGTTGGTGTCCGCCACCGCCCTGGTAGCTGCGCCGGAGCAGGCCATCACGGGAGCCAAGAACGGGTTGACGCTGTGCTTCAACGTCATCGTTCCCTCCCTGTTCCCCTTCTTCGTGCTCTCTTCCCTGGTAGTGGACCTGGGGCTGGCCGCCTATCTGGGCCGGGCGCTGGAGGGGCTGATGCGGCCCTTGTTCCGGGTCAGTGGCAGCTGCTCAGCGGCGGTGGTGCTGGGCTTTGTGGGCGGCTACCCGGTGGGGGCGCGCACCGCCTTGCAGCTCTATCGCCAGGGGCTGTGCTCCAAGGTGGAAGCGGAACGCCTGCTGGCCTTTTGCAACAACTCCGGCCCCGCCTTCATCTTTGGGGTGGTGGGGGCCGGCGTGTTTGGGGACGGACGGGTGGGCCTGCTGCTCTATCTCACCCATGCTCTGGCTTCCCTGCTGGTGGGGCTGTTGTTCCGCTTTTACGGAGGATCCCGCCGCATGGGTTCCAGCAGCAGTCCCCGCAAGGCCAAACCCATCGGCACCCTCACCCTGCCCGCCGCCTTCACCGGGGCGGTCTCCCGCTCCTTCCAGAGCACCTTAAACATCTGTGCCTTCGTGGTGTTCTTCTCCGTAGTGCTCCAGCTGCTCACCACCTGGGGCGCCCTGTCCGCCCTGGCCGATGCCTTGAGCCTGCTGGGCTTGAGCGGACAATGGGCCCACCGGCTGGTGGCCGGCCTGCTGGAGCTGTCCTCCGGGGTGTCCTCCCTCAGCGGAGCCAGTGGCCTGGCCGGCCCGGCCTCCATGGCCGCCTTCATGCTGGGCTGGGCTGGACTGTCCGTCCACTGCCAAGTGCTCTCCTTCCTGCTGGACAGCGGGCTGTCCGCCCGGGTCTACCTGGCCGGCAAGCTGTGCCACGGCCTGATCGCCGCCGCCCTCACCTGGTTGGCCGCCCGGCTGCTGCCCATCTCCCAGACCGTATCCCACTACCTCATCCAGCAGACCGAATCCATTGCCGCGCTGGACTTTTCCACCGCCCTGGCCATCTCCACCTGCGCCGCGTTTGGCTGCTGGCTGCTGTTCACCGTCCTATGCGCAACATTGGCTAGAAAAAGAGGTGGAAAAACTGTAAGAAATCGTGTATACTAATTCCATACCCCACGTAGAGAGAAGGAATGGCAATGCTCTTCGAGAAAGATATGGATCCCCGCTGCATCTACTGCAAGCGGGGCCAAGCGCTGGACGGGCAGACGGTGATCTGCTGCAAGCGGGGCGTGCTCGGCTCTGGCGGAGGTTGCCACCGCTTCCGGTACGATCCCCTCAAGCGCGTCCCGCCCAAACCCCTTCCCGTGGACTTCTCCCAGTGGAAACAGGAGGATTTTTCCCTGTGACCCTCTGGAGCGGAGGGCCCACGGTCAACAAAACCGCCCGTACCCACGAGTCCTCTGTGGGTGCGGGCGGTTTCCCGTCTATGCTGACTCTTCCCCATCCAGCGGGGCTCATCCCCCCCACAGCTGGCTGGGATAGCGCCCCTGGGCGGTCAGCGCCCCGATGGCCCGGACCACTTCCGGCTTATCCTCCCGGTAGGTCACCCCGTACCACCGGTCTGCGCTGCGCAGCACCTTCACCTGGGCCTTCCCCTCCTCCAGCAGCTGAGTCACCACCCCAGGCAGGAAGTACTCGCCCTTCAGAGGATCGTCCTCCAGAGTTTTGTCCAGGAAGGCAGGGAAGCGGGCCTGGGCCTCGTCCAAGAAGCTCCGCGTAAAACCCCACAGGTTCATGGACACGACGGCATCCCCGCTCAACCCTGTCCAGGTGGCCCCACCATCCTGGGTGAATCGGGCATCCTCCCCATCCTTCTCGATCTGGGTGCGCTCGGTGACCTTGACCAGATACCCCTGGCTATCCTGCTCGCACACCCCCCGGGCCACGCTGCCATGCTCGGTAACGGTGTTGCCCAGGCGGTAGCCCACCATGGCAAAGGCATAGCGGTCGGGCCCATCAGGGTGGGTGGACAGATAGTCGTAGATCATTTGGAATCCCTGGGGGCCATAGTAGTCGTCGGCGTTGACCACAGCAAAGGGTCCCTGCACCACTTCCCGGGCGGCCAGCACCGCGTGGCAGGTGCCCCAGGGCTTAACCCGCCCCGGGGGCACGGCGTACCCGGGAGGCAGGTCGTCCAGGCGCTGGTGGGCATAGCGCACCTCCATGGCCCGGCCCAGCCGGTCCCCCACCGCCCGGCGAAACGCCCCCTCCATCTCCTCCTTGACGACAAATACCACCGTCTCAAACCCGGCCCGGCGGGCGTCGTAGAGGGAATAGTCCATCAGCAGCTGGCCGTGCTCCCCCACCGGGTCCAGCTGCTTAAGCCCTCCGTACCGGCTGCCCATGCCGGCGGCCATGACGATCAGCACCGGCTTGACCATCACTGCGCCCCCTCCCCGGCGGGGCCGTCCTGCGCCCCATAGCCGTCCGGGTTGGCCGACTGCCAGTTCCAGGAGGAGGCGCACATTTCCTCAATGCCGTACCGGGCCTGCCAGCCTAGCTCCCGCCGGGCCTTCTCCGGGTCGGCATAGCAGGCGGCAATGTCCCCCGGGCGACGGGGGTCGATGACGTAGGGCAGGGTCTTGCCACAGGCCTTCTCATAGGCGTGGAGCACCTCCAGCACACTATACCCCCTGCCGGTACCCAGGTTGCAAACGAACAGCCCGCATCCCTGCTCCAACTTCCGCAGGGCGGCCACATGCCCCTGGGCCAGATCCACCACATGGATATAGTCCCGCACGCCGGTGCCGTCTGGGGTGGGATAGTCGCCGCCATACACATGCAGCTTCTCCAGCTTGCCCACCGCCACCTGGGCGATGTAGGGCACCAGGTTGTTGGGGATGCCCTTGGGGTCCTCCCCGATCAGGCCGGAGGGATGGGCCCCGATGGGATTGAAGTAGCGCAGCAGCGCCACGTCCAGGGCGGGGTCTGCGGCGCAGCAGTCGGTGAGGATCCGCTCTAAGAACAGCTTGGTGGTGCCATAGGGGTTGGTGGTGCCCCCGGTGGGAAAATCCTCCCGGATGGGCACGCTGGCCGGGTCGCCGTACACCGTGGCAGAGGAAGAGAACACGAAACGCTTCACCCCGTGCCGCCGCATGGCGTTGAGCAGGGTTAGGGTGTTGACCAGGTTGTTGGTGTAGTACTCCAGGGGCTTGGACACGCTCTCCCCCACCGCCTTCAGCCCAGCGAAATGGATCACCGCATCCAGGTCTGGATAGCGGTCAAACAGAGCCTCCACCTGCTGGGGATCGCACAGCTCTGCCCGCACGAAAGGGACAGGCCTACCCACAATGGCCTCCACCCGGCGCACCGCCTCCTGGCAGGAGTTGACCAGGTTGTCTGCCACCACGATGTCATAGCCCGCTTGGATCAGCTCCACGCAGGTGTGGCTGCCGATGTAGCCAGCTCCGCCGCTCACAAGGATAGACATGCAAAGCGCTCCTTTCATCTTCACAGCTGGTTACGCCTCCGGTTCTCACCCCAGCGCCCCCGCCTATTGGATCCATTATACCCCTTTTTAGCCCAGCGCGCAACGCCAGTCTGGCCGGCTCCCCCAGTAAGGATGAGGTCGGCAGTTCAAATCTGCCTAGCATCTCCAACTCCCGGCCCATCGCCACCAAAGGCGGGCTTCCATAGCGCAGTCGGTAGCGCTCATCCTTGATAAGATCGATGGCGAGTTCCCACTCCCCTTTTTCCCCGAATCAGCCCGGAAGGCAAAGGATATCATAAGGTTGGCCTGGCGAACTTTTTCAGCGCTCTACTCCTGTTTCTATTACAAATGGGCAAAGTCTTTGACCTCTGACTAAAAAAGAAGCAGACAGCCCTGAGGGCTGTCTGCTTCTTTTTAATGTCGGCACTACCTATTTTCCCAGGCCGTCGCCAGCCAAGTATCGTGGGCGCGGGTGAGCTTAACTGCCGTGTTCGGAAAGGGAACGGGTGGACCCTCACCGCAATCAGCACCGACTTCGTCGCTGTGGA
>DVJZ01000016.1 GCA_018716385.1 Candidatus Enterenecus merdae
CACAAGGCCGCCGTCATCGGTGACACCGTGGGAGACCCCTTCAAGGACACTTCCGGCCCCTCCCTGAACATCCTGATCAAGCTGGTGTCCACCGTGTCCATCGTATTCTCCGGCCTGGTGGCCAACTTCCACCTGCTGTAAATTGATCCTATTGCGACAGCGCGGCTCTGGGATAATCCCGGAGCCGCGCTGTTCTCGTCAGGGCGTTCCTATCTCTGTGCTTTCTGTCCCCTCTAACTCCTCCATGCTCTCTGATTCCTCCATGTCATCTGGCTGTTCTTCTGTCTCCCCCGGCTGTTCTCCCATTTCATCCTCGGATTCAGAAGTTTCCCCCCAGGTGGGCGGCTCCCCCTCCGGGGTCAGCTCCTCCCATATCTCTTCCAGGGGCGCAATGGCCGTGCCATATTCGTAGTAGGTATTCGTCTTGGTCCTGACCAGGGGCAGCTGCCGGGCCGCGTCCTCCGCCGTCAGGCCCTGGACGGTTACACCACCCACCACCGCCTGTTTGGCCTTCACCGCCAGCATGGCCTGGGCCCCGGTGGCAAAGGCAGGGTTTACGATGCTCAGGTCGGTCACCTGGGCATATTGCAGATCGCCGAACAGGGGATACTCCATCCCGGTGAGCGCATGCCCATTGCCGTCCAAGACCCCAATGAAGCGGCCAGGGAGATAGCTGCCCTGGGGCGCGGCAATCCCCGTAAAGTCCAGGTCCGCCTCCAGCCGGTAAAAACCATAAGGATTCTCGGCTGCCAAACGGATCAGTTCTTCCGCCGAGGTGACGGCAATCACCTGGGGACTGTCGTAAATGCCGCCGTCGCTAAAGTCCCCAGTGGCTCGCTTCACGATGCCGTAGAGCATCCGCTTCACCGCCATGCCCTCGCTCCTGGTGCCATTCTGGGCATCCCGCTGGAAGGCTTCCTGGAACTGTCTGATGACGGTCTCCGCCTCAAAATAGGGGATGCGGTCCAGGTTGGCCGCCACCGTCTGGAAGCGGCTTAGCTTGTAATCCCTCCAGGTGATGTCCTCCTGCCCGGTAATCTGCCGCAGGGCGTCCAGATCGCTCGCACTCCGGGCGGACATGTAGATCTGGTAGGCCTCATAGCCTCCCACACCCAGCATCTCCATACCCAAGCGCTTGAAGGAATGGGTATCCGGGGAACCATCGTCGTTGTGGGGCTGATACCAGTTCATGCAGTAGAAGGACTCAAAGCCGTAGCTGCCCGCCGTGGCGGTGCCCACTGTCTCCAGGGAGCCTCGAATGGAGAGTTTATGCTCCCACAGGTCATCCAGATCCCGCAGGTCCATCTGCCTCAGCTCCTCCGCCGTCAGGGCGCGGTAGGTGGTGGTGAAAGAATCAGTCCCTCCAGGCGTGTGGACGGCCTGGACCGCCACCGCCGCCTGCTCCTCCGGCGTCAAGCGCAGGAAGGCCTGGGCCGCCAGGTAGTCCAGCACATAGCCCGTCTCAAGCATCTCCCGGTAGTAGCTCCACAGCTTTTCCGGGGAATCGATACGCTGGAAGCTGAAGTTGTTGGTCATCTCCACGCCCAGGTCATTGATCTTGGAGATGTTGAACACCATGCAGCCATCCCGGTGTTCCTGAGCGATGTTGCCGTCGGCGTGGGCCTCGCCGCCGGTGCCCCTGCGCCTGCCCGCCCCGCCGTAGAAGTAGCGGCCGTCCTGGTTGTGGGCATTCTCATGGCTGAAGGTGAAGAAGCTGTAGTCACTGGTGCCCAGGGCCGCGTCTATCATCCAGTACACGTTGGTCCCGTCAGCGGAGGCGGCGCTGCCGTTCTTGGCGCTGATAGTGTTGTTGGCCTCATAGACCCACTTCATCACCGGATCCCGGGTTTTATCCTTATCCTGATCCCCGGCATCTGCGGCCTCACTGGCCGGGAAGTTCAAGCGGGTATCGTAGTGGATGTGTACAAAGTTGTTGAGGATCTGGGCGGAGTTGTCGATCCAGTTAGAGGATACCCCGTAGAAAATCCCCATCTTAGCCGTGTAGGTGTCGATAATCTCCTCCATCCGCTGCCGTTCTCCCCCGTCCTTGGTCAGATAGGTGGGGTAGCGGTTCATGCTGCCCAGCATGAGCTGGGAGGGCATGGAGATGAGGTACATGTCCTCCTGTGGTGCGGTGAGGATGGGCAGGAGAATGCTCTTGCGCCCATCGTCCAGGCCGGAGAGGATATCCCAGATGCGGTAGTTGAGCGTATCGGCGTTGTGCAGGGGAGCCTGCTCCTTCAGGATCCCGTCAAAGTTGGCGGCAAACCAGTCGCTGGGGTCGCTGTATCCCGCGACGCTCTGAGCCAGACCGCCCAAAAAGTCCGACAGCCCCACTCCGGTGTAATCCTTGAGCGCACTGTTGTAGAACACCACCGTCCGGTTGGTCTCCCGCTGGGTGGAAGGGGCCGCCAGCAGCCTGTCTGTCAGCGCCTGGGTTGTCATGCGCTCGGCCAGCAGCTCTCCACTGAAGAAAAGCAGATCGCTTAAGACCACCCCGCTGTAGTCGATACGATACCACTTGTCATAGTAGTTATAGGCGTATAGCAGCTCCTTCCAGCTATCTTCCTCCAGCAGTTGCGCCCGGACAAGCGCCTGCACCGCCCCGGTTTCGCAGTAGGTGGGATAGGCGGCGGCAAGAAGGTCCCACACCACCTTCTCCACCCGGGGACGCACCTGCTCGTTGTAATAGTCCACATACAGCCGGCTCTCCTCCTCGTCGGTGAGGGCGGCGATCTGAGCTGGGTAGTCCAGGCCTGAGGCCAACGCCGCCGCTTCCTCCAGCAGGCTCCCGTCAAACCCGGCCAGATAGCGGTGGAACTGATAAGGCGTCTCCAGCCCGTCCACCTGGTAAGCCGACACGATCCCGCCCATGGCCTTCCGCCAGGAGACGGCGTACTCCTCCATGCTCTGGTTCTCAAAGACTACGCGGATCTGTTCCACCGCGCCGGGGGCGTCCCGGTGGACGCCCGTGACCAGAGCACCGTCTGCGCCCAGGGGCAGGATGAAGTCCACCGCCTGAGTGACAAGGGCGTTGCCTTCGGGCAGCTGGTTTCCGTACTCCACCCAGACGCGCACGTCAGAGAAGGGCGCCAGCTTGGCCAGGTTGGCGTAGGCCTGCTCCCGGTCGGGGCGGTAGCCTGCCTGGCCGCGCACCTGCGCATAGTTTGGAATCCCGTAGTTATTGTCCGTATTCGGGGCGGCCTTCAGATTGGGACGCTTGCCATAGGCAAGCAGGTCCAGGTCCCACAGGCCCTCGTCCCAACCCAGTGTGCCGGTGTAAAAGAGCCTGTCAAAGACGGCGTCGGTCTCCCTCACCTGGTCCTGGTTGTCCGGGGTGATATTTGTCTCGCTGCCGGAGCCAGCGTACTCGTAGACGTTCTTCACGCTTCCCAGCACGTCAAACCCTGCGATGCGATAGCCCGCCCCAGTGCTCATGCTCAGGCTGTCCTCGATCACCGGGCTGCCGGTGTTGGGGCCGCCGATTATGCCGCCGTTGCCCTTTTTTGCCGGGGCAATGACCTGCACTTGGGTGAAGCAGGCGCGGATCGTCCCGCCGCCGTGCCACCCGGCGATCCCCCCAACCCGGGCCCCCAGGGTGGGATGGTCATAGGTGCCCTGCACCTTTCCGGTGGCATAGCAGTTTTCGATCAACGCCCCAGCATTTGTCTTGCCCACAATGCCGCCCACGGCCACCAGCCCCTTCACCGACACGTTGATGGAGGCGCTCTCCCGGATGGTGGAATTGTTCAGGTTTCCCGCAAAGGCTCCCAGCTGGTCTACCCCGTTGGAGATGGAGGAGTCCACGATGAACACCCGCTCCACCACGGACTGGTTCTGGATCACGTTGGCCAGGATGCCGCTGCGCTGCGTCGTGATCTGGGCATTCTCAATGACCAGGTCATGCACGTAGGCCCCGCTCAGGGTCTGGAACAGCGAGGTGGGCAGGTTCAGGATCCGATGCCCGTTGCCGTCCAGCTCCCCGGAAAAGGTGCCGGCGATGGCCGCGGCGGCGTCAGATAGACCGGAGGCGTCCAAATCCTCTGTCAGCCGATAGCTCCCCTTCGGGTTGGCGGCCATCTGGCGCAGCAGCTCTTCAGCGCTGGTGATGAGAGGATGCTCCCCCGCCCCGTCCCGGTAGGACAGGGGGAAGGTGTACTCGCTCTGCCGCGCTCCGTCCTCTGTGTAAAACACCACATCCTCCTGATCCAGCACCGCGTACACCCGGCCGGATTCATCCCGGCGGAACTCCCGGATCCCCGCGTAGAAATCGGGCAGGCCCGCCATCTCGAGGACGGCGTAGTACCGCTCCACATCTGCGGGCAGACCCCCGGTGACGTCCAGCACCGCGATCTCCTGGACGCCGCCGTCTCCGCTCCGGTACAGCCTGTGGGCGGTCACATCCTTGAACTGGATGCCGTCCCGGGAAAGGGTGATGGAGGTGGTAAAGAGCTGTTGGTTGCTATAATGATTGGATTGCCCGTCCAAGGCGTTGGTGTCCCGGTCATAGTCCGCCGTCACGCTCACCACGTAGCCCTCCTGGACCGTCAGCGCCGCCGTCAACTCATTCTCGCCCTGGGCCAGCGGCTGGCTGGCCAATGGGGTCCCATCCTCCAAGGAGATGGAGGTCTGGCCCCCAAGCAAGGCGCTGTCTGCGTCCTCCAGCACGAAGCGTACCTTCAGCTCGTCCTGGTCTGTCTGCTCCCAGGCAAACTCCGTCACCGAGGGCGCCGCCTTCAGCACCTCCACCTGGACGGAATGCCCCTGTTCCACCGCGAGCTGTTTCCCGTTTTCCAAGGTCAGCGTCTCGATGGCCAGGGCCTGTACCCCCGGCATGTCCGGTGCCTCCAGGGTCAGCTCATAGCTGCCCTCGCCCAGGGCTGTCAGGTCATACTCCACGCCGTTCACCTGGGCCCGGACCGCCGATAGGGCCGTGGCGGTCTCCGCCCGGAAGCGGAAGATCACAGCGCTGCCCGCCTCGAAGTAAACCGCCTGCGTCCCGTCCTCCAGGAACGTATCCAGTTCAGACAGGCGCAGCCCATAGTCCCGGATCAGGTAGACCGGCCGCTCTAAAAGTACGTCGTCGGATACCTGATCGCCGCCGTCCTGCGTGCGGCTCCAGGTGGCCAGCACGCGGAACGTATACGCCTGGCGCTCCTCCACATCAAAAATAATCTCCTGCCGCCCCACCTCTGTGAGGAGCTGCTGGTCGACAATGCCGCCGTCCGGGCCGACCAGTTCCGCCCGGCCGGACAGGAAGGCCCCGTCCCCGTCCGTCAGGTCAAAGAGGAACCTCACCCGCTCCTGCTCCAGCATGTCCTGGGCCTCGTAGTTTTCAGCTGCCGGGGCGGATCTCATCACCTCCACGGCAATCCCGTGGCTGACCTCCACGGCGGTCCCGTCGGCAAAGAGCAGCTGGGAGAGGGCAAAGCTCTGCTTGCCGGCCTCACACCCCGCAGCGGCGGTCACCTTCCACGCTTCCCCCTCCAGGCGCTCCGCCTCCAGCGGCATGTGATTGACCACCAGATGGAGCAGCTCTGCCTCCACATTGTCCGCGATCTCATAGGTGAGCTCCACAGTCCCGCCCTTTTCCACAAAGGCCTCCCGGGCGCTTCCCGCCTGGATCACCACCCGGGGCCGGGCCTGGATCGTCTGCTCGGCCAAGACCACCTGCCGCTCCAGCTCCGATCCGTCCCCGGAGAGGTCCCGGTCCGCCGCCACCTGCACCGTGTAGGCAGCGGTCAGCTGGGGGTCTTGCAGCAGGACTGCATCGCTGAACCCATCCTGGCCCAGCTCGTCCTCCGTCAAGAATCGCTGTCCCACCAGCGTTCCATCGGCGTCCCGGATCAGGATCACCTGATTTGACAGGCTGCCGTCGGGATCGTCCAGCCGGAACGCGATCTGAAGCTGTCCCAGCGCCTCTCCCTCAGTGACGGACAGCCCGGCCACCGCCGGCGCCTCCTTCCGGATCCTCACCGTGAGGGAGTTGTCCTGCGCCAGGTCAAAGGCCTTCCCGTTTTCCAGCACCACCCGCTCCACGGTGATCTCCCGCTCTCCCATCTGGGTAAATCCGTCCAGGACGATGCGGTAGCCATCCCCGGAGCGCTCTACGGGATAGGACTGGCCGTCCACCACTGCCCACGCCGGCTGGAAGCGGGTGGCGTTCCCGCTCTCAAACCGCAGGACCACCGGCTGGCCCTTGCTGAACGTTGTGCTTTCCTCTCCTGTCTCCGTCTCCCCACGCAGATGGTAAAAGGAGAACTGGTAGTCCACGGTGAACTGGTATTCCTGCGTCACAGCCAGGCTTCCGGTGTGGTCTTCCTGGCTTTCCAGGCTGCCATGGGCCCGGTCATACCATGCCGCGAGATGGATCGTATACGAAGCGTCCTCCTCCAGCTCCAGGGCAATGCGGTTTTCCCCGGCGGACACCTCCCGCTCCTCTACCAGAACGAACCCATCCGCTTCGTTTCGGAACACCTCCATCCTGGCGTCCAGCAGCGCGGAGTCCTCATCCTGCAAGGCAAAACAGAGCGTCACCTGCCCCGGCTCATCGGTCTCCTCGATCAGGAACTGCTCCATCCATGGGGCGGTCTTCAACACGCCGATCTGCTCCGTATGCTCCACGTCCACTTCCTGGCCGCTGTGCAGATGTAGCTTTGACAGGCGCAGGGCATACACCCCTGCCGCGTCCCTGCCGGGGATCCGGACCATGTAGCCGCCGTCCCCGCCTGCCGGTTCCGCCTCATACTGGACGTCGTTGACCGTCACCTGGCGGATCTGCCCGCCATGGGAAACCTGAGCGGAAAACTTCAGGACGATCTCCTCCTGGCGCTCATGGTAGACCCGGTCCATGGCGGAGGTCAGCTCCACCGTGTAGTTCACGTTTTTTTCCACCCTGCGGATGAGCAGGGACAGGTCGTTTACCGTCAGATCCCCGCTGGTGTCCAGGTCGGCCGCGTCCCATGTCTCCTCCGGCAGCAGAGACAGGGCGATCAGATGCTTTTGCAGCAGATGGATGTCATGATAGTCCACCTCGCCGTCCCCATTCAGGTCTCCCCGGCCCGAGAAGGCATAGGCGCCGCCCACCGCAACCGCCGCGGAGGCCAGCGCGGCAAAGACCATCATGGCCAGTTTCCCGCCGCTGCGCTTGCCCTTCCTCCTCCAGAGGACACTCAGGATCACGAGGGCCAGAACCGCAGCCACAACGCAGGCTGTCAGAAGCGGCCAGGGGAGACCGTCCTCCCCAGCCTGCCCTTCCTCTTCCGATCCCTGCCCCGTGCCCGCCGGTTCCCACTCTGCCGCTGTGTCCTCCTGGGCCAGCTCCTCCGGCCGCACCGGCTCCTCTTCCCCGTCGGGTGCGTTTTCCAGCTGCTCCTGCTGGCTCTCCTCCTCCGGCTCAGCTTGCAAAGGCGTGGAAAGCAGGCTCAAAGTCACTTCCACATCGCCGGGGGCCACGTCCCCGTCCCCGCCGGACACGGCCAGCCCGGTCACACCCACACGGGCGCTCCCAGCCGTCAGCTCTCCCTTTGCCGCAAGCCGGATGCTCAACACATCCCCCGGTTCTGGCTGCGCGCCCCGGTGAAACAGGATAAACTGCCCGCTGTCCGGGTTATAAAACACGCTCTCCCAGCCGCCCAGCGGCTCAAAGTCCTCCTGGGAAGGCAGCTCAAAGATCTCCTGGTCATATTCCAGAGTCCCTTTGATCACATTGATGTCGGCCCCTTCTTCCAGGGCGAGCAGGAACTGCGCCTCCTGCCCCGCCTGGACCACCGTACTGCCAGCCTCCAGAGTCAGGGCCACCCGCTCCGTTTCCGGTGCGGCGGCCCCCGCCAATAAGAGTCCCGACGCCAGAATCAGCGCCGCCAACCAGGCTCTCACGCTTCTCATGCTATGTACCTGTCCTTTCCTCGCGTGGTTTGCACACAGGCTGATTGTACCTGCTTTGCCCTTCGGCCTCAATGTTAGATTTCTGGAAAATACCCCATGCTCCCGTCTTAGTCCCCAGGCCAGCCCATGGTCGCCGCCCCTGCCGGCGGGAAATTTTCGCTTTGCCGGATTTTCTTTTCTCTGTTTCTTGCAAAATCCTGCTCCATTTGCTACACTAAAGTAAAATCTCATCTCCACAGGAGGTATTTCCATATGCTGACCATCCACAACCAAGGGATGAAGTGGCAGGGCGGCCGCCTGGTCCCAGCGCCGCGGGATCCAGCCGGCATCCAGGCCACCATGGCCTGGTCCGTGCTCCAGGCTCACAACACCTCCGGCAGTCCGGAACAGCTCAAGCTCCGCTTTGACGCCATGGCCTCTCACGACATCACCTATGTGGGCATCATCCAGACCGCCCGGGCCTCCGGCATGAAGCAGTTCCCGCTGCCCTACGTGCTCACCAACTGCCACAATTCCCTGTGCGCTGTAGGCGGCACCATCAACGAGGACGACCATGTCTTCGGCCTGTCTGCGGCCAAGAAGTACGGCGGCGAGTTCGTCCCCGCCCACCAGGCGGTCATCCACTCCTACATGCGGGAGCGGTACGCCGCCCCTGGCACCATGATCCTGGGCTCCGATTCCCACACCCGCTACGGCGCCTACGGCTGCATGGCCATCGGGGAGGGCGGGCCCGAGCTGGCCCGGCAGTTGCTGAACAAGACCTATGACATCGCCTATCCTCCGGTGGTGGCCGTCTACCTCACCGGCGCGCCCCGGCCCGGCGTGGGGCCCCACGACGTGGCCCTGGCCCTGGTGGGGGCCACCTTCCCGGAGGGCACGGTGAAGAACGCGGTCATGGAGTTTTTCGGCCCCGGCGTGGCCAATCTGTCCATGGACTACCGCTCGGGCATTGACGTGATGACCACCGAGACCACCTGCCTGTCCTCCCTCTGGCAGACCGATGAGCAGACCCAAGCCGCCCTGACGCTGCTGGGCCGGGGAGAAAGCTACCGGGCCATGGCCCCTGGGGAGGGGGCCTGGTACGACCGGGCGGTGGTGGTGGAGCTGGACAAGGTGGAACCCATGATCGCCCTGCCCTTCCATCCCTCCAATGCCTATCCCATCCGGGTGTTCCAGGAGAACCTGGACGACCTGCTCCACCAGGTGGAACAAGACACCCGGGATCAGCTTGGGGTGGATCCTCCCGCCCCCCTGGCCGGCAAGGTGGTGGACGGGAAGCTCCATGTGGACCAGGCAGTCATCGCCGGCTGCTCCGGCGGCACCTACCAGAACCTGCGCCGGGCCGCCGAGATCCTGGGCTCCACCCAAGTGGGCTCCGACGCCTTCTGGCTGTCCTGTTACCCCGGCTCCATGCCTGTCATGCTGGAGCTGACCCGCCAGGGTTACATCTCCACCCTCATGTCGGTGGGGGCCTCGGTGCGCTCCTGCTTCTGTGGGCCCTGCTTTGGGGCGGGGGATGTGCCCGCCAACGGCGGCTTCTCCATCCGCCACTCCACCCGCAACTTCCCCAATCGGGAGGGCTCCAAGCCGGGGGACGGGCAGGTGTCCTATGTGGCCCTGATGGACGCCCGCTCCATCGCCGCCACCGCCCGGATGGGCGGGGTGCTCACCGCCGCCGACCAGCTGCCCGATGTGCCCGCCGACCGGCCGGATGAACAGTGGGAGTATGACGGCTCGGCCTACCAATCCCGGGTCTACTTCGGCGTGGGCAAGCCCCAGCCGGATCAGGAGCTGGTCTTTGGCCCCAACATCGCCGATTGGCCGGAGCAGATCCCTCTGCCAGAGGACCTGCTGCTCACCGTGTGCGCGGCCATCTACGATCCGGTGACCACCACCGACGAGCTCATCCCCTCGGGGGAGACCTCATCCTACCGCTCCAACCCCCTGCGCCTGTCCGAGTTTGCCTTGAGCCGCAAGGATCCCCAGTACGTGCCCCGGGCCAAAGCGGTGCGCACGCTGGAGCAGTTGCGCCGGGACAACCCTGACGACCCCCAGCTGGAGGCCGCCCTGGCCGGCTTTGACCCCCGTCGCACAGGGCTGGGCTCCCTGGTCATGGCCCTCAAGCCGGGAGACGGCTCGGCCCGGGAGCAGGCCGCCTCCTGCCAGCGGGTCTTGGGAGGCTGCGCCAACATCGCCCAGGAGTATGCCACCAAGCGCTACCGCTCCAACGTGGTCAACTGGGGGATGCTCCCCTTCCTGGCCGCCGATCTGGAACAGGTGCAGCTCCAGAGTGGCGACCGGGTGTACATCCCTGGCATCCGAGCCCTATTGGAGGGGGAGGGAGACACCGTCCAGGCCAGCATCCTGCGCCGGGACGGCGGGCAGCAGCCCCTCACCCTCACCCTGCCCGGCCTCACCCGAGAGGAACGGGACATCATTCTATCTGGGTGTCTAATCAATTATTACGCCCAATGATGTCCCGTTCCGGAACCCGCCCTCCGGCGGGACGCGCTTTGCGCGCACAAGCGTTTTGCCAACGCAAAGCCTTGGACTGGTCGGAATTCATTTCCGGCCAGCCATATCCAATCCGGGGTCCCCATGGGGCCTGCCCCGTGGGGTACGGGACATCATTCTATCTGGATGTCTAATCAATTATTACGCCCAATGATGTCCCGTTCCAGGACCCGCCCTCCGGCGGGACGCGCTTTGCGCGCACAAGCGTTTTCCCAGCCCCCTATCGTCCCTGACCGGCTGTCAATCCCGGCCGAAGGCAACGGCAAACAGCCTGCTATCATGTGTAAGGAGGTATTCTATGGCCAGCAATCCCAATTACTGCAACATCACCCCTGAGATCGAGGCGTTGGCAGCCTTGGCGCTGCAAAACAGCTCCATCGACCCGGACGACTACGTCCGCTACGATGTGAAGCGGGGCCTGCGGGACATGAACGGCAAGGGAGTCCTGGCCGGCCTGACCGAGATCTCCGACATCGTGGCCAAGCAGGTAGTCAATGGGCAGGAAGTCCCCTGTGACGGCAAGCTGTACTACCGGGGCATCGACGTGGAGCAGCTGGTGCGCGGCGCCTTGGTGGACAGCCGCTTTGGCTTTGAGGAAACTGCCTACCTGCTGTTGCTGGGCCATTTGCCCAGCCAGAGGGAGCTGGAGGGCTTTTGCCAGCAGCTGTCCTATTACCGCTCCCTGCCCAACAACTTCGTCCGGGATATCATCCTTAAGGCCCCCAGCCACGACATCATGAACTCCCTGGCCCGCAGCGTGCTGAACCTGGCCAGCTATGACGACCGGTGCGACGACATCTCCCTGCCCAACGTCATGCGCCAGTGCGTACAGCTGATCGCCCTATTCCCCATGCTCAGCGTCTACGGCTACCACGCCTACAACTACAAGGAGGGCAACAGCCTATACATCCATGCCCCCCGTCAGGAGCTGTCCACCGCGGAGAACATCCTCGCTCTGCTCCGGCCCGATTCCTCCTACTCCTTCTGGGAGGCCCATGTGCTGGACATCTGCCTGATCCTCCACGCTGACCACGGCGGGGGCAACAACTCCACCTTCACCACCCATGTGGTCACCTCCTCGGCCACCGACACCTATTCCTGCATGGCCGCCGCCCTGGCCTCCCTCAAGGGCCCTCGCCACGGGGGGGCCAACATCAAGGTCATCCAGATGTTTGAGGACATGAAGCGCACCGTTCGGGACTGGAAGGACGAGGACGAGGTGCGACGCTACCTGAAGGACCTGCTGGACAAGCGGGCCTTCGACCGGGCGGGACTCATCTACGGCATGGGCCACGCCATCTACTCCCTGTCTGACCCCCGGGCCAACCTGTTGCGGGCCTTCGTGGAGAAGCTCTCCCAGGAAAAGGGGCGCAACGAGGAGTATGCCCTGTACTCCATGGTGGAGCGGCTGGGGCCCGAGGTCATCGCCGGGGAGCGGAAGATGTACAAGGGGGTGTCCGCCAATGTGGACTTCTACTCCGGCTTTGTCTACCATATGCTGGACCTGCCCCTGGAGCTGTACACCCCCATCTTCGCCATGGCTCGCATCGCCGGCTGGAGCGCCCACCGCCTGGAGGAGCTGATCAACATGGGCAAGATCATCCGCCCCGCCTACAAGTATGTGGGCACCCACACCGACTATATCCCCCTGGACGGGCGTTGAGCCACATCCACGGCAAAGCCCCGCCCCCCGGATCCCTCCGGGGAGCGGGGCTTGTTGATCGCCCTATCCCAGCAGTCCCACCGCCCCCAGCCGCCGGCGCAGAATAGGCCCCAGGGCCAGCACTGCCGCCATCTTGACCAGGTCAAAGGGGAGGAACGGGGTCACGCACACTCCCAGGGCCACCCCCAGCGTATAGCCTCCCTGCCAGCAGAACCAGGCGGTGCCCAGGGCGTAACACACCGCGGTGCCCCCCAGCATGGCCAGCAGCCAGAACACCCGCCGTCCCGTGCGCTGCGCCGCCCAGCCCGTGAGGGCAGCCATGGGCAGATAGCCCACCAGGTATCCCCCCGTGGGCCCCAGCAGCACACCACCCCCCGCCCCATAACCGGAGAACACCGGCAGCCCCGCCAGCCCCACCAGCAGATAGGCCAGGCAGCTGGCTGCCCCCCCCTTCCACCCCAGCAGGAAACCGGCCAGGTAAACCACCAGGGTGGCCAGTGTCACCGGTACCGGCCCCACCGGCACCGCCAGCGGCCCCAGGGCGCACAGCGCCGCCGCCATCACCCCGCACACCGCAATGAAATGGACTCTCTGCCCCTGTCTCTCCCCTTGGGCCATCCTCTTCCCCCCTAATTGTAAACTAATTTTTTTATTTAGTATACAATCTTTCCCCTATGCTGTCAAGCCAGGAGGCAGCCCGGCATTGCCTTTTGGGGCAAACTGTGCTATAACAGAGGGGACTTCCCCCTCCGGGGCACACAGGAGGCAAAGGCATGGGAAAGCTGAACTACCTGTTCCAGCGGGCGCTGCGGATGGACTACCGGGCCATGTTGGGCAAGGTGCGCGCCATCCACCGCAAAACCGGCCGCTCCCGGCTGTCCATTCTCCGGGACATGAAGGACTGCGCGGTGAAGTATGGTGCGGGTTATATGGACTACGACCTGTTTGAGATGTACAACCTCACCGACCAGCAGCGGGACACCTACCTCACCCGGGGGCGCAACAACGCCTTGGTAGCCCGGTACAACTCCAGCGCCCACATGGACGAGCTGGGGGACAAGATCCGCTTCAACACCCGCTTCGCCCCCTTCCTCCACCGGGAGTGGGTGCCCGTCACCGGAGACAACCGGCAGCAGGTGCTGGATTTTCTGGCCCGTCACGACGTCTTTCTGGCCAAACCAGCCCGGGGCAGCTGCGGCTGGGGCATTGAGAAGCTACACACTGCCGACTTCCCCAGCCTGGACGTCCTGTATGACCGCCTGGTTCAGCGCGCCCCGCTGCTGGAGCTGGAACAGCTGCTGCACCAACACCCCGCGGTGGCCGCCATCTATCCTGGCTCCATCAACACCGTGCGCATGGTGACCATCCGGGGCCAAAGTGGCCGGGTGTACCTGGTCACAGCCATGTTCCGCATCGGCAACGGCAAGTTCGTGGACAACTTCAACAGCGGAGGCATGGTGGCGCCTATGGATCCGGAGACGGGCACCGTCACCGACCGGGCGCTGGACAAGCAGAAGAACCTATACCAGAACCACCCCGCCACCGGCTCCCCCATCCAGGGCTTCCGCTTCCCCGACTGGGACCGGGCCAGGGCCCTGGTGGAGCAGGCCGCCCAAGTGGTGCCCCAGGTGGGCTATGTGGGGTGGGACGTGTGCTTTACGCCCGAAGGTCCCTGCCTGGTGGAGGGCAACCAGTTCCCCGGCCACGACATCTACCAGCTGCCCGTCCACACGCCGGACAAGATCGGCATCATGCCCCGCTTCCGGGCCATTGAGGCCCAGGAGGCCGCTCTGGGCGGCTGACCAACTCCCATTCCCCAATCTCCTCTGATTCCCCATCTCCCCTGCCCTGGGCAGGGGATTGTCTTGCCCTCAAACTCGCCCCTGCCTTCATCCTCCTTCCTACCGTTCCAGGCGGAGGGACCTTTTCCCTGGAAAGGGGTTGACTTCTTAGCCAGGTTAGATTATAATGCAGAAGTTAGTTATAGCTAACCATTCGGCACACCCATCAGTGAAACCGGATGACAGCGGTTCGAATGGGATCAATTTCAAGGTTTGGATAAAAAAGTCTTGTATTTACAAATCATAGGTTGTAAAATTCTAACGGCAGAATCGCGCTGTTCTTTCAGGATACCGTTCTGTCCCTCGTTTACTGACGAGAATCGGAAAGGAGAAAAAACAAGTCTATGAGTAAAATTGTACTGATTGGCGCCAACCACGCCGGCACCGCTGCAGCAAACACGATTCTGGACAACTATCCAGAGCATGAGCTGGTTATCTTTGATCGCAATTCCAACATCAGCTACTTGGGCTGCGGTACCGCGCTGTGGGTCGGCCGTCAGATCGACGGGACGGATGGGCTGTTCTACTGCTCCCAGGATGTCTTTGAGCAGAAGCACGCCAAGGTATACATGGAGTCTGAGGTCGTCGACATCGACTACGACGGCAAGAAGGTCCACGCCAGGGGGAAGGACGGCAACATGATCACCGAGTCCTATGACAAGCTGATCCTGGCCACCGGCTCGCTGCCCATCGTCCCCAAGATCTCCGGGATCGAGCGGGAGAATGTGGAGGTAGTCAAGCTCTTCCAGGACGGGCAGCGCATCAACCGGGCCCTGGACGACCCCAACATCAAGAACGTGGCCGTGGTGGGCGCGGGCTACATCGGCGTGGAGATCGCCGAGGCGGTGCGCCGGCGCGGGAAGAACGCCATGCTCTTTGAGATGCAGGACACCTCCCTGTCCGGCTACTACGACCCCTGGTTCACCCATGACATGGACCGGATCCTGGGCGAGCACGGCATCGAGCTGCATTACAGCGAGGCCGTCCAGGCCCTCAAGGGAGAGGGGAACAAGGTTTCCAGCATCCAGACCGACAAGGGCGAGTACGCCGCGGAGCTGGTCATCCTGGCCATCGGCTTTGTGCCCAACAGCGCCCTGGCCAAGGATGTCCTGAAGCTCCACACCAACCGCTCCATCCTGGTCAACCTGCGCCAGGAGACCAGCGTCCCCGATGTGTACGCCATCGGCGACTGCGCCACCGTGTACAGCAACGCCCTGAAGGACACCGCCTATATCGCCCTGGCCACCAACGCGGTGCGCAGCGGCATCGTGGCAGCCCACAACGCCTGCGGCACCAAGCTGGAGTCCATCGGCGTGCAGGGCTCCAACGGGATCAGCATCTACGGCTACAACATGGTCTCCACCGGCCTGAACCTGCGGGCCGCCCAGGCCGCCGGCATCGAGGTGCAGTACACCGACTACCAGGACCTGCAAAAGCCCGCCTTCATCCAGGAGGAAAACCAGTCGGTGAAGGTGCGCATCGTCTACGAGAAGAGCTCCCGGCGCATTGTGGGCGCGCAGATCGCCTCCTACCAGGATATCTCCATGGGCATCCACATGTTCTCCCTAGCCATTGAGGAGGGCGTGACCATCGACAAGCTGAAGCTGCTGGACATCTTCTTCCTGCCCCACTTCAACCAGCCCTACAACTATATCACTATGGCGGCCTTGGGCGCCCAGTAAGCCCTCCCGCCCCACTCTGCTGTCCAGACCTGCCTCCCGGTCCCTACTGCCTGGCGGGCTGGGACGGCGCCCCCCCAGCTCCCTGACCGGAGCTGGGGGGTTGTTTGTTCCCCAAAGGTCATATCCCCTATCCCAGCCCTTGAAAATCTTTGACAGAGCTGGTACAATCCCAAATAGAACCAACATCCCCCGGGGGAGAAGGAGTGTGTTTACCATGTCCCTGGATCACGCCACGGCCCACCTGGCCCAGTTCGGGCTGGACGGCCGGATCCGGCTGTTTGACGTCTCCAGCGCCACGGTGGAGCTGGCCGCCCAGGCGGTGGGCTGTCCCCCCGCCCACATTGCCAAGACTCTGTCCTTCCTGCTGCCGGAGGGCCCTGTGCTCATCCTGGCCGCCGGGGACGCCCGGGTGGACAACGCCAAGTATAAAGCCCGCTTCCACACCAAGGCCAAGATGATCCCCTCCGAGCAGGTGGAACCCCTCATCGGCCACGGGGTGGGCGGGGTATGCCCCTTTGGGGTGAACGAGGGCGTGCCCGTCTACCTGGATCAGAGCCTTCGCCGGTTTGACACCGTCTACCCCGCCGCCGGCACCGCCAACTCGGCGGTAGAGCTCTCCCTGGAGGAACTGGAGCGGGCCGCCCAAGCCGCCGGCTGGGTGGACGTGTGCAAGGACTGGGGCTGAGCCACATTGCTTGCACACTGCCTCTGCCCTGTGATCCCCTGGAAAAAGAGCCCCGCTGGGAATCTTCATAGAGAGATAGAGAAAGGAGCGTTCCACATGAAGCGCAACGCGAAAACCAACCTGCCCGGCCTGGCCCTTGCCGGCTTCTTGGGCATCTTCCTCCTATCCATCATCCTCGTGTTCATCTTTCTGCCCACAATCAATGAGCTCTTCCAGCACGACTACGGGGTCGGGCAGCTGCTCCTAATCTCCGTCATCGCGGGATTGGCGGGGGCCGCCTGGGTCTGCCTATCCTCCCTGCAGCGGCAGATATCCAAGCTGGAGGCCCGCCTGGCCGTCCTGGAGGGGGCCGCCACCCAGCCGGATGCCTCCCAGCCGCAAAAGGACAACGCCCCTCAGGCCTGAGGGGCGTCGTCCTTGCTCCGCTCTATCCGCTTCCTAGTCAGATACCCCTCCAAGATCAGCGTGGCCGCATTCCCCCACAAAATCTCCCATTTTGCAGGGGCCCCTCTGGATCCCCCTGCTCGGGCGGAGTAAATCCGCCCTGCGCCAAGGTTTTGCCCCGCAAAACCTTGTACGGCGCACCCGCGCCGCCCCGCTTTGCGGGGCCCCGTAGACGCGGCCGCCCCGTCACCGCCCCAGCCGCTTTCTTGCCAAATACCCCTCCAAGATCAGCGTGGCCGCTACCGCGTCCACGGTTTTTTTATGCTTACGCATCCTTTTTCCGGTGGTGTGGAGGATTTGATGGGCCTCGATGGTGGTGCGCCGCTCGTCCCACAGGTGTACCTCCAGCCCAGTGCGCGCCGCCAGCTTATCCCCAAAGGCCCGGCTCACCGCCCCCCGGGCGCCCTCGGTTCCATCCATGTTCCGGGGCAGCCCCAGCACCAGCTCGTTCACCCCCCGCTCCCGGATCAGCCGCTCCAGCTCCTCCAGCAGCCCAGCCTCCTCCCGACTGGGCAGCACCGTGGTAAAGCCCGCCAGCAGCCCCGCCCCGTCGGAGATGGCCACCCCCGTGCGGGCGTCTCCGTAGTCAATGGCCATCACGCGCATCCTCCCGCCCCCTTCCTGTTGTGATAGCCATTATAAAAAATAAAGTTTCAGTTGACAAGCCCCTTCTGGTGTGGTAGGATAGTTCTACCTGTGAGCAGGGCTTTCTTTTTGTGCGCCTTTTACGGGACGCGCGCAAAAACCCTCTTCCCCTCTTGGTGGCCGCAGGGAGGCAAGCTGCCGGTCCCCCGTAGTTTTTTCAGGGCGTGTCCCGCCCTTTTGAAACGCTGGAACCGGCACAGGCTGGTCCGGCGTTTTTTCGTCGGCTGTCGAAATTCAAAAGGAGGTGCCGAACATGGCCAAGGCCGGCAACCGTGTGAAGATCACGCTGCGCTGCCCAGACTGCAAGCAGCGCAACTACAACACCAACAAGAACAAGCGCAACACCACCGAGCGCCTGGAGCTCAACAAGTACTGTCCCTTCTGCAGAAAGCACACTCTGCACGTGGAAACCAAGTAATGAGCCCGCGCTCGAAGAAAGAAGGGGAAATCTGAATGTCTGAACTGGAAAAGCGTGCCGATTCCTCGGCTTCCGAGCCCGCAGGCGCCAAGGCGTCCCGGGGCAAGGCCAAGCCCGCCAAGAAGAAGGACAAGAAGCCCAACCCTGTCGCCCGCTGGTTCAAGGATCTGCGGGGCGAGCTGAAAAAGGTCACCTGGCCCACCGGGAAGGAGACCATACGCAACGTGGGCACCGTGGTGCTGTGCGTGCTGCTGGTTGGGGTGTTCATCTGGGTATTCGACTTTATTGCCCGCCAGGTGGTTGACGCGCTGCTCAACCTCTTCGGTTAAGAGAGGCCCGCTATGGCTGACGAACTGAAGTGGTATGTGGCCCACACCTACTCCGGCTATGAGAACACCGTGGCCGCCTCCATTGAGCGGGCTGTGGAGAACCGCAATATGCACGATCTGATCACCGAGGTCTCCATTCCGCTGGAGACGGTGACCGAGATCACCGACAACGGCCCCAAAACCGTGGAGCGCAAGGTATTCCCCGGCTATGTGCTGGTGAAGATGGTCATGACCGACGACACCTGGCATCTCGTGCGCAACATCCGGGGCGTCACCGGCTTTGTGGGCGCTGCCAACAAAGCCATCCCCCTCACCGAGGACGAGATCGCCGCGCTGGGGGTGGAGAAGCACGAGGTGATCGTCTCCTACGACGTGGGAGACAGCGTGAAGATCACCGACGGCGCGCTGGAGTCCTTCATCGGGACGGTGGAAGAGCTGGACAAGGATCGGGGCAAGGTCCGGGTCGTGGTATCCATGTTCGGCCGGGAGACCCCGGTGGAGCTGGAGCTGGACCAGGTGGAGCCCATCTGACCCAGCCGTCCCGCCACCTTCGCGCCCGGCCGGCCCCATCAGGCCAGGCCCGCTCAAACCGTGGGAGGAGCGCTCGCCCGCTCCGCCACCACCACATTTTATCAGGAGGTGCTGTTTCAACATGGCACAGAAAGTGACTGGATACGTAAAACTGCAGATCCCTGCCGGCCAGGCAACCCCCGCCCCCCCTGTGGGCCCTGCCCTGGGCCAGCACGGTATCAACATTGCCGCCTTCACCAAGGAGTTTAACGAGCGCACCAAGAAGGACATGGGGCTGATCATCCCCGTGGTCATCACCGTGTACGCCGACCGCTCCTTCACCTTTGTCACCAAGACTCCGCCCGCCGCCGTGCTCATCAAGAAGGCCTGCGGCATCGAGTCCGGCTCCGGCGTGCCAAACAAGACCAAGGTGGCCACCCTGTCCAAGGCCGACCTGCAAAAGATCGCCGAGACCAAGATGCCCGACCTGAACGCCGGCAGCCTGGAGGCCGCCATGCGTATGGTCGCCGGCACCGCCCGCTCCATGGGCGTCCAGGTGGAAGAGTAAGGGAAGGAGGAAGCAGCAATGGCGACCAAAGGAAAAAAGTATGTAGACAGCGCGAAGCTCATTGACCGGGCCGCGCAGTATGACGTAACCGAGGCCATGGATCTGGTGGTCAAGACCGCCACAGCCAAGTTTGACGAGACGGTGGAACTGCACGTCAAACTGGGTGTGGATTCCCGCCATGCCGACCAGCAGGTGCGCGGGGCCATCGTCCTCCCCCATGGCACAGGTAAGACCGCCCGGGTGCTGGTCTTCGCCAAGGGAGATAAGGCTGATGAGGCCCGGGCTGCCGGAGCCGACTTTGTGGGTGATATGGATCTGGTGGATCGGATCCAGAAGGAGAACTGGTTCGACTTCGACGTGGTCGTGGCCACCCCTGACATGATGGGCACCGTGGGCCGGCTTGGTAAGGTACTGGGCCCCAAGGGCCTGATGCCCTCCCCCAAGGCGGGTACCGTCACCCCCAACGTGACTCAGGCCGTCAGCGAGATCAAGGCCGGTAAGGTGGAATACCGTCTGGACAAGACCAACATCATCCATTGCCCCATTGGCAAGGTGTCCTTCGGCGCGGAGAAGCTCAGCGACAACCTCAACGCCCTGATGGGGGCCATCGTCCGGGCCAAGCCCGCGGCTGCCAAGGGCCAGTATGTGAAAAGCTGCGTGGCCGCCTCCACCATGGGCCCCGGCGTAAAGATCAACGCGGCCAAGTTTGTGTAAGAAGGGGTGTAAGGGCGTGTGGTAGCCACCATCGTCCACCTCTGCACCACAAAAAATGACCGGGTTGGGAGGATTTTGCTTGACAAGCCCCTCCCAACCCGGTATAATTATACCCGTGTTCAAAGACAGCAGGGGGCCTTGCGCCATAAGCATCCTGCCGAGAATGCAGCCAAACCGGAAGTCGCGTTGCGCTGTTTTCGTCTTTGCACGGAAGCGGCGCCGTTTCGTTTTTTATGGGATACGCCGCGATCTCAATTCCCCGGAGGTGAAATCAAGCAATGCCTAACGCAAAAGTGCTCGAGGAGAAGAAGGCCATCGTGGCGCAGCTGGTCCAGACGCTCAAGGAGGCTTCCTCCGGCGTGCTGGTGGACTACAAGGGCATCACCGTGGCGGAGGACACCGCTCTGCGTCAGGAACTGCGCGCCAACGGCGTGGAGTATTCCGTGGTGAAGAACACCCTGGTCCGCTTTGCCATCGACGGCGCGGGGATGCAGGAACTGGGCGACGTGCTCAGCGGCACCACCTCTCTGGCCATCTCCAAGGACGACCCCATCGCCCCCATGCGCATCCTCCAAAAGTATGCCAAGCAGATGGGCGACCGGTTCCACATCAAGGCCGGCTTTATGGATGGCAAGGTCATTCCTCTGGAAGATGTGGCTGCCCTGGCCGAGCTGCCCTCCAAGGAGGTGCTGCTGGGCCAGATGCTCGGCATGATGCTGGCCCCCCTCACCAGCCTGGCCATCGTCCTGAAGGCCATCGCGGAGAAGGGCGGCCCCGCTGCCGCTGCCGAGCAGGCTGCCCCCACCCAGGAAGCTGCCGAAGAGGCTCCCGCCGCCGAGGCACCCGCGGAGGAGACTGCCCCCGCTCAGGAGGAGGCCCCCGCCGCTGAAGCCCCTGCGGAAACCGCCCCGGCTGACGAGGCGCCCGCTCAGGAAGCCCCTGCAGAGGAGACCCCCGCCGAGTGATTCCTGCCGTCCTTTGGGCGGCCCAAGACAGAGACAGAAACGACGATTGATCCATTCATAGGAGGTATTGTATCATGGCAAGTGAGAAGATCACCGCGCTGATCGAGGAAGTCAAGGGCCTGACTGTTCTGGAGCTGAACGACCTGGTCAAGGCGCTGGAGGAGGAGTTCGGCGTGTCTGCCGCCGCCATGGCCGCGCCCGCCGCCGGTGGTGCCGCCGCCGCGCCCGCTGAGGAGAAGAGCGAGTTCGACGTGGTGCTGGCCAGCTTTGACGCCGCAGCCAAGATCAAGGTCATCAAGGCCGTGCGTGAGATCACCGGCCTGGGCCTGGCCGAGGCCAAGGCTCTGGTGGAAGGCGCGCCCAAGCCCTTGAAGGAGGGCGTCTCCAAGGACGAGGCCGAGGAGATGAAGAAGAAGCTGGAGGAGTCCGGCGCCAAGGTGGAGCTGAAGTAAGCCTTCTTCCATCTAAACGAAAAGCAGCGTTCCGCTCTGTGCGGAACGCTGTTTTTTATGGGAAGGACAGAACAGCATCGCAGCTGTTCAGCTTTAGGTGGATCCGGGTCAGCACCCCGTGCCAAAGCTCCTTAGCAGCCCCCTCACAGCCGGGCCCGGATAGCCTGGAGGAACTCCAACCCCGTGACCTTTTGGGCGGGAGCTTCCCCCTCCCATAGGCCGGCCAGGTCGCCGGTCATAACCCCCGATTCAATGGTGTCGATGGCCGCCCGCTCCAGCCCCCGGGCAAAGTCGGTCAGCGCCCCAATGCCGTCCAGCTCCCCCCGCTTGGCCAGCGCCCCCGTCCAGGCAAACAGGGTGGCCATGGGATTGGTGGATACGGCTTCCCCCTTTAGGTGCCGGTAGTAGTGCTGGGTGACGGTACCGTGGGCCGCCTCGTACTCATACTTTCCATCCGGCGAAACCAGTACCGAGGTCATCATCGCCAGCGAGCCGAACGCGGTAGACACCATATCGCTCATCACGTCGCCGTCGTAGTTCTTGCATGCCCAGATAAAGCCCCCCTTGGAGCGGATCACCCGGGCCACCGCGTCGTCGATGAGGGTATAGAAATAGGTGATGCCCTTCTCCTGGAACTTGGCCCGGTACTCCCCTTCAAAGATCTCCGCGAAGAGGTCCTTAAAGGTGTGGTCATACTGCTTGGAGATGGTGTCCTTGGTGGCAAACCACAGCTCCTGGTTGGTGTCCAGGGCATACTGGAAGCAGGAGCGGGCGAAGGAGGCGATGGACCGGTCCAAGTTGAACTGACCCTGGAGCACGCCTGGACCCTGGAACTCCTGGATGGTCTGCCGGTGCTCTGTCCCATCCTCCCCGGTGAACACCAGCTCCGCCTTGCCAGGGCCGGGCACCCGGTACTCCGCAGCCTTGTACACGTCCCCGAAAGCGTGGCGGGCGATGGTGATGGGCTGCTGCCAGTTGCGCACCACCGGGGAGATACCCCGGACCATGATAGGGGCGCGGAACACCGTGCCGTCCAAGATGGCCCGGATGGTGGCGTTGGGCGACTTCCACATCTGGGACAGCTTGTACTCCTCCATCCGCTGGGCGTTGGGGGTGATGGTGGCGCACTTTACCGCCACACCATACCGCTGGGTGGCCTGGGCCGCGTCCACGGTCACCTGGTCGCCGGTGGCCTCCCGGTTGGGCAGGCCCAGGTCGTAGTACTGCGTGTTCAGCTCGATGTACGGCTCCAGCAGCTCCTGCTTGATCTGCTGCCAGAGGATCCGGGTCATCTCGTCCCCATCCATCTCTACCAACGGGGTTTTCATGGCGATCTTGCCCACAGGCATTCGCTCCTTTCAAGGGCCTCGCGCTGTGACGGCGGGCTGTCAGTATTTGGGATAGTTAGGGCCGCTGCGGTTGGCCGGTGGCTCCTTCCGGCCCTGCTGCTCCTGCTCAGGAACAGCAGGTTCCGGTGGCGCTGGAGGGGTGGGCGGCGTGGGAGGAGTGGGCGGTGTAGGGGGTTCAGGAGGCTCCGGTGGCGCTGGGGGCATCCACGGCTGGCCGGACTGCTGTCCGCTCAGCCAAGCATAGGGGAAGTCCTCCCTAGACGCCTTAGCCGTCCCGCTGCCTCCGCCAACGCTCCAGTCTCCCTGGGGATCAGGGCGGTCCCCCTTCCAGAAGTCATAGAACTTGGCCACACTGCCGGTGAGGTAGGGCAGGAGCCACAGGCTGATGATCCCCTCCACCAAGAGGATCACTCCAAAGGCCAGCAGGAGGGTCATGGACATGGCAGCGATGGTGAACACGCCGTTCCCTCCGGTCTGGATCAGCATGGCTGCTTGAGCCACCAGGATCCATCCCGCCACCAGTGCAATGATCAGGGCTGCGGCAATCATCAGCAGGTACCAGCCGATGAAGGACAGCAGCAGCACGAACAGCCGGCCCACGTTGCCCTGCATCAGCTCCTTGCTGCGCCGGATGGCCGTCAGCCCGTAGACTCCCTGATCCAGCAGTACATAGTCGGCCAGGGCATACCGCAGGCTGGCCCACACCAGCCCCACCAGGTAGCCCACCAGCCCAGCCAGGATCAGCAGAAGCCCAAGCGCCGCCCCTACCACGTCCAGTCCCTGGATCAGCAGACCGGCCAGCAGATACACTACAGCTAAGCCCACGGTAAACAGCAAGGTCCACAGGATCAGGAAGATCGCCGTCAGGATACGGGTGAGCAGTACCCTGCCGATCCTGGGAAAGGCGCAAAAGATCGTCCCCGGCCCCGGGTTCTGTCCCCGCACCATGGCCAGGCAATAGCCCTGGTAGCCCACCCCCATCAGGCTCCTCCACAGATAGGTCACGAGGGAGATCACCAGGCTGCCCAGGACGATGGCCACGATCATCTGGGGCCCGTTGCCCACGATCCATTCCCCCAGCCGCTCCAAGGCCTCCGCCGCCGTCAGGTCATAGTTCCACATCAGGGCAAAGAAATACCCGCTGAGGGTGCCCCACCAGTCCAGGGGGGCGAGCAGTCGTTGGAACAGGTAGATTCCGGCGAACAGCACCACCAGGTATAACAGGGTGATCCAGGCCGGGCGGGGCCTGGTCTGGCCCATGGCCTGCTTGACACTCTGTTTGAGCAGGACCCGTTGATATTCCATGCGGACAAACACTCCCTTTTCTCCGTTTCTCTGCTCCCATTCTACCCCATCAGCGGGGAAAAAGCAATCACCTTTCCGGCCTTTCCCAGAAGCATCCCCTGAAACGGAAGACGGCCCCGGCGGGACATCCTCCGTCGGGGCCGGTCAGTCCTCCTCCTGAAGCCGACGCTTGCGCGCCCGCCAGCCCGCCCGGCGGCCCGCCCACAGCCCTAAGGCGCTGGCGCCCAGCTCAAACAGACGCTCAAATCCCCAGATCACCGAGGGGGTGAGCATCAGGAACACCACGATGACCAGCCCAGACTGGAAGTCCAGCGGCGTGATCTCAAACAGGGGGCCGAAGCCCAGCACCGCCACCACGAAGGCCGCCACCATAGAGCCCAGCAACAGCCAGCGTTTCCAGTCCATGGGCCGGGAGATATAGTACAGCACCAGCAGCCCCACCTCCCCCATGATGACGGTGGCCAAGGTGGACAACGTGGCCCGCTCGAAGGTGAAGGCCATGGTGAACAGCTCGATGCCCACAATGAGCACGATATTGGTCAACCCCCCTGGCAGGGCCCGTCGCAGCACGTTTTGCATAAATCGGCCCCGCACCATCTCATGGTTGGGCTCCAGGGCCAGCACAAAGGAGGGCACGCCAATGGTCACCGCGCTGATCATGGTGATCTGGATGGGCAGGAAGGGATAGGGAAAACCGGCAAACAGCGTGATGAGCGACAGGAAAAAGGACAGGATGTTCTTCACCAGGTACAGCGCCGCTGAACGCTGGATATTATTGATCACCCGCCGCCCCTCCTCCACCACATAGGGCAGGCTGGCAAAGTTGGAGCTGAGCAGCACCAGCTGGGCCACTTGGCAGGCCGCCTCCGATCCGGAAGCCATGGCAATGCCACAGTCGGCGTCCTTCAGGGCCAGCACGTCGTTGACCCCGTCCCCCGTCATGGCCACGGTGTGCCCCGCCTGTTGCAGGGCCTGCACCAGCTTGCGCTTCTGGTCCGGGGTGACCCGGCCGAACACCGTGTACTCCCGCACCGCCTGGGCATAGTCCTCCGGCTGGCGCAGCTCGGCCGCGTCCACAAAGCGCTCCGCCCCCTGGATGCCTGCCTGCCGAGCCACTTGGGATACCGTCTCCGGGTTGTCCCCCGAGATGACCTTGATGCGCACCCCCTGCTGGGCGAAGTAGCGGAAGGTGTCCGGCGCCTCGGGCCGGACAGGGTTGGCCAGCACCGCCAGGGCCACCGGGTCGATCATCCCAGACAGCCCC
>DVJZ01000017.1 GCA_018716385.1 Candidatus Enterenecus merdae
CCAGGCGCCGCCGGCGTTGGACATGAACACGGCCATGGCAAAACCGGTGATCGACACGCCGCCCAGCAGGCCCACAACCCCCTCCACGCCCAGGATCAGGCCGGTGGCGATGGGGACGATGATGGCCAGCAGGGAGGGGACCACCATCTCCCGCAGGGCGCCCTTGGTGCACAGGGTGACGCAGCTGGCGTAGTCCGGGTCGGCGGTGCCCTCCATGATGCCGGTGATCTCCCGGAACTGGCGGCGTACCTCCATGACGATGGACTGGGCGGCCCGCTGCACCGCACTCATAGTCAGCGCGCCAAACACGAAGGTGAGCATCGCCCCCACGAACAGCCCCACCAGCACGGCGGGGTTGGTGATGGACAGGTCGGGCACGAAATCCACCTTGGTGGCCACGATGTCCACGTAGGACACCAGCAGGGCCAGGGCGGTGAGGGCGGCCGAGCCGATGGCGAAGCCCTTACCGGTGGCGGCGGTGGTGTTGCCCAGGGAGTCCAGCGCGTCGGTGCGCTCGCGCACCTCCTCTCCTAAACCGGACATCTCGGCGATGCCGCCGGCGTTGTCGGCCACGGGGCCATAGGCGTCGGTGGCCAGGGTGATGCCCAGGGTGGAGAGCATCCCCACCGCGGCGATGCCGATGCCGTACAGCCCCTGGGAGAAGTTGAGGGAGTACTCGGCCGAGCCGGTGGCCAGGGTGCCGCCGGCGGCCAGGAAGGCCACGATGACCGCCACACCCACGATGAGGATGGGGGCGATGGTGGACAGCATGCCCAGGGACAGCCCGCCGATGATGGTGGTGGCCGCCCCTGTTTCGGTGGCGTTGGCCAGCTTCTGGGTGGGCTTATAGGTGTCGGAGGTGTAGTACTCGGTGAAGTAGCCGATGGCACACCCGCCGATCAGCCCGCACAGGATGGCGATATACACCCCCCAGTTGCCCAGCAGCCAGTAGGTCAGCGGGGCGGCGATGACGGCAGCCACCACCGCGGCGGTATAGGTGCCCCGGCGCAGGGTGCCAAGCAGCTCCCGCTGGGAGGCGCCTTCCTTGGTACGGATGAGGAAGGAGCCCACGATGGAGCACACGATGCCCACCGCCGCCAGCAGAATGGGAAGCAGCATGGCGTTCCAGGCGCGATCCTGGCCGGCGTAGGCGGCCACGCCCAGGGCGAAGGTGGCCAGGATGGAGCCCACATAGGACTCGTACAGGTCGGCCCCCATGCCCGCCACATCCCCCACGTTGTCGCCCACGTTGTCGGCGATGGTGGCGGGGTTGCGGGGGTCGTCCTCAGGGATGCCTGCCTCCACCTTGCCCACCAGGTCGGCGCCCACGTCGGCGGCCTTGGTGAAGATGCCGCCGCCCACCCGGGCGAACAGGGCCATGAAGGAGGCGCCCATGCCGAACATGACCATGGTCTGGGCGATCTGGGCGGCGTCAAACCCGGCCAGGTACTTCAGGATGTGGAACCACACCGAGATATCCAGAAGGCCCAGGCCCACCACCGTGAAGCCCATGACCGCCCCGGAGGAAAAGGCCACGTTCAGCCCCTTGTTGAGGCTCTCCGACGCGGCCTGGGCAGTGCGGGCGTTGGCGGAGGTGGCAATGCTCATGCCCACAAAGCCGGCGATGGCGGAGTAGATGCCCCCAGTGAGGAAGGCGAAGGGAATGAACCAGTTGTCCAGCTGGCCGAAGAAGGCCAGGGCCAACAGCAGCACGAACACCACCAGAAAGACCTTGAGCACAGTGAGATACTGATGGCGCAGATAGGCCCGCGCACCCTGCCGGATGGCGGCGGCGATCTTTTTCATCGTGTCGTTGCCCTCGGAAAAGGACAGGACTTTGCGGCTTTGCAACAGGGCGAACAGGATGGCCAGGATGGCCCCTGCCAGGCCCAGCCAGAACAGATTTTCTGTCATGGGGGACTCCATCTCCTTTTTCATTGGTGAGATCAGGGAATTGATGCTACCGGGTATTCTACACAATTTTTTCCTGTTTGACAAGACAAAAATGACGAATGGCTGCCCACCCATCCCGGCGCAGGGAAAGAAGGGATTGTCAGGGGCAGCATAGCACGAAACCGGAGCGTTTGCAACTGCCGGATCCCCCAAAAAACGCCCCCTTACTTGCAGGGGGCAGGGAAGAGGGCAAGGCCCATGCGGCGTGCGCCGCATGGGCCTTGCAAAACGGTTGTTCCCACCCGATGGGCTGGGGTCAGCGCACGGGGGCGAAGGCGGCCACCATGGGGTCGGCCAGGATGCTCAGCTGATCCCCCTCGGCCTTGACCTGGATGGAGCGGACGGGGTCGGCGTACCGCTCGATGAGCAGGGTGGCGATGGGGTCCTCCAGGTCCCGCTGGATCTGCCGGCGCAGGTTGCGGGCGCCGTAGGCGGAGGAGTAGGACTTGGCCACCAGGTAGTCCAGCAGGCTCTGGTCGTACTGGAAGGTGATATTCTTGTCCCGCAGCACCCCTTCCAGCTCGGAGAGCATGATGCGGGCGATGGCCTTGAAGTTGTCCTGGGACAGCTGGTTGAAGTAGACGATCTCGTCCACCCGGTTAAGGAACTCCGGGCGCAGGAAGGACTGCAGGCCCTTCATGGCCTTGTCCTTACCCAGCTGGACGGGGGAGCGGTCAAAGCCCAAAGAGCCGCCCTTGATCTCGCTGCCGGCGTTGGAGGTCATGACGATGACGGTGTTCTCAAAGTTGACCACCTTGCCGTGGGCGTCGGAGATGTGGCCGTCGTCCAGGATCTGGAGCAGGACGTTGAGCACGTCAGGGTGGGCCTTCTCGATCTCATCGAAGAGGATGACGCAGTAGGGCTTGCGCCGGATCTTCTCGGTGAGCTGCCCCGCGTCGTCATAGCCCACGTAGCCGGGGGGCGAGCCGATGATGCGGGAGACCGAGTGCTTCTCCATGAACTCGGACATATCCAGCCGGATCAGAGACTCGGGGGAGGAGAACAGGTCGGCGGCCAGCTGCTTGACCAGCTCGGTCTTGCCCACGCCGGGGGAGCCCACGAAGATAAAGCTCACCGGCTTGTGCTTGGCCGAGATGCCCACCCGCCCTCGGCGGATGGCGGCGGCCACGGCGCGCACCGCATCGTCCTGGCCCACGATGTGGGTCTTGAGGCGATCCTCCAGCTTGGCCAGCCGCTCGAACTCCTGCTCCTGGATCTGGCTGGCGGGAATCTTGGTCCACAGCTCGATGACCCGGGCCAGATGGGCGGCGGTGAGGGGGGGATTGCCCTTGGCCTCGATGGCTTCCTTCTCCCCCTGGAGCTTGGCCTGGCGGCTCTTGAGCTCGGCCAGGCGCTGGTAAGCCCGCTCATTGTTCTCGTTCTGCACGGCTTGGCGTTGGGCGGCCACTTGGGAGAGCTGGCGCTGCAGCTCGCCGATCTGGCGGCGGCGGCCGGACTGGCGCTCCTGGAAGGCGGGATCCTCCCGGTTGGGAGCCTCCACGTCGTCCCGGCTGACGGCCATCTCCAGGGTGTCCCGCTGGCGCTGGAGGCGCTGCTCCTGGCGCTGGAACTCCTGGATGCGGGGGTCGCCCTGCCCGCTGGTGGAGGCCAGCACCAGTTCCATCTCCTTGCCGTAGTCGGCCAGCTCCCGCTCGATCTGGGCCAGGCGGGCCAGATCTTTGTTGTGCAGGTTGACGTCGGAGGCGGCCTCGTCGATGAGGTCAATGGCCTTGTCGGGGAGATAGCGGTCGGTGATATACCGCTCGCTCATGGTGGCGGCCAGCCGGCACAGATCGGGACTGATGCTCACCTTGTGGAAGGCCTCGTAATAGGGGGCGATGCCCTTGAGAATCTCCACGGTGTCGTCGATGGAGGGCTCCTCCACCAGCACGGGCTGGAAGCGCCGCTCCAAGGCGGAGTCCTTCTCAATGTACTTGCGGTACTCGGCCAGGGTGGTGGCCCCGATGACCTGGATCTCCCCACGGCTCAGGGCAGGTTTGAGGATGTTGGCCGCGTTCATGGATCCCTCCGCGTCCCCCGCGCCCACGATGGAGTGGACCTCGTCGATGACCAGGATGATGTTGCCCAGCTTTTTGACTTCGTCGATCAGGCCCTTCATCCGGGACTCAAACTGGCCCCGGAACTGGGTGCCAGCCACCAGGGCGGTCAGGTCCAGCAGATAGACCTCCTTATCCACCAGCTTGTAGGGTACGCTGCCCTCAAAAATGCGCAGGGCAAGCCCCTCGGCGATGGCGGTCTTGCCCACGCC